>DASQKP010000001.1:0-113585 GCA_035630455.1 Thermoleophilaceae bacterium
CTCGCCGAGGCGCTCGCGCATCCTGCGGGTGACCTCGTGACGCAGGACGATCGCGTCGCGCATGTGCTCGCGGCGTAGGTCGAGGTAGCGGTAGCGCAGCCGCAGCTCCTCGCCCACCGGGTCGTCCTCGACGATCTCGAAAGGCGGGGTCTGGGAGTCGGCGAGCACTTCCAGCTCGCGCACGTTGAGCTCCACCTCCCCGGTCGGCAGGTTCGGGTTGACGTTGCCCTCCTCGCGCCGGACGACCTGCCCGGACGCGGAGACGACGTGCTCGGAGCGGAGCCGCTCGGCGATCGCGTGCGCGTCGGCGGCGGTCTCCGGGTGGAAGACCAGCTGCACGAGTCCCGTGCGGTCGCGCAGGTCGATGAAGATCAGCCCGCCGTGGTCGCGGCGGCGGTGGACCCAGCCAGCGACGCGCAGCTCCTTGCCGACCTGCTCGGGACGGGCCAAACCGCACCAAGCGTTCCGGTACTTGTTCTCGAACGTCTCGGTGCTCATGCGTCGAGCCCCACGGCAATCCGTACCGCCTCCTGGATGTTCGTCACCGGTCGCTGCTCTCCCGTTCCCATGTCTTTCCATTCGATCTCGTCGCCGACGATCGCCACGGCCTTGGCGCCGAGACGGTCCGCGTGCTTGAACTGGCCCTTGATCGAGCGGCCCGCCTGCTCCAGCTCGGTGCGAATCCCCGCCTCGCGCAACGCGGTCACCAGCGCGAACGCCGCACGCCGGTCGCCGCCGTCGGCGATCGCGACGAACACCGGCCGTGGGAAGCCGCCGAGGTTGCCCTCGGAGGCGAGCAGGATCCGCTCGACACCCGCCGCCCAGCCTACGCCGGGCGTCGCCGGCCCGCCGAGCTGCTCCACGAGGCCGTCGTAGCGGCCACCGCCGCCGACGCCGCTCTGGGCGCCGAGCCGCGAGCTCTCGAACTCGAACACCGTGCGCGTGTAGTAGTCGAGGCCCCGCACCAGCGTCGGGTCGACGTCGTACGACACGCCCGCGCCGTCGAGCAGCGCGCGCACCTCTGCGAAGTGCTCGGCGTCGTCGGGCGAGAGGTTGTCTAGCAGCCGCGGCGCGTTCGCCATCACCGCCTGCGTACCGGGGTGATCGGCGTCGAACGCGCGCAGCGGGTTGGCCTCGATCCGACTGCGAACGTCCTCGGACAGCTCGCCCTCGTGCTCGCGCAGGTAGCCGCGCAGCTTGTCGAGGTAGACGGCGCGCGCGTCGAGCGTGCCGAGGCTCGCCAGGCGCAGCCGCACGTCACGGACTCCGGCCGCCTCGAGCAGCTCGGCGAGCAGCAGGATCGACTCAGCGTCGAGCGAAGGGTCGTCGGAGCCGAGCGCCTCGGTTCCGACCTGGGCGAACTGGCGGTAGCGGCCGGCCTGGGCGCGCTCGTGGCGGAAGAACGGTCCCCAGTACCAGAGCTTCACCGGCTGCGGCAGCTTGTGCATCCCGTGCTCGACGTAGGCGCGGGCGACGCCGGCGGTGCCCTCCGGGCGCAGCGTCAGCGAACGGCCGCCACGGTCCTCGAAGGTGAACATCTCCTTGCGGACGATGTCGGTCGACTCCCCCACCCCGCGCGCGAAGAGATCCGTGTCCTCGAAGACCGGCGTCTCGAACGGCCGGTAGCCGTAGCGGCCGAGCACCGAGCCGGCGCGGCGGTAGAGCTCGCGCCTGCGCTGCCCGTCGTCGGGCAGCACGTCGAAGGTGCCCCGCGGGGCCTGCAGCTTCTTGCCGGCCATCGTCAGCGCGCGAACGGGACGAGGAACGGGTTGGATGCGCGCTCGGCGCCGATCGTCGTGATCCCCATGTGGCCGGGATGGACCGTCGTCTCGTCAGGCAGCCTCTCGGCAAGCATCTCGAGCGTCTGCATCAACACGCGCGGGTCGCCGCCGGGCAGGTCGGTACGGCCGACCGACCCTTGGAACAGCACGTCGCCGGAGAAGATCGCCGCCTCGTCGGGGACGTGGAAGGTGACGTGGCCCGGGCTGTGGCCGGGCGTGAACAGCACGTCGATCTCGAAGCCGGCCAGCTCTAGCTTCTCGCCGCCGGTCAGCGTGTGCTCGGCGTCCCAGCTCTCGAACGGGCCGAACTCCGGCCACGGCACGTAGCTGTCGATGTCGGCCAGCACCTGCTTCTCGATCTCGGGCACCCAGACCTCGGCCCCCGTCGCCTTGGCGATCGGCGCGACGGCGCCGACGTGGTCGAAGTGGGTGTGGGTGAGCAGGATGCCGTCGAGCGTGACGCCCAGCTCGTCGATCGCGCCCAGCAGGCGCTCGGCCTCGTCTCCCGGATCTACGATCAGCGCGCGGTCCGAGCCGTCGCGGCGAAACAGGAAGCAGTTCTCCTGGATCGGCCCGACGCTGAACATGCGCACGTCCACGACGGCGCCTACTTCTTCCGTGCGTTTCGATCGACCGCTTGGGCCTGCTTGCGCTTCTTGCGGAAACGGTAGATCGCCGAGTCGGTCGCGTAGCCGAGCGGGACGTAGACGGCGAACATGATCACGCCGAGCAGCAGGCCGGAGGCGACCGGGCGGCCGAACAGGGCGACGATCAAGACCGCGAAGACGACCGCGGCGATGCCAGCGCGGGTGATCGTGCTCTTCCACTCGGGCGGCTTGTCGAGCTTCTCCGCACGCCGCTGGCGGGCGATCTCCTTGGCGTCGGCGCGCGTCTGGGGCTTGCCGGTACGGCCCGAGCGCTCGATGTTCCCCGCGGCCGTCCCACGGTGCTTGCTGCGGCGCTTCTTCTTGGTCTGAGCCATCCCAAGCAGCGTATCCGAGCGCCAGCCGGGCGGCGTGTCGGCCGAAGCGCCGTTCAGCCGATGGCGGCGAGGGCGTTCTCGAGCAGGTGCCGCTCCGGCGTGAAGCCGCGCAGCGGAACGTCGTCCGGGAAGCCCTCGAACGCCGCGGCGGGCGCCAGCCCGACGAGCTCGGCCTCGGCGACCGGCGCCTCGGCGGCGACCGCGGCCACGATCTCGCGCAGCGGCACCGCACGGTGGTCATGGACGTTGGTCGACACCTGGGCGCAGCCGCGGTGCTCGAGCCAGAGGCCGATTGCGCGGACCCCCGGCAGCCCCCCCTCCGACTCGCGGATCGATGCGGCGATCCGCCGGGCGGCGTCGAGATCCGGGGTGGCCAGGTCGACGTTGAAGGCAACCAGCGGCGGACGGGCCGTGGCCAGCACGACCCCGGCTGTCGGATGGGCGCGCGCCGGGCCGAAGTCGGGCGCTACCTCGCCTGTCTCGATCCGCTGGGCCAGAGCAGCGGCGCCGCCGTTGCGCAGCGCGGCACGCTCGCGGTGGGCCGGACTGGTCGCCAGCTCTCCGTAGAGCACGACAGGCAGCTCGAGCTCCTCGCCGATCCTCGCGGCCGCCGTCAGAACCTCGGCGCAAGCGGCCCCGTGCTGCTCCTCGGAGCGGTAGACGACCGGCAGCACGTCGAGCGCCCCGACATACGGGTGGACACCGCCGTGGAGCGTGATGTCGACGTTCTCCAGCACCGCGCGAGCGCCGGACACCAGTCCCTCGGCCAGCTCGCCCTGCCGCGCGGCGAGCGTGAAGACCGACCGGTTGTGGTCGGAGTCCGCGTGGATGTCGAGGAAGCGCGCCGGCGCGAACGCCCGCTCGATCGTCTCCAGCAGCGGCGCATGCCGCCCGTCGCTGACATTCGGAACCGCCATCAGCAGCTCGGGCGCGGCGATCTCGCTCATGCTTCCCATCATCCCTAGAATCGTGCGCCCACGGCTCGGTAGCTCAGCTGGTTAGAGCGCACGACTCATAATCGTGAGGTCGGCGGTTCGAGTCCGCCCCGAGCTATCGCCCGCGCCGCAACCCCGCCGGACGCACGCGGCGCCCGGCGGGAAGCGAGATCGTGCTCTAGTTGAACGCGTACTCCTCGTAGTCGGCGACGTTCTCCTTCGTCACCGTGGCCGCCGGCACCACCACCTGGCGTGGGACCTCCGGCGGGACGAGCTCCTCGAAGCCCTCGCCGAGAGCGATCAGGCGCGCCATGTTGACGGCCGAGGCCGCCATGCTCGGGTTGTAGAGGAACGTGGCGCGGTAGAGGCCGCCCTCCTCGATCTGAGCCATCGCGTCCTGCGAGCCGCCGACACCCGTCAGGAACATGTCGTCGTCGCGACCGGAGTTGCGAATCGCCTGGACGACCCCCTGGGCCATGTCGTCGTCGTGGGTGTAGACCGCGTCGATCTGATCCTGGGCCTGGAGGATGTTCTCCATCACCTTGAGGCCCGTGTCCGGGTTGAAGTCGCCGGGCTGCTTGGCGACCACCTCGACGCCACCGTCCGGGCACGCCTTCTTGAGCTGGTCGGCGAAGCCCTCGCTGCGCTCCTCGGTGACCGAGATGCCGGCGAGCCCCTGGATCTCGACGACGTTGCCCTCGCACTTCAACTCGTCCGCGATGTAGTCGGCCGCGGACACGCCGATCTGGTAGTTGTCGCCGAGGATCGTCGCCGTCGCCGCGTCGGGCGAGGAGAACGTCCGATCGACGTTGATCACCGGGATGCCGGCAGCCTCCGCCTTCTGTGCAACCGGCGTCAGCGCCTCGCCGTCCTGAGGTAGGACGACCAGCGCGTCCGGCTTCTCGGAGATCACCTGCTCGATCTGCTGGGCCTGCGAGTCCGAGTCGGCGGCCTCGAGCAACCGGAACTCGACGTCGTCGTACTGGTCCGCCGCCTCCTGGGCGTTCTTGGAGATCGCGCCGAGCCAGCCGTGGTCGGTCGGCGGCACGCTGGCGACGATCGTCACCGGGCCGTCGTTCGAGCCGCCCTGGCCCGAGCTCTCCGTCGTTGCGCCCCCGTTGTTGTTGGCGCTGTCGTCGTTGTCGTCGTCTCCACCGCACGCCGCCCCACCTAGAGCCAGCAGCGCGGCGGCCATAACCACCGTCAGTCGTCGTTTGAGCGACATGGGTCCACCCCTCTTCCATCGTTGGATCTCACAGCCGTGCCTCCGGCCGCTGCAGTAGGACCGCCCCGAGGACGATCGCCCCCTTGACCACCTGCTGGACCTCCGTCGAGAGGTCGAGCTGGGTCATCAAGCTGAAGATCAGCGCGAACGTCAGTACGCCGAGGAACGTGCCGCCGATCCGCGCCTTGCCGCCGGCAAGGCTCGTGCCGCCGATCACCACGGCTCCGATCGCGTCGAGCTCGTAGAGATTGCCGCTGACCGGCGAGGCGCTGCCGAGGCGCGCGCAGAGCAGCACCGCGGCGATCCCGACCAGGAAGCCCGACAGGACGTAGACGCTCATGATCGTGCGTCGCACCGGGACGCCGGCGATCCGCGCCGCCTCGCGATTGCCTCCGACGGCCACGACATAACGGCCGTAGCGCGTGCGGTTGAGGACGAGCCAGCCGGCGATCGTTATCCCGAGGAAGACATAGACCGAGATCGGGATTCCCAGGATCCGCCCGGTCCCGAACCAGAGCAGCGAGAACGCCGCCGGGTCACCGAACGATCCGCCGTTGAGATCGAGCAAGCCGACGGGCAGCTTGTCGTTGAGCAGTAACGCGATGCCGCGGGCGATCGAGAACATCGCCAGCGTCGCGATGAACGGGACCACCCGCCCGTAGGCGATCGCGATCGCGTTGATCGATCCGAGCGCGGTCGCGAAGAAGACCGCGCCGAGGATGAAGACGAGCGTCGAGCCCTCGGGGTCGACGAGGATGCCGCCGAACATCCCGGCGGCCGCCAGCATCGAGCCGACCGACAGGTCGATGCCGGCGGTGGCGATCACGAACGTCATGCCGACCGCGATCACGCCGACGACGCTCGCCTGGGTCAGCATGTTGCGGATGTTGTCGACGGTCGGGAAGCTGTCCGGGCGCAGGACGGCCCCGATCACGAACAGCAGGATCACGGCGATCAGCAGCGCGTACTCCTGGATCCGGAAGGCGCCCAGGCGGCGCTCGGTGAGCGGCTCGTCGACCACCGCCGCGCCGCCCTCGGGTGGGGACTCCGTCGTCATCGGACCTCCTCGATCAGGTCGGTGGACTCGGTCGGCGCGACCGCGTGGTGGAGCAATTCGCGCTCGCTCGCCGTCGCGCCGTCGACCTCGTAGACGAGCTCGCCCTCGCGCATCACGAGGATGCGGCTGCAGATCCCGACCAGCTCGCCGAGCTCCGAGGAGACGACGAGCACGGCGACCCCTTCGCGCGCGAGGTCGGTGATCACGCGATAGAGCTGCGCCTTGGTCGCGACGTCGACGCCGCGCGTCGGCTCGTCGAGCAGCAGCACGCGGCAGTCGTGCAACAGCCAGCGGGCGAGCACGACCTTCTGCTGGTTGCCTCCCGACAGCTCGCGCACGATCCGCTCGCCGTCGTCGGGCACCGTCTTGAGCGCGCGCAGCTGCTCGCGCGCGGCGGTCCGCTCGGCGCCGATGTCGAGCAGGCCGCGACCGAAGCGGTGAAGGTCGGACAGGCTCACGTTCTTGGTCAGGCTCCAGTCGAGCAGCAGCCCCTGCGACTTGCGGTCCTCCGGCGCGAAGCCGAGCCCGGCGGCGATCGCCGCCCGCGGCTTGCCCGGCGTCAGCCGCTTGCCCTCCACCCAGACCTCGCCGGCGTCGGGTCGCTCGAGCCCGTAGATCAGGTGCAGCAGCTCGCTGCGACCGGAGCCGACCAGGCCGCCGAGCCCGACGACCTCGCCGGCGTGGACCTCGAAGCTCGCCCCCCGGACCTCCGGCAGCCGTCGCAGCCCGCGCACCGACAGCATCGCCTCGCCGTTCCCGGACGGGCGGTCGGGGTACAGCCGCTCGACGACGTTGCCGACCATCAGCTCGACGAGCCGCTCGGTCGGCGTCGACGCGGCGATCCCGGTCGCGACCGTGCGGCCGTCGCTGAGCACGGTCACGCGGTCGCCGATCCGGCGGATCTCCTCGAGTCGGTGGCTGATGTAGACGACCGCGACGCCGTCGGCCGTCAGCCGCCGCACGACGTCGAACAGCGTCTCGACCTCGCCCTCGTCGAGGATCGCCGACGGCTCGTCCATGATCAGCATCCGCACGTCGTGCGAGAGCGCGCGGGCGATCGAGACGACCTGCTGGGCCGCCGGTCGCAGCGCGCCGATCTTGTCGCGCGGCGAGATGCCCTCGTGGCCGAGCCGCGCCAACAGCGCCGCCGTGTCGGCGCGCATCTGGTGCAGGTTCAGGAATGGCCCGCGGCGCGGCTCGTGGGCGAGGTAGATGCTCTCGGCGACGGTCATGTCCTCGACGAGGTCGAGCTCCTGATAGATCGTCGCGACGCCGCGCCCCAGCGACGCCGCCGGGTCGCCGACCGGCAACGGCTCGCCGTCGAGCAGGATCTCGCCGGCGGTCGGCTCGACGACGCCGGAGACGCACTTGATCAGCGTCGACTTGCCGGCGCCGTTGGGGCCTAGCAGGCAGTGGACCTCGCCGGCGCGCACGTCGAAGTCGACCCCCTTGAGCGCGCGCACGCCCGGGTACTCCTTCGTCAGGCCGCGGACCTCGAGCACGGTGGCGTTCGCCGCCATCAGCCGACCACCAGCGGTCGCAGGTTGCGCTGGGCGATCTGCAGACCCTGCTCGACCTTCTCGGGACTGCCGCCCCAGACCGGGTCCTCGTGCTCGACCGACAGGACGCCGTCGAAGCCGCCCTCGTAGAGCGTGTCGACGTAGCGCGCGAAGTCGACCTCGCCGAGCCCGGGGATTCGGTAGCGCCACCAACCCATGTCCCACGGGTCGTCGGCGCGCGTGGCCGTGCGGCCGAAGAAGCCGTAGCGGTTGCGCTCCGCCGCGAAGGTCTCGGCGTCCTTGGCGTGGGCGTGCGCGACGCGGTCGACATACGGCTTCAGCGCCGCCACCGGGTCGATGCCGAGCCAGAGCAGGTGCGACGGGTCGAAGTTGAGATAGAGGCCCAGCCCGAACATCCACTCCCAGAGCTCGGGCGAGTAGGCGAGGTTGCCCGGGTAGCCGTCGGGGTGCCAGCCCTCCATCACGCAGTTCTCGATCATCAACTTGACGCCGCGCTCGCCGGCGTAGTCGACCAGCGGCGGCAGCACGCGCTCGGCCTCGCGCAGGTTGTCGGCGACGCTGAGCCCGGGATCGCGACCGACGAACGTCCCGACGGGCACGCCCCCGAGCGCCGCCGCGGCGTCGATGCACGCGCGGACGTGGGCGTGGCTCGCCGCGCGCGCGGCGGGGTCCGGGTCGAGGTTGTTGTCGTAGTAGGCGAGTGCCGAGAGCGTCAGGCCGTGCTCGTCCAGAGCCGAGCGGACCCGCTCCGCCTCGGCGGCGTCGAAGGCGTCGGCGGCGACGTGCGAGGCCGTGAACGGCCGGTCGCCGATCGTCGGCCAGGCGGCCAGCTCGAGCGCCTCGTAGCCGTTGGCGCCGGCCCAGGCGGCGATCTCCTCCAGCGGCCGCTGGGGCATGCACGCCGTAAGCAGGCCGAGCTTCACGGGCGCGCCTCCACGAGGTGCTCGGCGACGTCGGTCCATGCCCCGCCGGCAGCGGCCGACGCCAGCACCGCGGCGGTGATCCGAACGGCGCGGCGGCCGTCGGCGAAGCTCGGCACGCCATCGGCCAGGCCGTCGCCGCGAATCGCCGCGTAGACGTCGGCGACGAAGGCGTCGAAGCAGTCGGCGTAGCCCTGCGGATGCCCGGCCGGCAGCGTCGAGAGCCTGGCAGCGTCGGGCGCCAGGACGGCAGCGTCGCGGTAGGTCAGCGCCGCGCCGTCGCGGTGGCCACGCCAGAGCAGCTCAGGGCTCTCCTGATCGAAGGCGAGCGACTCGTCGGCGGCGTCGAACTCGATCCAGAGGCGGTTCTTGCGGCCCGGCGAGACCTGGCTGACGACTACCGAGCCGAGTGCGCCCTGGTCGGTCTCGAACTGCACCAGCGCGACGTCCTCGGTGTTGACCGAGCGCGAGGGGCCACCGCCGCCACCACGCTCGAAGGCGGCCCTGCCGTCCGCCCGCGCCCGCTGCTCGACGACCGTCGACGTGCGCGCGGAGAGGCGTGCGATCCGGTGGCCGGACGCGAACTCCGCGAGGTCGCACCAGTGCGAGCCGATGTCAGCGAAGGCGCGGGAGTCGCCGCCGAGCCCGCGGTCGACGCGCCAGTTGTCGTCGTCGGTCCGCGACAGCCAGTCCTGCAGGTACGTCCCGTGCAGCAGGCGCAGCGCCCCGCCGCGGCCATTGGTCAGCCGCTCGCGCAGCTCGCGGACCATCGGGTAGTAGCGGTAGACGAAGGGCACGGCTCCATGGAGATCGAGCCTCGCGGCCAGTTCGACCAGCGCGGCCGCTCCGTCGTCGTCGAGCGCGAGCGGCTTCTCGCAGATCACATGCTTGCCGGCGTGCAGCGCCGCCTGCGCGAGCGGCACATGCAGGTGGTTCGGCGTGCAGATGTGGACGACGTCGACCTCGTCGGACTCGACGAGCGCCTCGGCGCTCTCGAAGCCGTGCTCGGCGCGCAGTCGCGTCACGGCCGCGCGGGTGCTGTCCGGTGTCGAGGCCGCCACTCCGACGAGCCGTCCCCCCGCAAGCCGGGCCGACCGCGAGTGCACGGCTCCGATGAAGCCCGTTCCCGCGATTCCCACCCTCAGTTGGGCGCCTGCACCCATGGCTCGCACGTTCCCACCACTTTTACCCAATGTCAAGCAAAAGATGCTTGAGCAGCGTGCTTTACTCTCCGGCAGTGGCCGCGAACATCGACGACCGCGAGGCGCCGCCCCGGGCACCGGCCGGAGAGGCGGCGTCGGCTGGCACGGTGCTGCGAGTCATCAGGGACGCCGGCGCGCTGACCCGCGCCGAGATCGCCCGCCAGACCGGGCTCGCCCGCTCCACCGTCGCTCAGCGCATCGACACGCTGCTCCAGCACGATCTCGTCTACGAGGTCGGCAACAACAACTCGACCGGCGGCCGCCCGCCGGCGGCGCTCGCCTTCAACGACCGTTCGGGCGTCGTGCTGTGCGCCGACCTCGGCGTGACGCACTCGCGTCTCGCGGTCTTCGACCTCGGCGGCGCGCCGCTCGCCGAGGCCGTCGAGGATCTCGACATCTCGGTCGGTCCCGACGCGGTGCTGTCCGTGGTCGACCGGCTGTTCGCGACGCTGCTGGCCGACAGCGGCAGGACCGCACCCCAGGTCCGCGGCATCGGCGTCGGCGTACCCGGCCCGGTCGCGTTCGACCGCGGCGAGCCGACCAACCCGCCGATCATGCCCGGCTGGGACGGCTTCTCGATCCCCGACTGGTTCGCCGGCCGCTACGACGCCGAGGTGCTCGTCGACAACGACGTCAACATCATGGCGTTAGGCGAGCACTGGACCCATTGGCGCGACCGCGGCCACCTGCTGTTCGTGAAGGTGGGCACCGGCATCGGCTGCGGGATCGTCGCCCAGGGCCGCATCCACCGCGGCGCGAAGGGCGCCGCAGGCGACATCGGCCACATCCGGCTCGCCGACCACGACGAGGTCTGCCCCTGCGGCAACGTCGGCTGCCTCGAGGCGGTCGCCGGCGGCGCGGCGCTCGCCCACCGCCTGTCCGAGCAGGGCATCGCGGCCGACACGAGCCGCGACGTCGTCCGCCTCGTCAAGGACGGCGACCGGACGGCGACCCAGCTCGTCCGCGAGGCGGGCCGCGATCTCGGCGAGGTGCTCGCCGGCTGCGTGAACTTCTTCAACCCCGAGGTGATCGTGATCGGCGGCGACGTCGGGCAGGCTTCCCAACAGCTGCTCGCCGGCGTGCGCGAGACGATCTTCCAACGCTCGCTGCCGCTGGCGACCGAGGAGCTGCGCGTCGTCCCGAGCCAACTCGAGGACGGCGCGGGCGTGGTCGGAGCGGCGATCATGGCGATCGAGAAGGTGCTTGCCCCCGAGGCGATCGACCACGCGATCCGCGTCAGCAGCGCGACCTGACCGAAGGCCGTGACAGCGCCCGATGAAGATCCATGTCCTCGAACGCGAGCAGCTGTTGCCCCGCCCCCCGCGCGAGGTGTTCCCGTTCTTCGCCGACGCGCGCAACCTGGAGGCGATCACGCCGCCGCTGCTGGGCTTCCGCGTGGTCACGCCCGCGCCCACCGAGATGCGAGCCGGAACGCTGCTCCAGTACCGCCTGCGGCTGCACGGCCTCTCGCTCGACTGGCTGACGCGGATCGCCGAGTGGGCTCCCGGCGAGCGCTTCGTCGACGAGCAGATCGCCGGCCCGTACAGGCTCTGGCACCACACTCATGAGTTCGAGCCGCACGGCGACGGCGCGACCATGATGCGCGACACCGTTCGCTACGCGCTGCCGCTCTGGCCGCTCGGCGAGCTGGCGGCGCCGCTGGTGCGGCGCGACCTCGCGCGGATCTTCGACTTCCGCCACGCCGCGTGCGCGCGGCAGTTCGCCCGGTAGCGGATATACGCTGCCCATAGCTTCACTAAGTAAAGTGAAGGGCGATGCCCGTCTTCCGCCGCTTGCTCGGCTTCCTCCAGCCTTACCGCCGTGGGGTGATCGCATCGTTCGTCCTCGCGGCGTGCGCGATGGGCGTCGGCATCCTGATCCCGCCGCTGATCGGCAAGGCGGTCGACGACATCTCGGACGGCGGCGACTCGCTCGGCCTGATCGCGGGCGCGATCGTCGCGGCCGGCCTGCTGCGGCTCCTGTTCAGCGTCGTCCGGCGGCTGGTCGCCGGCCGGGTCTCGCTCGGGGTCGAGTTCGACCTGCGCAACATGCTCTACGGCCACCTGCAGTCGCTCGAGCTGGGCTTCTTCGACGGTCAGCAGACGGGACAGCTGATGTCGCGCGCGACCGTCGACCTCCAGGCGGTCCGCTTCTTCCTCGGCTATGGCCTGATCTTCATGGCGCAGGCGGCACTGACGATCGTGATCGCGGCGGCGGTGATGATCTTCGTCAATCCGCTGTTGGCGCTGGTCGCGCTCGCCCCGATGCCGTGGGTCGTCTGGGTCGCGTTCCGCTACGGACGGCTCAACCGGCCGGCGTCACAGGAGGTCCAGCAGCGGATCGCCGAGCTGACCGCCGCCGCCGAGGAGAACGTCTCCGGCGTGCGGGTCGTCAAGGGGTTCGCCCAGGAGCACCGCCAGATGAAGCGCTTCCACCACACAGTCGGGCGCGTCTTCGACCAGTCGATGGTCTCGACCCGACTGCGCGCCTTCTACAACCCCTACATCGGCTTCCTGCCGCAGCTCGGGCTGGCGGCGATCGTGATCGTCGGCGGGCGCCAGGTGGTCAACGGGGAGATCAGCCTCGGCGACTTCGTCGCCTTCTACGGATACGTGCTGATGCTGACCGGGCCGATGCGGATGCTCGGCGTGTCGCTCGGCATGGCGCAGCGCGCCGTCGCCTCGGGCAACCGGATCTTCGAGATCCTCGACCGCGAGCCGCGGCTGACCGCGCCGGAAGGGGCTCCCGCGCTCCCGGAGGGCGGCGGCCGTGTCGAGCTGCGCGGGGTCGGCTTCGCCTACGAGGGCGCCGAGCCGGTCCTGCGCGACATCGACCTGACGGTCGAGGCCGGGCGGACGGTGGCGCTGGTCGGCGCGACCGGCGCCGGCAAGACCACGCTCGTGAACCTGATCCCGCGTCTCTACGACCCAACCGCCGGCCAGGTGCTGGTCGACGGAGCCGACCTGCGCGAGGTCGATCTCGCCTCGCTGCGCCACGAGGTCGCCCTGGTCTCCGACGACGCCTTCCTGTTCTCCGCTTCGCTGCGCGAGAACATCGCCTACGCGCGGCCCGACGCGAGCGACGAGGAGGTCGCGGATGCCGCACGACGCGCCGGACTCGCCGAGGTCGTCGCCGAGTTGCCCGACGGCTACGAGACGCGCGTCGGTGAGCGTGGCCTGACGCTCTCCGGGGGTCAGCGCCAGCGCGTCGCGATCGCCCGCGCGCTGCTCGCCCAGCCGCGCATCCTGATCCTCGACGACGCCACGTCGAGCGTCGACGCGACGACCGAGGGCAAGATCAAGGCGGCGTTGCGCGAGGTGATGGAGGGCCGGACGACGTTCGTGATCGCCCACCGCCTCTCGACGCTGGCGCTCGCCGACGAGATCGTCGTGCTCGAGGGCGGCCGGATCGCCGCCCACGGAGGCCACGAAGAGCTGCTCGCGGCGTCGGAGCTCTACGCGGAGATCGCCGAGCGCGGCCTGCCCGACCAGGTCTTCCTGACGCGGCGCGAGGAGGAGCAGGAGGTGGCCGGCCTGTGACGCGCGTACGGAACGTTTGGCGCATCGTCCGCGGCGAGCGGGGTCGCACTAAGAAGCTGCGCAAGCTGCTGGTCCTGCTGCGCCCCTACCGCGGCCGCGTGATCCTGATGTTCGTCGCATTGACGCTGGCGACGGCGGCCGCGCTGGCGCCGCCGTACCTGCTCGGCCGCGCGATCGACGTCGGCATCGAGGGTAAGGATCTCAACGCGCTGACCTGGATCACGATCGCCTTCGTAGCGGCGGCCGCGATCAACTTCGGCGGCACCTATGCCCAGACCTACCTGACCGGCTGGGTCGGCCAGCGCGCGCTCGCCGACCTGCGGCGGCGGATCTTCGCCCACCTCCAGACGCTGTCGATCGGGTTCTACTCGCGCAACCGGTCGGGCGTGCTGATCTCGCGCCTGACCAACGACGTCCAGGCACTGGACTCGCTCGTCACCGACGGGATCGTGACCCTGTTCGCCTCGACGCTGACCCTCGTCCTTACGGCCGGGATCCTGATCGCGCTCGACCCGGGCCTGGCGCTGGTCACCTTCCTCGTCTTCCCGGTCCTGTTCGCCGCCAGCGTCGCCTTCCGGATCGCCTCCGCCGACGCCTACCGGCTGACGCGCGAGAAGATCGCGCTGGTCACCGCCTACCTCCAGGAGACGCTGTCAGGCGTGCGGATCGTGCGCGCGTTCGGCCAGGAGCCGCGCCATCAGCGCCAGTTCTCGGGCCTCAACGACGAGAACCGCGTCGCGAACATGAAGACGGTCTACCTCAACGCGGCCTACTTCCCGTCGGTCGAGCTCCTGTCGGCGATAGCGACCGCCGCGATCCTGCTCTACGGCGGCAACCAGGTGCTCGACGGTGCGATCCAGATCGGCGTGCTCGCCTCGTTCGTCTTCTACCTGCAGAGCTTCTTCGACCCGATCCAGCAGCTCTCCCAGCTCTACACGACCTACCAGTCCGGCATGGCCGCCCTCGACAAGATCTTCGACCTGCTCGACGAGGAGCCAGACGTCCGCGACGCCGAGCAGGCGATCGACCTGCCGCCGATCCGCGGCCAGATCACCTTCGACGACGTCTCCTTCGCCTACGGGGACACGGGCCTCGCGCTGGATCGAATCTCGATCGACATTCCGCCCGGGCAGACGGTGGCGCTCGTCGGGTCGACCGGCGCCGGCAAGTCGACGCTGGCGAAGCTCGTCGCCCGCTTCTACGACCCGAACGAGGGCCGCGTGCTGATCGACGGCCACGACCTGCGCGACGTCCGCGAGCGCTCGCTGCGCGCCCAGCTCGGCATCGTCCCCCAGGAGAGCTTCCTGTTCTCAGGCACCATCCGCGACAACATCGCCTTCGGCGCCGACGACGAGGCGCGCGCCGAGGTCGTCGAGGAGGCGGCGCGCGCGGTCGGCGCCCACGAGTTCATCGAGCGGTTGCCGGACGGCTATGACACCGAGGTCGGCGAGCGTGGCGCCCAGCTCGCAGCCGGCCAGCGCCAGCTCGTCGCCTTCGCCCGCGCCGCCGCTGCCGACCCGCGCATCCTGATCCTCGACGAGGCGACGTCGAACGTCGACGTCCACACCGAGGCGGGCATCGAGCGCGGCCTGCGCCGCCTGCTCGCCGGCCGCACCGCGATCATCATCGCCCACCGCCTCTCCACGATCCGCGACGCGGGCCGCATCGTCGTCCTCGACCACGGCCGCATCGCCGAGCAGGGCACCCACGGCGAACTGCTCGCCGCCAACGGCCCCTACGCGGCCCTCTACCGCGACTGGGCCGAGCAGGCCGCGGCCTAGCGCCGCCCCTCAGACAGCGACGCCGCGAACCGGCAGCCGCCGGTGCGGCACGTTCTTGATCCAGATCGCCCCCGCCGGCAGCCTCCGCTGCTTGCCCTTGTTCTTCGCAGCGAAGTTCGGCGTCTGGCTATGGCAGTTCCCGCACAGCAGCTGCAGGTTCTCCAGCCGGTTGTCGTCCCCATCGCCGTTGACGTGGTGTAGCGCGAGCGGCAATGGCTTTCCACACCACTCGTCGAGCCCGCACTCCTCGCAACGATTCTCTTTGAAGCCCTCGGCAAGCAGCCGGCCCTTGAGATGGTTCCGTGCCACCCGCCGCCCCTTGACGAGGTACGTCGAGATAGGCGCGGCACGCGGTCGAACCACGAGGTCGCCCCGCAGCTTCGCCTGATGCCAGGTCTCGGAGCTAAACCCGAAGTGCCGCATGCAACCCCGCGCGCCGTGCCCACGGTCGTAGTAGCGCTGGACTTCCCGCCAGTCGTATCTCCTCGCGCAACGCGCGTCGATCTCTAAGCCGAGCGTGCGCGCGTAGTAGGCGACGGTGCTGATGGACACCCCGAGGCGGCGTGCCATCTCCACCCGCGACAGCCCGCTTTCGGCGAGCGCGAGCACAGCCTCGCGACGCTCATCGTTGACGACCCCCTGACCGCCGCGCCTCGGACTGATGTCGCCTCGCTTCACCGCGCGATCCCAGGAGCTTCCGCCAAAGCCGAACCGCTTACGACATTCTGCAGAGCTGTGACCCGCCTCGTAGAAGCTGCGGATCTCGTCCCAGTCGTGATGTGCCCTCCGCCGATCCATACCTGCATATATCCTAGGTCATGCGGCGGACGGAACCACCCCCTTTTCCCGCTATGCTGCGTGACCGTCTTACCCGCATTGGGGAGTCGTCTAATCGGCAAGACGCCACCCTCTGGAGGTGGTTATCGGGGTTCGAGTCCCTGCTCCCCAGCTAACTCTGACTTGTGTTCAATCGACCCCCCTCGGGGCCGACCGATCAGAGAGCCGACAGGTCCGTCGCTTCGTCGGCGAGTGCTGAGGGGTCGGGCTTGGCCTTGTCCCTGATGAACCGGCGGGCATGCTCGAGGTCGTCGGAGCGGCCGACGGTCAGCGCCGCGGTGACGGCGCCGCCGTCGCCGACGTAGAAGGCGGTGAAGTCGCCGTCGTCGAGCGAGCCGCGGATGACGGCTTCGCCCTGGCCTGGACCGACGTACTCCATCGAGGTCCAGTCGGCGAGGTCGGAGAAGAAGTAGGGGATCACGTCGTGGTCGACGTTCTGGCCGAGCATGTTCAGGGCGGCGGTCTTGCCCTGGTTGAAAGCGACGTCCCAGTGCTCGATGCGCAGCGGGTGACCGTGGACGACGCTGTCGTACTCGCACATGTCTCCGGCGGCGAAGATGCCTGGGACCGAGGTCTCGAGCCTCGACGAGCAGCGCACTCCCCCGCGCTCGCCGATCTCCACCCCCGCCGCTCGCGCCAACGTCACGTCGGGCATCACGCCGGCGCCGATGATCACGGCGTCGCAGTCGATCTCGAGCCCGCCCTTGGTGTGGACGCGGGTGACCCGTCCGTCCTCGCCCTCGAAGCGGTCGAGCTCGTCGTTGCCGTGGATCTCGACCCCATGCTCCTCGAGCACGCGATGGAAGTAGCCGCCGACCTTCGAGCCGAACTGGCGGTCGAACGTCTCGGACTCCTGCATCACGATCGAGCACCGCGCGCCGTAGGCGGCAGTGATCGACGCCGCGCACTCGCAGCCGATGTAGCTGCCGCCGACCAGCACCACCCGCTCGGCGTTCTCGACGTCGGCGCGAATCTCCTCAGACGTCAGGAAGGTGCGCATGTAGTGGATGCCCTCCAGCTCCCCACCCTCGACGGGCAGCCGGCGCACGTTCGCCCCGGTCGCGAGCAGCGCCTTGTCGAAGCGCACCGTGTCCTTGTTCGACAGCGTCGCGACGCGCGCCTCGACGTCGAGCTTCGTCACGGTCGTCCGCGTCAGCAGCTCGATGCTCTGCTCGCGCCACCACTCGTCGGGACGGAACAGGACCTCTTCCTTGCTCTCCTCGCCACGCAGGTAGCCCTTCGTCAGCGGCGGCCGGTTGTAGGGCGGGTCGAGCTCGCGGCCGACGAGCATGATCGAGCTGTCCGGGCCGCCCGCCTCGCGCAGCCAGCGGGCGCAATTCGCGGAGGCCAGGCCACCGCCGATCAGCAGATGGTCGACCTCACGCTCGGCCATGCCTCAGGCGGTCGCCTCGGAGCGACCGAGAAAGCGCTGCGTGACGGCCTCCTCGAGCCCGATGTCGAGCACGACCAGCACCTCGTCGCCGGCCCTGACCTCGGAGTCGCCGACGGGAACGAACCCGCCGCCGTCGCGCAGGACGGAGATCACCAACGAGCCGTCCGGCAGACCGAGGTCCGCGACCTTGACCCCGTCGGCCGGCGAGCCCTCGCCGACCTCCATCTCGATGATCTCGAGCCGCTCCTCCTTGAGGTCGAGCAGGTGGACGAGGCCGTACTTCGGCACCTCGTGCTCGATCAGTCGCAGGATCAGGTCGGTCGCCGACACCGCCGGCTTGATGCCGAGCAGCTCGAAGTGCTGGAGGTTGCGCGGGTTGTTGCAGCGCGCGACGACGCGGTCGACGCCGTACTTCTCGGTCGCCACCTGACAGATCAGGATGTTGTCCTCGTCGTCGCCGGTGACCGCCACGACGAGGTCGGCGCGCTCGATCCCGGCACGCTCCAAGACCCACAGCTCGGTCCCGTCGCCGTACTGGATCGCGTGCTCGAGCTCCTCCTCGACCGTCTCGTAGCGGCGTCGGTTCGACTCGACGAGGGTCACCTCATGGCCCTTGTCGAGCAGCTCGCGCGCGAGGTTCCAGCCCACCTTGCCCGCACCGACGATCAGGGCGTACATCAGCCGGCCACGCCCTCGAAGCGGATCTGGCCGCGCACGGCGGCCTCGAGCAGCTCGATCGCCGTCTGGGTCGGGCAGATCGTCTGCAGGCCCTGCTGGGCGTACCACTTGGCACGGCCCGGGTCGAGCACACGGACGACCACACGATCGACCTCGAACCGCCGCTGGGCGATCTGGGCGATCACCAGATTGGTGTTGTCGCCGTTGGTCGACGCGACGAAGGCGTCTGCCCGCTCGATGCCGGCCTGCAGCAGCGCGTCGATCTCGAGCGCCGTGCCGACCGTGAAGGACCCGCCGAGATCCTCCCAGCTCTGGTCCTGGCCGCGATTGAGCAGGGCGATCGCCTCGGGGTTCTCGTCCAGGACCGAGACCTCGTGGCCATCAGAGAGCATCGACTTGGCGATCGATGAGCCAACTCGCCCACAACCAACTATTAGAACGAACACTCGGCGCACAATAGCGCTGAGCGAGGCTGCTCAGGCCGGGTCGGAAGCGACCCGGTGCTCCGCGGTCTCGTGCTCGTCGTCAGCGGGCGGCGCGGTCAGGATCACCTTGCAGGGCGCCTTCTCGATCACATAGCGCGTGAAGTCGCCCGCAAAGCGGTCGCTGCCGATGCCACGGCCGCCGAGCATCGCCCCGCCACGGATCCGCGTCGGCGCCTCCGCGGCCAACACGATCGCCTCCACCCCGCGGCGCTTGGCCTCGGAGACGATCGCCGCCCCGACCGAGCGTCCGCGCACCATCGCGGTCGAGACTTCGACGTCCTCGTACTCCTCGCCGACCTCCTTGGCGCGCGCCAGCGCCACCCGCGCGGCGGCTATCCGCTCGTCGGGCACGCGCGCGTCGATCGGCAGCGACATCGGGATCTGGAACACCCAGACCGCCTCGAGCATCACGCCCTCCCCCTCGTCGGCCTGCTCGGCAGCCAGCCGGCCGGCGGTGCCGACGATGTCGTCGTCGAGCCGCTCGCCGAAGATCGGCACGAGGATGCTGCCGAACTCCGTGTCGCGGGCCGCGCTCAGCGCCGTGTCGGGGATCGTGAAGCGCTGGGTCAGCGACTTGCCCTGGGCCTTGCGGTAGATGACGTACATCGCCAGGCCGGCGAGCAGCCAGCCGCCGCCGACGTAGCGCGCACCCTCGTGCAACACGACGACGGTCACCCACGACGCGGCGCCGAGGACCGCTCCGAGAGCGCTCGGCAACGGAAGGTCTCCGCCGCCGACGCGGATGTTCAGCGGAACTCGGAACGCCCGCTTGCGATCCGGCTCGCGGTAGCGGAGCACCACCACCGACAGGTGCGCGAGCGTGAACGCCAGCGTCGCCCCGAAGGCGAAGATCCCCGCCAGCCACTCGGGGTTCGCCGAGCAGCTGAGCGCGAAGGCGATCGCGGCGGCGAGCGCGATCGCCACGTAAGGGGTGCCGCGGGTGGCGTCGAGCCGGGCGGCCAGGCTCGGTATCTGGCGGTTCGTCCCCAGCGAGTAGGCGAGGCGGCCGATGCCGAGCATCTGCCCGTTGACCGCCTGCAGCAGCACGACGACCCCGACCGCGCCGATCGCGTAGCGCATCGTCTCGCCCAGCCAGTCCGGGTCGAACTGGCCGACGACGCCGACGATCGGCGCCTCGACGAACTCGGTGCTGAGCGCCGACGCGCCGTGCTCCACCGGCAGGGCGAGCACCGCGACCAGCGCCATCCCCACATAGAGCACCAGGACCCCGATTCCGGCGACCGCGCCGAGCCGCCGCAGCCCGCGGCGACCGACCTTCAACTCACCCGCCAGGCCCGACGCGGACTCGATCCCCGTCAGCGCCACCCCGGCGACGATCGCGCCGAGCGTCAGCTCCCCCCACGTCGGCGTCACGCCGAGATCGACCGAGTCGACCAGCGCGCCGTAGTCCTGGAACTGGAACAGGCCGACGACGATGATCCCGGCCGACAGCACCGCCGTCACCAGCACGACCCAAAGCACCCGCCGGTAGCGCTCGACCGTCTGACCGCGGATGTTCGACCAGACGACCCAGGCGAGCACCGCCGCCGTGACGACCAGCTCGAACCCCGCCTGCGACGGGACGCTCCAGAAGACGCCGAGATAGCCCGACACCGCCAGCGACCCGAGCGCCATCACGATCAAGAAATCGAGCAGGATCGCCCAGCCGGCGATGAAGCTCCAAAGCTCGTTGAACGCGTAGCGGGCGAACATCGACGCCCCGCCGCGCTCGGTGTGCAGCGAGCTGCCCTCCAGGTAGCTGAGCATCGTTAGCAGGAAGAACAAGCCCGCCGCCGCGAACGCCAGCGGTGTCAGCGCAAGCGCGTCCTGGGCGACGATTCCGAGCGCGAAGTAGAGCGACGAGCCGACCGCGCCCGCCGCGATGGCGAACAGCGCCGGCGCACCGAGACCGCGCTCGATCCGCGCCTCAGCCCCCTCGGAGCCACTGCGCCAACGTGCGCGCATCCGGCCGGCCGGGCGCTCCCCCTCAGCCCCGTTCGTGCTCACCGATCGAGCTCCGCGCGCGACGCGTCGCGTGGGCGCACGAGCCAAATTCGCGCCGCCCCGAGCGCGACGAACAGCACGCCAACGATCATTCCGAGCGCCAGCGGGCCGCCGCCGCGCGACAAGGTCGCGAGGACCATCGCTACGCCGACGACCGACAGCAGTCCACCGAGCACACGCTGCGACTTTGAGTACGCGTCCGTCACGGTTCCGATGCTACGCCGCGAGCCTGGCCGTCGAAACCGGTAGCGAGGAGTCGATGATCACCCGGCACGGCCGCTCGGCCAGCACCGTCTCCAGCGTGCGTCCGAACACCGACGAGCCGGTTCGTCGCGGCGGCAGCGCCATCACGATCGCGCGAGCACGGATCTCGCGCGCCTCCAGCACGATTCGCCGCCCCGCCTCACCCGCACGCACCTTCTCCCAGTGCCCCGTGACGCGCCGCCCGCCGCGTATCCGTGCCTCGTCGATCGCCTGCTGTGCACGCGCCTCCTGAGCCGGCATCGACGCGTCGATCGGCAGGTTCGCCGGGACCGTGACCGTCACCAGCACGTGGATCCCTCGCCGCCTTCGCGCCGCCAGCTTCGCCGCGGTCGCGATCGCCTCCTCCGAGTAGAGCGAATCCTCGAACGCCACGAGCACCGACTCGTACTCCACCTCATGCTCCACGGCCGGCAGCGGCACGACGATCTTCGCCGTCTGAGTCAGGCTCAACCCCTGGTTGCGGCGGTAAAGCACGTAGCTCGCCACTCCGACCACCAGCCAGATCGTTCCGGTGATCAACGTCGCCAGATTGAGCGCGTTGACGACCACGAAGGCGATCCCCGTCCCGATTCCGCCGAAAATCGCGTAGAGCGGTAACTCATAGCCCTTGACGCGGATCGAGCCGCGCCCCCTCCACGGCCGCTCGTGGTCCGGCTCGCTGATCCTCAGCTTGATCACCGCCAGATGCGCGATCGTGAACGACAACATCGCCCCGAACGCGTAGATCGTCCCGAGGAACTCCGCCTGGCCCGGCACGATCGTCAGGCAGGCAATCAGTCCGAAGATTCCGATCGCCACATACGGCGTGCGGTACTTCGGATGCAGCGCGCGCAACCCCTCCGGCAGCTGGCGGTGCTGCCCCATCGAATAGGTCAGCCGCGACACGCCGAGCAGGCCCGCGTTGGTCGCGATGAAGAGAATCGTCGCGGCGAGCACGCCGACGTAGATCTCAGCGGCGCCCTGAAACGCTCCCAGGTCAAGGTTTGCCACCACGCCCAGGATCGGGTCGTCCGCGTAGCCGCCCTCCTCCTTCGATAGCGCCAGCTCGGTAGTCCCGTCGACCACCGGCATCGCCGAGAGCGCCACGGCCGGCAGGAACGCGTAGATCGCAATCACCGCCGCCACCACGAATCCCATACCGCGCGGGATCGTCGTTCCGTAGTCCTTCGCCTCCTCGGCCATGTTCGAGATCGTCTCGATCCCGGTGTAGGCGACCATCCCGACCGGGATCGCGATCAGGAAGTCGCCGAGCGTCGGATACGTCCCGAAGTCGACGTTGCTGGTCAGGATCTCCGGCGAGAACACCAGCACCATGCCGACGATCACCAGCAGTACCTGGGTCAGGAAGTCCGCCAGGGCCAGGAAGACGTTCAGGCCCGCCGACTCCTTGACGCCGACGACGTTGACGATCCCCAGCACGATCACCACGCCGATGCCGAAGATGACGTCTCCCGGCGACTCGCTCAGCGGCTCCCAGAACACCCCCAGGTAATGCGGCACGAAGAACGCCGAGATCGCGACCGTGATGATGTAGTTGAGCATCTGGCCCCAGGCCGCGAAGAACGACCAGAACTCGTTGAACGCCCGCCGCGCGAACGACGACGACCCGCCCGCCTCCGGATACATCGTCGTCGCCTCCGTATACGTCGCGGCCGTGCAGACGAAGATCACGCCGGCGATCAGGAAGACGACCGGCGTCATTCCCAGCGCGAATACCGCCACCAGCCCGAGCGCGTAGTAGATCGAGCTGCCGACGTTGCCGTACGCGGTGCTGAACAGCGCCCCCGACCCGAGCACCCGCTCCAGCCCCGCCGCCTTAGGTCTCCACTCGGCCATGACGCGGGAAAGCTACTCCTGGGAGGCGCTGGCAGTCCGACTACCTAGGGCTCTGGCGTTGCCGGCCGCGGGTCCTGTCTCCGATTTTGGTTCCGTGCTCGGCTTCGCGGCTCCGCTTGGGACTGCGCCCCGTCCCTGGCGCGGTTTGTCGGTTGAGGGCTCTTGGCGTAATCGACGGGAGGGGCTCCGCCCTAAGCTCCGCTCGCTACGCCTGCGCGCGCAAACTCAAAATTGTCGCCACCCGCGGAAGCCTCGCTGACAGCCAGGTACTGCTGAGACTGGCTCGCTGCGAGAATGGCTGCCGTGGACTTGCCGGTGATCGAGGGCGAGCGGTTGACGTTGCGTCCGCTGACGGACGACGACGTCGAGATCCTCCTGCCCGCCGTCTACGAGCCCGGCATAGCCGAGTGGTGGGGCGATACGAGCGACGCCGACCACCAGCGCGAGGGCTTCCGCAACGAGGGTCGCGCTTTCGCGATCCAAGTTGGCGAGAACGTCGCCGGCTGGGTCTGCTTCCACGAGGAGACCGAGCCCGACTACCGCCAGGTCGCCCTCGACATCATGCTCCGCCCCGGCTTTCAGGACCAAGGCCTCGGCCCCGAAGCCCTCCGCCTCCTGATCCGCTGGTTCATCGACGCGCGCGGCCACCACCGCTTCACCATCGACCCCTCCGCCAAGAACGACCATGCGATCAAGGCCTATGCCAGCATCGGCTTCAAACCAGTCGGCCTCCTCCGCAAAGCCGAGTGTGCCCCCGACGGCCCCTGGCGCGACAGCCTTTTGATGGACCTCTTGGCGGCGGAACTCACATGACGATCGTCGCCGCGCATCGCCCTGTTGGGATACCGGTCCTGATCGGCGATTTCCTGATCTCACGCGGGGACAAGCGGTTCCGGGGCCGGAAGAAGATCAGTCGTGTGCGCGACAATCTGGCGGTCGGGTGGGCCGGCACATTCGTGGCCGCCACGGCGGTCCTCCACCAGATGCGCCAAGAGTTGAGCGAGAGGCCGACGATCGTGGAGGTCGATCAGTGGCTCTCAGCGTGTGATCCGACACTCTCGAACGGGCAGCAGCTCAAACTCGTCGGCTGGGTCGTCGATGATGAGCCAACCGGCTTTCATTGGGACGGCGGCTCACCGAGTGTGGTCACGGAGGGCGATGAGTGGTTCATCGGCTCTGGCAGCAGTGGATATGAGCTGGCTGCGCGTCGCTATATGACGCCGCCCGATCCCGGCTCGACCCCAGACGAGCGAGAGGCCCTGGAGCGCATCGTGCCGGTTCTGGCCAGCGCGAACTGCGACGACATGATCACCCGCAGCGGCTACGACATCGGAGTCGGAGGAGGCTACGAGGCGCTCTATTGGGCGCCGGCGCAAGATCGCTTCCTCTACGTAGAGGACATCTCCTACTTCGTAGTCATCGCGGACATGGACGCCCGCGGGCGGTTACGTGCTCCCTTCCGCATCGCCGACCCGCTGCGGCGGTACTGGACCGTCGAGGACTGCAGCTTCCTTGCGGTGGCGGAGGGTGGTCGAGACGACCCGGCGGAGATTTGGGCCATGACATCCGCAGGCGACACCGACACAAACGGCGCTCTGGCCGTGCTGGCCAACCTCGACGAAGGTCCAATCCAGATGAAGTCTTCGTACTACGGTGGCGTGATCGTCTTTAGGACACCGCATGTCGGGCAGTTGACCGCACCCTTCGTTGGCTGCCCATGGGACACGGGCCAGACACGGATCAAAGGCGGTATCGGCAGGCTTGAGGTATCGCTCGCACGAGAGGAGCTGGAGCACGGATTCGCCGAAATGGTGCGCTACGGCGTCCGAAGGTAGGCCATCACACAATTGGGAGCTCTTGGCGTTGTCCCAAGCGCCGCCGCCAGAGGTTCAATGCTCGATACCGAGGATCGTTGCGAGAGCCGTTTCGACTGCCGCAATGGTCTCTGGTCTTGCGTCGCCGATGGGGCGCAGTAAGCGCGGTCTTGCGACCGCGCGGATACCGCGACAAATGGCTGCGCTTGGGCCATCGATGCCTTCGTCCGGCGAGACCTCGGGACGCGCCCGTGATGGCTTTATGGAACTGGAGAGCGGAACGACGACGATCAGCTCGTCTTCGACGCCCGTCAGGAGCTCGTTGGCGGACACGACTATCGCTGGGCGATTCTTGCCGGGCTCGCCCTTGCGGGCTGCGCCGAACGCGACGAGCCAGATCTCTCCTCGGCGGGGATCAGTCGATTCCGTCACCGAGAGTCGCCTCCCACTCGCGCGCCTCGTCGACCGCGGCGGGATTGTCCGCGTCGGCTCGAGTCGCTTCACGCTCTGAGCGGAAGACGGCATCTCGATCTATGTCGCGCGCTAGATCGGCCAACATCGCCGAGAGGGAGACACCGCGTTCGCTCGCCTCACGGGCAAGTAGATCACGGGTCTCGCGCGTCACTCTGATCGTCGCCGTTTGGGTTGCCATCGGAGACAAACCATAGCGCCGCTTCTTAGCGCCTTCGATAACCGCGGCCGGCTGCCCACCCATCCACTGAACGCTAGATCGGCCCGGGTAACAGGAGGGTTACGAACGTTACGTCCGCGGGTGGCGACGATTTTGCCTTTGCGCGCACAGGCGCAGCGAGCGCAGCTTAGGGCGGAGCCCCTCCCGTCGATTACACAAGAGCCCTCAACCGACAACCGCGCCAGGGACGGGGCGCAGTCCCAAGCGGAGCCGCAGAGCCGAGCACGGAAACCAAAATCGGAGACAGGACCCGCGGCCAGCACGGCCGATCCCTAGCCGGTCAACCACCCCGCCCCAGAACGACGAAGGGCCGCGGCTTGCGCCGCGGCCCTTGGCCGAAATCGGTGCTCCCGGTCGGTCTAGACCAGGAACGGGATGATCAGGATGGCCACGATGTTGGCGACCTTGATCATCGGGTTGATGGCGGGGCCGGCGGTGTCCTTGTAGGGGTCGCCGACGGTGTCGCCGGTGATCGAGGCCTCGTGGGCCAGCGATCCCTTGCCGCCGAACTCGCCGTCCTCGATCAGCTTCTTGGCGTTGTCCCAGGCGCCGCCGCCGGAGGTCATCGAGACCGCGGCGAAGAAGCCGACGACGATGACGCCGATCAGCAGGCCGCCGAGCGCCTGGTAGCTGAGCAGTCCGACGACGACCGGGATGACGATCGGGATCAGGGCCGGCAGGATCATCTCCCGCTGGGCGGCCTTGGTCACGATGCCGACGCACTGGGCGTAGTCCGGCTTCTCGGTGCCGTCCATGATGCCCGGCTTCTCGCGGAACTGGCGACGGACCTCCTCGACCACGCCACCGCCGGCACGGCCGACGGACTCGATCGAGAGAGCCGAGAACAGGTAGACCATCATGCCGCCGATCAGCAGGCCGACGAGCACCTCGGGCTGCGAGATGTCGAAGCCCTCGAGGATCTCGAGCTTCTTGTCGGCCTCGACCGTCAGCTCCTCCACGAAGGCGGCGAACAGCACCAGCGCGGCGAGTACGGCGGAGCCGATCGCGTAGCCCTTGGTGACGGCCTTGGTGGTGTTGCCGACCGCGTCGAGCGGATCGGTGATGTTGCGGACCTCCTCGGGGAGCTCCGCCATCTCGGCGATGCCACCGGCGTTGTCGGTGATCGGACCGAAGGCGTCGAGCGCGACGATCAGGCCGGTCAGCGACAGCTGCGCCATGACCGCGACGCCGATGCCGTAGATGCCGCCGAGCTCGTTGGCGACGAGAATGCCGATCGCGATCACGATCGCCGGAGCGGCCGTCGACTGGAAGCCCTGGGCGAGGCCCTGGATGATGTTCGTGGCGTGACCGGTCTCGGACGCCTTCGCCGTGCTGCGCACCGGACGGAAGCGGGTCGAGGTGTAGAAGTCGGTGATCACGAACAGCAGCGCGGTGATGCCGATGCCGATCAGGGTGCAGAACCAGATGTCCATGCCGGACGGCGCGGCCTCGAGGCCGCCGGTCAGCAGGTCCGACGCGTCGGGGATGAAGCTGAGGTCATCCATCAGCCACAGCGACACGGGCAGGAACGCGATCGCGGCAAGCACGCCGGAGACGATCAGGCCCTGGTAGAGCGCCCGCTCGACGTTTCCGGCCTCGCTGCGCACGGCGTAGGTGCCGATGATCGATGCGAGGATCGAGACGCCGCCGATCACGAGCGGGTACACGGCAACCGCGTCGATCTGGTTGAACGTCAGGACGCCGAGCAGCATGACCGCGACGGCGGTGACCGCGTAGGTCTCGAAGAGGTCGGCCGCCATGCCGGCGCAGTCGCCGACGTTGTCGCCGACGTTGTCCGCGATGACCGCGGGGTTACGGGGGTCGTCCTCGGGGATGCCGGCCTCGATCTTGCCCACGATGTCGGCACCGACGTCAGCGGCCTTGGTGAAGATGCCACCGCCCAGTCGGGCGAACACGGAGATCAGCGAGCCACCGAAGCCAAGGCCGATCAGCGCGTCGATCGCGTCCTTCTGATCGACGTCGAAGAGGCGCAGGATGCCGTAGTAGCCGGCGACGCCGAGCAGCGCCAGGCCGGCGACGAGCATGCCCGTGACCGCGCCACCCTTGAAGGCGACGTTGAGCGCGTTGCCGATGCCACCACGAGCCGCCTCGGCGACACGCGAGTTGGCGCGCACCGACACGTTCATGCCGATGAAGCCAGCGGCGCCGGAGAACGCGCCACCGATCACGAAGCCGATCGCCGTCTCGATGTCGAGCGCGATCGCCAGGATGATCGCCAGGATCACGGCGACGATGCCAATGATCTGGTACTGGCGCTTCAGGTATGCCTGAGCCCCCTCCTGAACCGCGAAGGAGATCTCCTGCATGCGGTCGTTTCCGGGCGACTTGGCGAGCAGCCAGCGCGTTGTCAACAGGCCATAGACGACTGCGGCGGCCGCGCATGCAAGCGCGACGAGTACGCCGTAGTCGGTGAGAAAGTCGGTCAAGGGAGTCCTCCGTAGGGATTTCGGTATCGGGCGGGCTCGGGGGCCGTGCGCGACGTTTGCGCACGATTGCTACAGCTGCAGCAGCCGCCCGTTCGAAAAGCGGCGGGCAGTCTATCGGCCGCCCCGGCGAAATGCCGCCTGGGTCAGCTGCCAGGGGTCCAGATCTTGGCCCGCGCCTTCGCGCGCTCCGCCTCCTCGGCGGCCGCCGTGTCTGACTCGGGATCGCCGGTGGGGGCCGGAGAACCGGGCTGCTCGCCCGCCGCCGGGGCTGCTCCTCCACCCTGCGCCTCGCGGGCGAAAGCCATCTGAAGCTGGGAGAGCGCCGGCGCGATCTGGTCGCCGACCTCGGCCGGCAGCAGCGGCAGCAGCGCCCGCACGGCCTCGATCGCGATCTGCGCCTGGCCGAGGTCGCGCTCGGCGCCCGGGTCCTCGCCCGGAGCGGCGGCGAGACCAAGCCGGCGCGCTCCGAGGTTGACGAGCGTCACCGTCGTCTGAACGACCACGTCCTCGACGCGGATGTTGCGCATCTGCTCGTCGAGCGCCGCCTGCATCTCCGCCTCGGTCGGCTGTCCCTGGGGCGCTCCGGGGCCGGCGCCGGCCGGTGGCTGTCCACTCTGCTCGTTCATGCCCTGACCTCCGGGTTCGCGTATGTACTGCTCGCCGTCTCGACCTCCGCGGCGAACACCTCCTGCATCGTGGCACCGCCGGCGAGCAGACGTCGCTGACGCTGCGAACCGTTCTCGGCATCCAGCCGCGGCTCGATCCCGAGGGCGGCGCGGGCGGGCTCGGTCCAGGTCAGCAGCCGCTCGCCGATCGCGGCCGACGGGTACTCCTCGATTCGCTCCAGGTCGAGCATCTTGCCGTCGAGCCCGTAGCGGATCGCGCGCCAGAAGTTCTCCTCGACGAGCCGTGGCGGCGGGTCGGCGAACGGGACGCCGGCGTCGTAGTCGAGCGCCGCCTGGGCGACGCAGGAGACGATCAGCCCCGCCAACGCCGTCGACGTCCCGGCGTCGGACTGGGCGTCGCAGATCCGCACCTCGACCGTGCCGTAGGCGTGGTGCGGCCGGACGCTCCACCAGAGCTGGGTGTGCTCGACTATCGAGTTGGTCCGGACGAGCATGTCGACGAAGTCGCCGTACGTCTGCCAGTCGCCGAAGGGATCGGGGATCCCGCAGCGCGGAAAGCTCTTGGTGAAGATCTGGGTGCGCACGGTGTGCAGCCCGGAGTCGCGGCCGTCGAGGAACGGCGAGTTGGCCGAGATTGCGAGCAGCTCCGGCAGCAGCGCCCGGATCCGGTCGCAGACGGCGATCGCGCGATCGGCGCCACGCACGCCGACGTGAACGTGGAGGCTGAACGTGTTGTTGCGCCACGCGACGTACTTCAGCCCATCCTCGACACGGCGGTAGTGCTCGGTGTCGATGATCCGCTGGTCCTGCCAGGGGCTCCACGGATGGGTTCCGGTCGCGGCGAGGCGCGCGCCGTGCTCGGCGGCGAGGCCGAACAGCCGCGCCCGTGCCTCGCGCTGGGCTGCGATTGCGTCGGCGAGCGTCTCCCCACGGCCGGAGCGAATCTCGATCTCCGATTCGATCAGCTCGCCGGCGACGGCGTCCGCGAGCACCGGGTCGGCCCGCGCGGCAGCCTCCAGCTCGCCGTAGCGCTGCGCCAGCGCCAGCGTCTGCGGATCGAGGATCTGGAACTCCTCCTCGAGTCCGACCGTGAAGTCATCGGAGGCCTCGAAGACCTCGCGCGCGCGGGCCATGTCCAGCATGGTCAGGTCAGGTAGAAGTAGAGCGCGTAGAGCAGGTCGACGGCCGGGCTCGAGGTGTGGACGGTCACCTCGGGCGGAACCTGGAGCAGCGCCTCGGAGTAGTTGAAGAGAATCTTCACACCGGCTCCGACGAGCACGTCCGCGACTTCCTGGGCGGCGTCGGTCGGCACGGCGATGACCCCGACGACGATCTCTTCGGTGCCCACGACCTTCTCGAGCTCTTCGATCGGCCGGATCTTCAGCTGCTCGTTGATCGCCTTGCCGGCCTTGCCGGGATCGGTGTCGAAGACCGCTACGACGCGGAAGCCATGGTCGGCGAAGATGTCGGACCCGGCGATCGCCTGACCGAGGTGGCCCGCGCCGACGAGCGCGATGTTGTGCTGGCCGCTGGTACGCAGGATCTTGCGGATCTGCGAGACCAGCGAGTCGACGTTGTAACCGACGCCGCGCTTGCCGAACTTGCCGAAGCCGGAGAGGTCACGGCGGATCTGCGTCGAGTTGACGTGCGTGTAGTCGGCGAGCTCCTGCGACGAGATCGTCTCCTTGCCCATCTTGCGCGCCTGCGTGAGCACCTGGAGATAGCGCGACAGGCGCGCGGCGACGCCGAGCGACAGGCGTTCGCGCGCGGCATCGTCCTCCGGCATTTGATCGCGCATGGTGGCCTGGATGCTCAAGACCCGGCCACTCTAGCGAGCAGGCGCTCCACCTCAGCGCTGTCGACATGCAACTCGCACGCCTCCTGGCCGTCGACGGCGACAACCGGAATGCGCTCGCCATAGTCGCGGTGCAGGCGTGGATCGAGCGAGACGTCGACCTCCTCGAGGTCGAAGCCGTGGCGCTCGCGCAGCTCCCGCACCGCGGCGCGCGCGTCGTCGCAGAGGCAACAGCCCGGCTTGCCGTAGAGGGTGACCGTCGCCATCGCTCCCACGTCTTATCTCAGCCTCGCCGCGGCGTCGAGCGCCAGGTAGTCCGGGTAGGCGAGCGCCGGGGAGAAGCGGGCGGCGGCGCCGATCATCGCGGCGTTGTCGGTGCACAGTTCGCGGGCGGGGGTCCAGAGCCGCACACCGAGCTCGTCGCAGAGCCGCGCGGCTTCGGCGCGCAACCCAGAGTTGGCCGCAACGCCGCCGCCGAGCGCCACGTTCTGGACCCCCTCGCGGCGGATCGCCTGCCCGAGGCGTGCGGTCAACGAGCCGACGATCGCCGCCTGATAGGAGGCCGCGAGGTCCGCCTGGCGCCGCTCGGACTCCTGCTCGCCGAGATCGCGGACGCGGTAGAGCAGCGACGTCTTGAGGCCGGAGAAGCTGAAGTCGAGCCCGCCGGAGCCGGCCGGACCTTCCGGCAGCGAGCGCGGGAAGTCGAACGCCCGTGAGTCGCCTTCGGCCGCGAGCCGGTCGATCGCCGGCCCACCGGGATATCCGAGCCCGAGGATCCGGGCGCCCTTGTCGAACGCCTCGCCCGCCGCGTCGTCGAGCGTCTCGCCGAGGATCGCATAGCTGCCGGGCTCGTCGACGCGCGCGACGAACGTGTGCCCGCCGCTGGCGACCAGGCACAGATAGGGCGGCTCGATCGGGTCGGGGCCGAGCGTCGAGGCCACGACATGGCCGTGCAGGTGGTCGACGGGAACCAGCGGCAGGCCCCGCGCGGCGGCGATCGCCTTCGCGGACGACAGGCCGACGAGCAGCGCGCCGATCAGGCCGGGCCCGCGAGTCACCGCGACGGTGTCGATCCGGTCCAACGTCACGCCGGCGTCCTCGAGCGCGTCGGAGACGATCGCGTCGATCGCCTCGAGGTGGTGGCGCGACGCGATCTCCGGGACGACGCCGCCGTAGCGCTCGTGCAGCAGGCCCTGCGAGGCAATCGCGTTGGAGCGCATCTCGCCGCCGTGGCCGACGACCGCCGCGCAGGTGTCGTCGCAGCTCGTCTCGATCGCGAGGATCATCCGCCGGCCGCGCCGGTCCGCGGCTCGGCGGCGGCGGTGTGCGTTCCACGGCCGCTCTTGCGCCACATGATCAGGGCGTCCTCGCGATTGTCGTGGTAGTAGCCGCGCCGCTTTCCGGCGGTGTGGAAGCCGAACCGCTCGTAGAGGCCGATCGCCGGCGCGTTCGAGGGCCGCACCTCGAGCGTGTACTGCTCGCCCGGCCCGTCAGCCTGCTCGAACAGCCGCTCCAGCAGCGTCGTCGCGATGCCCTGGCGCAGCAGGCTCGGGTCGACCGCGATGTTCATCACGTGCCAGTCGTCGACGTAGCGCGAGCAGACGAGATAGCCCACGATCCGTCCGTCGCGCAGCGCGGCCAGGCAGATCCCGGTCGGCTTCGACAGCTCGAGCACGAACATCGCCAGCGACCAGGGGGTCGTGAACGCGCGCCGCTCGATCGCGATCACCTGGGGCAGGTCGGCGTAGGTGAGGGGCCTGATTTCGAGCGGTTGGCTCACGGTGTTCTCGGCTTCGCGTCCGGGAGGCGCAGATAGTCCGGCAGCACTGCCTCGACGGGGGACGGCGCCGCGGTCGCCGCCAGCCGGCAGATCGACAGACCGCGCACCACGTGGGAGCTGGAGTCGTCGTCCGGAACCTCGGCGCCCGCCGCCTCGAGGACGTCCCGAAAGCGTACCGCCCCGTCCCCCACAGCCGAAGTGCTGATTCCGCGCTCGCGCAGCCGCTCCGCAATGGCTTCCGGAGCCGCCACGAACGGCTCCCAGACCTGCTCGCCGTCGTCGTAGAGCGCCGCGAACACCTCGTCGCGGCGGGCGTCGATGACGGAGAGCGTCGCGCCGTTCGCGACAGCGGCGAGTGCCGCGAGCGACGACACCGGCCGGAGCTCCAGCCCGGTCGCTGCCGCGAGCCCGTGCGCGGTGGCGATCCCGATCCGCAGCCCGGTGAACATCCCCGGGCCCACACCGACGGCGATCGCGTCGAGCTCGTCCCAGCTCAGCCCGGCGTCCTCGAGGCAGCGCGCCAGCGCCGGCATCAGCTCCGCCGCGTGCGCCGGCCGTTGCCCGAGTCGAGCCGCGGCCGGCTCGACCTCGAAGGCCCCGCCGTCCGCGCGCAGCACGCAGGCCGCGCTTGCCGCGGTCGCCGTGTCGAATCCGAGCAGGTTCACGCGATCTCCACCCGGCGCCGGTCCTCGCCGGCATGCTCCAGCGTCACCCGCGCCGCGACCCCCACGATCGCCGGCTCGCCGATCGCCGGCCACTCGACGAAGCCGATCCGGTCGGCTGTCAGGTAGTCCTCGAGCAGCGACGGATCCTCCCCGGCCAGCGAGTCCAGCCTGTAGAGGTCCAGATGCGCGACCTCCACACGCCCGGCATAGAGCTGGCCGATCGTGAACGTGGGGCTGGTCACCGGCTCCTCGACTCCGAGCGCCCGACACGCGCCCCGCACGAAGGTCGTCTTCCCGCTGCCGAGCTCGCCGGATATCAGCACGACGTCGCCTGGCCGCAGCCCTGCGGCCAGAGCGGCGCCGGCCGCCTCCGTGGCGGCGGCGCTATCGGTCTCCAGAGTCACATGTCGAAGTCTGAACGACCCACGCGGTCAGCAGCTCACAAGCAGGTGGAACGACCTGTTCTCGTCGACCGGGTTCCCACCGGCGTTGTAGGTCACCGTTCGCACGTCTACCGCGTTCGCGTTCGCGGCGTTGCTCGCCACGGACGCGGTGCCGGTGCCTGGCCCAGCGGCGCTGACGTCGCCGACCGTCGCGTTGTAGACGCAACCGCGCACATCGCGGTCGAAGATCACCTGATACCGCCCAGCCGCCGTACGGACGACGCTGCTCACGCCGCGTCCGCGCGCCAGCACGCCGGCGCCGGTCACGACCGCCTGGTGAGCCAGTGCCTGGACGGGTCCGAGCGTCGACTCCTTGATCGACCCGCCGCCGATCGAATCCGCCCGCAGCTTCGATCCGTGGAGCGACCGCTGCTTGAAGTCGACGCCGGTCAGGCTGCCGTTCTTGACGTTCTTGCCGGTCACGACGAGCGCCGCGTAGGCGCTACCGCCGAGCGCTGCGAACAGCGCGATCAGGGCCACGGCCATTGCTGGCGACGGCACGAACTTCCGCTTGCGGGACATCGGCACTCCTCGGGTCGAGTTCAGGTACTCCCACTCCTCAACCCGCGACATGCCCAGAAGTAGCTACCCGCGAACCTCCGCGTCGAGCAGTTCGTGCAGCCGCGCCCGCTCGTCGGGGGCCATCGTGTAGCCGTGCTCCGGCGCCGGATAGTGCCGCTTGCGCACGTCGTCGGCGTAGGCGCGGACCCCAGCGATCATCTCGTCGCGGACCGCGGCGTAGCGCTTCACGAATCGCGCGGCGTGGCCGTCGTAGATGCCGAGCAGGTCGTGCATCACGAGCACCTGGCCGTCGGTCGACGGGCCGGCGCCGATCCCGATCACCGGGATCTCCAGCCGCGGCATCAGCTCGTCGGTGAGGTCCGACGGGATCGCCTCGAAGACGATCGCGAAGCAGCCGGCCTCCTCGAGCCCGATCGCGTCGCGCGCCACCTCGAGCGCGCGGTCGGCCGTGCGCCCCTGCGACCGGTAGCCGCCGAGCGCGGTAGCGGTCTGCGGCGTCAGCCCTACGTGTCCCATCACCGGGATCCCGGCGCCGACGATCGCCCGCGCCCGGTCGACGGACGTGCCGCCGCGCTCGAGCTTGACGGCGTCGCACCCGGCCTCCTTGACGAACCGCTGGGCGGTCGCGATCGCCTGCTCGTCGGAGGCCTCGTAGGACCCGAACGGCAGGTCGCCGACGAGGATCGGCGTCTTCAGCCCACGGCGCACGGCCGCCGTCAGCATCAGCATCTCGTCGACCGAGACCGGAACGGTGCTGGGATAGCCGAGCACCGTCATGGCGGCCGAATCGCCGACGAGCACCATGTCGACGCCGGCCTCCTCGGCCACCTGGGCGCCGGGATAGTCGTAGGCGGTGACCATCGCGATCGGCTCGCCGAGCGCCTTCTTCTCGACCAGCGACGACAGGGTCAGCGGCTTGCCCTTCGCGGCGGGAGCGGTGGCGATCTTCGGATGCGCGCTCATGACAGCAGCTCCGCTACCGCGTCGTCGACGGTGACGATCTCGTTGGCGCCGTTGACGTGGACGACGCGCGGCTCGTAGGTCTCGAGCTCGGCCTCCTGGTACTCGGCGTAGGAGACGACGATCACCTTGTCGCCGGTGTGGACCAGGCGCGCGGCGGCGCCGTTGACCTGCATGTCGCCGGAGCCGCGGCGGCCGGCGATCGTGTAGGTCTCGAAGCGGGCGCCGTTGTCGATGTCGAGCACATGGACCAGCTCGTGCTCACGAATGTCGGCGGCGTCGAGCAGGTCGGCGTCGACGGTGATCGAGCCGACGTAGTTGAGATCGCTGCCCGTCAAGGTTGCACGGTGGATCTTTGATTTAAGCATCGTCCGTCTCATCTGGGGAGGACTCCTTGTCGGAGGACTGTGTTGTCGATCAGGCGTGCACGCCCAACACGGGCGGCCACTGCAAGCAGGGTCGAGCCGTTGACGCGCTCGACGGGTGAAAGATCGGTCGTGGAGCGCAGCTCCAGGTACTCGGGCTCGATACCGGCGGCGTCGAGCTCGCCATGCGCCGCGGCAAGGACGGCGGCGGCGTCGACGTCGCCCCGAGCGACCGCGTTCTCGGCCGCCTCGAGCGCGCGGCTGAGGGCCGTCGCGCGTTCCCGCTCGGCCGGGTCGAGATAGGCATTGCGCGAGCTGAGCGCGAGACCGTCGGGCTCCCGCACGGTCGGCACGGTCTCGATCCGCACCGGGATGTCGAGATCGCGAACCATCCGCTCGATCACAACCACCTGCTGGGCATCCTTCTGGCCGAAGAACGCCACATTCGGACCGACCATGTTGAAGAGCTTTGCGACGACCGTCGTGACACCGTCGAAGTGGCCCCGACCGCGGCGTTCGGCGTCGCCGCAGAGCACCTCGCTGACCCCGTCGACGCGAACCGCGGTCGCGAAGCCGTCGGGATAGACCTCCTCGACCGGCGGGGCGAACAGCAGGTCGACGCCGGCCGCGGAGGCGAGTCCGGCGTCGCGGGCCTCGTCGCGCGGGTAGGCGGCGAGATCCTCGGTCGGTCCGAACTGCGTCGGATTGACGAACAGCGACACCACGACGCAGTCGCAGGCCTCGCGCGCGGCGCGCATCAGCGCGAGGTGCCCGTCGTGGAACGAGCCCATCGTCGGCACCAGGCCGACGGTCTGGCCCGCATCGCGCCTGGCGCCGAGCGCCGCGCGCAGCTCTGACACGGTGCGGACCGTCCTCATGCCGCCACCACATCGGAGACCGTCGGGGGGCTCGCGCCCCCCGTCCCCCCCCGGCGACACCTGGCCGGCCGGGGCGGTTCCAGCGGCGACCGCGGCGGTACACGCGACCAGCTCGTCGAACAGCGACAGCAGCTGCGGAGCGTGCTGCTCGACGGCGCCGCGCTGGCGAGCGACGGTCGCGTCGTCGCCGCGAGCGACCGGGCCGGTCAGCGCCTCGCGCGGCCCCCGTTCGGCCCAGTTGTCGACCGTGCTGCGGACCAGCGGGGCAAGCAGGGTGCGGGCGTCGTCGGGCGCGATGCCCGCGCCGGCCGCCAACTGCTCGGCCGCGGCCTGCAGGGTTACGAGGAAGTTCGAGGCGATCGAGGCCGCCGCGTGGTACGCGGCGCGCTCGGAGTCGGAGATCTCGATCGGCGCCATGCCGAGCCGCAGTGCGAGGTCGCGCGCGACGGCGAGCGCTTCCGGGGTCGTCCCGGCGACGGCGGCGCCGACGCCGGCGAAGGCCTCCGGCCCCTCGCCGCCGGCGAAAGTCTGCAGCGGATGGAGGCCGAATCCCTCAGCCGCGCCAAGGGCCGCCAGCGGCGTTGCGCCGCTCACATGGCCGACGAAGCGCGCGTCGCCGGCGACAGCGGCAGCCTCCGGGATCTCGGCGTCGGGCACGCAGAGCATGACGATCTCGCTCCGTACCGAGGCGTCGCGACCCAGCGGACCCTCGACGTCGATCCCAGCCGCGCCCAGGGCGCGCGCCAACGCGGAGCCGAGCCGGCCGGCGCCGACGATCGCCACGCTCGGAGAGGCGTGGCCCGGGGGTTTGGTGGGTGACAATTCCGTTCCAGTCCCTGCGGGTACCGGTCGGTCTGATCGTGGTCCGCTCCCAAGCGGGTAGCGGCCGTGACAAATGGTAGTCGCTCCTTGCTCATTAGGCTAATCGCCGATGGCGACGGAGGAGCAGAGGCGCGAGCAGCTTGTCGAGCTCTACAAGGAGGTGCGCAAGTGCGAGCGCTGCCCGCTCTATGCCACCCGTACCCAGGCCGTGTTCGGAGCCGGAAACGCCAATGCCGACCTGATGTTCGTCGGCGAGGCCCCCGGCGCTCAGGAGGATCTCGAGGGGATTCCGTTCGTGGGCCGCGCCGGCAAGCTGCTCAGTGAGCTGCTGGCGGAGAACGGCCTCGAGCGCGACGAGGTCTTTATCGCGAACGTCTTGAAAAGCAGGCCCCCCGGCAACCGCGACCCCCAGCCGGACGAGATCGAGGCCTGCAAGCCCTACCTGTTCCGCCAGGTCGAGCTGATCGAGCCGACCGTCATCTGCACGCTCGGGAACTTCTCGACGAAGCTGCTGACGGGATCCCAGACCGGGATCAGCCGCGTCCACGGCGTCCCGCAGGTCCACCGGCTGGGCCAGCGGACGGTGAAGATCTTCCCGATCTACCACCCCGCCGCTGGGCTGCGGACTCCAAGCGTCAAGGAGATCCTGCGCGAGGACTTCAAGAAGCTTCCGGCGCTGCTCGCCGAGGGTCCTCCGCCCCAGGAGGAGGAAACCCCGGTACCGACGGATCCCGCTCCCCAAGCCGATCCAGAGCCGCCGGAGCACGTCCAGACGAATCTTTTCTAGCCCGCGCGTAATTCGCGCCGACCTCCACGGTTGGACGGGTGTCAATCACCCCATCCGACCAGGAGGTCGACATGTTCCGCAGGATCAGAAAGCACGCAAGCCCGGCCTCGCTGATCGCGATGGTCGCCCTGTTCGTCGCGCTGGGCGGCGTCTCTTACGCAGCCGCCACGATCGGCTCGGCCCAGATCAAGAACAACTCGGTCAAGAGCGTCGACGTCAAGAACGGCACGATCGCCGCGAAGGACATCAAGAAGAGCACGCGCAACGCGCTGCGCGGCCAGCAGGGACCGCAGGGCCCACAGGGCATCCCCGGACCGTCCGGCGACGCATCGAGCCTCTACGCGGTCGTGACCGACTCGGCCGGCGCCGGCAATGCAGCGCTGGTGCGCGGCAAGGGCGTCGTGTCGGTCGCCGAGGCGACCGGGGTCCGCGTCCAGTTCAACCGCGACGTCAGCGGCTGCGCCTGGATCGCAAACAAGAACCAGCCCGACACGGACGTCGCGGTCGCCGGCTTCGCGCAGGTGGGGCTTTCGACCACCGGCAACGACACCATCGACGTCCGGACCCGCACCGAGTCTGGGGGCATCACCGACGCCCCGTTCCACGTGACGGTCATCTGCTAGCCGCGGCTAGCCCTAGTCGATCGGCCGGAGCGCCTTCGCGGGTGCTCCGGCCGCGATCGTTCGCGGCGGGATGTCGCTCGTGACGACGCTGTTGGCGCCGATCACCGCCCGCTCTCCGATCGTCACGCCGCTGGTCACGACGACGTTTGCCCCGCACCAGACGTTGTCGCCGATCCGCGTCGGTCCCTTGCTCGTAAAGCCCTGCCATGGCACCGGCTTGTCCGGATCGTCGAAGCGGTGCGCACCGTCGGTGACGAAGCAGCCATTGGCGAACATGCAGTGGTCGCCGATCTCGACCAGCTCGACCGCCGCGACCATCACGCCGATGTTCAGGAAGCTCCCGGCGCCGATCCTGATCCGCGCCGGGTCGGGCGCGGTCAGCCACACGTTGGGCTCGAAGAGCGTGCCCTTTCCCACCTCGAGCCTCCCCTCGCGCAGCAGCTCCAGCACCTCGCCCTGAATCGGCCAGCGCGCGAAGGCCCCACGCCGCGCCAGCTCGCGGTGGATCGCCAGCCGCCGCCAGGGCAGCGAGTCGCGCTCGTACCAGCGCCACTTGCGCCACCAGGTTCGTGCTGTCTCCAGGTCCACGCCAGGCAGCTTCGCAGAGCGCCCCCGAACGAACTTCGACGAGCGCCGTAGAAGATTCATCCGAAGCGCTTCTCACCGTCCGCTCACAGGTCTAGTCTCGCCCCTGCTCGGCCAGCAGAAGCTGGCTCTAACCAGGAGGAATTACGTGCCCAAGCGCATCCAACGACCCTCACCCGCTCTCGTGGTGGCCTGCATGGCCCTGTTCGTCTCGCTCGGCGGTGTCGGCTACGCGGCCGCGACTATCGGCACCAGCGACATCAAGAACGGCGCCGTGACCGGCAAGAAGATCAAGAACAAGACGATCACCGGCAAGGACATCAACGACAAGACCATCGCGTCGCTGCGCGGCAAAGCCGGCGCCACCGGCCCTCAAGGGCCCCTAGGCGCCCAGGGCGCCCAGGGACCGACGGGCGCACCTGGCCTCAGCGGCTTGGAGCGTGTCGAGACGACCGTCGCGTCCTCCGCGGGGACGTCCAAGACAGAGACGGCCGACTGCCCCGCGGGCAAGCAGGCGATCGGCGGCGGAGTGCGGGTATTCGCGGCCGAGGGCCTGGCGTTCGTCGACGAGTCGATCCCGAGCGGCACGGGAAGCTGGTATGGCGAGGTACGTACCGTCAACAGCGCCTCGCAGACCTTCGGCCTGCGCGTCTGGGCCATCTGCGCGAACGTCGCCCCCTAGAAGCGCCACAGCCCTGACCGCCGGCGCGCTTCGCCGTTCCGAAGCGTGCCGGGCGGCGGATGGCCGTCAGGCGGCCGCCGCGACCTTCGGGCGTGGCGGCCGTCGCCGCTTCGGTGCGGCCTTCGCCGGCTCGACGATCTCGGCAAGGAAACGACCGGTGTAGGAGCCGGGCGTGGCAGCTACCTGCTCGGGCGTGCCGCTGGCGACGACGAGTCCGCCCTCCTCGCCGCCTTCCGGTCCCATGTCGACGATCCGGTCGGAGGTCTTGATCACGTCGAGGTTGTGCTCGATGACGACGACGGTGTTGCCGTTGTCGACCAGCCGCTGCAGCATCTCGAGCAGCCGCTCGACGTCGGCGAAGTGCAGGCCGGTCGTCGGCTCGTCGAGGATGTAGAGCGTCCGCCCGGTCGCGACCTTGGCCAGCTCGGTCGCCAGCTTCACCCGCTGCGCCTCCCCGCCCGACAGCGTCGTCGCCGGCTGGCCGAGGCGGATGTAGTCGAGCCCGACGTCGTGCAATGCCTGCAGGCGCCGCTTGATCTTCGGGATGTGCTGGAAAAACTCGAGCGCCTCCTCGACCGGCATGCCGAGCACGTCGGCGATCGTCTTGCCCTTGAAGCGGACCTCGAGCGTCTCGCGGTTGTAGCGGCGGCCGTCGCACTGCTCGCACGGCACGTAGACGTCGGGCAGGAAGTGCATCTCGATCTTGATCTGGCCGTCGCCGCGGCAGACCTCGCAGCGGCCACCCTTGACGTTGAACGAGAAGCGGCCCGGCTTGTAGCCGCGCGCCCGCGCCTCCTGCGTCTTCGAGAAGAGGTCGCGGATCGAGTCGAACAGGCCGGTGTAGGTCGCCGGGTTGGAGCGCGGCGTGCGACCGATCGGCGACTGGTCGATGTTGATGATCTTGTCGACCGCGTCGAGACCGCCGATGCCGCGGTGCGCGCCTGGCCGCTTCTTGGTCCGATGCAGCCGGTTCGAGACCGCCTTGTGCAGCACCTCGTTGACGAGCGTCGACTTGCCGGAGCCCGATACGCCGGTCACGCAGCAGAAGACGCCGAGCGGGATCGCCACGTCGATGTCGCGCAGGTTGTGCTGCGACGCCCCCTCGATCGTGATCTCCCCGGCCGGCACGCGGCGCTTCTCGGGCAGCGGAATCGACCGCGCGCCGGACAGGAACTGGCCGGTCGCCGACTTCTTGACCTTCATCACCTGCTTCGGCGTTCCCTGCGCGACCAGCTCGCCGCCGTGCTCGCCCGCGCCGGGACCGAGGTCGACCAGGTGGTCGGCCGCCAGCATCGTCCCCTCGTCGTGCTCGACGACGATCACGGTGTTGCCGAGGTCGCGCAGCCGTTGCAGCGTCGCGATCAGCCGCTCGTTGTCGCGCTGGTGCAGCCCGATCGATGGCTCGTCGAGGATGTACAGCACGCCGACGAGGCTCGATCCGATCTGGGTCGCCAGGCGTATCCGCTGCGCCTCGCCGCCCGAGAGCGTCGCCGCCGAGCGCTCGAGCGACAGGTAGCCGACGCCGACGTTGTCGAGGAAGCGCAGCCGCTCGTCGATCTCACGCAGGATCAGCCGGGCGATCTGGCGCTCGGTCTCGGTCAGCTCCAGCTCCTCGAACCACTCGATCGACCGGCGTGCGGACTTCGCCGTCAGCTCGTGGATGCCGCAGCCGCCGACCTTGACCGCCAGGCTCTCGGGCCGCAGCCGCGCGCCCTCGCACTCCGGGCACGGCCGCACCGACATGTACTCCTCGATCTTCTCGCGCGACCACTCGGAGTCGGTCTCCTTGTAGCGCCGCTGAAGGTTGTTGACGATCCCCTCGAAGCGGGTCATGTAGGAGCGCTTGCGGCCGTAGCGGTTCTTGTAGGAGACGTAGATCTTGTCGCCGTTGGTGCCGTAGAGGAACGTGTCACGGACCTCCTCGTCGAGCTCCTCCCACGGCGTGTCGAGATCGACCTCCCACTTCTCGGCGATCGCCTGGGTCATCTGGTCGTAGTAGTTCGACGCGCTCGTCGACCACGGCAGGATCGCCCCCTCGCTCAGCGACAGCGACGGGTCGGGAACGATCAGCTCGGGGTCGATCTCCATCTGCGAGCCGAGCCCGGTGCAGCGCGGACAGGCGCCGTGCGGCGAGTTGAACGAGAACATCCGCGGCTCGAGCTCGGGCATCGAGGTGCCGCAATTCAGGCACGCGAAGCGCTCGGAGTAGGTCGTTACCTTGCCCTCCTCGCCACCTGTGCCCCCGGAGGGGGTATCGGGGGCGATCTCCTCGATGTCGACCATCCCCTCCGCGTGGGCGACCGCGGTCTCGATCGAGTCGGCGAGCCGCTTGCGCAGGTCGTGGCGCATCACGAGCCGGTCGACGACGATCGAGATGTCGTGCTTGTAGCGCTTGTCGAGCACGATCGACTCCTCGAGCCGGCGCAGCGTGCCGTCCACCTTGACGCGCGTAAAGCCCTCGGCGCGCAGCTCGTCGAACAGCTTGCCGTACCCGCCCTTGCGCCCGCGCACGACCGGCGCCTCGACCATGAAGCGCGTGCCCTCCTCGAAGGTCATCACCTGGTCGACGATCTGCTCGGCCGACTGCGCGGCGATCGGCTCGCCGCAGTTGAAGCAGTGCGGATGGCCGATCCGCGCCCACAGCAGGCGCAGGTAGTCGTAGATCTCGGTGACCGTGCCGACCGTCGAGCGCGGGTTGCGCGAGGTCGTCTTCTGGTCGATCGAGATCGCCGGCGACAGGCCCTCGATCGAGTCGACGTCGGGCTTGTCCATCTGTCCGAGGAACTGGCGCGCGTAGGCGGACAGCGACTCGACGTAGCGACGCTGGCCCTCCGCATAGATCGTGTCGAAGGCGAGGCTCGACTTGCCGGATCCGGACAGGCCGGTGATCACCACCAGCGCGTTGCGCGGCAGCGTGATGTCGATGTCCTTGAGGTTGTGCTCGCGGGCGCCGGCGACGACGATCTCGTCAGCTGCCCCGCCCGTCTTCGGAGGCGTCACTCGAACGATTCTAGCCGGGCGAACAGACGTTCGCCTAGCGGGCGGCCCGCGCGTACAGATCGTCGAGCAGGGCCCCGCTGTCGGTCAGCCCGAAGTCCTCGGCGAGGTGCTGGGCGACCTCGTCGCGCGGCTTGCCGTCGAGCACCATGCTGAAGGCGACGATCCGCGCCTCGGAGTCGTCGAGGGGGTCCTCGACCTCGACGACCGCCTCGGCGAGCGGCGCCGCCATCAGGCGCTCGATCTCCTCGCGCAGCTCGCGCGCCTGATCCTCCAGGCGCGTGGCGCTCTCCGCCAGCCGCTTCAGGTCGTCGTTCACGTCGCTGATCGTAGCCAGCGGAAGCGAGCTACGCGCCGGCCTCCAGAGCGTCCAGGTCGCGCCGCAGGCCCTTGATCTCGTCGCGCAGCTTGGCCGCGTACTCGAAGCGCAAGTCCTCGGCAGCCGCCAGCATCTCCTCCTCGAGCTCGATCAGCGTGCGCGCGATCTGCTCGGCCGACATCCCCTCCTCGTCGGCCTTGCGCTTGCGCCGCCGGCCCTGCGGCACCTTCGACTCGGCGCCGGTCAGGAACTCGCTGATGTCGGAGATCCCCTTGCTGATCGTCGCCGGCGTGATCCCGTGCTGCTCGTTGTAGGCGACCTGGATCGCGCGGCGCCGGTTGGTCTCGCCGAGCGCGGTGCGCATCGCCGCCGACTCGCGGTCGGCGTACATGATCACCCTGCCGTTGACGTTGCGCGCCGCTCGGCCGATCGTCTGGATCAGCGAGGTCTCGCCGCGCAGGAACCCCTCCTTGTCGGCGTCGAGGATCGCGACCAGCGACACCTCAGGCAGGTCGAGGCCCTCACGCAGCAGGTTGACGCCGACCAGCACGTCGAACTCACCGAGCCGAAGCTCGCGGATGATCTGGATGCGGTCGAGCGTGTCGACCTCGGAGTGCAGGTAGCGAACCCGGACGCCGTACTCCATCAGGTAGTCGGTCAGGTCCTCGGACATCTTCTTGGTCAACGTGGTGACCAGCGTCCGCTCCCCCGCCTCGCTGCGCTTGCGAATCTCGTTCATCAGGTCGTCGATCTGGTTCTTGGTCTCGCGCACCTCGACCTCCGGGTCGACGATCCCGGTCGGCCGCACGATCTGCTCGACCAGCCGCTCCGAGCGCGTGCGCTCGAAGTCGCCGGGCGTCGCCGAGACGAACACCATCTGCGGCGTGATCGACAGGAACTCGTCGAACTTCTGCGGGCGGTTGTCGAGCGCGCTCGGCAGCCGGAAGCCGTAGTCGACCAGGGTCTGCTTGCGCGAGCGGTCGCCCTCGTACATCCCGCCGATCTGCGGCACCGTCTGGTGCGACTCGTCGATGAAGCAGACGAAGTCGTCCGGGAAGAAGTCGATCAGGCAGTAGGGCCGGTCGCCCGGCGCGCGGCCGTCGAGGATCCGCGAGTAGTTCTCGATCCCGTTGCAGAAGCCCAGCTCGCGCAGCATCTCCATGTCGAACTGGGTCCGCTGGCGCAGCCGGTGCGACTCGAGCGGCTTGCCCTGCTCCTCGAGCAGCTTGCACTGCCCCTCCAGCTCGTCGCGGATCTCGCCGACCGCGCGCTCGATCGTGCTCTGGTCGGTCGCGTAGTGGGTCGCGGGCCAGACCGCCGCGTGCTGAAGCTCGGCGAGCTGCTCTCCGGTCAGGGGGTCGAACTCGTGCAGCGCCTCGACCTCGTCGCCGAACAGGTCGACGCGGTAGGCGGTCTCGGCATAGGCCGGGAAGACCTCGAGCACGTCGCCGCGGACCCGGAAGCTGCCGCGCGCGAGCGCCGTGTCGTTGCGCGTGTAACGGATGTCGACCAGCTTGCGCAGGACCTCGTCGCGGTCGATCGTCGCGCCGAGCTTGAACAGCTGCATCATCCGGTCGTACTTCTCCGGCGAGCCGAGGCCGAAGATGCAGGAGACGCTCGCGACGACGATCGTGTCGCGGCGAGCGAGCAGCGATGCGGTCGCCGAGTGACGCAACCGCTCGATCTCCTGGTTGATCGAGGAGTCCTTCTCGATGTAGAGGTCCGACGACGGGACGTAGGCCTCGGGCTGGTAGTAGTCGTAGTACGAGACGAAGTACTCGACCGCGTTGTTCGGGAACAGCTCGCGGAACTCGTTGCAGAGCTGCGCCGCGAGCGTCTTGTTGTGCGCGATCACGAGCGCGGGCCGCTGCAGCTTCTCGATCGTGAACGCCATCGTCGCCGTCTTGCCCGACCCGGTCACGCCGAGCAGCGTCTGAAACTGATCGCCCGCCTCGATCCCCGCCGCGAGCGCGTCGCGCGCCGCCGGCTGGTTGGCGATCGGCGTGTAGATCGGGTTGAGCTCGAACTTCGGCACGGCGATCGAAGCTAGCAGCCGCTTCGGCCTAGATCAGAGCCCGAGCTCGTCGCCGTAGTGGTCGCGGTACTCGCCCTTGCGCTCCTCGACGTTGTGGACGTAGTGGCGCGTCTCGGGGAACGGGATGTCCTCGGACGCGTCGAAGGACTCGACTCCACCGGCCTCCTCGATCCAGCGGTTGACGTTCGTCTCACCGGCGTTGTAGGCGGCCACCGCGAGCGTCTCGTCGCCGTCGTACTGACCCAGCAGGTAGCGCAGGTAGTAGGCGCCGTAGGAGATGTTGACCTGGGGCGTCGCGAGATCCGCCTGTGTGAACGCCGTGCCGCCGGAGTCCTGGGCGATGAAGTCCGCCGTGTCCGGCGTGATCTGCATCAGGCCGCGCGCTCCGGCGTGGGAGGTCTGGTCGCGGAAGCGCGACTCCTCGTAGATGACCGCGGCGACCAGCGACGGGTCGAGGCCCTTCTCGGCCGACTGCTGGCGGATGATGTCCTCGTGCTCGAGCGGCAGCGTGATCTCGCGCACCGCGTCGCCGATCGGTCCGAGACCGCCGATCGCGGCCGCCACGCTGGCGCCCACCACCGCCGCGACGAGCACCGCCGAGATCCGCCGCCATCTCTTCGTTCGCGCTCGCTTCGACCGCCGGGCGGACTCTTGCCGGCGTGATCGCGTTCGGGTGGCGGATGCGGAGGCCAAGGTCTAGTCCCTGATCGTGGCAAGAACGTGGGACAGCTCTGCCTTCAACTCCTCTCGGGTGCCGTCGTTGCGGACGACGTAGCCCGCGCGATCGGCCTTCTCCTGCTGCGTCAGCTGCCGTCCCGCCCGCTCGGCAACCGCCGTATGGCCCCGGGCGCCGGCTCGCTCGGCGCGCAACGGCTCGTCGGCGACGACCGCGACGGTCGTGTCGAACACCGCGTCCATCCCCGACTCGAACAGCAGCGGGACCTCGACGACGGACGCCGGCGGCCGCGGCTCGCTCGCGTCGATCTCGGCCCGCCATTCGACGATCCGGGCGCCTACTCGCGGCCACAGCAGGCCCTCCAGCCAGGCACGCTCCTCGGCCTCCCCGAAGACCCGAGCGGCAACCGCCGAACGGTCGACCACCCCCTCCGAATCGAGGACGTCATGCCCGAGCCGCGCGACGATCGCGTCGCGCAGCTCCTCGCCGCCGAGCAGCTCGTGCACGACCGCGTCAGCCGACAGCGTCGCGGCGCCCAGCTCCGCCAGCGCGGCAAGCGCCGTCGACTTGCCCGACCCGATGCCCCCGGTCAGTCCGACGAACGGGACCTGCCCGGCGCCGGACATGTCCAGTCCCTAGCCCTCGTCGGTCTCGGAGTCGGCGTCGGCGGCCTCGGGGGCCTCCTCGCCATCCGCCGCGGCGACGTTCTCGTCGTCGGCGGCAGCCTCCTCGGCCGGAGCGGCGTCCTCGGCGGGCGCCTCCTCCTCGGCCGCCGAAGCGGTCTCCTCAGCCGGAGCGTCCTCAGCGGGGGCGTCCTCGACAGGAGCCTCCTCCACGGAGGCCTCATCTGCCGAAGCCGTCTCCTCAGCGGGAGCCTCGTCGACCGGCGCCGCATCCTCGGCAGCAGCCTCCGGCTCGTCGGCCGGCGCCTCGGCGCCGCCCTCCTCCGGAGTCGCCTCGGACGTGGCGACCATCACGGCGCGCAGGTCCTCCGCACCGGTCACGGTCGGGCCGGCGAACATCTCGTCCGACAGACCGAGGTCCGGGACGCGACCGAGCGTGCTGCCCCCGGTCGATCCTCCGGCATCCGGCGGCGGCTCGTTGCCGGCGACGCGCTTGATGCTCAGCGACAGGCGGCGGCGCTCGGAGTCGATCTCCAGCACCTTGACCTTCACCTCGGCGCCCGGCTCGACTACCTCACGCGGGTTCTCGACGTGATGGTGGGCGAGCTCGGAGATGTGGACGAGGCCCTCGACGCCGTCCATGATCTCGACGAACGCGCCGAAGGTGACGACCTTGGTGACCTTGCCCTCGAGCTCGTCGCCGATGTTGTAGGTGTCGACGACGCGCTGCCACGGGTCCTCTTGCGTCTGCTTGAGGCCGAGCGAGATGCGCTGGCGGTCGCGATCGATGTCGAGCACCTTGACCGGAACCGTGTCGCCGATCGAGAGGATCTCCGACGGGTGGTTGACGTGGCTCCAGGAGAGCTCGGAGATGTGGATAAGGCCGTCGATGCCGTCGAGGTCGACGAACGCGCCGAAGTCGACGATGTTCGAGATCGAGCCCTCGACCACCTGGCCGGGCTGCAGGCGGTCCAGGATCTGCTGCCGGACCTCCTTGCGCTCCTCCTCGAGCACCGCGCGGCGCGACAGCACGACGTTGTTGCGCGAGCGGTTGAGCTCGATGACCTTGCACTCGATCTTCTGGCTCATGAACTCGTCCAGGTCCTGGACGCGGCGGATGTCCACCAGCGACGCGGGCAGGAAGCCACGCACGCCGAGATCGATGATCAGGCCGCCCTTGACGACCTCGATGACGTTGCCCTCGACGGGCTCGCCGGACTCTGCGGCGGCCTCGATCCGGCGCCACGCCTTCTCGAAGCGGGCGCGCTTCTTCGAAAGCAGCAGGCGGCCGTCCTGGTCCTCCTTGGTGAGGACGAGCGCGTCGACCTCCTCACCCAGCTCCACTTCGTCGTGGGGGTCCACCGACTTGCGGATCGACAACTCGTTCGAGGGGATGACTCCCTCGGACTTGTAGCCGATGTCGACGAGCACCTCGTCCTGATCGATTCGGACGACCTTGCCGGTTACGACGTCGCCCTCCTCGAACGGCACGAGCGTGGCGTCGTAGTTGGGGACGATTTGTCCGTCGATCTCCAGTAGGAGTCCGTCGGAGCCCTCTACGGGGCGTGGTGGAGTTAGGGTCTGGGTATCGGTCATTGGCGACGGCGTAGGTTAGCGCCGTACCGCACGAGCCGCATCCTGCGCTCCTTCGCGCGGGATGGCTACCCTGCCCATCCGATGCCGGTCAGAGCAACCAAGCGCGGCGAGGAGCGCACGCCGCTGTCCGGGGACTACGACGTCCTGATCTGCGGCGCCAGCTTCGCCGGCCTCGCGATCGCCCGCGAGCTTGCCGGGACCACTCGCCCCGACGGCACGCCAGCGCGGGTGCTGATGATCGACCGCTACGAGATCGGCGAGCGCCAGACGTCCGCCTGCGGCGTCCCGACCGGCTGGCTCGAGGCGCTCGACCTGATGGGAGCGCACCGCCAGACGTTCTCCGAGCTTGTCATCGCCACCCCTCACGGAACGACCCGCTGGCCGATCCCGTGGACCTTCTCGACCTTCGACTACCCCGAGCTCTGCTCGCTGCTCGCCGCTCAGGGCGACGCCGAGTTCGAGACGGCCAAGGTCGACGGCCGCACCGGCAACACGGTCCACACCGACCGTGGTGACCTGACCGCGCCGCTGATCGTCGACTGCCTCGGCTGGCGGCGCGTGCTCGCCGCCGGCGACGACCCGGCCTACCAGCCGCCGGACGCCCCGCTCTCACGCGGACTCGAGGTCCATCCGACCGGCCAGAGCCCCGATTTAAAGGTCTGGATCGACCGTTCGATCGTCCCCGAGGGCTACGGCTGGATCTTCCCCGCCGGCGACGAGCTGCGGATCGGCGTCGGATCGTTCGATCCGAAGTTCCACGTCAAGGACAACACCGTCAAGCTCGCCCAGGACCTCGGCACCGACGCCGTGGGCTTCCAGGGCAACTGGATACCCCACAAGCTGCGCGACGCGGTCGAGGACGGCATCTTCTTCGCCGGCGACTCCGCCGGCCATTGCCTACCCCTCACCGCCGAGGGCATCCGCACCGCCCTCTACTTCGGCGTCGCCTGCGGCCGCGAGCTGCGATCGGTCCTCGAGGGCGACAAGACCCGCGAGCAGGCGCTCGGCAGCTACTTCGCCTTCAGCGCCTCCCACGAGTGGAAGTACACCTGGCTGCTCCGCGGCCAAAGGCTGCTCCCCCGCATCCAGCCCCGACTGGCCCAGCGGATCATCGAGGCCGGCAATCGCTCCAGCTTCCTCGAGTGGTCCTTCAGCCACTACTGGAACATCGCCACCCCGGACATCGTCACCGCCGCGCCCTCCCGCTCCCGCCGCAACGCCATTCCTACCTCAGCCGCCGCCTAACCAACGGCGTCTTTGTGGGACTGCCCACCTATGCGGTGGGTAACGCCGCAAGGGCGACCGCCGTTACTTGCCGCGGACGACCAGGAAGGTGCCGACGGCGAGGAGGGCGATGCCGAGGACGCGTTGGGGTGTCAGGCCCTGCTTGTCGATGCCGAACCAGCCGTAGCGATCGATGACGACGGCGAGGGTCAGCTGGCCGGCGATCGTGGCGGCCGTCACGCCGCCGGCGCCGAGGGTGCGGACCGAGACGAGGACGGTGGTGACGTAGGCGGCTCCGAGCAGGCCACCGGTCAGGTAGTACCAGCGTAGGTCGGCGCTGTTGACGACCTCGCCGAAGCCGCTCGTGAACAGCAGGGTGATGCAGACGAGGACGGCGAGACCGACCGCGAACGAGACCGAGGCGGCGGCGAAGGTGCCGACCGCCTTGCCGAGCGTCGAGTTGATCGGCGCCTGCATCGCGACGAGCCCTCCAGCCGCGACCATCGCGAGGACCGCGACCCAGCGGTCCACTACTTCGCCTCGAGCCAGTTCGTCCCGACGCCGAGGTCGGTGGTCAGCGGCGGGTCCATCTCGAAGGCTCCCGCCATCTCGCGCTGGACGATCTCCGACGCCGCGGCGACCTCGGACTCGGGCCCCTCGAACAGCAGCTCGTCGTGGATCTGAAGGACGAGACGGGTGCTCAGGCCGGCGTCGCGCAGCGCACGGACGGAGTTGACCATCGCGACCTTGATGATGTCGGCGGCGGTGCCCTGGATGACCATGTTGACGGCGAGCCGCTCGCCGAGCTGGCGGACCTGGCGGTTGCGGGCGCGCAGCTCCGGGATGCGACGGATGCGGCCGAACTCCGTCGCGACGAAGCCCTCGTCGGTCGCGCGCTCGATCGTCGTGTCGATGAACGCCTTGACCGCGGGGAACCGCTCCAGGTAACGATCGATGAACTCCTGCGCCTCGCCCTGCGGGATCTGGAGACGGTCGGCGAGGCCGAAGGCCGACAGGCCGTAGACGATCCCGTAGTTGACCATCTTGGCCTTCGAGCGCGTGCCCGGGTCGACCTTGCCGCTCGCGTCGGCGCCGAGGATCCAGGCGGCGGTGGCGGTGTGGACGTCCTCGCCGCGGCGGAAGATCTCCTTCAGCACCTCCTCGCCGGCGATGTGGGCGAGCAGCCGCAGCTCGACCTGCGAGTAGTCGGCGGAGATCAGCCGGCAGCCGTCCTCGGCGACGAAGCAGGCGCGGATCTCGCGCCCCCTCTCGGTGCGAACCGGGATGTTCTGGAGGTTCGGGTTGCTGCTGGAGAGCCGCCCGGTCGCGGCCGTCACCTGGCTGAAGGTCGTGCGCAGCCGCCTGTCGTCGCCGAGCAGCGCCGGGAAGGCGTCGAGATAGGTCGACTTGAGCTTGGTCAGCTCGCGCCACTGCTCGATCATCGGGACGATCTCGTGCTCGTGGCGAATCGCCGCGAGCACCCGCGCGTCGGTCGAGAAGCCCGTCTTGCCGCGTCGCTTCTTCGACAGCTCGAGCTTGACGAAGAGGATCTCGGCAAGTTGCTGGGGCGAGCCGATCGTGAACTCCTCCCCCGCCGCGTCCCAGATCTGCCGCTCGAGCGTGGTCGCCTCGTCGCCGATCCGCGTCGCGATCTCGCGCACGCGGGCGACGTCGAGCCGGACGCCGGCGCGCTCCATCTCGACGAGCACCTCGACCAGCGGCAGCTCGATCTCCTCCAGCAGCCGGGTCAGCCCGAGCTCCTCGAGCGTCTCGCGCTGGCTCGCGGCGAGCGCGTGCAGCAGGACGACCTGCTCGGCCGCCTCCTTCGAGCGGTCCTCGCCCTTGGCGCCCTGGATCTCGGCGCCGAGACCGAGATCGCTGGCCAGCTCGTCGAGCGGATAGGTACGCCGCGCCGGGTCGATCAGGTAGGCGGCGACGAGCGTGTCGTGCTCGAGCGGCGGCGCGGCGATCGCGGCGCCGTCCGTGCCGGCCGCGGTCGCCCACGACGCGACCGGCTGCTCGGAGACCGTCAGCGTCTTCCAGTCGTGCGCCGTCAGCGGCCGGTCGCCCCAGGCCGCGACGACCTCGGTGAGCGTCTGCGCCTCGCCGGCTAGCGCCTCCCTGTTGCCGCCATAGGCCGCAAACGACAGCGGCTCGTCGTCGCCGAAGCCGGGCAGCTGGTCCTCGGGCGGCTCCGGGCGGTCGGCCCAGAGCGCGAGATGGTCGCCGGTCAGAGCCGACAGCTCGGCCGGCGCCGCCCTGCGCACCCGCACGGCAGTGGTCGAGCTTGCCGCCGGCATCGGCGCGGCCGCCTCACCGTCGCCGAGCGCCTCCTCGAGCCGCCGCAGCGGGTCGCGCAACTCGAACTCGCGGAAGACCTCGCGCAACCGGGCGCGGTCGGGCTCGCGGGCGAGCAGGTCGTCGAAATCGACCTCTTCGACCGGCACGTCGCGGATCGAGGTCGCCAGCTGCTTCGAGATCCGCGCGTCCTCGGCGTGGTTGGTCAGGTTCTCCTTGCGCTTGGCGCCGGAGATCTGGTCGACGCTGGCCAGGATCGTCTCGAGATCGCCGAACTCCTGCAGCAGCGTCGCGGCGGTCTTGTCGCCGATGCCCGGGACGCCGGGGATGTTGTCCGACGTGTCGCCCTTCAGGCCGTAGAAGTCGGGAATCGACCGCGGCGGGATTCCGTAGCGGTCGACGACCGCCTGGGCGTCGTAGATCTTCGTGTCGGTGATCCCGCGCCCGGTCGCCATCACGCGCACGCGGTCCTCGATCAGCTGGAAGCTGTCGCGGTCGCCGGTCACGATCATCACCTCGGTCCCGTGCTCGCGGGCGCGCCGGGCGAGCGTGGCGATCACGTCGTCGGCCTCGTAGCCCTCGCAGCTGACGTTCATGTAGCCGAACGCCTCGACCAGCGGCGTGAAGTGCGGGAACTGCTCGCGCAGCAGGTCGGGGCGCGAGGGCCGGTCGCCCTTGTACTCCGGATAGACCTCCTTGCGGCCCGACGCGCCAGCGTCCCAGACGACGATCGTCGGCTTGCTGCCGTACTCGGTCAACAGCTTGACGAGCATCGAGGCGAAGCCGAAGATCGCGTTGGTGGGCTGGCCCTTCGACGTCGCGATCGACTCCGGCAGCGCGAAGAAGGCGCGGTAGACGAGGCTGTTGCCGTCGATCAGGAACAGCTCCTTGGGCGACTCCGGCGGCACGCGCCCAGGCTACTGAGCCGCGCGGTCCGAGCCGAGGTCGGCCGGTCTATATCTTTGGCGCCCCCATGGCTATCCCAAGCGCACAGTTCTCACTGACGTTGCGCGTCGAGCTCCCGCACGAGTCCGGCACGTTGAGCAAGGTCACCGCGGCGATCTCGAAGGTAGGCGGCGCGATCGTCGCGGTCGACACCGTCGAGGCCGGCGGCGACGGGACGATCCGCGAGATCACGATCGATTGCGAGAGCCAGGACCACCGCGGCCGCGTCATCAAGGCCGTCCAGAGCGTCCAGGAGGCGAAGCTCGTCGAGACGACGGACCGCACCTTCGAGTTGCACCGCCGCGGCAAGATCTACACCGGCCTCTCCTCCGCGCTGAAGACGCGCGACGACCTCTCGATGGCCTACACGCCCGGCGTGGCGCGGGTCTGCACCGCGATCGCCGAGAACCGTCAGAAGGCGTTCAAGTACACGATCAAGGCGAACACGGTCGCGGTCGTCACCGACGGCACCGCGGTGCTCGGACTCGGCGACATCGGTCCCGAGGCGGCGATGCCGGTGATGGAGGGCAAGGCGATGCTCTTCAAGGAGTTCGCCGACGTCGACGCGTTCCCGATCGCGCTCGACACCAAGGACCCGGACAAGATCGTCGAGACGGTCAAGCTGATCGCCCCGACCTTCGGCGGCATCAACCTCGAGGACATCTCGTCGCCGCGCTGCTTCGAGATCGAGCAGCGGCTGATCGAAGAGCTCGACATCCCGGTCTTCCACGACGACCAGCACGGCACCGCCATCGTCGTGCTCGCCGCGCTGCTGAACGCCTGCCGCCTGACCGGCCGCAACATCGAGGACCTCTCGGTGTCGATGGCCGGCGCCGGCGCCGCCGGCGTGGCCTGCGCGAAGATCATGATGGGCGCCGGGATCTCGAAGTTCGTCGCCTGCGACCGCTTCGGCGCGATCCACACCGGCCGCGAGGACTACGAGGCGGGCTCGATGAACGCCCCGAAGCGCTGGCTGGCCGAGAACACCAACGAGGAGCGCCGCGACGGCTCCCCGGCCGCCGTGCTCGAGGGCACCGACCTGTTCGTGGGACTGTCGGGTCCGGGGATCATCACCGCCAAGGACCTGCAGCGGATGAACCCCGATCCGTTCGTGTTCGCGATGGCGAACCCGAACCCGGAGGTCAAGCCGGAGGACGCCGCCTCCTACGTGCGTGTGATGGCGACAGGCCGCTCGGACTACCCGAACCAGATCAACAACGTGCTCGCCTTCCCCGGCATCTTCCGCGGCGCGCTCGACGTCCGCGCGCGCAAGATCACGGAGGAGATGAAGATCGCCGCCGCGAAGGGAATCGCCGAGACGATCGACGACGAGGAGCTCACCGAGGACTACATCATCCCCTCGGTGTTCAACCGCGACGTCGCCCGCGAGGTCGCCCGCGTGGTCGCCGAAGAGGCGGAGCGCGAGGGCACGGCCCGGCTCGACGACCAGACCGCCGAGCTCAGCCTTCCCACCTAGCTCATCCGGTCGGCGCGGACACGCGTAAGGTCTTGACGATGAGGGTCACCGTCACAGGCGCGACCGGGATGCTCGGCCGCCCGCTGGTCGACGAGTTGCTCGACCGCGGCGACGAGGTGACCGTACTGACCCGTGAGGCCGCCAGCGCGGAGCGCCTGTTCGGTGGCCGTGCGATCGCCGCGACGTGGTCCGACCCGAAGGGCGAGCGTCCGCCGCCCGACTCCGTCAGCGGCCGCGACGGTGTCATCCACCTGCTCGGCGAGCCGGTCGCCCAGCGCTGGACCGGCGACGCGCGCCGCGAGATTCGCGACTCGCGGGTGCTGGCGACGCGCAACCTCGTCGCCGCGCTGAGAGAGTTGCCGGACGGGGACAGGCCCAAGGTGCTCGTATCGCAGTCCGCCAGCGGCTTCTACGGCCCGCGCGGCGACGAGCCGGTCACCGAGAGCGAGCCGGCGGGCGACGACTTCCTCGCGCGGGTCTGCGTCGAGTGGGAGGCCGAGGCGAGCGCGGCGAGCGATCTAGGGCCACGGATCGCGCTGACGCGTACCGGTGTCGTGCTGGCGGACTCCGGCGGCGCGCTGGAGAAGATGCTGCCGCCGTTCAAGCTCGGCGTCGGCGGCCCGGTCGCCGGCGGTCGACAGTACATGCCGTGGATCCACACCGACGACGTCGTGGGCGCGCTGATCTTCTGCCTCGACAACGCCGCCGCCGAGGGCCCGCTCAACCTCGCCGCGCCGGAGCCCGTGACCAACGCGGAGCTGTCGAAGACGCTCGGCCGGGTTCTGCGCCGCCCCGCATTCGCGCCGGTCCCGGCGCTCGCCGTCAAGGCTCTCTACGGCGAGATGGCCCAGATCGTGACGACAGGCGCCCGCGCTGTTCCGTCGCGCCTGCTGGAGCTCGGCTACGAGTTCCGCGAGCCGGACCTCGAGCGGGCGCTGGAGCTCGCTACCGGCAAGCGCTGACCGGCTTGGCCGCGGCCTTGGCCGCCTTGACCACGCCGCGCCGATCCGGCCCCGCGCTGTCGATGGCGGCGAGCGTCAGCCGCATCGCGTCTCCGCCGAGCAGCCGGGCGCAACGCGCCGATCTGGCCAACAGTCCGTGCTGACGCGCCGCCGCCGGGCCGGCGATCAGCATCGCGCCCGGCATGCGCGTCCCGATCGCGGCGCTCACCGCGCGGGTCTCCCTGCTGTCCGGCGCCACGTAGACGACCGCCTGCGGGTCGGCGTCGACGAGATCGTCGGCGAGGTCGCCGACGCTGTCCGGACCGGTGTCGGCGTCCGGCGCGTCGAAGCGGTCGATGGTGTGCGGCCGGCCGGTGCCGATCAGCCCCAGCAGCATCCCCTGGAACTCCTGGTCCGCGATGCCGTCGCCGGTCACGATCGCCAGCCTCCGGACGTCCCGCGCGCGCAGCTCGGCGACGACGCGGCGCGCGTCGCCGAGGTCCTCGGGCACGAGCCGGACGAACGTCCGCAACTGCGAGGGGTAGTAGCGCTCCGGGCCCGCGCGGGGGCGGCCCGGCGGCCGGCGCGTGAGGCTGGTCAGCGTGTCGGCCGGCGACACCTGGAGGATCTGCTCGCGGTTGGTCACCGGCAGCGACACGGCCGAGGCGCCGCGGTCGAGCTCGCCGATGTAGGCGATCGTCGTCGGGTCCTTGGCCGCGCGATCGGCGTTCGACTCGATCGTCCCCGGGTCCCACGTGTCGTCGCCGGGGCGCGTCGACGGAAGGGCGACCAGCTCGACCTTGCGGCCATCGGCGCTCCCGCCGGCCTTGGCGAGCGCCCGGCGCATCCCGACCTCCGCCGCGCGTCCGGCACGGGCCTCGGCCCCATGCGCCGGCAGGCTCGCGTAGACGGTGAGGGTGTCGCCGCGGACGCGGGTCGACTCCGGCGTGTCGTCGCCGCAGGCGACAAGCGACGCGGCCAGGACGGCGAGCAGGAGTGGGACGACGCGGCGCAAGTCCGCCGATTCTAGGAAGTGCGGGGCTACTGCTCGCCCGGCGCCGCTGTCTTGCCGGTCAGGATCTGCTTCACGAAGGGCATCGCGATCTGCACAGCGGCGGCCACGAGCACGACGAGCCCGGTGAACAGGAACGCGTCGAAGGCCTTGATGCCGAAGGCCCAGGCGACGATCCAGACGACGAGGCCGAAGGTGAGTGCGACTAGAACCATCATGGGCGCGACAGATTACCGGAGCGCTCGGATCACCGAAGCGCCCCGGCGAGCTCGGCGACCACCGCGCCCACCGCCTCCGCTCCGCCCTCGCCGGCGGCCCGCACGATGCGGCTGCCGACGATCACCCCGTCGGCCAGGTCGCCGACGGTCGCGGCCTGGGCACCGGTCGAGATGCCGAAGCCGACCGCGACCGGAACGCTCGTCGCCGTGCGGATCCGCTCGACCATCCGCGGCAGCTCGGGCGGCAGCTCGTCGCGCTCGCCGGTCGTCCCGGCGAGCGACACCGCGTAGACGAAGCCGCGCGCCTGACGACCGATCTCGGCCACTCGCTCAGGCGTGCTCGACGGGGCCACCAGCGGAACCAGCGCCAGGTCGGCGGCGTCGCAGGCGGCGCGCGTGGTCGCGGCCTCGTCCTGCGGCATGTCGGGCACGATCAGCCCGGCGGCCCCAGCCGCCGCGGCCGCGCGCACGAACCTGTCGGTCCCCTCGGCGAGGACGATGTTCGAGTAGACCATCAGCACGACCGGGACACGCTCGGAGAGGCGCTTGCAGACGCCGAGCACGTCGCTCGGCGTGACGCCGGCCTCCAGAGCCGCAGTCCCGGCGGCGTGGATGACCGGCCCGTCGGCAAGCGGGTCGGAGAAGGGAACCCCCAGCTCGATCAGGTCGGCGCCGGCGTCGACCGCGGCCAACCCGGCCGCGAGCGACTCGTCGACCGACGGATAGCCGCCCATCAGGTAGGGCATCAGCGCGGCGCGCTTGCCGTGACCGGCGAAGGCCGCTTCGATCCGCCGCGCCCCAGCGACCGCTCCCACGGCGCTCAACGCGACAGCACCTCGGCGAGATCCTTGTCGCCACGCCCCGACAGCACGAGCGCGTCGACGCCGCCGCCGTTCGGGTTGGCGAGCAGCCAGGCGAGCGCATGGGAGGGCTCGAGCGCCGGGATGATGCCCTCGAGCCGCGCGAGTCGCTTGAACGCGGCGACGGCGTCGTCGTCGGTGACCGCGGCGTAGCGGACACGTCCCTCGTCGCGCAGCCAGGCGTGCTCCGGCCCGGAGCCCGGATAGTCGAGCCCCGCCGAGACCGAGTGCGCCTCCAGCACCTGCCCGTCGGCGTCCTGGAGGACGGCCGACATAGCGCCGTGCAGCACGCCGCGCGCGCCGGTGGTCAGGGGCGCGGAGTGGCGGCCGGTCTCGATCCCCTCGCCAGCCGCCTCGACGCCGATCAGCTCGACCTCCTGGTCGAGCACGAACGGGACGAAGGCGCCGATCGAGTTCGAGCCGCCCCCGACACAGGCGATCACGCGGTCGGGCAGCCGGCCCTCGATCTGCTGGATCTGGGCGCGCAGCTCGTCCCCGATCACGCGCTGGAGGTCGCGCACCATCGCCGGATAGGGCGCCGGCCCGACCGCCGAGCCGATGATGTAGTGCGTCGTGGCGGCGTTGGCGACCCAGTCGCGGATCGCCGCGCTGACAGCCTCCTTGAGCGTCCGCGCGCCGGCCTCGACCGCCTCCACGCGGGCGCCGAGCAGGCCCATCCGCTCGACGTTCGGCTTCTGGCGGCGCATGTCCTCGCTGCCCATGTAGACGACGCACTCGAGATCGAGCAGCGCGCAGGCCGTGGCGGTCGCGACGCCGTGCTGGCCGGCGCCAGTCTCCGCGATGATCCGTCGCTTGCCCATCCGCTTCGCCAGCAGCGCCTGGCCGAGCGCGTTGTTGATCTTGTGAGCGCCGGTGTGGTTGAGGTCCTCGCGCTTCAGGTAGACCCGCGCGCCGACGTCGTCGGACAGGCGGCTCGCCAGGTAGAGCGGCGTCGGACGGCCGACGTAGTCGCGCAGCAAGCTGCCGAGCTCGGCCTCGAACGATGCGTCGCCGGCCGCTTCGATCCAAGCCTGCTCGAGCTCGTCGAGCGCGGGAATCAGGGTCTCGGGCACGAAACGGCCGCCGTATGGGCCGAACTCACGCTCCCTCCCGCCGGGCACCGACGCGCTCACGCGTGGACCGCCTGGCGCTCGTCGGCCAGGGCCACGGCCCTCACGAACGCCTCCAGCTTTGCGGGATCCTTGCGCCCCGGCTTCGACTCGGTGCCGCTGGCGCTGTCGACCGCGAACGGCTGCGTGACGGCGATCGCCTCGCCGACGTTGTCCGCTGTCAGGCCCCCTGAGAGCACCACGGGCACGCTACCGCGATGGTGGCGCAACAGGTCCCACTCGAACGTCGCCCCCGTCCCGCCGCGCACGTCCGGCACGTAGGCGTCGAGCAAGTGGAAGTCGGTCCCGAACGCCTCGATGCCGCGCACCGAAGCGGCATCCTTGACGCGCACCGCCTTCATCGTCTTGCAGCCCGTGCGCCGGGCGGCCTCGCGACAGTAGATCGGACCCTCGTCGCCGTGGAACTGGAGCAGCGACAGCCCGTAGCGGTCGGCCGCCAGGGCGACATCGTCGAGTGTCGCGTTCACGAACACTCCCGCGATCTCGCAGCGGCGGTGCAGAGCGGCGCCGATCTGCTCGGCGGCGGCCGGCTGACAGACGCGCGGGCTGCCGGGCCAGAGGATCAGCCCGACCGCCCACGCGCCGAGGTCGGCGCAGCGCTGGGCGTCGTCGAGGTTGGTGATGCCGCAGGACTTGAATCGCGTCACACGACAATCGTCGCAGGCCCGCCCCGGAGGGACGGGCCCGCGTGTATTCCGAGCCGGCTCCGTGGGAGCGATCGAGCCGGCTATGGAAGCTCTAGGGAAGGTCCGGCAGCGTGTCGCCGCCCTGATCCTGCTGCTCGCTGCCCTGCAGCGAGGCGGGCCGCTTACCGAGCTCGACCTCGACGGTCTTGCGCTCGTCGCCGCGGTAGAAGACGACCTCGACCTCGTCGCCGGGCTTGGCGTCGGCGATCGCCGCCGGCACGTCGTCCGGGGTCTTGACCTCCTCGCCGTCGACCTCGACGATCAGGTCGCCACCCGCGCGGATCCCGTCGCCGGTCGATGTGCCACCCGCCCTCAGACCGGCCTTGTCCGCGGGGCCGTCCTCGACGACCTCCTGGACCAGCGCGCCCTGGTCGGCCGCGAGGTTGAAGTCGCGTGCGATGTCCTCGCTCACGCCGATCATCTGGATGCCGATGTAGGCGCGCTCCACCTCCTCGCCCTGCTTCAGCGTCGGCAGCAGGCCCTTGACCGTGTCGATCGGCACCGCGAAGCCGATCCCGACCGAGCCTTGCGAGCCCCCGGTCGCGATCTGCGAGTTGATGCCGATCACGCGACCCTCGGCGTCGAGCAGCGGACCGCCCGAGTTGCCGGGGTTGATCGCCGCGTCGGTCTGGATCACGTTCTCGATCGAGAAGCCGTTCGGAGCGGTGATCTGCCGCTGCTTGGCCGACACGATCCCCGTCGTCACCGAGCGCGTGTAGCCGAACGGGTTGCCGATCGCGACGACCGCGTCGCCGACCTGGGTGTCGCCGCTGCTGCCGAGCGGCAGCGGCTGAAGGTCCGCATCGCTGGGATCGACCTTGAGCACCGCGACGTCGGTCGACGGATCGCTGCCCACGACCTCGGCGTCGACGAGATCGCCGTCCTCCTCGAACCGGACCTGCACGTCGTCGGCATCGCCGACGACGTGGGCGTTGGTGACGATCGTCCCCTGCTTGTCGACGACGAAGCCCGAGCCGGTCGCCTCGCCGCCACCGTCGGGGGTCCCGAACGGCGACGTCTCGGAGCTGGCCTGCTGCTCCGCGACCACGAACACGACCCCCGCGCCCTCCTGCTTGTAGATGTCGGCGACGGTGCGGCCCTCGCCACCCGAGTCCGACACCGCACGCGTGGGAAGCGCCGAGCGCTCGACGGTCGTCGTGTCGTCCCCGGTGTCGATCACGTCGGTCGCGATCAGCGCGGCACCGAGGACGAGCACGAGCAGGCCCCCAAGCGCCCCGGCCAGGAAGGTTGGAATCGAAGAGCGCTTCTGTGGCGGAGTCGTGTCGTTCATGACACGCAGTTTCAGCTGTGCTGCTTAAGCGCGCCTAAAAGACCACGAACCGCGGCCTCAGGATCGTCGGCGCGCATCACCGTCTCCCCCACGAGAACCGCGTCGACGCCCACGCCCTCGAGCTCCTCGATCTGCTCGCGGCGGACGATCCCTGACTCCGAAACGACCACCTTGCCGGCGGGGACGTCGGGCAGCAAATCGAATGTCCGTGCCACGTCGACGCTGAAGTCGACAAGGTCGCGGTTGTTGATCCCGATCACGTCAGCGTCGATCGCTAGCGCCACCTCGAGCTCGTCCGGCTTGTGGACCTCGACGATCGCGTCGAGATCGAGCTCGCGCGCCCCGGCCAGCAGGTCCGCCAACTCTCCGTCGGGGACCGAGCCGACGACCAGCAGCACGGCGTCGGCGCCGGCGGCGCGCGCCTCGTAGAGCATGTAGGGGTCGACGGTGAAGTCCTTGCGCAGGATCGGCAGGCCGGTCGTCGCGCGCGCGGCGCGCAGGTCGTCGAGCGAGCCGCCGAAGTGCGCCTCCTCGGTGAGCACGGACAGCGCCGCCGCGCCGCCACGCTCGTAGGCGGCGACGATCTCCTCGCAGCTCGACCCGGGACGGATGTCACCGGCCGACGGCGAGCGCCGCTTGTGCTCGGCGATCAGCGAAGTCCCTGGGCGCGACAACGCCTCGGCGAACGGACGCCCGTCGTCGGCGCGCTGCGCCGCGGCACGCTGGAGATCGGCGAGCGGCAGCGCGGCGCGGCGGCGGTCGACCGCCTCACGGGTCGCCTGCACCAGGGCGTCGAGTCGCTCGCTCATGATCGCCACCGGGGGCTCACGCCCCCGGACCCCCGCGACATTTGGCCGGTCGGCTTCATAGCGCCAGCTCCTGGGTCTTGGTGACGAACCGCTGCATGACCTCGGCGGCGGCTCCGGAGTCGATCGCCTGCTCGGCGAGCCGGACGCCTGCCTCGATCGAGTCGCTGCGCCCGCCGACGTAGATCGCGGCGCCGGCGTTGAGCACCGTCAGGTCGCGCTCCGCGCCCTTGTCACCGGTAAGCACGCGGCGGGCGATCCCCGCGTTCTTCTCAGGCGTCCCCGCGGCAACGGCATCCTGCGGCGAGACGGCGAGCCCGACCGACTCGGGCGTCACGACGGAGGCGGAGATCGCGCCGTCGCGCAGCTCGACCACATGGGTCGGGCCGGAGACGCTCAGCTCGTCGAGGCCGTCGTCGCTTGCCACTACCAGTGCATGCTCGCAGCCCAGCTCGCCGAGCGCGGCTGCTACGAAGTCGAGGAAGCGCCGGTCGGACACGCCGATCAGCTGGCGGCGCGCGCCGGCCGGGTTGGTCAGCGGTCCCAGGAAGTTGAAGATCGTCCTGACGGCGAGCTCCTTGCGCACCGGCCCGACGTGCTTCATCGCCGGATGGTGCGCGGGCGCGAACATGAAGCCGAAGCCGATCTCGTCGATGCAGGCGGCGACCGCCTCGGGACCGAGGTCGATGCGCGCGCCGAGCGCCTCCAGCACGTCGGCCGAGCCGGAGCGCCCGGTCGCGGATCGGTTGCCGTGCTTCGCCATCGGACAGCCTGCGCCGGCGGCTACGAACGCGGCCGTGGTCGACACGTTGAAGGTCGGGCGGCCGCCGCCGGTGCCGGCGGTGTCGACGAGGCCTTCCCGTGAGGACTCGACCGGCGTCGACAGCTGGCGCATCGCCCGCGCCATCCCGGCGATCTCCTCGACCGTCTCGCCCTTCGTGCGGAAGGCGATCAGCAGCCCGGCGGTCTGGATCTCGGAGACGCGCCCCTCCATGACCTCGTGCAGGCAGGCGGTCGCCTCGTCGGCGCTCAGCGCCTCGCCCCGGCACAGCCGGTCGATTGCCTCGGTCAGGATCGGATTGGGCATTCGGTCTCCCCCTCGCCCCGCGTCAGAGCGCGAGGAAGTTGCGAAGTATGGCCATGCCGTCGCCGGTCAGCACCGACTCCGGGTGGAACTGCACGCCCTCGACCGGCAGCTCGCGGTGGCGGACGGCCATCACGATGTCGCCGAAGGAGGCCGAGCGCTCCAGCTCCGGCGGCAGGTCGGGATCGATGACCAGCGAGTGATAGCGGCCGACCTCGAGCGGGCCGTCGAACCCGGCGAAGATCGTCTTGCCGTCGTGCTCGATCGTCGCGGTCTTGCCGTGGACCGGCTCGCCGCGGACGACGCGACCGCCGAACGCGGCGCCGATCGACTGGTGGCCGAGGCAGACGCCCAAGACGGGTATCCGCTCCTCGCCGAAGCGCCGGATCGCGTCGACCGAGATGCCTGCCTCATTCGGCGTGCACGGGCCTGGCGACACGATCAGCTTGCCGCCGCGGGCGCGCTCCACCAGCGCGTCGACGGTCTCTGCGTCGTTTCGCACGACCACGGGGTCCGCCCCAAGCTCGCCGAGGTACTGAACGAGGTTGTAGGTGAACGAGTCGTAGTTGTCCAGGACCACCACCGGCGTCACGACCAGTCCGCCTGCCTGCAGGCCAGCTCGATCGCCTGGAAGACAGCGCCGGCCTTGTGCTCTGTCTCGCGCACCTCGTACTGAGCATCGGAATCGGCGACGATTCCGCCGCCGGCCTGAAGATGGACGCGACCGTCCTTGACGACGGCGGAACGGATGTAGATGCAGGTGTCGAGGTCGCCGCTGTAGGAGAGGTAGCCGACCGAGCCGCCGTAGGGCCCGCGCTTGGTCGGCTCGAGCTCGTCGATGATCTGCATCGCGCGGATCTTCGGCGCTCCGGAGAGGGTGCCGGCGGGCAGCGAGGCCGCGAGCGCGTCCATCGGCGTCACGTCGTCGCGCAGCGTCCCGGAGACCGACGAGACGATGTGCAGGACGTGCGAGTAGGTCTCGACGATCATCAGCTCGTCGACCTTGACGCTGCCGTACTCGCAGACGCGGCCGAGGTCGTTGCGCGCGAGGTCGACGAGCATCACGTGCTCCGCACGCTCCTTCTCGTCCGCGAGCAGGTCCTCCGCCCGCTCGAGATCCTCGGCGGCGGTGGCCGCGCGCGGGCGGGTGCCGGCGATCGGCCGCTGCTCGGCCCTGCGGCCGGTGACCTTGACCAGCGACTCCGGCGACGCGCCGGCGATCTCGAAGTCGCCGAAGTCGAGGAAGTACATGTACGGGCTCGGGTTGACGGCGCGCAGGCCGCGGTAGATCGAGAACGCGCTGACGGGGCAGTCGGCGCTCCAGCGCTGGCTCGGGACGACCTGATAGGCGTCGCCGGCGCGGATGTACTCCTTGCAGCGCTCGACAGCGGCCGCGTACCCCTCCGAGCCGATGTTCGACTCGTAGGACGGCGACTCCTGGATGCCGGCCTCCGCTCGCGGGACGGGTCCCGCCAGCCGCTCCCGCACCTCGGCGATCGTGGCCTGTGCCTCGGCGTAGGCCTCGTCGACGTCGTCCTCGGCGAACACGTGGGCGAGAATCGACAGCTCATGACGGAGGTGGTCGAAGACGACGAGCACGTCGGTGACCATCAGCGCCATGTCGGGGGTGCCCAGCTCGTCCGGGTTGCCCGGACCGACGGACGGCTCGGCGTAGCGGACGAGGTCGTAGCCGAACAGCCCGACCGCGCCGCCGACGAACGGCGGCAGGCCTTCGATCGGAGCGATCCGGTAGCGGCTCAGCTCGTCGGCGACCGCCGCGTAGGGGTCGTCGAGCTCACGCTGCTCGCCGTCGACGGTCAGCTTGCCGTCGTCGAGCCGGATCACGCCGCGCGGGCGGAAGCCGAGGAACGACCAGCGGCCGAAGCGCTGGCCCTGCTCAGCGGACTCGAGCAGGAACGACGGCCCGTCACCGCGTAGCTTCAGGTAGGCCGAGACCGGCGTCTCGCAGTCGTCGATGAAGGTGTGGCGCAGCGGCACGAGCGTGTGCTCGCGCGTCAGCTCCCGGACCTCCTCCAACGAAGGAGAGACATCCAAGCCCTCAGCGGCGACGGGCATTGAGCTCCTCGAAGGCGTCGGCGTAGGACATGTCGCGCGAGGCGAGCAGGACGGCCAGGTGGTAGAGCACGTCGGCGGCCTCCTCGCGGACGCGCTCGTCGGACTCCTCGCGCGCGGCGCGGGTGACCTCCTCGGCCTCCTCGCGGACCTTCTCGCCGATGAACGGGGGGTCGGCGAGCAGCTGGGCGGTGTAGCTCGACCCGCCGTCGCCGGCGGCCTTGCGCGCCGCGATCGTCCGCTCGAGCTCGGCGAGCGCCTCGCCGGGCTGCGGGTCGAGGTCGCCGGCGTGGAAGCAGCTGCGCTCGCCCGTGTGACAGGCCGGCCCGGCCGAGTCGACGAGCGCGACGATCGCGTCGGCGTCGCAGTCGGCGCGCAGCGCCCGCACCTTCATCGTGTTGCCGGAGGTCGCCCCCTTGTGCCACAGCTCCTGACGCGAGCGGCTCCAGAAGTGCATGTCGCCGGTCTCGCGGGTCAGCCGCAGCGCCTCCTCGTTCATGTAGGCGAGCGTCAGCACCTCGCCCGTGCGCGCGTCCTGCATCACGCACGGCACGAGCCCGTCGTCGTCGAAGCGGATCTCCTCCATCTGATCGATTCTTCCAGACGCCCGGCGCAAACCCGCCCGGCCAGGCGCCACGGGGGTCCGGGGGCGCGAGCCCCCGGTTCTCACTCGATGCCGAGACGGTCGAGCAGAGCGTCGTCGGCACGCCAGTCGCGCCGGACGCGGACGCGCAGCTCGAGGTGGACTCGCCGGTCGAGAACGGTCTCGATCTGCTCACGGGCCGCCGTCCCGACGGCCTTGACCATCCCGCCCCGGCCGCCGATCAGGATGCCCTTCTGGGACTCGCTCTCCGCCCAGATGCTGGCCTCGACCCAGAGCACGCCGGTGTCGCGCTCGGCGACGCTCGTCACCTCGACCTCGACGGCGTGCGGCAGCTCCTCGCGCGTGCGGCGCAGCACCTGCTCGCGCACCAGCTCGGCGATCTGGACGTGCTCGGGCTGGTCGGAGCTGTCCTCCGGCGGATAGAGCCACGGACCCTCGGGCAGCAGGCCGACGAGGTGCTCGACGAGCGGATCGACGCCGTCGCCCGACTTCGCGCTGATCGGGAAGATGTCGCCGGGCACGTCGAGTCCGACGGCCGCCGTCAATGCGGCCGCCGTCTCGGCCCTGCGCAACTTGTCGACCTTGTTGACGACGGTGACGGTCGGAACGCCGGACGAGCGGATCGCGCGGGCGATGTAGCGGTCGCCGGGCCCGATCCGCTGCGCGCCGTTGAGCATGAAGAGGATCGCGTCGGCGTCGCGCAGCGCATGCTCGACGCGGTGCTGCATCCGCTCGGTCATCGCGTCGCGCGGCCGCTGCACGCCGGGCAAGTCGACCAGCACGAGCTGCCAGTCGTCGCCGGTCGCGATGCCGCGGATCTCGCGGCGGGTCGTCTGCGGCTTGTCGGACACGATCGCCACCTTGTCGCCGACGACCCGGTTGACGAGCGTCGACTTGCCGGCGTTCGGCCGCCCGGCGAGCGCGACGAAGCCCGCGCGGGTCCCGGTCACCGCAGCCCCTCCATCACGCGATCTTGAAGTGCCAGCATCTCGCCGGCATCGGTCTCGTGGTCGTAGCCGCAGAGGTGCAGCACGCCATGCACGACGGCCTCGGCCAGGTCCTCGGTCTGCTCGGGGCAGATCACGACATCGCCGAGCTCGCGTGGGCCGGCCGCCGGTCCGGCCTCGTCGATCGGGAACGACAGGACGTCGGTCGGCTTGTCGAGCTCGCGGTGCTCGCGGTTGAGTTCGTGGATCTCGGCTTCGCCGACGAAGACGATCGCGAGATGCAGCTCACCGCCCACCCCAGCCGCGACCAGCGCGGCGCGGGCGGCCGCGTCGAAGCCCGCCGGGGCCTCCGGCGCATCGATGATCTCGATCTCGATCAGGCTCTCCTGCGTGACTGCGAGTTGCGCAGCTCCGGCGCCTGCGACTCGGCGTACTCGCCGTAGGCCGCGACGATCCGCTGGACGAGCTTGTGACGGACGACGTCCTCGCCACCGAAGCGGACGAACTCGATCCCCTCGACGTCGGCGAGGATGTCGCCGATCACGACGAGGCCGGAGTGCGTCTCCTTCGGCAGGTCGACCTGGGTCACGTCGCCGGTGACGACCATCTTCGACCCGAAGCCGAGCCGCGTCAGGACCATCTTCATCTGCTCTGGCGTCGTGTTCTGCGCCTCGTCGACGATGATGAACGAGTCGTTGAGCGTGCGGCCGCGCATGAACGCGAGCGGCGCGACCTCGATCACGTTGCGCTCGAGGTGCTGGTTTACCTTCTCGGCCTCGAGCATGTCGTAGAGCGCGTCGAACAGCGGCCGCAGATATGGGTCGACCTTCGCCATCAGGTCGCCGGGCAGGAAGCCGAGCCGCTCGCCGGCCTCGACCGCCGGCCGCGTCAGCACGATCCGGTTGACCTCGCGCCGCTGGAGCGCCGCGACCGCCATCGCGACCGCGAGGAACGACTTGCCGGTGCCGGCGGGACCGATTCCGACGCTGATCGTGTTCTTGCGGATCGCGTCGACGTAGCGCTTCTGGTTGACCGTCTTGGGCGCGACCTTCAGCCCGCGGTGGCGCCAGACGACATCCTCGAGGATCTTGCTCGGGCTCTCGTGCTCGTCGAGCGCGGAGCCGATCGCCTCGATCGTCCCCGGCGCCACGTCGTGGCCCTGGCGGATCAGGTCCGACAGCTCGCGCACGACGGTCTCGCCCATCTCGACCTGGTCCTCCGAGCCGTCGAGCGTGAGGACGTTGCCGCGTAGGAACACCGCGCAGTCGAGATGGCCCTCGAGCGTGCGCATGATCAGGTCCTCGGGCCCGGCCAGCTCCGCGGCGACGTCGTTCGAGAGCTCGATCTGCCGGCGCACTAGGCGGTCAGCTTCTCCTTCACGGCAGCGCTCACGCGCTTGCCGTCGGCACGCCCCACGACCCGCGGCATCACCAGCTTCATCACGTTGCCCATGTCGCGCGGCGAGCTGGCGCCGGACTCGGCTACCGCTCCCGCGACGATCTCGGCCAGCTCGTCGTCGCCGATCTGCTGCGGCATGTAGCCGGCGATCAGCTCGGCCTCGGCCTCCTCGGCCGTCGCGAGGTCGTCACGACCACCGTCGCGGTAGGCCTGCGCCGACTCGAGCCGCCGCTTGCGCTCGCGCTGCAGCACCGCAACCTCCTCGTCGCCGCCGTCCTTGACCGCCTTCTGGAGCTCCGAGGCGATCAGCCGCAGCGCGTTGCAACGCTCGCGGTCGCCCGCTTTGAGCGCCGTGCGCGCGTCCTCCTGGACCTTGTCGACAACCGCCATCTATCCATAAGTCTAGGCTGCCGGCCAATGCACGACGGCACGCTCATCCTGATCGCCGGCACGCTGCTGGCGCTCGGGATCGGCGCGACGTTGCTCGCCGGGCGCCTGCGCGTCCCCGGCCTGGTGCTGTTCCTGGTGCTCGGAATGGCGATCGGGTCGGACGGGCTCGGGCTGATCACGTTCGGCTCGACCGAGAGCGACGTCGAGCTGGCACGGACGATCGGGATCATCGCGCTCGCGTTGATCCTCTTCGAGGGCGGGCTCGGCGCCGGCTGGGGCGAGATCCGGCCGGTGTTGCGCGGTGCGCTCCCGCTGGCGACCCTCGGAACGCTGATCACGGCCGCGATCACGGGCCTTCTGTCCCATGTGCTCTTCGGCTTCACGGTCCTCGAGGGGCTGCTGCTCGGCTCGGTGATCGCGTCGACCGACAGCGCGGCGATCTTCTCGGTGCTGCGCGGCTCGAACATCCGGCGCAAGCTGGCCCGGACGTTGGAGGCCGAGTCGGGCTTCAACGACCCGGTCGCGGTGCTGCTGGTGCTCGGCTTCATCGAGTGGATCCAGGGGCCCGCTGGCTACGGCGTCGCCGACATGGCGGTCCTGATGGTCCAGCAGCTCTCGATCGGGGCCCTGGCGGGCTTCGCGGTCGGCACCGCCGCCGTCATGGCGTTCCGCAAGGTGGCGTTCGCGACGACCGGCCTCTATCCCGTCGCTTCGATAGCGACGGCCGCGATCGCCTTCGGCTCGGCCGACCAGCTCGGCGGCTCCGGCTTCCTCGCCGTCTACATGGCGGGCCTCAGCCTCGGCGGTGCCCGGATCCCCGCGCGACGGACTATCGACGACTTCCACGCGGGGCTCGCCTGGGTCGCCCAGATCGCGCTCTTCTTCACGCTCGGCCTGCTCGTCTTCCCGGGCGAGCTCGGCAGCGTGGCGGTCAACGGCATCGTGCTCGCACTCGTCCTGACGCTCGTCGCACGGCCGATCGCGACGTTCGCGTCGATCAGCCTCGCCGGCTACTCGCCACGGGAGATGGCACTGGTCAGCTGGTCCGGGCTGCGCGGCGCGCTGCCGGTGGTCTTCGCGACCTTCCCGGTGATCGAGGGGGTCAAGCACGCCGAGGAGCTCTTCAACCTCGTCTTCTTCGTCGTCATCACCTCCGCCCTCGTCCAGGGCGCGACGATCAATCCACTCGCCCGGCGGCTGAAGCTGACCAGCCGCGCCGAGGCGGTGCCGCCGCCGGTGATGGAGGTCGGCACGATCCGCCGGCTGGGCGCCGAGGTGCTCGAGTTCCCCGTCGGCGACGACGACGCGATCGTCGGGCGCCTGGTCAACGAGCTCGGGCTGCCGCGCGACGCGCTCGTCAACGTGATCGTCCGCGACGACGAGGCGCTGCTGCCGCGCGGATCGACCGCGGTCGCGGCGGGGGACCGACTGCACATCGTCGTGCGCGAGAACGCCCGCAACGACGTCGAGGCGCTGTTCGGGCGCTGGCGCGACGGCCCGATCGCCCGCCCGGCGCCCGACCGGATCTCGGCCCCGCAGGGTCGCAGCCCGATCTTCAGCGTCAGGCCCTGGCGCGACGACGACGGGGATCCCGCCGCGCCGGAGCGGATCGCCGACGTTCTAGTCAACCGCACGCTGCGAACACGCCGCGAGGCTCGCGGCGCGCTGGTGCTGCTCGAGGACGGCCGTCTCGCGGTCACCGGCGAGGGAGTCGTCGCGACCGGCAGCCCGCGCCAGCTGGTCCGTTTCTGCCGCGACCGCGTCGGTCGCGCCCGCAGCCCCGAGGCGAAGGCCTGGTGGCAGGAGGTCGCCGGCGCGGTGCTACAGAGCTCCGCGCCTTAGTTCCAGAAGCCATCGATCGGCATGATCTCGCCGTCGGCCTCGTGGCGCGGGCCGAACGCCAGCAGCTCGAGTCCGTCGTCGCCGGCCTCCAGCGCGCGGACGGTGCTCGGTGCGATCCGGACCGCGTCCATCGTGTCCAGCTCGACGATGTCGTCGTCGCGCTTGATCCGCCCGCTGCCCGACAGCACGACGTAGATCTCCTCGGCTTCGTCGTGCTTGTGGGCGAACGCCTGCCGCTTGTTGGGGCGCAGGACGTGGTAGGCGAGCCCGGTGTTCTCCGCGCGCAGGTCGGAGCCGGGGAAGCGCGCCTCGCCCATCTCCGAGAAGCCGTGCTTCGGCGCCGAGTCCTCAACCTGCCGCAAGTTCTTGATCGAGTAGTCCATGCCCGCGACACTACCCCGCGCCTAGGTCAGCAGCAGGGCGGTCCAGCCACGATCGGACAGGCGGCGCTGCTCCTGGAGCGGCGCGAAGGCGGCGGCGACCTCGTCGGCCTCGTGGTCGAGCAGGCCGGAGAGGATCAAGGCCTTGGGCGCGTGGTCGATCAGCTTTGCGACCTGCAGCAGCAGCGGGCGCATCAGGTTGGCGGCGACGAAGTCGGCGGCCGGCGGCGCCTCCTCGCGCAGGTTCGCCCGGCGCACGACGTCGAGCGCGACGCCGTTGTCGCGCGCGTTGAGGTTGGTGGCCTCGACGGCGAGACGGTCGGAGTCGACGGCCTCGACCGGGCCATAGCCGAGCTTGGCGGCGGCGATCGCCAGCACGCCGGAGCCGCAGCCGAGGTCGCAGAACGAGCCGTGCGAGCTGTCGCGGGCGAGGTCGGCCAGCAGCTCGAGGCAGAGTCGCGTCGTCGCGTGCGCGCCGGTGCCGAAGGCGCGGCCCGGGTCGATCCTGAGGTCGATCACACCCGGCCGGATCGGCGCCTCCTCCCAGGGTGGGCGCACATAGAGGCGGTCGGCGACCAGGATCGGGGAATGGAAGCGCTTCCAGCGCTCGGCCCAGTCGTCCGGGACCTCCTCGCCGGAGACCGTCACACGGATCCCACCGACCTCGGCCTCGCCCTCGTCGAGCTCCGGCAGCTCGCCCGGCGCGCCGTAGACGGCGAACTCGACGCTGTCGTCGCCGTCGACCTGCTCCACGCCCGCGGGGGCCAGCTCGAGCAGCGCGGACAGCACCAGCTCGGCGTCGGCCGCCGGCGCGCGAATCGCCAGCCGGATCACCGCAGCGCCCGGCGGACCTTGTCGACGATCGACTCGCGCCGTGGCTCGTGCAGGTTGTCCTCGGTGATCGTGCTCGACAGCTCGGAGAGCAGCTCGCGCTGCCGCTCGTCGAGGTTGCGCGGGACCACGACGTTCAGGACGACGCGCTGATCGCCGCGCCGACCGCGGCCGATCTGTGGCATGCCGTGACCGCGCAGCGTGACGATCGTGCCCGGCTGGGTGCCCGCCTCGACGTCGATCTCCTGCTCGCCGTCGAGCGTCGGTACCGCGACCGTCACGCCGAGCGCCGCGTCGGGCGCCGCCACGTCGACGACGCTGACCAGATCCGCGCCGTCGCGCACGAACCGCTCGTCCTCGGTGACCTGGACGATCACGTAGAGATCGCCGGGCGGCCCGCCGCGGTCGCCGGCGTGCCCGCTGCCGGTCAGCCTGACGCGCTGCCCGTCGGCGATCCCCGCCGGGACGTCGATGTCGAGCGAGCGTCGCGTCGCCTTGCGCCCCTGGCCACGGCACTCCTTGCACGGACTGGTGGCGACCTTGCCGTCGCCGCCGCACTGGTCGCAGACCTGCGCCCTGACCATCTGGCCGAACGCGGTCTGCGAGACCGCACGGAGCTGGCCGGCGCCGTCGCAGCGCGGGCAGGTCTCGATCGGCGTTCCGGGCTCGGCGCGGTTGCCGTGGCAGTGGTCGCAGGTCTCGACGGCGTCGAAGGCGGCGGTGACGGTCGCACCCCGAGCGGCCTGCTCGAGCGTGATCTCGACCTCGACGCCGACGTCTCCGCCCTGGACGGGACCGGGACCGCCGCCGCGGCCGGCGCCGAAGGGGTCGCCGCCGAAGAAGGCGTCGAAGATGTCCGAGAACGAGCCGAACCCCTGCGCGTGCGGCGCCTTGCCACGCGAGTCCAGGCCCTCCCAGCCGTAGCGGTCGTAGATCTGGCGCCGCTCGCCGTCGCTGAGCACCTCATAGCATTCCGCCGCCTCCTTGAAGCGCTCCTCGGCGTCGGGCTCGGAGTTGACGTCGGGATGCAGCTCGCGCGCGACCACGCGGAAGCGCTTCTTGATCTGGCGCTCGTCGGCGCCGCGCTCGATCCCGAGCACCTCGTAGGCGTCGCGTCGGGCCATTTACTCGTCGTAGACCTCGGCGACGAAGCGCGACAGCTCGGCGGCGGCCTGGCGGACGGCGATGATCGCCCCCGGGTAGTCCATCCGAACCGGTCCGAGCACGCTGACGGCGCCCAGGTTGCGCCGCGCCACGCCGTAGTTGGCGGCGACCATGCTCAGCGAGCGCAGCTCGGGCGCCGGGTTCTCCTGTCCGATCCGCAGGTAGACGTTCGGCTCCGACAGCGAGGCGCGCATCAGCGACAGCAGCGCCTGGCGGCGTTGCAGCGCGTCCATCAGGTCGGACAGCTGCGGCAGCTCCTGGAAGCGCTGCTCGGAGACCAGGCGCGCCGCACCGTCGTAGAAGAGCGTGTGCTCGGCGCTGTCCTCGAGGTCCGTGAAGGCCGGGGCGAGCTCGGCGAGGAACTCGCGCTCGCGGGGGCTCAACTCGGGGTCGGCGAGCCTGCCCGCGAGCAGGCGAGAGCCGACGTCGAGCCCGCCGAGCGCCTCGTTGAGGTAGGCGCCGGCCCAGTCGATCAGACCGCCGTCGAGCGGTCCGTCGAACGGGATCACGCGCTTGGTGACACCGCCCGTCGAGGTGATCACGACGACCATCGCGACGCTCGGCTGGAGCGCCAGCACCTCGACGCGGCGGATGGTCGCCGTCTCGATCGGCGGGGCGGTGACCAGCGCCAGCAGGTCGGTGACCTGCGAAAGCTGCTCGGTCGTCGCGCGCATCGCCTCGTCGACCTCACGGCGCATGTCCGACAGCTCGACCGACTTGCGCGGGGCCGGCAGCACGCCCTGCTCGAGGATCTCGTCGACGTAGCGGCGGTAGCCGCTGTTGGTCGGCACGCGCCCCGCCGAGGTGTGTGGGTGCTCGAGCAGACCGAGGTCCTCGAGGCGCGCCAGCTCCGAGCGGACCGTCGAGGGCCCCCACGGGACGTCGACCTGGTCGGAGATCCACTTCGAGCCGACGGGACTGTTGAGATCCTCGTAGCCCTCGACCACCTTGCGGAGGAGGAACTGCTGGCGAGCCGTTACCTGCACGCCTTGAATTGTGACTGACGGCGTCAGGTGGTCCGCAGCTCAGCTCGAGCGTTCTTGATGATCTGCTTGCCGGACTGCTCGGCGACCGTGTCGATGGTCACGCGGTCGCCGTCGACGGCCGTGACCGTCCCGCTGACGACGATCTCCTGCTCCGGCAGGCCCATGCCACGGAACTGCACCGACAGCCGCCTCAGCGAGCGCGGGTCGCCCCCGGCCGCGGCCGCGTTGGCCCTGGCGACGAGAGCCATGCCATAGAGGCCGTGCAGGATGTTCCCCGGCAGGCCGACCTGAGTCGCGAACTCCCTGTCGATGTGGATCGGGTTGAAGTCACCGGACGCGCCCGCGTAGCGGTGCGGCAGGAAGCGGTCGGGCGTGACGCGCAGCTCCGGGATCGAATCGCCGACGTCCATGTCAGACCCCCCTCACGATGTTCGTCCAGGTGGCGCGCACGACTTCCTCGCCGTCCTGGTTGGTCGAGACCGTCTCGAAGACGTAGAAGCCCTTGCCGTCCTTCTCGAAGATGTCCTTGCACTCGGCGACGGTGGTGATCGTGTCGCCAGAGCAGACCGGCTCGCCCCAGACGAACTCCTGACCGCCATGGACCATCAGCGCGAACTCGATCGAGACCTCTGGGTCGAAGAGCGCGGGGCCCACCGCGCCGGCCGAGTACACGACAGCGAACATCGGCGGGGCTGCTACGTCGCGCAGCCCGGCGGCCTTGGCGGCAGCGCGGTCGAAGTAGACCGCCTCGTCCTCGCCGACCGCCTGCGCGAACTCGCGGATCTTCTCCTTGCCGACCTCGTATTCGAAGGGTGGGAACCGCTTGCCCTTCGCGCTTGCGTCTACTGGCACGCCGCCAGTCTAATAATCGACCTTGGCGGGCGGGCGGGCGGCACGGCCGCGGTGTGAAGCGGCCGTGCCCGCCCTTTGGATGCCCGCCCCAGGCAGCGGAGCCAAATGGAGGGAGGGCTCCGCGCCCAGGCTTGAGATCCCGGTCGCTTCGCTATACGCGGCGCGCCGTGTCCTGGATCACAAAGATCTACGCCGCTTCGCGCAGGCCCTGCGCCTCGGCCAGCGAGGCGAGCTTGCGCACGGCGTGTTCCTCGATCTGGCGCGCCCGCTCGCGGGTCAGGCCGAACATCCGGCCGACGTCGTCGAGCGTCCGCGGCTGCTCGCCGAACAGGCCGTAGCGCAGTTCGACCACGCGCCGCTCGCGGTAGGAGAGGTTCTCCAGCGCCAGCGCCAGTCGTGAGCGGTCGAGCGCCTCGGCAGCCGCCTCGAAGGGCGAGACGGCCCCCTGATCTGGAATCAGGTGCCCCAGTTCGGCGGCATCGTCGTCGCCGGCGCCCCCGACAGGCTTGTCGAGCGAGACCGGCGCGCGCGAGGCGCGCATGATCAGCTCCGCCTCCGCCGGGTCGATGTCGAGACCGGACGCGACGGCGATCTCCTCGAACGACGGATCGCGGTCGCGGGCGGCCTCGAGCTTGCGCTGGGCGCCGTCGAGCTTCTGCAACTGCTGGTTGATGTGGATCGGGATCCGGATCGTGCGCGACTTGTCGGCCAGCGCCCGCGAGATCGCCTGGCGGATCCACCAGGTCGCGTAGGTCGAGAACTTGAACCCCTTGCGGTAGTCGAACTTCTCGACGGCGCGGACCAGGCCGATCGACCCCTCCTGGATCAGCTCCATGAAGTCGAGCCCCTGGTTGCGATAGCGCTTGGCGATCGATACGACGAGACGCAGGTTGGCCTCGGTCATACGGTTCTTCGCCTCGAGATCGCCGCGCTCGATGCGCTTGGCGAGGTCCAGCTCCTCCGCCGCGGTCAGCAGGCGCGTCTTCGCGATGCCGTCCAGGAAGAGCTGGAGCGAGTCGACTGTCGGGTTGGGTGCTGCCTGTAGCGCGGCCATGGCGGAGAAGCTACGCCTGACCCCTTAAGCGTTTCTAAGCGGCGCGCAAAGGTTGTCTCAAGTTGTAACGGCGCTGTCTCAGTCGTCGCCGTCACCGAGCGTCAGCACCGACAGGAAAGCCTCCTGCGGCACCTCGATGCGACCGACCTGCTTCATCCGCTTCTTGCCCTGCTTCTGCTTCTCCAGCAGCTTCTTCTTGCGCGTGATGTCGCCGCCGTAGCACTTGGCGATCACGTCCTTGCGAACCGCCTTGACCGACTCGCGGGCGACGATGTGCGAGCCGATCGCCGCCTGGATCGCGACCTCGAACTGCTGGCGCGGGATCTGCTTGCGCAGGCGCTCGGCGAGCCCGCGACCGGCGTCGTAGGCCTTGTCCTTGTGGACGACCATCGACAGCGCGTCGACCTGGTCGCCGGCGAGCAGGATGTCGAGCTTGACGAGGTTCGACGGGCGCATCCCGGTCAGCTCGTAGTCGAGCGAGGCATATCCCTTTGTGCGCGACTTGAGCTGGTCGAAGAAGTCGAGCACCACCTCGGCGAGCGGCAGGTCGTAGTGCAGCTGGACGCGCTGCTCCGAGAGAAAGCTCATCCCGACGTGCGTGCCGCGACGGTCCTGGCATAGCTCCATCACCGCGCCGACGGCGTCCTTGGGACAAAGGATCGTTGCCTTCAGGTACGGCTCGCGAACCTCGGCGATCACGCCCGGATCGGGCATGTCGTTGGGCGAGTGCACGGTGACGACGTCGCCGTTGGTCAGCGTGCAGTCGTACTCCACGTTCGGCGTCGTCGCCAGCAGCTCCAGGTCGTACTCGCGCTCCAGCCGCTCACGGACGATGTCCATGTGCAGCAGGCCGAGGAAGCCGCAGCGGAAGCCGAAGCCGAGCGCCTGGCTGGTCTCGGGCTCCCAGGAGAGCGCCGCGTCGTTGAGCGAGAGCTTCTCGAGCGCGTCGCGGAGGTCGGCGAAGCGGTCTGTCTCGACCGGGAACAGGCCGCAGAAGACCATCGGCTTGACCTCGCGGTAGCCCGGCAGCGGGTCGGCCGCGGGCCGCCCCTTCGGGGACAGCGTGTCGCCGACGCGCAGCAGCGACACATCCTTGATCCCGGTGATGATGTAGCCGACCTCGCCGGCGCGCAGCTCGTTCACCGGCGTCATCTGCGGACCGAAGAACCCGATCTCGTCGATCTCGGCCTGGGTCCCGGTCTGCATCGCGACGATCGCGTCGTTCTTGCGCAGCACCCCGTCGACCACTCGCACGTAGGCGACGACGCCGCGGTACTGGTCGAACTCCGAGTCGAAGATCAGCGCGCGCGCCGGGGCGTCGCCGTCGCCCTCCGGCGAGGAGACCTTGGCGACGATCGCCTCGAGCACCTCCGTAACGCCCTCCCCCGTCTTCGCCGACATCGAGATCACGCCGTCGGCCGGCTCTCCGAGCAGCTCTGAGATCTCTCCGGCGACACGCTCCGGCTCGGAGCCCGGAAGGTCGATCTTGTTCATCACCGGGATCAGCTCGAGGCCGGCGTCGACCGCGAGATAGGTGTTGGCGACCGTCTGGGCCTCGACGCCCTGGGATGCGTCGACGACCAGCAGCGCGCCGTCACACGCGGCGAGCGAGCGCGAGACCTCGTAGGTGAAGTCGACGTGGCCGGGCGTGTCGATCAGATGGAGGCGGTAGGTCTCGCCGTCCTTGGCCGTGTACTCGACGCGCACCGCCTGAGCCTTGATCGTGATCCCGCGCTCGCGCTCGAGGTCCATCGAGTCGAGCAGCTGCGGCCGGTGGTCGCGCGCCTCGACGGTCTTGGTCACCTCGAGGATGCGGTCGGCCAGCGTCGACTTGCCGTGGTCGATGTGGGCGATGATCGAGAAGTTGCGGATGTTCGAGGCGGGGGCGCTCACGGCCCCTGATTATGCGGGGTCGCGTCGAGCCGCCGTCCGGCTGGCGCCGGGCGACTCAGCGCCGCAGCGCGCGCAGCAGCACGTCGACCTGCTCCTGCTTGCGCATGATCATGTGCTCGAGCCGGTGCTCGACGGCCTCCGAAGCGGCCTCGCGCCCCGTCGGCTCGATCGCGTCCTGCAGCGCGGTGAGCGTCTCGGTCTCGGAGTCGATCAACCGCCGCAGCGCCTGCTCGGGATCGGAGTCGAAGCGCAGCGGCGCGATCTGGTCGATCGGATCGCCACCGAGCGCCACGATCTTCTCCACCAGCCGGCGCGCGTCGTCGATCTCGGCACGCGCGAACTCGCCGAAGCGCTCGGCCAGCAGCTGATGCTCGAGACCGCCGATGCTGCCCCCCGTCAGCGTGTACTGAAGCGCGGAGCGACCTTGCAGTCGCAGGGCAGCGTTCAGGCGGTCGATCTGCTCGTCAACGTCCATTCGCTCGTCTGCCATGCGACGCGGGTACCCACGTGGGCCGCCGGCTACTCCAAGTTCGGCGCCTGGCCGGAATCGTCCGGTGACGGTCATTGCGGTCTGGCGAGCTAGCCGCGATCATCGCTTCATGGGATGCCGCCAGATCGCGATCGTGGGGTTCGAGGGAGCGCAGTCGCTCGACATCAGCGGGCCGCTGGAGGTCTTCGAGACCGCGGAGCGCCTCTCCCCCGGCAGCTACGCCCACAGCGTCGTGACCGTCGATGGCGCGCCGTTCGCGACGGCCAGCGGGCTGGCCATCTCCCCGGCGCGGGCGCTGGACGACTTCGCGGGCCGGATCGACACCCTCGTGGTCGTCGGCGGCGGCGGGGTCGTCGAGGCGGCGGCAGACGAGGCGCTCGTCGCCGCGATCGGCGCAGCTGCCGCGCGGTCGCGCCGTGTCGCCTCGGTCTGCACCGCCGCCTTCCTGCTCGCCGAGGCGGGACTGCTCGAGGGGCGGCGCGCGGCGACCCACTGGTCCGCCGTCGAGCGGCTCGCCGAGCGGCATCCGACGATCGACGTCGACCCGGACTCGATCTTCGTCCGTGACGGCAACGTTTGGACCTCGGCTGGCGTCACCGCCGGGATCGACCTCGCGCTGGCGCTCGTCGAGGACGATCACGGACGCGAGATCGCGCTCCAGGTCGCGCGCTGGCTGGTCGTCTTCGCCAAGCGGCCGGGCGGGCAGGCTCAGTTCTCCGCCCCACTCGCGGCGCAGCTCGCCGAGCGCCCGCCGATCCGTGCCGCGCAGGAGCTCGTTCGCGCGCGGCCGGAGACCGACCTGACCGTCGAGGCGCTCGCCGAGCACGCCCACATGAGCGTGCGCGGCTTCGCGCGCGCCTTCCGCCGCGAGGTCGGCGTGACGCCCGCAGCCTACGTCGAGGCGGTCCGCATCGAGCGGGCCGTCGAGCTGATCCAGACGACCGCCGCGGGCAGCGAGCAGCTCGCGACCGCCTGCGGCTTCGGCACGCCGGAGACCTTTCGGCGCGCCTTCCGTCGTCGGCTGGGCGTGAGTCCCGGCGAGTACCGAGCCCGTTTTCGCGGCGTGCACGCCGCCTGACGAAGGAGAACACGATGCAGATCGCGATCCCGCTGTTCGACCGCTTCGCCGCCCTCGACGCGATCGGCCCGTATCAAGTGCTCGGGGCGATCCCCGGCGCGGAGGTCCGCTTCACCGGGCCCGAGCCCGGACCCGTCACCACCGACGACCGGATGCTGACCGTCGTCGCCGACGGCCGCTGGGAGGACGTGCCGTCGCCCGAGGTCATAGTCGTCCCGGGCGGGATCGGCGCGCGCCCGCTGCTGCGCGACGAGCGGATGCTCGACTGGATCCGTGGCGCGCACCGGACCTCGCGCTGGACGACGTCGGTCTGCACCGGCTCGCTGCTGCTCGCGGCCGCCGGCCTGCTCGACGGCGTCGACGCGACCACCAACTGGCTCGAGCGCGAGCAGCTCGGCGAGCTCGGCGCCAACGTCCTCGACGAGCGGGTCGTCGAGCGCGGTCGGATCGTCACAGCCGCCGGCGTCACCGCCGGGCTCGACATGGCCCTCACGGTCGCCGCGCGACTGACCTCGCCCGAGGTCGCCCAGGCGATCCAGCTCGGCATCGAGTACGACCCCGAGCCTCCGTTCGACGCGGGGTCGCCCGACAAGGCGCCGGCAGCGGTCGTCGACCTCGTTCGGAAGGTCGCGGAGGCCGCGAATGCCACCGCGCTCGCGGAGATCGAGGCCGACGTCGCCGCGCGTTAGGCGCGACGGGAGCGGATCAGGCGCACGACCTGATGCGCCTCGGGGACGCGCAGCGCCCACACTGCGACCGCGTAGGCGGCGACGCCGACGGCGACGCCCACCCCGACGGTGACGATCTGGGCGATCAGCGAGCGGCCCAGAAGCTCGTCGAGGCCGTACCAGGCGCCGTAGGCGACGCCACCCAGCACGGCCGCGCCCGCGAGCATCCGCAGGACGGCGCCGATCAGCCTGCGGCCCTCGATGCCCCCGAGCTCACCGCGCAGGATCCAGCCCTGGGCGACGGTCATCACGAGCGTCCCGGCGACGGTGCCGATGACGATCCCGGCAATGCCGAGCGGCTTGTAGAGCGCAAATGCCACCGCCGCGTTGACGACCATGTTCACGACCGCCAGCGCGGTCGTCGCCCACGGCTGCTGGAGCCCGAAGAAGGTGCGCGAGAAGAGCAGGCTGACGCCCTGGAACGGCAGTGAGATCGACCACCAGATCAGGGCGGTCGTCACCAGGTCGGTTGCCTCCGGCCCGAACTCGCCGCGCTGGTAGAGCAGCCGCACGATCGGCTCGGCGAGCACCGCCATCAACACCGCGCTCGGGATCAGCAGCAGGCAGATCTGGCGAACGCCGTTGCTCATCGTCGCGCGCAGGTCGTCGTTCGCGCCGCGCGCCGCCAGCTTCGACAGCGTCGGGAACAGCACCGTCGCGATCGAGATCGAGAACAGGCCCTGCGGCAGCTGGTAGATCCGGAAGGCCTTGTCGATCGCCGCCGGCGCCGAGTCCGAGACGAGCGTGCCGAACAGCGAGTTGATCAGCAGGCTGAGGTTGATCATCCCGAGTGCCAGCGTCACCGGCAGCATCAGCCACAGCACGCGCCGGACATGCTCGTTGCGCCAGTCGAAGCTGATCGTGAAATGCCCACCGCGACCGCGCAGCCACGGAATCGGCAGCAGGAACTGGACGATCGTGCCGACCAGCACGCCGATCGCGTAGGCATAGACGCGATCCTGGCCCTCGAACAGCGGCGTCAGGAAGATCAGCGACGCGATGATCACCAGGTTCCAGGCGATCGGCGCCAGCGCGGGGACGCTGAAATGCTCGAAGCTGTTCAGCATCCCGACGATCACGCCCGACAGGGCGAGCAGCAGCACGATCGGGAACATCAGCTGCGACAGGCCTACGGTCAGGTCGCGCAGCGCCGGCTGGTCGTCGAAGCCGGGCGCGAAGACCGACATGATCGGCTCGGCGAAGAGGATGAACAGCGCCGTCGTCACGCCGAGCACGACGAAGATCAGGAAGAACAGGCTCGACGCGACGTGGAACGCCTCGCGTCTCTTGCCCTTCTCGAGCAGCTCGGTGAAGACCGGGACGAACGCTCCCTGGAGCGCCGCGTCGGCGAACAGGGCGCGGACGAGGTTCGGCACCTGGAAGGCGATCGTGAACGCCGACATCGCCGCGCTGACGCCGAAGTACTTCGCCGCGACGATCTCGCGAACCAGTCCCAGGATGCGCGAAAGCCCGGTCGCAGCCGAGAAGAACGCGGTGCTGCGAGCCAGCCTCCCACCTCTCTGGCTGGCGTCTTCCTCCCGCGGTGCGGGTGCCGCGGTCGTTGAATCGGCCATCAGCGCTACACTACGCCGCCGCCGCGCCGTTACCTGGCGCGCCGGACCCAAATCATGGCCAACATCGCATCCCAAAAGAAGCGCATTCTTCGCACCGAGCGTGAGCGCGACGAGAACCGTCGCTACACCTCCGCGATCAAGACCTACTTCCGCCGCCTCGAGGCCGCCGCCGAGTCCGGCAAGGCCGAGGACGTCGAGAGTGAGTTCCGCGCCCTCGTCTCACGGATCGACCGCGCCGTCCGCAGCGGAGCGCTGCACAAGAACACCGGTGCACGCAAGAAGTCCCGCGCCGCCCGCATTCGCGCCGGCGCTTCTTCCTAAGCCCTAGGCCCTAGGGCCTCCAGCGCCTCCAGGCGAGCCCGCAGCCCGAATCTCAGGCGACGCGTGGCTCGTACCGCAGCGCCACCGCGCCCGAGGCGAACTCGTGTCGGCCGACGAGCTTCAGGTCCACGTACTTCGACAGCCCTTCGAACGGCGTCGGCCCGTGGCCGGCCAGCCGCGGGTGTACGACGAACTCGTACTCGTCGATCAGCCCCCGCTCCGCCAACGCCAGGGGGAGCGTCACGCCGCCCACGTACAGCGCGTTGCCGGGCTGCTGCTTCAGCTCTTGGACGGCATCTGCGGGATCCCCTCGGATGAGCTCGGCGTTCCAATCGACTTGATCGAGCGTGCTCGACACGACGTACTTCTTCGCCGCGTCGATCGTCTGTCCGAAGGGCTTCATCCAGTCCGGCATCTCCGGCGCCTGCTCCGACGGCCGCCAGGCGGACTCCATCAACTCGTACGTGACTCGGCCGAGGATGATCGCGTCGGCCTGCTCGATGGTCTCCGTCGCGTGACGGTGGGTCTCCTCGGTCGGAGAGCCCGCCCGGTGGTCGCAACAGCCGTCCAATGTGACGTTGATCGAGTACCGGAGCGGTCGCACTCACGCGATCCTAGCTCGGACCAGTGGTCGGTCTATAGTCGGCAAGCGGTGGAGACTCGGCTACTGATCGCGGGCGAGCAGGTCGAGGGCGACGGCGAGCGGCTCGCCGTCGAGAACCCCGCGACCGAGGAGACGGTCGCGGCGGTCGGGACCGCCTCCGCCGAGCAGGTCGACGCGGCGATCGCCGCCGCGCGAGAGGCGTTCGCCGGCTGGGCGGCCACGCCCGCTGCCGAGCGGGCCGAGCTGCTGCACGAGGTCGCGATCCGGCTGCGAGCCCGGACCGACGAGCTGGCGCACGCGATGACGCTCGAGGGCGGCAAGCCGCTGATCGAGAACTCCGACGAGGTCGGCTGGACCGCCGCCGCATTCGACTACTACGCCGAGATGGGTCGCAACTTCGCCGGCAGGGTCATCCCGCCGATCGAGTCGACCCAGCTAGCGCTGGTGCTCAAGGAGCCGCTCGGCGTCGTCGGGGCGATCGTCCCCTGGAACTACCCGCTGCTGCTGCTCGCCTGGAAGCTGGCGCCTGCGCTGGCGGCCGGCAATGCCGTCGTCTGCAAGCCCTCCGAGCTGACGCCGATCTCGACATTGATGCTCGCGCCCTGCCTCGACCATCTCCCTCCCGGCCTGGTCGGGCTACTCGCGGGGGCCGGCGACGTCGGCGAGCAGATCGTCTCCGACGAGCGCGTCGACTGCGTCGCCTTTACCGGCTCCGTCCCGACGGGCAAGCGGATCGCCGCCCGTTGCGCCGAGCGCACCGCGCGGATCAACCTCGAGATGGGTGGCAAGGACCCGTTCATCGTCTGCGCCGACGTCGCCGCCGACGTCGAGATCGCCGCGCGCGGGGGCGCCTGGGCTGCCTACCTCAACGCGGGCCAGGTTTGCACCTCCGCCGAGCGCTTCTACGTCCACGAGTCGCTGTTCGACGACTACGTGGCCGCCTTCGCCGACCACACCCGCTCGCTGATCGTCGGCGACCCGCTCGACGCCGCGACCGACGTCGGCCCGATGGTCTCAGCCGCCCAGCGCGGCAAGGCAGCCGCCCAGGTCGACGCCGCCGTGGCCGCCGGCGCCGAGCTGATCGTCGGCGGCGACGGAGCCGGTCACCAGCGCGGCCACTACTACTCCCCCGCCGTGGTCGTCGGCGTCCCCGCCGACACCGACCTGCTGCGCGAGGAGACTTTCGGCCCAGTCGCCCCGATCGTCCCCGTTCGCTCGCTCGACGAGGCGATCGAGCTCGCCAACGGCACCCAGTTCGGCCTCGGCGCCAACGTCTACACCCGCGACCTCGCCACCGCCGTCCGCTGCATGCGCGAGCTCAAGGCCGGCACCGTCTGGATCAACGACCCGCTCACCGACAACGACGCCGGCCCGTTCGGCGGCTTCAAGCAGTCCGGCCTCGGCCGCGAGCTTGGTCAGGAGGGCCTGGAGGCCTTCCAGGAGACCAAGCACGTCCACATGGAGACGAAGATCGAGGCCAAGGAGTGGTGGTACCCGTACGGAGGCGGCGGACCGCCGCACGGTGCTTAGGTCACGCAGCCCTGGCGAGAGTGAGGGTTACGGCGGTTTCCTCGTCCAAGGTGCCGCCGCCGCGGAGGTTGATCTCGAGGTCGGCGAAGCGGCAGATGGCGCGTTGGAGGGTCTCGCGGTCTGCACGCCGGGCTAGTGCGACTACTTTCTTGGCGCGCCAAGGCGGCATCCTGAGGGCGCTTGAGAGCTCCTTCTCCGTCAGGCCGCCCTCGAGCAGCTCTACCGCTCGGTGGACCTCGCGAAGGCGGCCGACGATCGGGTAGACGAAGCGGCTGGGACGCTCGCCCCACTCGGCCAGCTCCTCGGCGAGCTCGATGGCGGACTCGACGTTGCCGCCGACGACGGCGTCGGCGAGGTCGTAGACCTTGGGGCTGGTCTCGCCGGCGGCGAAGCGTTCGACGTCGTCGACTGTGGCGGTCGGCTCGGGATAGAGGGCGATCGAGAGCTTCTCGATCTCACGGGAGAGCCTTTGCTGGCCGGGGCCGACGATGTTCACGAGGGTCTTGGCGGCCTCGTTGTCGAGCCGTAGGCCGAGCTCGCGTGCGCGGCCGACCACCCACTTGGGCATCTCCCAGGGCTTGGGGGCGGCGTGCTCGCGGACCTCTCCCCCTGCCTTCTCCACGGCGGTGACGAGACTCTTGAGCGGCTTGCCGCGGACGACTAGGACGAGGACGGTGTCGGGTGGCAGGGCGGCGATGGCGTCGGTCAGCGGCGCCACGGCGGCGGCCTTCCAGGCCCCGACGTCGTCGACCATGACGTAGCGCGTGCCGGTCGAGAAGGTGAGCGCGGCGAGCGACGCGACCACTGCCTCGGCCTCGTCGCGGCTGGCGTCGAAGGACTCGAGGCCACCGGGTCCGTTCTCGGCCTCGGCCCGCTTGCGGACGCGTGATCGCCAAGCGTCGGTCTTGGCGTCGTCGTCGCCGCAGATCAGGTAGACGGGCTTGAGGTCGGCCACAGGGACGATCCTACGGGCCGTGTCGGCGGGGCCTGGTCCGCGACGTGGCTGGGCGCCCGGAATGACGAGCCCCCGGGCCGCTTGGGAATCGCTCTCGGGGACTCGTCATTCCGTGGCGCTATCGGCGTGGAAGTTCGACGGCTTCGCCGCGATCGGGATCCACGGTCTTGAGGCCGCGGTCGACCGACAGGCGGACGGTGCCGTGGCGATCGTTGCGCCAGGTTGGGACGCCCGCGGCGCGCAACGCCGCGAGGGTGGACGGCGCCGGATGGCCGTAGCTGTTCGCTCCGACGGGTATCGAGGCGATCTCGGGACGGACACGTTCGAGGACATCGGACAGCCCTGGATCGGCACTGCCGTGGTGGGGCAGCTTCATTGCGTCGACGTCGGGCAGCTCGAGCGGGAGCAGTGCCTCGCTCTCGGCATCGCCGGTGAGCAGCAGGTCGAAGCCGTCGCTGCTGACGATGGCGACCGCCGCGCGGGGGTTGGGGTCCTCGGGCGGCCGGCCGGGTGGGCGGGGGGTTGGCGACAGGATGTCGATACGGAGCGAACCGGCGTGGAGGGTCAGCGGGGCGACCGCGACCGTGCGACGGACGCCTCGGGCGCGCGCCGCGGTCACGACAGCCCTGAAGTCGCGGTCGCGTGTGCCGTCGCCGCCGTCGATCAGCAGGTCGACCGGGAAGCGCTCGACCACCTCGGCGAGACCGCCGTGGTGGTCGCGTGAGGCGTGCGTCATCACGACGGCCGACAGGCGCCGCACGCCGGCGCGGCGCAGCAGACGTGCCACGCCGCCTTCTGGCGGTCCGCCGTCGAACAGGACGGCGCTGCCGTCGGGGTGTTGGACGAGCGTGGCGTCGCCCTGGCCGACGTCGAGGAACGTGACGGTCAGAGTTGCCGGGGGTTGGGCCGGGGTGAGCCCGTGAGCTAGAGCGAGCACAACGAGCGAGACGCCCGCGACCGAGAACGCGAGCTTGCGCCCACGAGGCAGACGGCGTAGTCGCGCGACAACCGTCGAAGCGCGCGTGTCGAGACTGTTGGACGCTCGCCGAACGGCGAGAACCGCCAGGCCGAGGATCGCGTAGGCAAAGACGAGGTCGAGTGGACCGTCGAAGGACACCGCCAGCGTGCTGCCGGGAGCGTCGGCGAACGACGCGGCCAGCCGCTCGATCCCGGTCAGCAGGGGCGCGATCAGGATCCCGAGCAGGTCGTTGACCGACGCGAGCGGGCCGCCACCCTGACCCACTAGGCCACGCAGCATCCCTAGCCACATGATCGGCGCGATCAGCGGCAGCGCAATCACGTTCGCCGGCAGGCTCGCGAGTGAGACGGTCCCGAAATGGTGGGCGACCAGGGGCGCCGTCGCGACCGTCGCTGCGACGGTCAGCGCGATGCCGTCGGCGAGCGCGCTCGGCAGTGCGCTGAGCCGGCGTCCAATGCCTGGCGCCAACAGGAGAATCCCGACGACGGCGGCGAACGACAGCTGCCAGCCGGGGTCTGCCCAGACACGCGGGTTGTTCGCGAGCGTCACGCAGGCGGCCAGGAAGAGCGCGTACCAGCGCGATGCGGGGCGCGAGAGCGCGATCGCCAGCAGTCCCGCCGCGCCCATCACCCCGGCGCGCTGGATCGAGGGTCCGCCGCCGGCCAGCGGGACGTAGAGGGCGATCAGTCCGATCAGGACGGGGATGCGGGCGCTGTAGGAGAGGCCCGCGCCCGCGAGCAGCGGAATCGCCAGCGCGACGAGCAGCATCACGTTCGTTCCGGAAGCCGCCAGGACGTGGCTGAGCCCGGCGTCGCGAAAGTCCTCGCGGACCGTGTCGGGCACGTCTTCGTCGGCGCCCAAGACCATGCCCTGTCCGAGCGCGCCGAGGGTTGGAGGCAGCCCGGACGCAATCCCCGCCAGCGCCCGCTCGCGGATGCCGTCGATCGCTCCGCGCAGCCCACCGCGGCGGCGCCCGGTCGTCGTCACCTCGTCCAGCTGCAGCTCACCGGCGATCCCGCGTCGCTCCAGGTAGGCGGCGAAGTCGAAGTCCCCCTCCCCCGCCTCGGACTGCTTGAAGCGGCCCGATAACCGCAGCTCAGTCCCCGGAGCGACTTCCGCCTCGAGATCCTCGCCACGCGGGAGGCGAGCGAGCAGCCGCGTGCCGCGCTCGGCGCCGCTGGTCAACTCGACCTCGGCGGAGGCGCCGAACGGTCCCGCGCGTGGCCGCTCGGCGAGGTGGGCGGTGCCGACGAGCGCCTGCCCGTCGCGCAGGCGCTCACCCGGCGCGTCGATGCGGTCGAGCCGCGCCGTGCCGACAGCGACCGTGATCGCCGTCACCACGACCAATGGCACCAACCGCTGCCAGCTCACGGCGTCAGGGCGGCCTTGAGTGCCTCGAGCCGCTTCTCACCGATCCCATCGACCTCCGCAAGCTGGTCCAGCGATCCGAAGCCGCCCTTGGCCTGGCGGTACTCGACGATCCGCTCGGCGAGCGTCGGCCCGATCCCGTCGAGCTCGTCGAGCTGCTCCGCCGTCGCCGAGCCGAGGCTGACCGGGGCGTCCGCTCCCGCTGCGGTGGCTCCGCCAGCGCCCTGGCTCGCCGGAACCACCACCTGCTGGCCGTCCTGGAGCCGCGCGGCGAGATTGACCAGGTTCAGGTCTGCGTGGGCGGACGGCCCGCCGGCGCGACGCACCGCGACCGCCACCCGGGCACCCTGCGGCAGCCGGTAGAGCCCGGGCCTGCGAACGGCTCCGGCTACGTGGACGTACGGCCCGCCGGGCGCGGCTTCGTCGCGGCGCCGCTCCCCGCTGCTCGCTCCCTCGACCCGAACCGGTGGCGGGGTCGGTCCCGAGTCCAGCAGCCGCGCTCCGAGCAACACCGCCACGACGGCGGCGATCGCCCATCCCAACGCCTGCCAGCCGCGATCGTCCATCCGCGCGACGCTAGGCGCCCGGCTGTGCCCGGAGACGCCTCAGGCGTGACGAAAGAGCGTCAGCGCAGCGACAAGGCGTACTGGAAGCCGGTGGCGTAACCCGGCTCGCCGCCGAGCTCGACCATCAGCTCCGCTGCCTCGGCGAGGTTCTCGGCGTCGCGGTAAGTGATCCCGTGACGGCGATCGATCTTGGTCAGCTGGTCCGAGATGTTGCGCTGGATCTTGCGCGCCAGCGGCGTCGCGCGGTAGTCGGCGCGGACGATCTGGGCTGCGGTGCGGGTCGGGAACTCGCGCACCCGCCTGGTCAGCTTGTTGAAGACGGCGCAGTTGGCCTTGATGCCGCGGATGTCGTGGTACGACGCCACGCGGCGCGCCTGCGCGGCAACCGCCTCGCTCAGCGTCGGATCGGAGACCGGCGCGGAGCGGATTTGTGCGACGAAGCGCTGGAACGCGGGCTCGTAGACGACGATCCGCGGCTGCTGACCGTCGAGCAGCAGCTTCATGTCCGCCAGCAGGCGGCGTGCCGCGGCGGTGTAGAGCGCTCGCTGCGGAGCGTGCTTGATCGCGCGGATCCGCTTCCAGCCGGGCCCGCCGCGTAAGCAGGGACGGAGAGTGGACGCGCTGCTGCTCAGGCGAGCCACCTTGCTCGCGGCGGCGCGCTTGGCGCGGCCGAGCTCGCCGGTCGCCTCCTGGAGCGCCAGGATCTCCTCGCTGACGTAATTCTCGTCCTCCTCCTCGGCGAATTCCTCGTCGTCGAAGCCGAAGTCGTCCCCGTCGTCCTCGAACTCCTCGTCGCCGGGCTCCTCTTCGAGCTCCTGGGCGGCGGCGGTCGTCGGCACGACGGCCGGCAGCGCGAACGCGAGCGTGGCAAGCAGCAGAGCGGTGAGCGCCAGCGCGAGCCGGCGGGCGATAGCGAGGTCCACACTGTGCCCATCGGCAGGCGGGGGTCCACGGGGCACCTGTCCTCGACGGCCCTGGACGGTTGTCCTAGCGGATGGTGACTACTTGGCGACGAGGTTGACCAGGCGGCCCGGCACGACGATCGCCTTGACGATCTCGCGGCCGTCGAGCCGCTCGCCGACCTTCGCGGAGTCGCGTGCCAGCTGCTCGAGCTCCGCGTCGGAGATCTCGGCGGCGACGTCGAAGCGGTCGACGACCTTGCCGTTGAGCTGGATGACGATCGTGACCGTGTCGGTCTCGAGCAGCGCCGGATCGGCCTCCGGCCACGGCTCCTCCCAGACGCGGCGACCGGTCAGGAGCTCGTAGACCTCGCTGCCGAGGTGTGGCGCGAACGGGAAGATCAGCGAACCTGCGGTCGCGGCCGCGAAGCGGTACTGCGACGCGCCCTCTGGCGTCGCGAGCAGCTCGTCGCGGTGCTTGGTCAGCTCGTTGACGAGCTCTATCACGGCGGCGATCGCGGTATGCGTCGCGAACCGCTCGCCGAGGTCGGTCGTCACCTTGTCGATCGCCCAGTGCGCCTTGCGCAGGACGGCGGTCGGCTCACCGGTCGGGCTGTCGGACGCTTCGGTGTTCGCGGCGGCGTCGGCCGCGGCGCGCCACAGCCGCGACAGGAAACGGTGGATCCCCTCGATTCCCTTGTCGTTCCAATCGCCGCCCTCGGCGGGATGGCCGACGTAGAGGATGTAGCTGCGCGCCGCGTCGGCGCCGAACTCGTCGACCAGCTCGCGCGGGCTGACGACGTTGCCCTTCGACTTCGACATCTTCGCGCCGTCGCGGGTGACCATCCCCTGGGTGAACAGCCGTGCGAACGGCTCCTGTACGTCGAGCAGTCCGACGTCCGCGAACGCCTTGGTGAAGAAACGCGCGTACATCAGGTGCAGGATCGCGTGCTCGACGCCGCCGATGTACTGGTCGACCGGCATCCAGGACGCGAGCACGTCGCGGTCCCAAGGCGCCTGGTCGTTGCGCGCGTCGCAGTAGCGCATGAAGTACCAGGACGAGTCGACGAAGGTGTCCATCGTGTCGGTCTCGCGCTTCGCCGGCGCGCCGCACTTCGGACAGTCGACGTTGACCCAATCCTCGGCCGCGGCGAGCGGCGAGCGGCCCTTGGGCTTGTAGTCCTCGATGTCGGGCAGCACGACCGGCAGCTGGTCGTCGGGCACCGGAACCATTCCGCACTGCTCGCAGTGGACGATCGGGATCGGGCAGCCCCAGTAGCGCTGGCGCGAGAGCAGCCAGTCGCGCAGGCGGTAGTTGACCGCCAGCTCGCCCTTGCCCTCGGAGCCCAGCCACTCGACGATCTGGGCGAATGCCTCGCGGTTGTGCAGACCGGCGAAGCGGCCGCTGTCGACCATCGGACCGTCGCCGGAATAAGGAAGCTCACCGTCCTCGCCGTCCGGCGCCTCGATCACGCGCCGGATCTCGATCCCGTGCTTGGTCGCGAACTCGAAGTCGCGCTCGTCGTGGGCCGGCACGGCCATGATCGCGCCGGTGCCGTACTCCATCAGCACGTAGTCGGCGACGTACATCGGGATCTGCTCGCCGTTGACCGGGTTCGTCACGGTCGTGCCGAGCGCCACACCTGTCTTCTCACGGTCCTCCGCCCCACGCTCCTCGGCCGACTCGGTCAGCGCGCGTCGCACGTAGTCCGCCACCTCCGGGGAGTCGTCGAGCTTCAGCACGTCGGGATGCTCGGGCGCCATCACGAAGAACGTCGCGCCGAACAGCGTGTCGGGCCGGGTGGTGAAGACAGGGTAGTCGGTGTCGAGCGCGTCACAGTGGAAGACGACCTGGGCGCCCTCGGAGCGGCCGATCCAGTTGCGCTGCATGGTGACCACGTTCTGTGGCCAGTCGATCGTGTCGAGGTCGTCGAGCAGCCGGTCGGCGTAGTCGGTGATCTTGAAGAACCACTGCTCGAGCTGGCGCTTCTCGACCAGCGCGCCGGAGCGCTCGCCGCGGCCGTCGATCACCTGCTCGTTGGCGAGCACCGTCTCCTCGACCGGGTCCCAGTTGACCGCCGCGTCCTTGCGGTAGGCGAGCCCGTGCTCGAACAGGCGCAGGAACAGCCACTGCGTCCAGCGGTAGTAGGACGGCTCGTGCGTGCCGAGCTCGCGCGACCAGTCGATCGAGACGCCCCAGTCGTTGAACTGGCGGCGGAACTCGGCGATCGAGGCCTCGGTCGACTCGCGCGGGTGCTGGCCGGTCTTGATCGCGTGGTTCTCGGCCGGCAGGCCGAAGGCGTCGTAGCCGAGCGGGTGCAGCACGCGGTGGCCGGTGCGGCGCTTGAAGTGGGCGATCGCGTCGCCGACCGAATAGACCTTGAGATGGCCGATGTGCGGCTCGCCGGACGGGTAGGGCAGCATCTCGAGCACGTAGGACTTCGGCCGGCCGTCGTCCTCGTTGGAGACCTCCCAGGTGCGCTCGTCGGCCCAGAGCTGCTGCCATCTGCGCTCGATCGCGCGCGGTTCGTAGCTTTCGGCTGCCATAGCGGTGCGCAGCGTATCGGTGCGGGGTATCCGAGTGATCGGCCTGCAAGGATGCGGCGGCAGTGACCGCTACCGCACCCGCCATCGAGGTTCAGGGCCTGAGCAAGCGCTTCGGAGCCACGCTCGCCGTCGACGACCTGTCGTTCTCGGTCGACGCGGGGAAGATCGTCGGGTTCCTCGGCCCCAACGGCGCAGGCAAGACGACGACGCTGCGCGCGCTGCTGGGCCTGATCCAGCCGACCGCGGGCACCGCGACGATCGAGGGCGTCCCCTACGTCGAGCTCGACGACCCGGCCGCGACGGTCGGCGCGGTGCTCGACGGCGGGATGTTCCATCCCGGCCGCAGCGGCCGCAACCATCTGCGCGCACTCGCGCTGGCCGCCGGCGTCGCCGAGACGCGCGTCGACGAGCTGCTCGAGCTGGTCAGCCTCGACGACGCGAGCAAGCGCCGTGCCGGCGGCTACTCGCTGGGCATGCGCCAGCGGCTCGGCCTGGCGGCGGCGCTGCTGGGGGACCCGCGCGTGCTGGTGCTCGACGAGCCCGCCAACGGCCTCGACCCACAGGGCATCCGCTGGCTACGCGACTTCCTGCGCTCGCTGGCTGCCGAGGGCCGCGCGATCCTGGTGTCCAGTCACGTCCTGTCCGAGGTGGCGCAGACGGTCGACGAGGTAGTGGTGATCCACCGGGGCCGCTCGATCGAGCAGGCGCCGATCGGCGAGCTGCTCGCCGGACGCGGCGGCGGCGTGCGCGTCGCCGGCCCCGATGCGAGCCGGCTCGCCGAGCTGCTGCGCGCCGACGGCGCCGAGGTCGGCGACGGTCATGACGGCGCGATCGTCGTCGTGGACCGCAGCGGCGAGCAGGTCGGCGCGCTGATTGCCGCCAACGGCATCCATATCTCCGAGCTGGCCGCGGCCGGGCAGACGCTCGAGGAGGTCTTCTTCGAGCTGACGTCCGACGAGCGCCCGGCGGGCGACGGGAAGGCGACGTGAGCAACGCGATCCAGAGCGAGTTGCTCAAGCTGCGCACGACGCGCACCTTCCTCGGGATCGTCATCGCGACGCTCGCGCTGGTCGCGCTGATCGCCGGCGCGCAGGCCGCCGCCGACTCGTTCGACAGCGGCTCGGTACCCGGCATCGACCTACTCGACGTGGCCGGCCTCGCCCAGCCGTTCGCGCTGGTGCTCGGACTGCTTGCCGTGACTACCGAGTTCCGCCACGGCACGATCACGCCCACCCTGCTCGCGACGCCGGACCGGATGCGGCTGATGGTCGCCAAGCTGTCGGCGCACGTCACCGCTGGCCTGGTGCTCGGCGTCGTCGCCTACGCGCTCGCGGCGATCCTGATGTGGATCATCCTGCCGCTGCGCGACATCTCCACCGGGCTGTCGTTCGGCGACGCGGCCGAGCAGGTCGTCGGCGGAGTGGTCTGCATCGCGCTGCTCGCGGCGATCGGCGTGGGGGTCGGCGCCGTGATCCGCAACCAGGTTGGCGCCGTGATCGGGGGACTCGCCTGGTACTTCATGATCGAGCCGCTGCTGACGGTTGTCCCGAAGGTCGGCGGCTGGATCGAGGATTACGGCATCGGTGGCGCTACCGCAGCCGTCAGCGACACCCAGTTCGAGGGCGGCGCCGAGATCAGCCAGTTGGCGGGCGGGATGCTGCTGCTCGGCTATGCGGTGCTGTTCGCCGTCGCCGGCGCGATCCTGATGCGCCGCCGCGACATCAGCGCCTGAGAGTCCGCGGCCGTCAGGTCGGCAGCGGCGACCCGGCGAAGAAGAAGAACCAGATCGTCAGCACGACGACGCCGATCGCGACGCTGATCACCATCACGACGTCGAGCACGGTGCGCGGCGGCCGGCCCTCGTTCTGGCCGCGCAACCCGCGGTGCCAGGGCAGCACGACCCGGACCGGCTCGTCCTCGCCGGCGACGACTCCGTAGATCAGGTTCAGCCGCTGCAGGAGCTTGGCGAGCACCACGGCTGTGATCGCGATGCCGAACAGGACGACCATGTAGGGCCCAAAGCCGGCGGCCTGGGTGTCCTTCTGCATCTGCGACGCGATCCAGAGCCAGCCGATCGGCGACCCGATCCAGAGCATGACGCTGCCCAGCGCCATCAGAGCGATCAGTCCCGCCTTGACGATCGGCTGCAACGGGGACGCGACCATCTACGAGAGTCTAGGCCGGGTCGAGGCGCTGAGGGCCAATTGGCTCGACCGGCGGGCCGTCGCCCTTGGGGCGCAAGTTGAGCTGCCACCAGCTGACGTCGCGCCAGGCGCCGGCCTTGTAGCCGATCTGGCGGTAGAGGCCAGCCTGCTCGAAGCCGAGCGCGCTGTGCAACCCGACGCTGGCGTCGTTCGGCAAGGTGATGCCGGCGAGCGCGGTGTGCAGCCCCTGGCGTCGCAGCAGACCGATCAGCGCTTCGTACAGCTCGCGGCCGACGCCGGCCGCCTGATGTCCGTTCGCGACATAGACGCTCGTCTCGGCCGTCCACCGGTACGCCGGCCGCGGACGGTGTGGCGCCCCATAGGCAAACCCCGCAACCACTCCGTCACGCTCCGCGACGAGCCACGGATGCGTCCTTGAAACCCGCTCGATCCGCTCCGCGAAGTCGTCGGCGTCGGGCGCCAGCTCCTCGAACGAGGTCGCCGCTCCCGCCACGTACGGCGCGTAGATCGTCGCGCATGCGCCGCTGTCGATCTCGGGGTCTGCGTGCCTGATCACGGCCGCAGCCTTTCAGAGTGGAGCTAGTCGGGCTCGAACCGACGACCTCCGCCATGCCATGGCGGCGCTCTTCCAGCTGAGCTATAGCCCCTCGAAGCAGCGCCGAGTCTAGCGAGGCGCGGCCGCGACGGTCACTCGACCGTGCGCTGCGGGGCGTCGCCCCAGAGCTTGTCCAGCCGGTAGAAGTCGCGCGCGTCGGGGGTGAACACGTGGACGACGCAGTCGAGGTAGTCGAGCAGTATCCAGCGTGCCTCGCTCGCTCCCTCGGCGCGACGCGGCATCAGGCCGTTGTCGTCCTTGAGCTCCTTGTGGATCGCGTCGCGGATCGCGCTCGTCTGCCGCTCGGTGTTGCCGGAGCAGACGACGAGATAGTCGGTGTAGCTCACCAGGCCGCGAACGTCGATGACGCGAATGTCGATCGCCTTGCGGTCGGATGCGATCTCGGCGATCCGGTTGGCCAGCTGCTCCGAGCCGAGCTCGGCGCCGGCGGCGGTCGCCGACCGCTGCTCGGCGTTCATCGCGCCGCCTCCGTGGGCGACTGGGCGCGGTAGAGGCCGGCCGTGGCGATCCGGTCGGCGATCGCATCCGGCACGAGGTAGCGAATCGGCAGGCCGGCGGCGACGCGCTCGCGGACGAGCGTCGAGCTGACCTCGATCCGCGGCAGCGGGAAGCCCTCGATGGCGTCGGCGCCCGGCAGTCCCTCGAGCGCCGCGGCGACGTCGTCGCGCCCCACGCCGCCACGGTCGGCGACGGCGAGCCGCGCCATGTCCAGGACCTGCTCCGGCTCGTGCCAGCTACGCAGCTTCATCGCCTGGTCGGCGCCCAGGATCAACGTCAGTTCGGCGGCGGGCTCGATCTCTCTCAACAACGTCAGTGTGTCGGCCATGTAGGACGGACCCGGCCGGTTGGTCTCGATCGGCGACACGAGCAGGCGCTCGTCGTCGCCAGCGGCGATCTGGGCGAGTCGCAGCCGCTCGCGCGGTCCGGGGTCGGAGTCGAGCTCGCGGTGCGGCGCCTCGCCGAACGGGACCAGCAGCACGCGGTCGAGGCCGAGCCGGGCGTGGGCCTCCTGCGCCAGCCAGAGGTGACCGAGATGTGGCGGGTTGAACGCGCCACCGAGAATCCCGACCCGCTCGCGCTGGCCGCCGGCCGCGCTCACTCGCGGATCTGGCCGGTGCCCTCGGCCACGTACTTGTAGGTCGTCAGCTCGCGCACGCCGATCGGTCCGCGCACGTGAAGCTTCTGGGTCGAGTTTCCGATCTCGGCGCCCATGCCGAACACCCCGCCGTCGGTGAAGCGCGTCGAGGCGTTGACGTAGACGCATGCGGCATCGACGGAGTGCGTGAAGCGCTCGGCCGACTCGGTCGAGTCCGTGACGATCGCCTCGGAGTGGCCCGAGCTGTAGCGGTTGACGTGGTCGATCGCCTCGTCGAGCGAGTCGACGACCTTGACCGCCAGGATCAGCGCCAGGTACTCGGTCCCCCAATCGTCCTCGTCGGCGTCGGCGAGCGAATCGGCGAGATCGCCGGCCAGCGCGCGCGTGCGCGCGTCGGTGCGCAACTCCACGCCGGCCTCGCGCAGCTCGCCGAGGACCTTCGGCAGGAACTCGGGCGCCGCGTCGGCGTGGACCAGCAGGGTCTCGGCCGAGTTGCAGACGCCGGGCCGCTGGACCTTGGCGTTCAGCACGATCTTCAGCGCGTCGTCGAGGTGGGCGCTGGCGTCGACGTAGACGTGGCAGTTGCCGGCGGCGGCGTAGATGACCGGGACCGTGGCGACCTCCTGCAGCGCCGCCTTCAGCCCCTCGCCGCCACGCGGGATGATCAGGTCGACGACACCGGCCTGGGTGGACAGCTCCGCGAGCTCCTCGCGCCCGCCTCCGGCGACCAGGGAGATGACCTCACGCGGCAGACCGGCCGTCTCGACCGCGCTGGCCGCGATCTCGGCCAGCACCGCGTTCGAGTGCGTGGCCATCGAGGATCCGCGCAGCACGATCGCGTTGCCGGACTTCAGGCATAGCGCGGAGCAGTCGATCGTCACGTTGGGCCGTGCCTCGTAGACGACGGCGATGACGCCGAGCGGCACGCGCAGCTTGCGCATCTCCAGCCCGTTCTCCAGCCGCCAGCCCTCCAGCACCTCGCCGACCGGGTCTGGCAGGGCGGCGATCTTGCGCACGTCGGCCGCGATTCCGCGCACGCGCGTCTCGTCGAGCTTCAACCGGTCGAGCAGCGCAGCCGACAGGCCGGCCTCGGCACCGGCCGCCATGTCGCGCTCGTTGGCCTCCAAGACCTCTTCGAGCCGCTGCTCGAGTGCGCTGGCCATCGCCTCGAGCGCGGCGTCCTTGACGTCGTCGCTGGCCGTCGCGAGCGCGCGCGACGCCGCGCGCGCGGCGATGCAGACGTCGGCTACCGACTGGGCGGTGGTTGCCATACAGGCAGGGTAACGCGCGGCGCCCGCTAATCGAGGACGAAGTAGTCGCGGTGGACGGCCTCCTCGGCGGCGCGCGGGATCGCCTCTGACACCGCGTCGGACTTCATCCCCTTGATCCGCCGCAGCTCGGAGGCCGAGTAGTTGACGATCCCCTTGCCGATCGGGCGACCTCGACCCGACGTGCGCCGGATCTCGACCGCGTCACCAGCCTCGAACTCGCCGCGCACCTCGACGATCCCCACGGGCAGGAGGCTCGTCCCACGCTCCCGCAGCGCCCGCTCGGCGCCCTCGTCGACGGCCAGCGAGCCGTGCGTCGGCTTGGCGTACTTGAGCCACAGCTTGAAGCTCGACACGCGCCCGTCCTGAGGGTGGAACAGCGTTCCGACCCTGGCGCCGTCGAGTGCCTGGCCGACCGTGTCGGGGTCGAGCCCGGTCGTGATCGTGACGGGGATGCCGGCCGCGGTCGCCATCTCGGCGGCGACGACCTTCGAGCGCATCCCGCCCGAGCCGAGCGGCGACGACGAGAACCCGATGTCCAGCTGCTCGAGCTGCTCGATGCTCGATATCTCCTTGACCGGCTCCGCGCCCGGGTCGAGAGTCGGATCGGCGCTGTAGAGGCCGTCGGTGCTGGTCAGCAGCACCAATCGGTCGAACCCGAGCAGGATCGCCACCTGGGCGGCGAGGAAGTCGTTGTCGCCGAACGAGATCTCGTCGGTCGTGGTCGTGTCGTTCTCGTTGATCACCGGCACGACGCTCCAGTCGAGCAGCTTGCGCAACGTGTGCCGCGCGTTGAGGTAGTGCGTACGCGCCGACATGTCGAAGAACGTCAGCAGCACCTGCGCGCTTGGCACGTCGCGCGCGGCCAGCAGCTCGTCGTAGGTCCTGTAGAGCTTCCCCTGTCCTACGGCGGAGGCCGCCTGCAGCTCCTCCATCGCCGTTGGCCGTGCCGGCAGGTCCATCAGCCGCACCCCGCGCGCGATCGCGCCCGACGTCACCAACACGACCTCGTCGCCGGCCGCGCGCCGCGCCGCCACCGCGTCGCAGATCCCCGCGAGCACCTCCTCGCGCACTTCCCCCGTCGGGTCGGCCACGATGCTCGACCCCATCTTCACGACCAGCGAAGCCATTCGCGCAGGCTATCCGGGGTCCAGCTCGAAGACCGTGCCCGCAATCTCGACGTCATCGCCCGGCTCGAAGCCGGCGGACTCCAGCATCGCGATCACGCCCATCCGGCGCAGCCGGTCCTCGACGTAGCGCTGCGCCTCCTCGTTCTCGAGGTCGTGCCGTGCAAGCAGACGCTCGACGCGCATCCCGGCGACGCGGTAGCCGCCGGAGTCGGTGCGCTCGACGTAGAAGGCGTCGTTGGCCCCGGGCCGGTACACACGGTGCTCGGCCACGACCTCGGCCGGCGCCACCACCGGAGCCTCGTCCTCGGGGACCGCCCGCACGATGGCCGCGCGAAGCTCCTCTAGCCCAGTCCCCACAGCTGACGACGTGGCCACCACATCGAGCACCCGCTCACCCGTCGGCTGGACCGCGCCGACCGCCAGCTCCTCAGCCGTCGCGTCGATAGCCGGCTCGGAGCCGAGCCCGAGCCGCCCGCGCCACTCCGCAATCGCCGCCTCGACGTCCTCCGGCGCCACCAGATCGGCCTTCGACAGGCACAGGATCCGCGGCAGCTCCGCCAGTCCATGCCCGTGCTCGCGCAGCTCGTTCTCGACAGCGGAATGGTTCTCCACGGGATCCGAGCCGTCCAGCGGCGCCAGGTCCAACACGTGCACCAGCACCCGGCAGCGCTCCACATGCGCCAGGAACTCGTGTCCCAGTCCAGCTCCCGCGCTCGCCCCCTCGATCAACCCCGGGATGTCCGCCACCACCAGCTGCCGCTCGTCAGCCTCGATCGTCCCCAGCACCGGCGAGATCGTCGTGAACGGATAGCCCGCCACCTTCGGCCGCGCCGCCGTCAGCCGCGCCAGCAGCGAGCTCTTCCCCGCATTCGGCAGCCCGACCAGCCCCGCGTCCGCCAGCAGCCGCAGCCGCAGCTCCAACCAACCCTCGTCGCCGGCCAATCCGCGCTCCGCCAATCGCGGCGTCTGCCGCGTCGGCCCCGCGAAGGCCTTGTTCCCCCGCCCACTCCGTCCGCCCTTCGCCACCACAGCCCGCTGCCCGGGCTCCGTCAGCTCCCAGCGCGCCCCCCGCTCCTCATCCTCGGCAACCGTCCCGGGCGGCACCAGCAGCTCCAACGGCTCAGCCGTCGCCCCATGCCGCTGCCCGCCCTCGCCATGCCCGCCACGCTTCGCCTTGTAGTGCCCGCCGCGATGAAACTCGGAGAGATCGCGGCGCGACGGATCGCAGACGAGGACAACATCTCCACCCTCGCCCCCATCCCCACCATCGGGCCCGCCCTTGGGCACATGCGCCTCACGACGGAAAGACACGCACCCCGAACCGCCGGCGCCGGCAGCTACGAAGATCCTGGCGCGGTCATGGAACATCCCGCGATCGTAGTGTCGAAGCGTCTTGTGGGGGTTTGCGGGGACTTCGTCGAGTCGCCGAAGCCGCTCCTCCGGGCGTCGGCTGGGTAAGGCGGCGTGAAGGTTGGCGGTGGCCGCAGAGCCGACCGGCCCGCCAGCGGCCCGGTTTTCATCAGTACTCAACCCACGGCGTTCGAGGAGCCAACCACCGCATAGGTGGCTAGCTCCTCAAAGCCGGTCTCGCCGTCGCCCCTTGTGGCACTGACCACCCATGCGGTGGGTAGCTCCACAACGGTGGGGCGAGCCAGGCCGCAGGCGGGGTTCTCAGAAGTATCCGAGCTGTCGACGATGCTTCCGCGGGTGGCGACGATTTTGCGTTTGCGCGCGCACGCGTAGCGAGCGCAGCGTCGGGCGGAGCCCCTGCCGTCGAACCACACGGAGCGCCCACCACCAACAAACCGCGCCAGGCACGGGGCAAAGTCCCAAGCGAAGCCGCGAAGCCGAGCACGGAAACCAAAATCGGAGACAGGACCCGCGGCCAACAACGCCGAGCCCTCACGATCCCGGCCGAGCACCGACGGCCGAGAGACCGGAGACCTTGCAAGCAGTAACGAGGGACCGCGGCCGAGCCGCGGTCAGCTACTCAGCTACTCAGCTACAGGCTCGACTGAGATGAAGCGGCCGCGGTGCTTGGTCTTGAACTGGACCGTGCCCGGGCGGGTGGCGAAGATCGTGTCGTCCTTGCCGATGCCGACGCCGTCGCCTGGCTTGAAGCGGGTGCCGCGCTGGCGGACGATGATCTCGCCTCCGGTGACGGCCTGGCCGGAGAAGACCTTGACGCCGAGGCGCTGGGCGTTCGAGTCGCGGCCGTTGCGGCTGGATCCAAGACCCTTCTTATGCGCCATCGCCGTCCTCCTTCTTCGCTGCCGGCTTCTTGGCCGCAGGCTTCTTGGCTGCGGGCTTCTTCGCTGCCGGCTTCTTCTCCGCGGCCGGCTTGTCGTCAGCCGCCTTCGCGGAGGCAGGCTTCTTGGCCGCCGGCTTCTTCGCCGGAGCCTTCTTCGGCGCGGCCTCCGTGGCCTCGGCCTTGGCAGCCGGCTTCTTGGCGGGCGCCTTCTTCGGCGCCGGGGCGGCCTCGGCCTTCGGCTCGTCGGCGGTCTTCGCGGCGGCCGGCTTGCGGCCGAGCAGCTTGATGTCGCCGATCTCGAGCCTGGTGAGGTCCGAGCGGTGGCCCATGCGTCGCTTGTAGCCGCGCTTCGGCTTGAACTTCAGGACGTGGATCTTCGGACCGCGCTCATGGCTCTTGACGACGGCCTCGACCTTGACCTTCTCGAGGTCCGAGCTGGCGAAGACGGCGTCGTCGGAGTCGTCCTTGAAGAGCAATGGTCGGAGAGCCACCTTGGCTCCCTCGTCATCGGGCATGCGATCGACGAGCAGGGAGTCCCCCTTCTCGACGCGGTACTGCTTGCCTCCGACTTTGACGATTGCGTACATGGGCTCAAAAAGGGCGCCCCACGGGGAGCGCCGGCCAGGCAGTGTAGCGGGATGCACGCGCAGGGTGGTCGTCGTCCTCCATGCGCGTGCTTTCCATCACTCCTTGTCGGCCGACGCTTCGGCCTTCTTGCGCCGACCGCGCCCGCCACGTCGTCCGCGACGCCGTGGCTGCTTGGAGTCGGGGTCGGACGCCTTGGGCGCCGCGGTGCCGTTGGACGGCGCCGCATCGCTGATCTCAGCGCCCTCTACGAGCGTCGCGGAAGCGGCAGAGCGGGCCACCTTCTCGATCCGCACGAGCGTCTTCTTGCCGATCAGCCGGCCTGCCTTGGCGACCGAGATGACGTAGCCGTCGAGCTTCGCGACGGCGGCGTCCTCGTCGTACATGTGCGGCTCCTCGATGGTGACGAGCACCTCGTCGCCCTCGGCGAACGGCAGCGCGCGCTGCTCGACATCCTCTCGCGACCCCTCCATCGAGACCGCGAAGTGGTCGAGCGGCAGCGCCTCGGAGCCCTCGAAGTGGAAGCTCTTGCCGGTCTCCTCCTCGATCTGCAGCAGCGGCCGGCCCACGCCGCCGGCCAGCAGCGCGGCGACCCGCGGGTGGATCTGGATCAGATAGGCCTCGGGCTCGGGCCGCTCGGCGGCGAGCTCGCGCAGGCGGCGCTCGGCGTCGATCGAGACCGACTCCTCGGACAGCACGACGCCCTCGCCCTGGCAGGTCGGGCAGGTCTTGGTGAGGATCTCGCGGACGCCCTCGGTGACGTTCTGACGCGTCATCTCGACCAGGCCGAGCGGCGAGATCTCGACGACGTAGGTCTTGGTGCGGTCCTCGTCGAGCGACTTGCGCAGCGTCTTGAGCACGGCGTCGCGGTTGCGCGCACGGGCCATGTCGATGAAGTCGATGACGATGATCCCGCCGATGTCGCGCAGCCGCAGCTGGCGGACTGCCTCCTCGGCGGCCTCGAGGTTCGTCTTGGTGATCGTGTCCTCGAGCCGTGCGCCCTTGCCCCGCCCGACGAACGAGCCGGAGTTGATGTCGATGACCGTCAGCGCCTCGGTGTAGTCGATGATCAGATAGCCGCCGGAGGGCAGGTCGACGCGCCGGTGCAGCGTCGAATGGATCTCCTTGTCGATCTCGTACTTCTCGAACAGCGGCGTCTTCTTGTCCTCGTAGAGCTCGAGCCGCTCCAGCAGCTCGGGCGCCGTCCGGTTGAAGAACGACTGCAGGCGGTGGTGCTGCTGCTCGTCGTCGACGATCGCGCGGTCGAACTGCTTCGAGAAGATGTCGCGCACGACGCGGACCGACAGGTCGGCCTCCTGGAAGATCATCGCGGGCGCCTTCGCCTTCTCGGCGCGCTCCTGGAGCACCTCGTGCAGCTTGTGGAGGTACTTGATCTCGTGCTCGAAGTCGGCCCGCTTGGCGCCTTGCGCAGCTGTGCGGACGATGACGCCTCCTTCGCCGACCTCGAGGCCCTTGGCCTCGCGTCGCACGCGGTCGCGCTCCTTGTCCTCGAGCCGGCGCGACACGCCGACGCCCTCGCCCTGCGGCGTGTATACGAGGTACCGGCCGGCGATCGACAGCTGCATCGAGAGGCGCGAGCCCTTCGACTTCAGCGGATCCTTGATCGCCTGGACGACGATCTCCTGGCCCGGCTTGAGCAGGTCGCCGATCTGACGGCCCTTGCCGCCGCCACGGCCACGGCGCGCAACCTCCACGCCCTCCATGACGATGTCGTCGGCGTGCAGGAAGCCGTTCTTGTCCAGCCCGATGTCGACGAACGCCGCCTCGAGGCCGGGCAGCACGTTGTCGACGCGACCCTTGTAGATGTTGCCGACGATCGAACGCGATCCGCGCCGCTCGACGTAAAGCTCGGCGACCTTCCAGTCGTCCTGCTTCTTCTGTTGCGGTTCTTGGCGCCCGCTCTCAGCGGAGAGCGTGCCCTCCGCCTCGAGGATGGCGACTCGTGTCTCGCCACGGTCGGCCGTGACAAGTACTTGCTTTTTCAAAGGGTCCTCTTCTCATATGACTAGGTCCCGGCCCTTCGCGAACGCCGTCTCGCGCGCATGCGCGTGGACGCTCTGCAGAAATCCGAGAGCAATGAAGGTGGCAATGACCGACGATCCGCCGTAACTCATGAGAGGCAGAGTTATGCCGGTGATCGGCATGATCCCGATGGTCATGCCCACGTTTATGAAGATCTGATGCATAAGCATTGCAAGAACGCCGGCCACGATCAGTGTGCCGAACAGATCCTTGGCCATCGTGAGGATGCGCAGAGTACGCCAGATCAGCAGTGCGAACAGGGACAGCACCAGTGCCGCCCCCATGAAGCCGAACTCCTCGCCGACTACGGAGAAGATGAAGTCGGTGTGGTGCTCGGGTAGGAAGTCGAACTTGGTCTGGGTCGCTTGATCGCCTCGGCCGGTCTTGCCGCCGGCGCCGATCGCGACCTGTGATTGAAGTTGTTGGTAGCCCTTGTTGGCAGGGTTCTCGGAAGGGCTGAGGAAGGCTGTGAGACGGTCCTGCTGGTAGGGCTGGAGCACCTCGACGCCGACCGCCGGAGCGCCGATCAGGACGATCGCCGCGGCGGTTGCCGCGAGTGCGCCGAGCGCCGCGAAATGGGTCCAGGGCGTGCCGGCGACGAAGAGGATCACGAGCGCGATCGAGATGTAGACCATCCCGGAGCCGAGATCTTGCGAGATCACCAGCAGCGCCGGGATCAACGCCAACAGCATCACGACCGCGGTCGTGCGACGGTCGCCGATCTGCCGCACGCGGTCGACGATGACCCCGGACAGCGCGAGGATCAGCAGGATCTTCCCGAGCTCGGAGAACTGCAGCTCGAAGAAGCCCAGCTCGATCGAGCGTCCCGAGCCGTTGGTGACCGCGCTGAATGCGAAGACGAGCATGATGCCGGCGATCAGCACGCCGTAGATCTGCGCCTTCCACTCGCGCAGGCGGGTGTAGTCGAGCCGCGAGATCCCCAGCATCAGGCAGATCCCGATCGTCACGAAGACGATCTGGCGGTAGAGGAAGTGGTGTGGACTGCCCGCGACCTCGCCGCGAGTCGCCTCGCCGATCGTGTAGAGCGAGCATGCGGTCAGACCGAGCACGGCCAGCAGCAGCAGCACGTCGATTCGGACGAAGCTTGGTCCCGAGCGGTCTCGGAACTCGCGCACGGTGGCGCCGAGAGGAGTCGCCTGCATCAGTGGTCCACCCTACTCACGGGCTAGTCGACCGCCGGCCCGCTATGGACCTCGCCGTCGTCCTCGACGTCGAGCAGCGGGGTGAGGATCTGGCGGACCGCCGGCGCGGCGGCCTCGGCGCCGAAGCCGCCGCCCTCGATCGTCACAGCGACGACATAGCGCGGGTTCGGATACGGGGCGAGTGCGACGTACCACGACTGGTCGCCCTGAGGCGTCTCTGCCGTACCGGTCTTGCCCGCGATCTCGACCGGGAAGGTCTCGAAGACCGGCGTCGAGGTTCCACCCGGGTCGTTGGCCGCGGAGCGCAGGCCGTCGAGGATCGCCTGCCGGTGCTCCGGCGCGACCTGGACCCGGCGCGCCGGCGGCGAGGCGAGCTCCTGCAGGACCCGGCCGGTCGAATCCTCGATCCGCAGGCCCAGGTGCGGCTTGACGACCTTGCCCCCATTGGCGATCGCCGCGTAGGCGATCGCCATCTGGAGCGGATTGGTGAGCAGATCGCCCTGTCCGATCGAGAAGTTGACGTTGTCGCCGACGGTCCATTCTCGGTTGGTCAGACCGCGCTTGTACCAGTCGTTGCGCCACTCGGGGGTCGGCACCCGCCCGATCTGCTCGTTGGGCAGGTCGATTCCCGTCTCGCGGCCGATGCCGAGCTTGTGCGACCAGCGCTGGATCAGCAGCCCGTCGCCGCTGTTGTCCGCCTCCTGGCCGAGCAGGTAGAAGTAGACGTCGCTGGACACCGACAGGGCGCGGCGCAGGTCGACGGGGCCGTTGACGGTTCTGCCGGCGTTGATGAAGTCGATGTCGCCGATCCGTATCGAGCCGCCATCGTTGATGACGTCACCAGGGGTGATCAGCCCGCCCTCCAATGCCGCGGCAGCCGTGACCAGCTTGAAGGTGGAGCCGGCTGGGTATCCGCTCTGAATCGCCCGGTTGAACAGCGGCTTGCCGGCCGCCTCGGACTCCAGCGCCTTGTACTCGGCGGTCGTGAACGGCCGCGAGAAGAAGTTCGGGTCGAACGACGGCGAGCTGCCGAGCCCGAGGACCTCGCCGTCCTCGATGTCCATCGCCACGAACCCTCCCGGCCGGCCGGCCAGCGACGCCTGGCCCGCCTCCTGGACGCCGAGGTCGATCGCGAGCCGCAGCTGGCGGCCCTGCTCGGGCGCGCGTCCACCGAGCTGCCCACCTCGAACGCGGCCGAGCGCGTCGACCTGGACGCGCGTCGCGCCGTTGCGGCCCCGCAGGAAACGGTCGTACTGGGCCTCGATCCCCTGCTTGCCGACGATGTCGCCCATCGCGACGTCCGGGAAGCGGCCGCTGTCGATCTCCTCCTGGCTGACCTCACGGCTGTAGCCGAACAGGTGGGCTCCGGTCTCGCCCTGCGGGTACTGGCGGACGAAGACGCGCTCGGGCTCGACGCCGGGAAACTCGGACCGATGCTCGAGCAGGTAGGCGACGATCTCCTGGTCGACGTCCTGCTTGACGGTCGCCATCGCGTAGGGCAGGTCGCGCAGCTGCTTCTCGACGCGGCGCTCGATCCCCCCCGGGCGCATGTCGAGCACCTTTGCCAGCCGTCGATAGATCACCCGCCGGTCGGCCTCGCTGTCCGGCAGCAGCTTCGGCGAGACCTTGACCGCGAGCGCGACGCGGTTCTCGACGAGCACCTGCCCGTCACGGTCGACGATCTCGCCGCGTGGCGCCTGGACCTTGATCTGGCGGATGCGGTTGTCGTTTGCCTCGGCGCGGTAGGTGTCGCCCGACAGCACCTGCAGGTACCAGAGGCGGAAGAAGATGAACGCGAAGGCGAGCAGCGCGATCCCGCCGAGGACCGCCACGCGCATCGCGAGCTGGGGAGTCAGCGACGGCCGGTCGCCTGGGTCGAGGTACATCTCAGGCCCCCAGGCCGCGCAGGCCGATCGGACCGGACTCGAGCGGCGCCTTGCGGCGACGCCGCAGGTCGAGCGGGTCGACGAGCAGCACCGGGCGCAGCACCCGGCGACAGATCGCGAACACCGGCAACGCGAGGATCGCGCCGAGGATCGTCGTCGCGACGATCTCGCGGACGACCAGCCAGCTCACGGTGGCGCCGACGTCGAGCATGAACGAGACCACGGCGTAGGCGAGCACCCAGGTGAAGGTGGCCACCGCCCCGACGGGGATCGGCATCAGGCCATGCGCGGGATCGCGAACCTCGCGGTAGCGGCCGGCGCCGTAGCCGACGGCGGTCAGGACCAGCGACGAGGCGCCCATCGTCCCTCCGACCAGAAGGTCGAGCAGCAGCCCGGTCGTGAAGCCCATCGCCGCCCCGGGGATCGCCCCCGCGTAGATCGCCACGGCCGCGACGGCGAGCGGCACGAGGTCGACGTAGGCGCCGAACACGCGGCCGCTGCCGAGCCCGGACACCTGGAGGATCACCGCGACCAGCGCGATCGCGCCGCAACGGGCGAATGCGCCCGGGGTCGCCCTCACTGGAGCGGGACTCCGGCCTGGGTGCTGACGCCGCGCTCGGTCAGGACCTGAACGTAGTCGATCCCGCGGATGTCGGCGAGCGGCTTGACGTGCACGCGCTGGAACTGCTCGGTCTCCCGCGGATCGACCTTCGTGACGCGTCCGATCGCGATCCCGCGCGGGAAGATCGATTCGAGCCCGTCGGACTCGAACCCGCTCGTCACGACGGTCGTCCCCTCGGTGACGCGACGCCCCTTGGTGATGTAGTCGAGCAGCAGGTCGTTGGGGTCGCCGACGACCGGGTGGACGATCCCACTCGCGCCGTTGGGCATCACCTGGGCCGAGACGGCGCTCGACGAGTCGGTGATCAGCGTGACCTCGGCGGTGCCGCCGGTCACATCGGTGATCTTGCCGACGAGGCCGCCGGCGGCGACGACCGGCTGGTTGCGGCGGACGCCGTCGTCGGATCCCTTGTCGATCTTCAGCGTCGAGTACCAGACGGTCGGCGACCGCACGATCACACGAGCGCCGACCGGGTCGGTGCCCTCCGGGTATCCCTGGCTCTCGGTCAGGCCGACCAGCGCGCGCAGCTCGCGAACGTCGTGGCGGGCCGTCTCGGCGACGCCGAGCTGGCGTCGCAGCTGCTCGACCTCGGCACGCAGGTCCTCGTTCTCGCCCTTCGCGTCGAAGGTGTCGCCGAACCAGCCGAAGAGGTCGCGCGCCGGCTTCAGTGCGCGGCTGGCACCGGTCTCTAGCGGCGCGAAGACCGCCTGGGCGCCACGTTGGACGCTGTGGAAGGCACCGCCGTCGGACTCGCCGAAGTAGACCGTCAGCATGCCGATCGAGAGCACGACGAATATCGCGAGCGCCGCCCTCCGACGGCGAATCACCTTGCTGTCGAACACGTCCGGACTCCTCCGGCGCCGTGGTTAGCGGCGCCGACCGTTTCGGGAATGCTTGTTCGCGCGGTGAATGGCCTCGAACTCCTCGAGGCTACGTCCTGAGCCGACCGCCACGCAGGTGAGCGGGGACTCGGCGAGATGGGCCGGCATCTGGGTCTCGTCGCGCAAGCGCTCGTCGAGCCCCTGCAGCAGCGCGCCGCCGCCGGCGAGCATGATGCCGCGGTCCATGATGTCCGAGGCCAGCTCCGGCGGGGTGCGGTCGAGCGTCTCCTTGACCGCGTCGATGATCGCCTGCAGCGGCTCCTCGAGCGCGAGGCGAACCTCCTCGCTGGTCAGCACGACGGTCTTCGGCAGCCCTGAGACGAGGTCGCGGCCGCGAATCTCGGCCTGCATCTCCTCGCGCAGCGGGAACGCCGAGCCGATCTCGAGCTTGACCTCCTCCGAGGTCTGCTGCCCGATCATCAGCTTGTACTCGCGCTTGACGTAGTTGATGATCGCCTCGTCGAGCTCGTCGCCGCCGATGCGGATCGACTGCGACACGACGATGCCACCGAGCGAGATCACCGCAACCTCGCTGGTGCCGCCGCCGATGTCGACGACCATGTTGCCCGTCGGCTCCCCGACCGGCAGGCCCGCGCCGATGGCCGCGGCCATCGGCTCCTCGATCAGATAGGCCTGACGCGCGCCCGCGGACAGGCAGGCCTCCTCGACCGCGCGCTTCTCCACCCCGGTGACGCCCGAGGGCACGCAGACCACGACGCGCGGATGCGCCCAGCGGTTCTGGTGCACCTTCTGGATGAAGTGGCGCAGCATCTGCTCGGTCACGTCGAAGTCGGCGATCACGCCGTCCTTCAACGGCCGGATCGCCTGGATCGTCCCCGGCGTACGGCCGAGCATCCGCTTCGCCTCGATCCCCACCGCGTGCACCTCGGCGGTGCGCGAGTCGATCGCGACGACGGACGGCTCGGAGAGCACGATCCCGCGCCCACGCACGTACACGAGCGTGTTGGCGGTGCCGAGGTCGACCGCCATGTCGCGGCCGCCCATTCCTGTGAGGTTGGAGAAGATGCCCATCGGAGGAGAACCCAGGATACGGGCTGTGCGACTACTGGTGTGAAAGCGGCAAGGAAGGCTTCAGTTCAAGCAGGGTAGCCAGTGGCAGACCGACCACGTTGAGGTAGTCGCCGTAGATAGCGGCGACCAGGGCCGCCCCCTTCGCCTGGATGGCATAGCCGCCGGCCCGCTCGCGCCACTCGCCGCTGTCCAGATACCAGCGCAGGGTCGGCTCGTCGAGCTGACGGAAGGCGACCCCGGTCCAGGCCGTGGTGGTGAGCTCCTCCCCCGCTTCGATCAGCGCCAGCCCGGAGACGACCTGATGCTCACGACCGGACAGCTCGCGCAGGAAGCCCTCGGCCTCGGCCTCGTCACGCGGCTTGCCGTAGACGCGCCCGTCGAGGAAGACCTCGGTGTCGCAGCCGAGCACCAGCTCGCCGCCCACCGCACGCGCCTTGCGCAGCGCGTTCTCGAGCACGACGGCGCCCGGCTCACCCTCCGTCAGGTCCTAGACGTCCGGCACGACGACGTCGAAGTCGACACCGATCTGCTCGAGGATCGCCCGCCGCTGCGGCGAGCGCGACGCCAGGGTGAGCCGCACGCCCGCGCTCTACAGCTCCGGGAAGAAGATCCCGATCTCGCGCGCGGCGGACTCGGGCGAGTCGGAGCCGTGGACGAGGTTCGTCTGGACCTCCAGGCCGAAGTCGCCGCGGATCGAGCCCGGTGCCGCCTCGATCGGGTTCGTCGCGCCGATCAGCTGGCGGGCGGCCTTGACGGCCTCGTGGCCCTCGAGCACCAGGGCGACCAGCGGGCCGCCCGTGATGAAGTCGACGAGCTCGCCGAAGAACGGCCGCTCGCTGTGCTCGGCGTAGTGCTGCTCGGCGGTCTCGCGCGGGACGGTCATCTGCTTCAGCGCGGCGATCTTCAGGCCCTTGCGCTCGAAGCGGGCGATCACCTCTCCGGTCAGGTTGCGCTCGAACGCGTCCGGCTTGACCAGGATCAGGGTCCTGTCCACGATGGTGCTCCTTCTGTTGGTAGGGATTAGTCGCGGCCGCTGGGCGGGCGCTCAGCCTGGGTCCGAGGCTCGGCGGGCGCGGGCTGACGCTCGCGACGCGGCTCGGCCGGCTTGCTGCGGCTGCCGGCGCTGGTCGCCGGCCGCTGGTCGGCCTTGGCGGCCGGACGTTTCTGGGTCTTGGGGCGCGCCTCGCCATCGGCGGGCGCCGCACGTCCGCGACCGCCCCCGCCGCTCGCGCGACGACGCTGCTGCGGTTTGGCGCGCTCCGGAACCTCCGCCTCGCAGTACGGGCAGATCTTCCAGCGCGGATCGAGCGGCTTGGCGCAGGTCCCGCAGGGCTCCTTGAGCCGGCGCAGGCAGCTCGGGCAGCGCAGGAAGGAGCGCTCGACCGGGTACTCGCAGTACGGGCAGGCGTGCTCGTGAGCCGCGGCGAGGCGGGCCTCGGCGGCCGCGATCTCGAGCTCGCGCTCGTGGACGTCCTCGAGGTACTCCGGTGGGCGAACCACCATGTAGACGACCGTTCCGACGAACGGGAAGATCGCCGCGACCGTCGCACATCCGACCAGCATCGGGTCGGCGATCCGGCGCTTGGCGTCGGCGTGCGTCCAGAAGATCAGCGCCAGCCAGAGGACGACGAGGAACAGCAGCAGCAGGTTGACCGCGAGGTTCAACCCGTCGTTCGTTATGCCGAAGATCGCGGAGAGAGCCATAGGTGCGGGCAGCCTAGAGGAACATCCGGCCGATTCCGTAGCCGACGCCGAAGAAGACGAGGATCACGGTCGCCACGACGATGGCGACGAGCGCGATCATCGCGATGAAGCTGGGGCCGTCGCCGGGGTCCATGGTGGTCATTGTCCCATGGGGCGTGGGTGGCGCGGGGCCTGGGCGTGGGTGGTACGCGGGGGAAGACGGATGCCCGTTCCGCTGGGAATCGCTGCTCGGGCATCCGTCTTCCCCCGCTGGATGAGGCCGCGCGGTTCTTTGGTCAAAGCGCAGAAGCGTGTGTGTCGCCTTGGTCGCGAACGAGGTCGGCGATGAGGTAGATGGAGCCCGTGGCGAGGACTGCGCCGGCGGCGCCGGTCAGTTCCCGGGCTCGCTCCAGGGCGGCGCGTGGGTCTGGAACGACCTCGGCGTCGGGGCCGTCGAGCTGCTGGGCGAGCGATTCGAGCGTGGCTGGAGAGAGGGCGCGCGGGTTGGCGCAGCGGGTGAAGACGAGGTGGTCGGCTAGCGGGAGCAGCGGGCGGAGCATGTCGGCGGCGGCCTTGTCCTCCAGGACGCTGATCACGAGGACGAGTGGGCGGCGGTCACCGATGACCTCGGGGAGCGCCGCGGCGAGAGCCGTGGCGCCGGCAGGGTTGTGGGCGCCGTCGTAGATCGTCAGTGGACGCTCGGAGACGATCTCCAGGCGACCTGGGATGCGGGTCTCAGCGGCGGCGCTCTCGACGGCCTGTCGTTCGAGCGGGCGCTCCAAGAACGCCTCCGCGGCCGCGCAGGCCAAGGCGAAGTTCCGCCGCTGAAACGCCCCGCGTGCGGCCATGTCGAAGGACGGAGCCGCTGACTCGCGAACCACCACCGCCGGGGCCACGACCAATCGCGCGTGCCGCTCAGCCACCACCTGCTCCGCCACCGCACGGGCATCTGGATGGAGGTCGGCCGGGATGACGAGCGTCGCGTGGTCGCCGACGATGGCGAGCTTCTCGGTCGCGATGTCGGCGATCGTCGGGCCGAGCCAGCGGGTGTGCTCGAGGCCGACGCCGGTCAGGACCTGGACCTTCGACGGGATGACGTTGGTGGCGTCGAAACGGCCACCGAGGCCCGCCTCGATGACGGCAACGTCGACGGGTCTGGCGGCGAGCTCGTGAAAGGCAGCCGCCGTGACCGCCTCGAACTGCGTGACACGGTCGTCGCTGGCGGGCGCGGCACGCTCGACGAGCGCCGCTGCCTCGGCGGCCCGTTCGACGGCGGTCGCGAATCGGTCGGCGGCGATCGGCGCCTCCCCCACCTCGATCCGCTCGCGGAAGCGCGTCAGGTGCGGTGACGTGTAGCTGCCGGTGCTCAGACCATGACGCTCGAGCAGCGCGGCGACGAAGCGAACGGTCGAGGACTTGCCGTTGCTGCCGACGACGTGGACCTGGGCGAACCGACGCTGGGGCATGCCCAGCGCGGTCGTGAGGCGGTGCATGCGCTCGAGCCCGAAGCGCATGCCGAACAGCTCGAGGCCGAGCAGATGCTCCTCGGCGTCGTACTCCGTCCAGCGGGCCATCGGCTCAGCCGAGGCGTGCGAGCTCGTCGCGGTAGCCGGCGAGCTTGTCGCGCTCGCCCTGGACGACGTCCGCGGGAGCGCGGTCGACGAAGCGCTCGTTGGCGAGCTTGGCTTCGAGACGCCCGATCTCCTGCTCGAGCTTGTCGCGGCGCTCGGCGATGCGGGCCGCGACGGCACCGGGATCGAAGTCGTCGGAGGCCAGCAGCTGGACGGCACCGCCGGGCACCTGAACCTCTGCCGCCGCCGCACCATCGGCGTCGCTGAGCTCGAGGCGGGCGAGGCGCGCGACCTGCGCGGTCGTGCCGTCGTAGCCGTCGGCGACGAAACGGGCCGGCAGCACGGCCGACGGCTTGACTCCGGCCTCGTCGCGGTAGCGGCGCAGCTCGGTGACGGCGGCGACGCAGCGGCCGACCAGCTCCTCGGCCTCGGCGTCGATCCGCGAGGCGTCCGCCTGCGGCCAGTCGGCAACCGCAAGCAGACCGCGCTCGGCGCCGTCGGTCGAAGGCAGGAACGACCAGATCTCCTCGGTGACGTGCGGCATCAGCGGATGCAGCAGCCGCAGCGTGCGGTCGAGGCAGAACAGCAGCGTCGCCGAGACTGCGGTGCGGTCCGCCTGCTCGTCGTAGAGGCGCGGCTTGGCCAGCTCGAGATACCAGTCGCAGAGCTCGGACCAGAAGAAGTCGTACAGCTCGAAGGCCGCGGCCGACAGCTCGAATGCGTCGAGCGACTTCGTCGTCCGTCCCGTGATCCGCTCCAGCCGCGAGAGGATCCAGCGGTCCTCGGGTGTGGCCGCATGGTCCGGGGACGGCGCAACGCCCTCCTGGACGCCCAACAAAATCAGCCGCGACGCGTTCCAGAGCTTGTTGGCGAGATCGCGCCCCTGCCTGACGCGCTCCTCGTTGAAGCGCACATCCTGTGAGGAGGACGACGCGAGCAGGCCGAAGCGGAGAGCGTCGGCGCCGTATGCCGGAAACTCGCCGCCCTCTTTGTAGACCGGCGGCCGCGGACCGCCGTCGATCAGCTCGAGCGGGTCGATACCGGTACCGAGCGACTTCGACATCCGGCGGCCGTCGGGCGCCTGGATGACCGAATGGATCGGGACGTCGCGGAACGGCAGCTCGCCAGTGAACTCGACGCCGAACATGACCATCCGGGCGACCCACAGGAAGATGATGTCGCGTGCCGTCGAGAGCACGTCAGTCGGGTAGAACGCCTGCAAATCCGGCGTTTTCTCAGGCCAACCCAAAGTCGCGAACGGCCACAGCGCCGACGAGAACCAGGTATCGAGCACATCGGGGTCGCGCGTCCAACCGTCGCCCTCGGGCGGCTCGGCGCCGACGTGGGTCTCCCCCTCGCGGTACCAGACCGGAAGCTGGTGTCCCCACCAGAGCTGCCGCGAGACGCACCACGGCCTGATGTTCTCCAGCCAGTTGAGGTAGACGCCCGTCCATGGATTCTGGGGATGGAAGCGCAGCTCGCCGTCCTCGACGGCGGCGATCGCCGGGCCGGCGAGCTTCTCCATGTCGCAGAACCACTGGAGCGAGATCAACGGCTCGATCCGCATGCCCGAGCGGTGCGAGTGCGGCACGTCGTGGACGTAGGGCTGGGTGCCCGACAGCAGGCCCTCCTCGCGCAGGGCCTTGACCACGGCACGCTGCGCGTCGTCGGCCGTCAGTCCCGCGAAGCGCTCGCCGGCCGCCTCGGTCATGCGGCCGTCCTCGCCGATCACCGAGATCTCCTCGAGCCCGTGCTTGCGACCGATCTCGAAGTCGTTCGGGTCGTGGCCCGGCGTGATCTTCAGCGCGCCGGTGCCGAAGTCGGTCTTGACGTACTCGTCGCCGATGATCCGCAGGCGGCGGCCGACGAGCGGCAGGATCGCGTCCTCGCCGATCAGCCGCGTGTAGCGCTCGTCGTTCGGATTCACGGCGATCGCGGTGTCCGCGAGCATCGTCTCCGGCCGCACGGTGGCGACGGTGACCGACCCGGAACCGGAGGCCAGCGGGTAGTCGATCATGTAGAGCGTGTCCTGCATCTCACGCTGTTCGACCTCGAGGTCGGAGATCGCCGAGCGCGTGCCCGGGTCCCAGTTGACCATGTAGTTGTCGCGATAGATCAGGCCCTTCTCGTAGAGGGCTACGAAGACCTTGGCTACGGCTTTGGCGTAGGCGGCGTCCATCGTGAAGCGCTCGTCGGAGTAGTCGAGCGAGGCGCCGAGGCGCTTGAACTGCTCTGTGATCTGAAAGCCGTGGTCCTTGCGCCACTCCCATACGCGCTCGATGAACTGCTCGCGGCCGATGTCCTCCTTGGTCTTGCCCTCCTCCGCAAGCGCCTGCTCGACCTTGACCTGCGTCGCGATGCCGGCGTGGTCGGTGCCGAAGATCCACTTGGTCCGCTTGCCGCGCATCCGCGCGAGGCGGATCAGCGCGTCCTGGATCGAGCCGTTGAGCGCGTGGCCCATGTGCAGGACGCCCGTGACGTTCGGCGGCGGAACGGCGATCGAGAAGCTCTCGTCCGCGGACCCGTCGGCGTCGGGGTGGAAGATCCCCGCGCTCTCCCAGCGTTCGAACACGCGCGGCTCGACGTCGCCCGGCTGGTAGCGGGTCCGCTCCTCGAGGTCCTTCAGTCGATCGGTCGGCACAGGACGGCAGTCTGCCACGCGCCCGGCGCGACCTCCTTCATCCGTGCGCCTGCCTAGGCTTCCGCAATGCCCTCCACACGCACCCAGCGCGCAGTCGCGATCCTGGCCGCGCTCACGATCTCAGCCAGCGTCGGCGCCTGCGGCTCCGGCGACGACGACAACGGCGGCTCCAGCGGCTCGAGCACGAGCGCACAGGAGCCGCTGAGCAAGGACGCCTACCTGAAGCAGGTCAACGCGGCCCAGACGAAGTTCGCCACCAACGCCGCCAAGCTCAACCTCGCGGATCCGTCGTCGGCGAAGGACTTCGGCAACTCGCTCGGCGAGCTCAAGGGCCTGATCGACACGCTGCGCAAGCAGCTCGACGACATCGTCCCGCCGGATGCGGTTACAACCGAGCAGGACGAGCTGGTCAAGCAACTGACCACCTATGGCGCCGTGATCCAGCAGCAGAAGGGCGCGCTGACCTCGGGCAACCCGCAGAAGGCGGCGGCGGCCGCCCAGAGGGTCGGCAAGGCCTCGACCGACTTCTCTCAGGACTTCGACGCGACGATCAAGCAGATCAACGACAACCTCGGCCTGGAGACCAGCACCGCTCCCAGCGAGTAGGGCGGCAGCTAGGCGGACTCGGCGGCGGGCTGCTCCGGCTCGTCGTCGGCAGCCGCCTCGGTGACGAGCGTCGGGCTGAGGCCCTTCTCGATCGTCTCCTTCGTCACCACGCACTTCTTGACGTCGCGGCGCGACGGCAACTCGAACTGGACGTCGAGCAGCGTCTCCTCGAGGATCGACCGCAACCCGCGGGCACCGGTCTCGCGGTCGAGCGCCTTGTTGGCGATCGAGGCGAGCGAGTCGTCGGCGAAGACGAGGTCGATGCCGTCGAACTCGAAGAAGCGCTTGAACTGCTTGACGAGCGCGTGGCGCGGCTCGGTGAGGATCGTGATCAGGTCGTCGCGCGAAAGCTGGTGGATCACCGAGATCACCGGCAACCGGCCGATGAACTCCGGGATCAGGCCGTACTCGACCAGATCCTCGGGCAGCACCTGCTCGAACGCCTCGCCGGCGTCGCGGTCGTGCTTGGAGCTGACCTCGGCGCCGAAGCCCATGCCCTTCTGGCCGATCCGCCGCTCGATCACCTTGTCGAGATTGGCGAACGCGCCGCCGCAGATGAAGAGGATGTTCGTCGTGTCGATCGTCAGGAACTCCTGGTGCGGGTGCTTGCGCCCGCCCTGCGGGGGCACCGAGGCGGTGGTCCCCTCGAGGATCTTCAGCAGCGCCTGCTGGACGCCCTCGCCGGACACGTCGCGCGTGATCGACGGGTTGTCGGCCTTGCGCGCGATCTTGTCGACCTCGTCGATGTAGATGATCCCCGTCTCGGCCTTCTTGACGTCGAAGTCGGCCGCCTGGATCAGCTTGAGCAGGATGTTCTCGACGTCCTCGCCGACGTAGCCCGCCTCGGTCAGCGCGGTCGCGTCCGCGATCGCGAACGGGACGTTGAGGATCCGCGCCAGCGTCTGCGCGAGCAGCGTCTTGCCGCAGCCCGTCGGGCCCAGCAGCAGGATGTTGGACTTCTGCAGCTCGGTGGCGTTCTCGTCGCCGGCCTCGGCGGCGGCGCCCATCATCTGGACGCGCTTGTAGTGGTTGTAGACCGCGACCGAGAGCGCGCGCTTGGCAGCCTCTTGGCCGACCACGTACTCGATGAGGACCTCGTTGATCTCCTGCGGCTTGGGCAGGTTCTCGAGCTCGAACGCGGGCGGGGCGGT
>DASQKP010000002.1:0-64002 GCA_035630455.1 Thermoleophilaceae bacterium
TGTCTCAACCACACCGCGATGCAGCACATGCTGCGGCGTGAGATCGAGCGCGGCGAGCGGACCGGCCACCGGCTGTCGCTGGTGTTGATCGACCTCGACGACTTCAAGCAGGTCAACGAGGAGCACGGCCACCTCGCCGGCGACGAGGTCCTGCGCCGGGTCGGCGCCGCGCTGCGCGGAGCCGTCCGGCCCTATGACCTGGTTGCCCGCTATGGCGGCGACGAGTTCGCGATCGTCGCTATCGAAGCCGACGAGCAGGCGGCGGAGGAGCTCGCCCGGCGGACCCTTGCGGGGATCGAGCGCGCGCTCGCCGCCGACGGTGGCGTGCCGACCGGGTGCGGAGCCAGCGCCGGCGTCGCCGAGTGGCAGCCGCAGCAGACCCCCGCGGCGCTCATCGATCACGCCGACCGCGCTCTGCTGCACGGCAAGCAGCACCGTGGCCAGGGCTCGGTCGTCACCTACTCCAGATTGCCCGTCGGCCTGCGCCCGGTCCCGGCGCCGCCACAGCCCGTCGGTTCCCAGCCGCCGATCGCGCCACTGGCCGCGGTCGAGGCCGCGTGGCCGGACCAGGGCCGCGAGCAGACCGAGCGGCTGCGCGTGCGGACCAGGCAGCTCGCGCTTGCCAACGCGATCGGCGCCCGCTTGTCGGCGATGACCGACCCCGAGGAGATCATCGGCGCTGCCGTCGACGAGCTCAACCGCGCCTTCGGCTACTTCCTCTGCGCGATCGTGCGCATCCGCGAGGACAACTACGTCGAGGCCGTCGCGTGGCGCGGAACCGCGATGCCTCCAGGAGACAGTCCCGCGCTGGCGATGCCGCGCGCCGCCGGCGTGATCGGACGTTGCCTGCGCGAGCGCCAGCCGGTGATCGTGCGCGACGTGCGCGACGAGCCGGACTACGTCGCGAAGCCCGCGACGGCCGACGTCCGCTCCGAGCTGGTGGTGCCGCTATGGGTCGGCGACGAGCTCTGGGGCGCGATCGACATCGAGGAGGAGCGGCCGAACGCCTTCGACGAGGACGACGCGCGACTGGTGCAGACGGTTGCTGGCCAGGTCGGCTCGGCCTTGCGCTCGGCGATGCTCTACGAGCGTCTCGACAGCGCCTACATCGGCACCGCGCAGGCGCTGGCGACCGCGCTCGAGGCAGGGGACCGCGAGCGCGGAGCGTCGAGCGCCGTAGTCGAGCTCGCGACCGCCGTCGGCCGCCGGCTCGACATGGCGGCGGACGACGTTCGCGCCCTGCGCCTCGCCGCGATCTTCCACGACATCGGCAAGGTGTCGGTCTCCGACGAGGTGCTCAACAAGCGCGGCCCGCTGACCGAGACCGAGCGGCTCCAAGTCGAGAATCACACCGTCGTCGGCGAGAGCATCCTGTCGTCGGTCGAGTTCCTCGAAGACGTCCGTCCGCTGGTCCGCCACGCCCACGAGCGCTGGGACGGCGCCGGTTATCCGGACGGCCTCGTCGGCGAGGAGATCCCGCTCGGCGCCCGCATCGTCCACGCCTGCGACGCATACGACGCGATGATCGTCGAGCGCCCCTATCGCGAGCCGCTCTCCGCGGCCGACGCTCGCGCGCAGCTGAGTGCCGGCTCCGGCAGCCAGTTCGACCCAGGCGTCGTCGCCGCGCTACTCGAAGTGCTGAGCCGCTAGAGGCGCCGCCTATTGCGGCTCAGGCGAGTACGGGAACCGCGTCCGAGGCGATCGCCTCGATCTCCGCGGCGGCGCGGTCGAACTCCTCGTCGGAGAGCACGGGCGTGCCCTCGAAGGGGAGGTCGCGGTGCAGCTCGATCCAGGAGCGACAGCCGTGGTACTCGGGGCGGACCTTGACCGTCACCGGCCGCGGGATGCGGTAGGTACGCAGCAGGATCACGTGCATCGGGTGATGACGCTTCCACTCGAGCCGCTTCTCGGCGTAGTCGGTCGTCCACACGTAGTACGGCGACAGAGCGTCGACGGCGCGCGGATCGGTGATCAGGTAGCTCGCCGAGACCTCGGCCCAGGCACGGATGCGTACCCGGTCGGGCTGGGGGATGCCGCCGTCCTGCAGCAGAGCGCGGGCGGGCGGGTCGCCATCCGGCCAGACGCCCTCCTCGAGCGCGCGTCCGAGCTCGGGCAGGTGCGAGTCGCGCACGAGGTTGTTGCGCTGATGATCGAAGGTGGGGTAGAGGAAGAACTGATCGTGCTCGATCTCGAAGTGCTTGTTCTCCTCGCGGATCCCGCCCTTGCGCAGGGTAAGCAGCTGCTCGCCCTCCGCTAGAGCGCGCACGGTCACAGCCCATTCCTTCAAAGCAACTGGCATGAAAAAGGGATTCCTTCCGAACCCGTGCGCAGGACGTTGACTCAGTGCTGGCGTGGCACGGGCGACGAATTGTGACGCAGGAGGCCATTTAAATCAAGGGAACTGTGCGCACGGTCACAGTTCGTGCTCCGGCGCTCCATGCCCTCCGCCACCGGGCGTCTCGATCCGCAGGCGGTCGCCGGGCGACAGCGTCCCCGATGTCTTCGGCGGCAGCTCGGCGCCGTCGAGCAGGTTGCGGCCGCGGGCGCCGGGCGCCCCGCCGGCGGCTCCGGGAGGAGCATGGCGGCGCCGCTCGGCGATCAGCGAGTAGCGCATCTCGGCGAGCGCCTCGAACTCGCGGGCGACGCCGTCGCCGCCACGGTGGAGCCCGGCGCCACCGGAGCCCCGGCGCAGCGAGTACTCGACGGCGCGCAGCGGGAACTCCAGCTCGAGCGCCTCGATCGGCGTGTTGAGCGTGTTGCTCATCGCGACGTGGACGGCGCTCGGTCCATCGGCGTCGGCGCAGGCGCCCTGCCCGCCGCCGAGCGTCTCGTAGTAGGTGAAGTCGTCGTTGCCGAGCGTGAGGTTGTTCATCGTCCCCTGGCCGAGCGCATGGCCGAACGCGGCGAGCACGAGGTCGGCAACGCGCGACGAGGTCTCGACGTTGCCCGCGACGACTGCCGCCGGCGACGCTGCGTTGAGCAGGCAGCCCTCGGGCGCGGTGACGCGCAGCGGCCGGTAGGCGCCGGCGCACGGCGGGACGTCGGGATCGGCGATCACGCGCAGCGCGAAGTAACAGGCCGACAGGGTGACCGCGAGCGGGCAGTTGAGGTTGCCGGCGTGCTGGGGCGCGCTGCCGGAGAAGTCGAGCTCGATCTCGTCACCGGACACGACCGCGCGCAGGCGCAGCTCGAGGTCGGCGTCGGCGGCCTCCAGCACGTCTGTCGCCGTCCGCTCGCCGTCCGGCAGCGCAGCGATCTTCGCGCGGGTGCGGCGCTCGGCGTAGTCGAGCGTCTCGGCGATGCCGGCGCGCAGCTCCTCGACGCCGGTGCGACGCGCGAGCCCCTCGAGCCGCCGCCCGCCGGCGCGGTTGGCGGCCAGCTGGGCGCGCAGGTCGGCCTCGCGCTCGTCGGGGTTGCGCATCCGGCCGGTCAGCCCGTCGAGCAGCGCCCGGTCGAGCTGACCGCCGCGCGCGAGTCGTGTCGGCGGGATGACCACGCCCTCGTCGGCGAGCGTCCGCGAGTCCGCCGGCATGCTGCCCGGCTCGGGCGCGCCGACGTCGGCATGGTGGGCGCGGCTGGCGGCGAAGCCGAGCAGCTCGGAGTGCAGGAAGACCGGCGAGATCACCGTGATGTCGGGCAGGTGCGTGCCGCCGGCGAAGGGGTCGTTGAGGATCCAGGCGTCGCCCGGGGCCTGCGGCTCGTCGAGGATCGCGGCGACGGCGCTCGGCATCGCGCCGAGATGGACCGGGATGTGCTCGGCCTGCATCGCCATCTGCCCGTCGCGGTCGAACAGGGCGGTCGAGGCGTCGCGGCGCTCCTTGATGTTTGCCGAGTGGGCCGAGCGGACGAGCACCGCGCCCATCTCGTCGCACGCCGAGCGCAGCGCGCCGACCATCACCTGGAGCGCGATCGGATCGAGGTAACCCCTTGGGGGGCTCGCGCCCCCCGCGCCCCCCGATGGTGCCTGGCCGGCCGAGGCACTCACGACGTGGCCTCCAACGTCACTCCGCTCGCATCCGAGTTCCCCGACCAGCCGGGCGGGACGACGAGCGTGGAGCCCGGGAGCTCGACGATCGCGGGGCCGGCGACCGCGCCGTCGCCTGGCCCGAGAACTCCGGCGTCGTGCCACTCGTTGCCGAAGCGGGCGCGGCGCGCGCCACGGCGCTCGGCTGGACTCGCGGTCGCGGCGGGAAGCTCGGCGCTCGGCAGAGCGGCGGCGACGCGCACGGTGACGAGCTCCAGATCGGCTTCGCAGTCGGCGTAGCCGTAGCGGTCGGCGTGCGCACGGTCGAAGGCGGCCCGGAGCTCCGCCGGCTGAGGCGCGGGACCGGCCTCGATCGGGAGCTCGAACGCCTGACCGGCGTAGCGCAGCTCGTAGGTCGCGCGCAGCTCGGCGTCGGGGGCTCCGAGCTCGGCGCGGCCGCGCGCCCCGAGACGCTCGACCGCGGCGGCGATCGCCGCTTGGGTCAGGTCGTCGCCGGTCAGCAACACCGACTCGACGAGATCGCGCCGTCGCTCGGTGACGGCGAGCCCGAGCGCCGAGAGGACACCCGATGCCGCCGGCGCGACGATCCGCGCGATCCCCAGCTCGGCGGCGATCGCCGCGGCGTGCAGCGGACCGGCGCCGCCGAACGCGACCAGCGTGAGCCCGCGCGGGTCGATGCCGCGCTCGACGGTGACGACGCGCACCGCCTGCGCCATCTCGACCGCCGCGACGCGCAACGTCCCCGCGACGGCCTCGTCGAGCGAGATGCCAAGCGCGTCCGCGAGCCGGCCGACGGCAGCCTCGGCGGCCGCGCGGTCGAGCTCGATGCCACCCGCGAGCGGGGAGCCGGGATCGAGGTGGCCGGCGAGCAGGCTGGCGTCGGTGACGGTCGGCTCGGTGCCGCCATGGCCGTAGCAGGCCGGCCCCGGGCGGGCGCCCGCCGAGCGCGGGCCGACGCGCAGCGCACCGCCGTCGTCGCGCCAGGCGAGGCTGCCGCCGCCGGCGCCGACGGTGTGGACGTCGACCATCGGCAGCGCCAGCGAACGGCCGGCGATCTCGCGGCCGCCGGTCACCGCGACTCGCCCGTCGAGCACCAGCGACACGTCGCAGGAAGTTCCGCCCATGTCGACCGCGACCGCCCGGCCGGCGCCGGATTCGCGCGCCGCGGAGGCCGCCGCGACCGCGCCGCCGGCGGGACCGGAGAGCACCGTCCACGACCCATGGCGGGCCGCCGTCGGCGCGTCGACCACGCCGCCGCTCGACAGCATGATCTCGGGACTCGGCAGCCCCGCCTCCACAGCGCGGGCGGTCAGCCGATCGAGGTAGCGGCCGAGCAGCGGCGAGACGGTCGCGTCGACGATCGTCGTCACGCAGCGCTCGTACTCGCGGAAGACCGCGGCCGTGTCGTGCGAAGCCGAGACGTGGATGTCGCCGGGCAGCTCGGCGACGGCCGCCGCGATCGCCTGCTCGTGCTCGGGGTGGCGAAAGCCCCACAGCAGGCAGATCGCGACCGCCTCGACGTCGTCGGGCAGCGCCGCAAGGCGCCGGCGCAGCTCGTCGTGGTCGAGCGGGAGCAGCACCCCGTCGGGCGTGCAGCGCTCGGGCGCGGCGACCAGCAGCTCGTCGGGGACGATCGGCGCCGGGTTGTCCGCGCAGAGGCGGTAGAGCTCGGGCCGGGCCTGGCGGCCGAGCCGCTCGATGTCGGTGAAGCCCTCGGTCGCGATCAGCGCGGTGCGCGCGGTGCGCCCCTCGAGCAGCGCGTTCGTGCCGACGGTCATTCCGTGCACGAGCCGCTCCACGGCATCGGGTCCCGCGTCGCCGAGCGCCTGTCCGATGGCCGTCATCACGCCGAGCGACTGGTCGTCCGGGGTGGTCGGCGCCTTGCCGGTGCGGACGCCGTCCGGGCCGATCGCGACAGCGTCGGTGAAGGTGCCTCCGACGTCGACTCCGAGGATCACATCCCGGACGCTATCGGTGGACTACGCCCCGAGCGGATGCCCGGGGCGCGAACGTTAGCCGCTCGGGGCGGGCTATGCGGCTGCTGCCGCGAGCTGGCGCTGCGTCTCGTCGAGATGCTTGTGCGAGGGGCAGTACTTGCTTGCCGGCAGCGGAACGCGCTGGCAAGAGGTCCCCTTGCGGGTCGTCGCGTGGCAGCAGAGTGGGCTGCCGTCGAACGTCACACCGTCACGTGCCTGCTCGTCGACGTAGGCGACCGCCTCCAGCATGTGCTGCTCGATCGTCCTGTAGACGCGCAGCTGCGCAGTGATCGGGAACAGGCTTCGAACGTCGTTGAACAGTGTCTTGACCGGATGGGCAAAGTAGTGCCGATCGGTGGCGAGCCGCTCCATCGCGGACTCGCACTCGCTGAGCAGTCGCGCTTGCGCGACGGCCCGGCCACCGGAGGGCTGGGGGGTGACGTCCATCGCCAACTCCCTGTAGATCGCCCGGCTGAATTGGTACATACAGGCCTCCCTGCTGCTTGGGCGACGTTCCCGTCGCCGTTCTCCCACGGAGCCGATTAGAACAGTGGCTCATGTACTGGAAACGAATCCAAAGTTAAGTTCGGGTTAACCGTCCGAACTCCGCCTCTTGGCTCAACGGCGGTGAGGATGCAGCAGCCAGTCCATTCGCCGCCTGGCATAGAGCAGCGGCTCGCCCTGCTCCAGCCGCCCGCCCACGAGGTCGCCGATCAGGATCGTGTGGTCATAGCGCGACAGGCTCTCGACGCGGCGGCAGCGCAGGTAGGCGAGCGCCCCGGCCAGCTCGGGCACGTCGTCGTCCCAGCGCCAGTCGAGGCCGGCGAACTTGTCCTCGCCGCGGCCGGCGAAGGCGCGCGCCACCGGCTCCTGGCCGGCATGCAGGATGTGGACGCCGAAGCGCTCGGCGCCCGCGAGCGCGTCGTGGCAGCGCGAGTCGTGCGCGACCGACACGAGCAGGGACGGCGGATTCGCGCTGTAGGACGAGACCGAGGTGGCGGCCAGTCCGCAGGGTTCGCCTTCCGTGCGCCGAGCGGTGATCACAGTGACCCCTGAGGCGAGTGAGGCCATCGCCTCGTGGAACAGCGCGTCGACGTCGCTCACTCCCAGCGCTCCAGCGTCGCCTCGCCGCGGGCGTCGACGATCGTGTGCGTGTGGTCGAGCGCGCCGTCGGTCCGGGGGTGGTCGCCGCGCTGATGCGCGCCTCGGCTCTCCTCGCGCGCCAGGCAGGCGGCGGCGATCAGCCGGGCGACGGGGAACGGGTCGTCGAGCAGCGGCCGCAGGCCCTCGGCGTCGCGGCGCAAGCCCGCGCGATGCCACAGCGCGGCACGCGTGGACGCCGACGGCGGGTCCGGCAGCGTCGCGGCGTGGACGCCGACGCTCGTCGCCGCCGGCGGCTCGGCGGTCGCCGCCAGCCCGGCACGGCGGCCGAGCACGAAGCACTCGGCGAGCGAGTTCGACGCGAGCCGGTTGGCGCCGTGCAGGCCGGTGCAGGCGCACTCGCCGACCGCGTAGAGGCTCGGCAGCGACGCCCCGCCGTCGACGTCGGTCGCGACGCCGCCCATCGTGTAGTGGGCGGCCGGGGCGACCGGCACGGTGTCCCGCCGCGAGTCGATGCCGTTGCGCTCGAGCACCTCGGCGATGTTCGGGAAGCGCCCCATGTCCACCGGTCGTAGGTCCAGCGCCACCGCGCGGGCGCCGCCCCGCCGCAGCTCCGACTCGATCGCGAGCGCGACCTCGTCGCGCGGCGCCAGCTCGTCGACGAAGCGGTTGCCGTCGCCGTCGAGCAGCAGTGCTCCCTCGCCCCGGACGGCCTCCGTCACCAGGAAGCCGTCGTCGGCGCCGTCGGCGACCAGCGCCGTCGGGTGGAACTGCATGAACTCGAGATCGGCGAGGTCGGCTCCGGCCGCGTGGGCCAGCGCGAGCCCGACGCCGACGGTGCCGGGCGGGTTGGTCGTCCGCTGCCAGAGCGCGGCGGCGCCGCCGGTCGCGAGCACGGTCGCGCGCGCCAAGATCTCGGCGTGGTCCGCGCCGCGACGGGTGCGCAGCCCGACGCAGCGGCCGTCGGCGACCAGCAGGGCGTCGGCGGTCGTCCCCTCGAGGATCTCGATCCGCTCGTGGGTGGCGGCTAGTGCCGCGAGCTGGCGGGTGATTCGCCGTCCCGTCGCGCTGCCGCCGGCGTGGACGATCCGCCGCGCCGAGTGACCGCCCTCGAGGCCGAGCGCGAGCGCGCCGTGACGGTCGGCGTCGAAGCGGACGCCGAGCCGCTGCAGCTCGTGGACGCGCGCCGGGGACTCCTCGCAGAGCACTCGCACGGCGCTCTCGCGCGCGACGCCGCGACCGGCTGCGAGCGTGTCGGCAACGTGGCGCTCGGGCGAGTCGTCGGCGGCGAGCGCCGCGGCGATCCCGCCCTGCGCCCAGTAGCTCGCCGAGCCGTCGAGCGGCGTCCGCGAGACGAGCGTCACGCGCGAGCCCTCGCGGGCGGCGGTCAACGCGCAGAAGAGGCCGGCCGCGCCCGCGCCGATCACTGCTACATCCGTCCGGAGCGCTGTCGCGGTCGAGGAGTGCACGGACGCGGGTACGGTAACGGGAACGTGGCGCCGCTCTATGTCCGTCACCCCTCCTCGCTCGACCACGAGACCGGAATGCACCCGGAGCGCGCCGATCGGATCCGCGCGATCGAGGCGGCGCTGGCGGCACGCGACTGGCTCGGCTGGGAGGCGCGCGAGGCGCCGGCGGTCACCGAGGAGCAGCTGCTGCGCGTCCACCCGCGCGAGCACGTCGAGCGCATTCGCGCGGCGTGCGCCCACAGCCAGGCGCTCGACCTCGACACCCCCGTCGTGCCGGGATCCTGGGATGCGGCGCTGCACGCGGCCGGCGGGGCCTGCGCGGTCGTCGACGCGCTGCTCGGGGGCGAGGCGCCCATCGCCTTCGCCGCGTTGCGCCCGCCCGGCCATCACGCCGAGCCGGACCGCGCGATGGGCTTCTGCCTCTTCTCCAACGTCGCGATCGCAGCACGGCATGCGCTCGCCCACGGCGCCGAGCGTGTCCTGATCCTCGACTGGGACGTCCACCACGGCAACGGGACCCAGGCGGCGTTCTACGGCAGCGACGGGGTCCTGTTCGTCAGCCTCCACCGCTGGCCGTTCTATCCAGGCAGCGGCGCGGCCAACGAGACGGGCAGCGGCGCCGGCGAGGGGTACACGCTCAACCTGCCCCAGGCCGCCGGCTCCGGTCCGGCCGAGTGGCTGGCGGCGATCGACGACGTCGCGCTGCCAGCGGCGCGCGACTACGGCCCAGACCTCATCCTCATCTCGGCCGGCTTCGACGCACACCGCGACGACCCGCTCGGCGGTTGCACGCTAGAGACCGAGACTTTCGGAGAGATGGCGCGGCGGGTCGCGAGCCTCGCGAGCGAGCTCGACGTCCCGGCTGGTGCTGTGCTGGAGGGCGGCTACGACCTCCACGCGCTCGCCGCGTCGGTCCTGGCGACGATGGACGGTCTCGCCGGCGGATGAACGCTTCTAGGGGCTCTGGCCCCTAGAAGGCTTCGCGGAGCTCTTCGCCGACGACGGCGAGGATTCCGTCGCGGCGGACCTGGAGGGGGAACTCGTCGGTGATCCGCTCACGAGCGCGAACAGCGCCCTCGGAACCGGCGTCGAGTGCCTTGGAGATTCCGTCGGCGACGGCCTGGGCGTCCTGCGAGGGGATCAGCACGCCGGCGTCGCCGACGACCTCCGGCATCGCCGTCACATCGACGACCACCGGCACGCAGCCGGCCAGCATCGCCTCGGCGACGGCCAAGCCGAAGCCCTCGTGGCGCGAGGGCTGGACGTAGGCGCCGGCGCGGGCGTAGAGATCCGTCAGCTCCTCGTCGGAGACCCATCCGGTGAACTCGACGTTCGGGCCGGCGACCGAGCGCAGCACTTCGATCGAGTCGTCGAGCCACTTGCCGGCCAGGACGAACCGGACGTCCGGCAGCAGGCGGGCGGCCATCACGAACGGGAGCTGGCCCTTCTGGACGAGCGTGCCGGCGTCGACTGCGCCGACGTTCAGCGCCAGCCGCTCGCGCGGGCGGCTGGCGTCGAGTGGGCCGAATGGGTCAGGGACGCCGTGGTGGACGACGGTGACGTCCTCAGGGCGGAATGGGGTGTTGGCGGCGATCTCCGACCGGCTGTACTCGGAGTTGGTGACCAGCCGACCCGCGCGGCGCATGATCCAGCGGCTCGCCCAGCGGCGCACGCCGCCCTGCTGGTGGCCATAGCCGATGTCGGGCATGTTGGCCGTGTCGAAGCCTCCGATGATCTGCACCGAGGGCTTGCGCAGCAGCCAGGCGAGCGTGATCGGGAAGAAGCTGTGCCAGGAGGCGAACCAGCAGAAGACGAGGTCGGCGCGCCACACACCCGCGATCAGCCGCAGTGGGTTCGGCCAGCGGCCCGGTTGATAGTAGTCCTCGATCTCGTACCGCTCCGCGAGGATCTCGCGATCGATCGCCACGAAGCTCGCCTTACGACTGTGTACGTACAGGATTCGCTTCATGCCTCGCCTTCGATGAACGTTCGGTGCCACTGCGAGAGCTCGAGCAGGCAGTAGAGGATTCGCTTGTGGTCGGCCCTGCCGGTGCGATGGGCCGCTACCAGCCCGGCGACCGTACCCGAGTCGATCAGCTCGGCGGCCGGCGCGCCGGGGGCGTAGCGGCGCTCGACCTCGGCTCCGAGCGACTCGCGCAGCCAGCTGTCGTAGGGGGTCGAGAAGCCATGCTTCGGCCGGTCGACGATCTCACGTGGGACGAGCTCGGCCATTGCGCGGCGGTGCAGTCGCTTGCCGGCGCGCGGACCGACGCGCTCGCGCGCCGGGATGCTCTCGACGAAGCGCATCAGCTCGACGTCGAGGAACGGCACGCGCTGCTCGAGGCTCGCCGACATCGACATCTTGTCGGCGCAGATCAGCAACCCGTCGGGCAGGAAGAGGTGGGTGTCGAGGTAGAGGGCCTGCTCGATCAGCGGCCGGTCGCCGACGTCGGCCAGGACGTCCGAGGCCAGCGCCGTGCGCTCGGCGGCAGCCTGCTCGCCGGCGCCGCCGACCAGCGAGCCGCGCAGGTCCTCGCCGGTGATCTCGACCAGCCGCACCAGTCGCTCGGCGTCGGACATGTCGCCGAGCAGCCGCGCCGCGCGCCACGCGCGCTCGTTGCCGGGCAGCAGACCGGCGGCGGCACGCAAGGGGGCGGCGAGGGGACCGAGGTGGCGGACGGCGCCGAGCACCAACGCCGCCTGGTGGCGGCCATATCCGCCGTGAGGCTCGTCGGCGCCCTGGCCCGACAGGGCGACCTTCACCGACTGGGCCGCGAAGTGCGAGAGCTGCATCAGCGCCGGGGCGGATGGCAGGCCGCACGGCTCCTCCAGATGCCTGACGGTGCGCGCAAGCTCGTCGGTGAAGTCGTCTTGCTCCATCGCCGTGTCCTGGTGGGAGCTGCCGATCGTCCGCGCCGACTCGGCCGCGTAGGCGCGCTCGTCGAGCACGTCGCCGTGGCCGGGGAAGCCGATCGTGAAGGTCTGCGGCGGGGCGGTAGAGCGGCTGGCCATCGCGGCGACGATCGCGGCCGAGTCGACCCCGCCGGAGAGGAAGGCGCCGTAGGGAACGTCGGACATCATCTGGCGCTCGACGGCGGCGCCGAAGCGGTCGGCAAGCTCGCGGTCGAGCTCGGGGCCGCGCAGTCCGGCCGCAGTCGGGGCGGGCCCGGTTCGGTACGACGAGACGCGCGGGGGACCGTCGTCGGTGGCGACGAGGATCGACGCGGCGGGCAGTTTCGACACTCCCTCGAACAGCGTCCTTGGGGCCGGGGTGAACCGACATGCCAGGTAGTGGTCGAGCGCCACGCGGTCGACGCGCGGCTCGACGAGGCCGCCGGCGAGTAGCGCGCCGACCTCTGAGGCGACCGCCAGCCGCCGACCGTTGCTGTGCCAGTAGACGGGCTTGACGCCGAGCGGGTCGCGCGCGACGAGCAGCCGTCGTGTGCGGTCGTCCCAGATCGCGAAGCCGAAGATCCCGTTGAGGTGGCGCACGCAGTCGTCGCCGTGCTCCTCGTAGAGGTGGACGATCACCTCGCAGTCCGAGCGCGTGGCGAAGCGGTGGCCGCGTGCCTCGAGGCCCGCTCGTAGCTGCTCGTGGTTGTAGATCTCGCCGTTGGCGACGACCGAGATCGCGCCGTCCTCGGAGCGCAGCGGCTGGTCGCCGCCGGCGACGTCGACGATCGCCAGCCGGCGATGGACGAGCGTCGTCGACCCGAACGCGACGACCGCCTCGCCATCGGGGCCGCGGTGGCTCATCGCGGCTGCCATCCGCCGCCCGGCGTCGGGCGGGGCTGAGCCGGCGGGGTCGAGGAGGGCGCCGAAGCCGCACATGCCGCGCATCTTCGCGGATGACGACTGGCTGGCTGCTGTCGCTCAGCTGTCGCACGCGCGTCTCGAACCGTGCGTCGCGCCGGGCGAGGGTGGCCGTCTGTCAATCCGATCCCACGGAGGTCGTCTCATGTACCGCTTGTTCGGACTCGCCCACGCAACCCTGATCACGGGATCGGCGCGCCTGCGCCGGCAGTGTGGCCAGGGCACCGTCGAGTACGTCGCGCTGATCCTGTTGGTGGCCCTGATCATGGCCGGCGTCGTCGCGGCGATGAAGGGCTTCAAGACCGACGAGGGCCAGGAGCTCGGCGACGTGATCCTCGGCAAGATCAAGGACGCCGTCAGGAAAGTGGAGTTCTAGTTGCCGGATGGTCACGCCGCCGACCCGCGTGCCACGATGCTCGCTGTGTCGTCTCAGCGCGAGCTGCCAGTGGCCGTGTTCGACTCCGGAGTCGGCGGCCTGACCGTCCTGCACGAGTGCCTCGTGTCGCTGCCGCACGAGGATTTCCTCTACCTCGGCGACACGGCGCGCTTCCCGTACGGCACGCGCGAGCCGGAGGAGCTGCGCGCCTTCGCGCGCGAGCTGGCCGGAATTCTGATCGACGAAGGCGCGAAGCTGATCGTCGTCGCGTGCAACTCTGCGACCTCGGCGGCCCTCCCGGGCCTGCGTGAGGAGCTCGCCGGACGTGTCCCGGTCGTCAGCGTGATCTACCCGGAGGCGCGCTTGGCGGCGTCCACCACGCGCAACGGGCACGTCGGCCTGCTCGCCACGCCGGCGACGGTCGCCAGCGGCGCCTACGACCGGGCCCTGCGCGACGCCTCCGAAGGCAAGGCGACCTTGCACGCGGTCGCGAGTGCCGAGCTCGCGCCGATCATCCAGGAGGGCGGCGAGATCGACGAGCGGACCGTCGCGGCGGTCGAGCGCGCCTGCGAGCCGCTGCTCGCGGCCGAGGTCGACACGGTGATCCTCGGCTGTACCCACTACCCGCTCGTGCGGCCGGCGATCCAGCGTTGCCTCGGCCGCGGCGTCGAGATCGTCACCTCTGGCGAGGCGATCGTCGACGAGGTCGAGCGCGAGCTCGACGCCGCCGGTAGCGCGGCCCGGCGCGACCGCCGCGGCGACTACCGCTTCTTGGCGACCGGCGACGTAGACGACTTCAAGCGGCTGGGCACGCGCTTTCTCCAGCTTCCGATAGCGACAGTTGGCCACGTCGACGTGGCATCCCCGACCGAGGTGGCTGCATGAGAAGAGATGGACGCGGAGCAGACGAGCTGAGGCCGATCCGGATCGAGCCCGGGTTCGTGCGGTCGGCGACCGGGTCGGCGCTGATCGAGGCCGGTGGGACGCGCGTCATCTGCACCGCGTCGGTCGACGAGTCGGTGCCGCGCTGGATGAAGGGGCAGGGCAAGGGCTGGGTAACTGCCGAGTACGGGATGCTGCCGGCGTCGACCGGCGACCGCAAGCAGCGCGACGTCTCGAAGGGCCGGCCCGACGGCCGCACCGTCGAGATCCAGCGACTGATCGGACGGTCGCTGCGAGGCGTGATCGACTTCGAGGCGCTCGGCGAGCGCACGGTCTGGGTCGACTGCGACGTGCTCGAGGCCGACGGCGGGACGCGCTGCGCGTCGATCACCGGGGGCTACGTCGCGCTCGAGCTCGCGCTGCAGACACTCGTCGACGCGGGGAAGCTCGACGCGCTGCCGCTCACGGGCTCGGTCGCCGCGGTCTCGTGCGGCATCGTCGGCGGCGAGCCGCTGCTCGACATCGACTATCCCGAGGACTCGACGGCCGAAGTCGACATGAACGTCGTCATGACGGGCGAGGGCGGCCTCGTCGAGGTCCAGGCGACGGGTGAGCGGACGCCGCTTTCGCGCACGTCGCTCGATGCGCTCCTGGCGCTGGCGGCCTCCGGCATCGAGGAGCTGCGCACCGCGCAGCGCGCTGCGGTGGACGGGGCGGTCGCTCCAAGCTGAGCGGGGATGGCGTGCGGCTCGTACTGGCATCGCGCAACGCGCACAAGCTGCGCGAGCTGAACCTGCTGCTGGCGCCGCACGAGCTGGTGCCGCTGCCGGACTCCGTCGAGCTGCCGCCCGAGACCGGGACGACCTTCGCCGAGAACGCGCTGGTCAAGGCCCGTACCGCCGCGGCCGCGACCGGCATGGTCGCCGTCGCCGACGACTCGGGCATCGAGGCGGCCGCGCTCGACGGCGCGCCCGGCATCTACTCGGCGCGCTTCGCCGGCGAGGGCGCCAGCGACGGCGACAACCTCGCCAAGCTGCTGCGCGACGTGCCGCCCGACGGCGACACGCGTGTCGCCTACGTCTGCGCGCTGGTCCTCGTGGAGCCGGACGGCGACGAGCTGGTGGCCGAGGCGCGCTGCCGCGGCCGCCTGACGCACCACCCGCGTGGCGACGGCGGCTTCGGCTACGACCCCGCGGTCGTCTCGGACGACTACGACGACGGCCGGACGATGGCCGAGCTGAGCCCAGCGGAGAAGGACGCGATCAGCCACCGCGGCCGCGCCGCGCGCAAGTTGCTGGCCCTGATCGAAGCCAGGGCCACGTGACCGCCGAGCGCGACCCGAACACCGGCCGCAAGACGCGCGCCGCGGCGCTGTCGATCCTCTCGAACAGCCTGCTGATCGCGCTGAAGCTGGTCGCCGGGGTGCTCACCGGCTCGATCGCGATCATCACCGAGGCGATCCATTCGAGCGTCGACCTGATCGCCTCGATCGTCGCCTTCGTGTCGGTCCGCAAGGCGGGCGAGCCGGCCGACGAGGACCATCCGTACGGCCACGACAAGATCGAGAACCTCGCGGCTGTGATCGAGGGACTGCTGATCCTCGTCGGAGCGGGGATCATCGTCTTCGAGTCCGTACGCCGGCTGGTCGATCCGCCGGAGGTCCACTCGCTGGGCATCGGCATCGCGGTGATCGGCTTCTCCGTGGTAGCCAACCTCGTCGTCTCGGCGTACCTCTACCGCCAGGCGCGCGCGACCGAGTCGCCGGCGCTCGAGGGCGACGCGGCCCACCTGCGCACCGACGCGATGACCTCGGCCGGCGTGCTGGTCGGGCTCGTGCTCGTCGAGGTGACCGGTCTCGAGTGGATCGACCCGATGACCGCGCTGGTCGTCGCGGTCGCGATCGTCGCCGCCGGGCTGCGCATCCTGATGCGCTCCTCGCGCGTGCTCGTCGACGAGGTCCTGCCGGAGGAGGAGCTCGCCGCGGTGCGCGAAGCGCTGGAGGTGGACCACCGCGCCCCGGAGATCGCCGGGTACCACAAGCTTCGCGCGCGCCGGGCCGGCAGCCGCCGCTACATCGACCTCCACGTCCAGTTCCACGAGGGCACCACGCTCGACCGCGCCCACGAGGTCTCACACGAGCTTCAGGCCGAGATCCGCGACCGGCTCGACCGCGCGGACGTGCTGATCCATCTCGAGCCCGAGCACAGCTCGCTGCCGCCTAGAGCAGGTTGACCGCCGCGGCTGCGCCGATCGCGACGAGCACCGCCGCGTAGCCGGAGTAGCCGCTCACGAGCAGCAGGACCGCGGCGACCAGGCAGACGCCGACGGTGACCATCCACGAGATTCGGGGCAGCGGCACGCGGCTATTGTGACCGTGATGGTCGCCCGGCGACTCGTCGACAGCTCCACGGACGTCATCGCGGCCGTGATTCTCGACGCCGCGGGCGGGCTCGTCGACGCGAGCGGGGTGGAGCAGGGCCGAGCACGCGAGCTGGGCGATCTGACCCGTCAGCTGGTCGAGCGCGCCGACAGCGTCTCGGCCGAGCCGGTCGAGCAGATCGAGGTCCAGACGTCCGGCGGCGCGGTGTTCGCCGTCCGCGACGCGCGCCACGTGCTCGCCTGCGTGACCCGTCGCCCAGCGCTGTCCTCGCTGGTGCTCTACGACCTTCGCCATGCGCTCGGGGAGCTGACGCCGGCGTGAGGGAACGACCGAAGGGAGCGGTCGCCCGCGCGACCGCTGTCGCGGAGGGCGTGGCGGGCGCCGTGCGGCGCCGTCAGCGCGAGCGAGAGCCGCGAGTCGTGCTCTATGGCGCGCCCGGCGCGCCGCGTCTGCTGCCCCCCGGAGCCAAGGGACAGGACGATCTGCTCGACGTCGCCGACCAGCTGGTCCTGCTGGCGAAATCCGCAAATAGCGGGGATTCTTAGCGACGAGGCCGTTTCCAGAGCGGTTTCGGATGCCCGTCGTCCGTGGGCGTTGTTAGGTTCGCCGCACTGTTCCAGTCCCTCCAAAGGAGGAAAACAAGGTGACGAAGTCAGAGTTCGTCGATCAGGTGGCCGCCGAGTCCGGCCTTTCGAAGGGTGATGCCGGGACCGCCGTCGACGCGGTCCTGACGGTCATCGAGGACACGCTGAAGCGTGGCGGAGAGGTCAGCTTCACGGGCTTCGGGAAGTTCTCCGTGGCCGATCGCGGTGCGCGCCAGGGCGTCAACCCGCAGACGGGCGAGCGGATCCAGATCGCGGCCAGCAAGGTCCCGCGGTTCTCGGCCGGCTCGGCCCTCAAGAAGTCCGTAAAGGGCTGAAGCACTTCGCGGACCGGCTGGCGGCGCTCGTAGAGGAGCGTCGCAGCCGGATCGTGCTGGGCCTCGACCCGGACCCGGCGGTGTTGTGGCCGTCCGCACTGGAAGGTGCGGACGGCGGCAGTACCGCCGAGCGGACGGCTGCCGCCGTCGCCGCCCACTGCCGGCTGGCGATCGAAGCGGCCGGTCCGTCCTGCGTCGCGGTCAAGCCCCAGTTGGCCTGCTTCGAGCGCCTCGGTGCTCCCGGTTGGCGGGCGCTCGAGGCGACCCGCGACGCGGCGCGCGAGCACGGCCTGCTGGTGCTGGCCGACGGCAAGCGCGGCGACGTCCCGGTGACCGCCAAGGCCTACGCGCAGGCGCTGGTCGGGTCGACCGACGGACCCTTCGGAACGGTCGAGGGCTTCGGCGCCGACGCCTTCACGGCGAACCCGCTGCTCGGCGGCGACGCGATCGCCCCACTGGTCGACGCGGCGGCCGAAGCCGGCGCCGGCTGCTTCCTGCTCGTCAACACGTCGAACCCCGGCGCGGCCGATCTTCAGGACCTCGATTCCGACGGACGCCCGCTGCACGAGCGGCTCGCCCAGATCGCGGACGTCTTCGGCGCCGACCAGCTCGGCGACTGCGGGCTGTCGCTCGTCGGGGCCGTCTGCGGCGCGACGCGCCCGGAGCGGCTCGGCCGCCTGCGCTCGCTGATGCCACACGCGATCTTCCTGCTGCCGGGAGTCGGGGCCCAGGGCGGCGGCGTCGATGCGCTCGGCCCGGCGTTCGCCCGCCATCCCGCGGCCGGACTGGTCGCCGCGTCGCGTTCGATCGTCAACGCCCATGTCGATCGGGGCGGCGATCCCGCCAGTGCGGCAGCCGCGGCGGCAGAGGAGTTGCGCGCGCTGGCCTGGGGCTCCTGAGCCCCTATGCTCCGCGCCTAACCAGGCCATGCCAGCGCAATCCTCCAGTTCCGCACGCATCTTCGCGCCACTCGCCCTGGCGGTCTGCGCCGTGGCGATCCTGATCGTGATCGGCAGTTCGCTCGGCGGTGGCGACGACGGCTCGTCGGGCGGTGGCAACTCGGCGGCCGAGACCACGAGCGAGGAGGCCACCGGTACCGCGACGACCCCCGCCAAGCGTCAGCCGGCGACCTACACGGTCAAGTCGGGCGACACGCTCGGCGCGATCGCCGAGACGACCGGCGTGACCGTGGAGACGCTGCAGGAGCTCAACCCCGAGCTCGATCCACAGGCATTGATCGCCGGCCAGAAGATCCAGCTGCGCTAGTGATCGGACGACGGCTGGCCGGTGCCGCTGCGACGGCCGTGCTGGCGCTTGCGGTCGCGCCCGCCGCACACGCACAGCAGTCCGAGCGGCCGAGCCTCGACGGCGCGGCCGCGGCGATCCTGGTCGATGCCCGCGACGGCACGCCGATTCTCGAGAAGCACCCGACCCAACGGCGCTCGATCGCCAGCACGACGAAGCTGATGACGGCGCTGCTGACCCTGGAGCAGGCGCCGTTCGACGCCTTCTACACAGCTGCCGACTACCGGGCGGGGGCGGCCGAGTCGAAGATCGATCTCCAGCCGGGCGAGCGCATGCGCGTGCGCGACCTGTTCAAGGCGCTGATGCTCGAGAGCGCCAACGACGCGGCGGCGACGCTCGCCGAGGGGGTCTCGGGCTCGCGCTCGGCCTTCGTGGCCGAGATGAACGAGCGTGCCGAGGAGCTCGGCCTGGACGACACCAGCTACGCCAACCCGATCGGGCTCGACGATCCGCTGAACTACTCCTCGGCGCGCGACCTCTCGACCCTGGCACGCAAGCTGCTGCGCGACCGCCGCTTCGCCGCCGTCGTCGACTCGCCGTCGGCGACGCTGACGACCGGAGCGAGGCCGCGGACGGTCGGCAACCGCAACAGCCTGATCGCCACCGTGCCTGCCGTCGACGGCGTCAAGACTGGCCATACGAGCGGCGCCGGCTACATCCTGGTCGGCTCGGCGACGGGCTCGAACGGAGCGCGGGTGGTCAGCGTGGTGCTCGGCGAGCCGAGCGAGGCCGCACGGGACTCGGACACGCTTGCGCTGCTGCGCTACGGCCTCGCGCAGTACCGCCGCGTGCCGGTGCTGCACAAGGACCGCGCCGTGGCGACGGCGGATGTGGCCTACCGCGACGAGACGGTCCCCCTGGTTCCCGCCCGCTCGGCAGCTGTCACAGCGCGACGAGACGAGCGGATCGCCAAGCGGATCGACGCACCCGGCGAGCTGCGCGGCGAGATCGCCGCCGGCACCCGCGTCGGCACGGTTGCTCTCCTGCGCGACGGCGAGGTCGTTCGGCGCGTCCCACTGCTGGCTGGGGAGGAGGTTCCGGGGGCAGGGCCGCTGCGACGGATCGCCTCCGCTTTGGGAATCTCCTTGACGGCGCTGCTTCTGTTGGTCATCGTTTCGGCTGTCGCCATCACGGGCATCCAGATCAGGCGACGGCGCCGGGCTCGCTCCCAGGAGGCACGGCGCAGGACTCGTGCACGAGCGCGCGAGCAGAGGGAGCAAGCGGATCGACCATGATCATCACCGTCACCCTCAACGCAGCGATCGACAAGACCCTCGCGGTCCCGAGCTTCCGGCTCGGTCGCCGCCACCGCGCTGTCGAGCAGACCGCGATGGCCGGCGGCAAGGGCGTCAACGTGGCGCGCGCGCTGAAGTCGCTCGGCCGGCCGGTGATCGCGACCGGCTTCGCCGGCGGGCACACCGGCAGCCGAATCGTCGAGCAGCTCACCGACGAGGCGATCCTCAGCGACTTCGTCCGCATCCGCGAGGAGTCGCGCACGTCGACGGCTGTCGTCGATCCGACGTCCGGCGAGCAGACCGAGATCAACGAGCGCGGCCCGTCGGTCTCGGAGGCCGAGCTCGAGCTGTTCGTCGACAAGCTGCTCTACCTCGCCAAGGGCGCCGCGATGTGCGTCTTCAGCGGCAGCCTGCCGCGCGGGGTCCAGCCGAACCTCTACGAGCGGCTCGTCGGCGAGCTCCGCCGCCTCGGCGTGACGACGGTGCTCGACTGCGAGGGCGAGGCGCTGCGGTATGCCGTTCGCGCCCAGCCAAGCGTGATCGCTCCGAACGAGAACGAGGCCGAGGAGCTGGTCGGACACGAGTTCTCCGACGACGAGGACCGCCGCACGGCACTGCCGGAGATGGTGGAGCTCGGCGCGCGCGAGGCGATCGTGACGCTCGCCGACGGCTGCCTGGCGCTGCACGGCGACGAGAACGACGCCACCCGCCCGCGCCGCCTGACGCGCGCGACGCTCGAGCCGCTGGAGCCGGTGTCGTCGGTCGGCTCCGGCGACGCGTTCCTCGCCGGCTACGTAGCCGGTCGCTACGACGGCCTGCCGGACGACGAGTGCCTGCGCTTCGGGGTCGCCTGCGGCGCAGAGTCGACGCAGCACTTCGGCGCCGGTGTGATCGACCCACGCGAGGTCGATCGACTCGCCGCGGCGGTCGAGTTGCAGGCGCTCGACGCCCCCGCGCTCGAGATCAGCAGCTAAGGAACAGGATGGAATCGGGGGGCTCGCGCCCCCCGGGCCCCCCTTTGGCGCCTGGCCGGTGGCTGAAATACCCGCAACCTGCGGGATTCGGCGCAACGATGCGGAAAACGGGCGTTGGTAACCTCGGGTTTCGTCCGTCGTCGAACCTAGGATTCACGCCATGGAGATCGAGATCGGTCGAGGCAAGAAGGGCCGCAGGGCCTACGGCTTCGATGACATTGCCATCGTCCCCTCGCGCCGTACGCGTGACCCCGACGACATCGACATCACCTGGACGCTCGGGAACTACCGTTTCGAGCTGCCGCTGCTCGCTTCGGCGATGGACGGTGTCGTCTCGCCCCGGACCGCGAGCGAGATCGGCCGCCTCGGTGGCCTGGCGGTGCTCAATCTCGAGGGAGTCTTCTGCCGGTACGACGACGCCGAGGAGCAGCTCGAGCGAATCAGCGGCTTCGACAAGGACCAGGCGACCGCCGAGATGCAGCGGATCTACCAGGAGCCTGTCAAGAAGGAGCTGATCGCCAAGCGGATCCGCGAGATCAAGGACATGGGCGTCGTCTGCGCCGCGTCGCTGACCCCGCAGCGGGTGCGCGAGTACTACGAGACGACGATCGACGCCGGCATCGACGTCCTGATCATCCAGGGCACCGTGATCTCCGCCGAGCACGTCTCGACCGACGAGGAGCGTCCGCCGCTCAACCTCAAGGAGTTCATCCGCGAGGAAGTCCCGCCGGACGTCCCGGTCGTCGTCGGCGGCTGCGCCTCCTACTCGACTGGTTTGCACCTGATGCGCACCGGCGCCGCCGCCGTGCTCGTCGGCGTCGGACCGGGTGCTGCCTGCACGACGCGCGGCGTCCTCGGCATCGGCGTGCCGCAGGCGACGGCGATCGCCGACGTCGCGGCCGCCCGCTCGCAGCACATGCTCGAGACCGGCGAGTACGTCAAGGTGATCGCCGACGGCGGAATGCGCAACGGCGGCGACATCTCCAAGGCGTTCGCGTGTGGCGCCGACGCCGTGATGATCGGCTCGCCGCTCGCCCGTGCCTACGAGGCTCCGGGTCACGGCTACCACTGGGGGATGGCGACCTTCCACCCCGACCTGCCGCGCGGCGCGCGCGTCGAGACGACGCAGAACGGGACGCTCGAGCAGATCCTGCTCGGTCCGGCGCACGAGAACGACGGCACGTTCAACCTGATGGGCAGCCTGCGCACGTCGATGGCGACCTGCGGCTACGAGGACATCCCGTCCTTCCACCGCGCCGAAGTGATGGTTGCCCCGTCGCTGCAGACCGAGGGCAAGCAGCTCCAGCGCGACCAGGCGATCGGCATGGGCGCCCAGTCGGCCGCCAAGGCGGCGCCGGCGTCCGATGGCGTGACCAACGGCTCCGGTCCGGTCGCCGCCGACCCGGCGCTAGTCGAGTAATGACGGACTTCGCGGCGGCCGCGATCACCGGCACCGAGCCGGTAGGCGCGGCCGAGCTCGACGGCTCGCGCGAGACGCGCCAGGACGAGGTCGTAGTTCTCGACTACGGCGGCCAGTACTCGCAGCTGATCGCCCGCCGCGTGCGCGAGTGCGGAGTCTTCAGCGAGCTGCTGCCACACCATGTCGGGGTCGAGGAGATCCGCAAGCGCTCGCCGAAGGGGCTGATCCTCTCCGGCGGCCCCGCCTCGGTCTACGCCGACGGCGCGCCGAGCCTCGACCCGGCGCTGCTCGAGCTGGGAATTCCCGTGCTCGGCATCTGCTACGGCATGCAGGCGATGGTCCACAGCCTCGGCGGTCGCGTCGAGGCGGCCGAGGTGGGGGAGTTCGGCCGCTCGCAGCTGACCGTCCAGGAGCACGGCCGCCTGCTCGCGGAGTTGCCGGCTGAGCAGAGCTGCTGGATGAGCCATCGCGACACCGTCTACGAGCCGCCGCCGGGCGCTGTCGCGCTCGCCTCCTCCACGGAGTCGCCCGTGGCCGCCTTCGAGGACGTCGAGCGCGGCTTCTACGGCATTCAGTTCCACCCCGAGGTCGTCCACACTCCCTACGGCACGCAGATCCTGACCCGCTTCCTCGAGGAGATCTGCGGCTGCGACATGGCCTGGAACGCGGCTTCGGTCGCCGAAGAGCAGATCCGCCGCATCCGCGAGCAGGTCGGCGACGGCAAGGTCGTCTGCGGCCTCTCCGGCGGTGTCGACTCCTCAGTCGCCGCGCTGCTCGTCCATCGCGCTATCGGCGACCAGCTCACCTGCGTCTTCGTCGACCACGGCCTGATGCGCAAGAACGAGGCCGAGCAGGTCGTCAGCGCCTTCCGCGACCACTTCAAGGTCCCGCTCGTCGCCGTCGACGCCGAGCAGCGCTTCCTCGCCCGGCTCGAGGGAATCACCGACCCCGAGGCCAAGCGCAAGGCGATCGGCGGGGAGTTCATCCGCGTCTTCGAGGACGAGGCCGCCAAGCTCGGCGACGCCGACTACCTCGTCCAGGGCACCCTCTACTCCGACGTCATCGAGTCCGGCGGCGGCACCGGAGCCGCGACGATCAAGTCGCACCACAACGTCGGCGGCCTTCCCGACGACCTCGAGTTCGAGCTCGTCGAGCCCCTGCGCGCCCTCTTCAAGGACGAGGTCCGCAAGGTCGGCATCGAGCTCGGCCTTCCCGAGCGCCTCGTCTGGCGCCAGCCGTTCCCCGGTCCCGGATTGGGTATCCGGATCGTCGGCGGCGAGGTCACCAAGGAGCGCCTCGAGATCCTCCGCGACGCCGACTTCGTCCTCCAAGAGGAGATCCGCTCCGCCGGCCTCTACCGCGAGCTCTGGCAGTCCTTCTGCGTCCTACCCGGCGACCTCCGCACCGTGGGCGTCCAGGGCGACGAGCGCACCTACGGCTACGTCGTCGTCATCCGAGCCGTCACCAGCGACGACGCCATGACAGCCGACTGGGCCCGTCTGCCCTACGACCTCCTCGAGCGCGTCGCCTCCCGCATGATCAACGAGATCCGCCAGGTCAACCGAGTGGTCCTCGACATCACCTCGAAGCCGCCCGGCACGATCGAGTGGGAGTAGCTCTCTCGTCCTAGGGCTCGGCCGCGCTTCCGCGGCCACCACCGCCACAGCCCTAGCCCGAAGAACGGCTACCGATAGCCGGTCGGGTCCGGCGGCAAGCCGGGGTCCTGGACCTCGACCATGTAGCGCCAGCAGTCGGGTTGGGAGCCGTCGATGTCGGTGAAGCCGTAGTCCTTGGCCAGGCCGCCGGAGGAGAAGGACCCGCCGTTGCGAGCTGAGAGGTTGGGGTCGGCGGCGAGCGCGGCGACGGCTCGGCCGACGAAGCGCGGGGACTCGGAGATCGCGGCGAAGTGGGGGTTGCCGGAGGCAGCCGTGTGCCAGTTGTCCTCGGTGACGCCGTAGATGTCGAGCATCATCTCGGAGCGCATCCAGCCTGGGGTGAGGGCGAGGGCTGTGCAGCCGTGGGGGGCTAGCTCCCTGCCTTGGGCGAAGGCGAGCCGGATGACGGAGGTCTTCGCGAGGTCGTAGTAGATCGAGAGGCGGTAGTTCTCGGCGTTGTACTCGCGGGTGCCGTCGGTCATCTCGACGACGAGGCCGCCCTCGTTGCGGATCAGCAGTGGGAGCGCGTAGCGGCTGGTGATCAGGTGGGTGTCGATCGCGAGGCGGAGTAGTCGCAGGCCGCCGTCGAGGTCGTGCTCCCAGACCGGCGTGTCCCACTCGGCGAGCTTCTCGCCGCCCCAGATGTCGTTGACGAGGATGTCGAGCCGTCCCTGCTCGGCCTCAATGCGCTGGACGAGTGCCTTGACCTGGGCCTGGTCGAGGTGGTCGACCGCCACGGGGATTCCCTGTCCGCCGGCTTCGGTGACGAGCTCGGCGGTCTCCTCGATCGTCTCGGGCCGGTCGTACTCCGAGCGTCGTTCGCGAGTGCTGCGGCCGCTGCAGTAGACGGTGGCTCCGGCCTCGCCGAGCGCTACGGCTGTCCCACGCCCGGCGCCGCGGGTCGCGCCCGCCACGAGGGCAACCTTTCCGGTCAGCGGACCATCCACGACTATGGGCTAGCGACTCCAGGCCTTCAAGGCGGGGAGCGGATCGAAGGGGTGGCCGCCCTCGTAGTAGCCGGGCGCCGACCAGAGCTCGAAGTGGAGGTGGCAGCCGCGGGCGTTGCCGGTGTCGCCGACGGCGCCGATCCGCTGCCCCGTGGCGACCTTGTCGCCGGTCCTGAACGGGCTGGGCTCTGCCATGTGCATGTAGACGTAGTCGGTGCCACTGCCGTCGGCGTCGATGACGAGGTAGTTGCCGGCCGCGGCGTGGAACTTGTTCGCCTGCACGCGTCCGCCGCGGGCCGCCAGCATCGGTGTGCCGCAGCGCGCGAAGACGTCGTGGCCCTGATGGCTGTGGCCCGAGCGCCCGCTGCCGAAGTCGGCGCCGCTGCCGCCGAAGTCGTGCTTGCCGGCGATCGGGAAGACATGATCCGCCTGGACGAGGACGTCTGTCGGCAGTGGCGGCAGGATCGCGACCGGAAGGCTCGGAGGCGAGGCGACGGAGGCGGTCGTGACGAGCGAGATCGGCCCGCTGACGGCTCCCTGGGGCACGGCGGCGCGCAGCCGCCGCGCATCGCGCGGCCTGACCGTGACGCTGACGTCGTCGGCGCGACCCCGCGAGCCGCGGAAGATCGCGGTGGAGACCTGGCCGAGCGAGCTGCCGGATATGCGGGCGATGCTGCCGCCCTGCAGGCGCTTGCGCGTCGCGCAGCGCTTGACGCAGGCGACCTTGGCGATCTTGGGCGTCTCGACGAAGGTCACACCTCCGGCGGAGGAGGAGGAGGACCCAGACGCGCTGGCCGTCGCCGGAAGCGCGGCGCATGCGGCCAACACGGCGACTAGAACGGAGGTTGCTCGACCCAACGGCACCGGTTCGTACTGCCTCTCTTTCTGTGCGGCCTACGGGGTTAGCTGACGGGCTCGCGCCGAAAGGGCGGCGCTACGGGCGGCGACTGGCGCCTCGATTCGCCCCTCGGACGCTCGAAAGCGCCCGATTGGTTCCCCCGTTCCCTCGCGGCGGGACCGCGACGGACTCGGCAGGCTGTGAAAACTGGCGGCAGCATAGCCGAGGCCCCGGCGGTAGCCGTGAGGAGGCTGAGCCTGCGTACTTGTGCCACACTGTGCGGCCGCAAATGAAGACCTACGTAGCCACCCCAGAGAACCGCGAGCGCGAATGGCTCGTCGTAGACGCGACCGGGCAGACGCTCGGCCGCCTCGCGACGCAGATCGCCACCGCTCTGCGCGGCAAGCACAAGCCGGAGTACACGCCCCATTGCGACGTCGGCGACTTCGTCGTCGTGGTGAACGCGGAGAAGATCGCGGTCACCGGCAAGAAGCGCGACGAGAAGCTGTACCACCGCTACTCGGGCTACCCGGGCGGTCTGCGCACCCGGACGTTCTCCGAGATGCTCGACCGTCGTCCCGAGGAGCCGCTGCGACTCGCCGTCAAGGGGATGCTGCCGCGCAACCGCATCGCTCGCGCCCAGCTGCGCAAGCTGAAGATCTACGCCGGTCCCGAGCACCCGCACGCCGCGCAGCAGCCCAAGCCCATGGAGATCGATAACTGATGGCCGACGAGCCCCAGGACACCCCGCAGGACGAGCCGGCTCCCGAGGAGCCGACGGCAGAGCAGCCCGCCGCGGAGGAGCCTGAGGCGGAGGAGCCTGAGGCGGAGGAGCCTGAGGCGACCCCCGAGCAGCCGGAGGCCGCTACCGAGCCGGCCGCCGATGCCGAGGCCGAGACGCCTGCTGAGGAGACGCCCGCCGAGGAGGCGCCGGTCGCCGAGAGCGACGAGGCCGGCGCCGCTGAGTCCGAGGCCGGCGAGGCGCCCGCCGAGAAGCCGAAGCCGAAGCGCAAGAAGGACGCCAAGGCCGATGAGCCCGACGTCATTCCCGGCGCCCACCTCGAGCCCGATCTGGTGCTCGAGGAGGAGAAGAAGTCGCGCGCCCAGGAGTCCGGCTACGTCGGCGCCGAGGTCGAGATCGTCGAGGAGGTCGTCGTCGAGGGCGAGGCCGCCGTCGCCGAGGACTCCGACGAGGACGAGGCTCCCAAGCCGCTCGAGGCCGTGCTCAACCTTGCCGCCGATGCGCGCTACCGCGCGACCGGCAAGCGCAAGAGCGCGGTCGCCCGCGTGACGCTGAAGCCCGGCACCGGCGTCTACACGATCAACGGCAAGTCGCTGGACGAGTACTTTCCGCGCGCCTCGCTGCAGACCAAGGCTCGCCTTCCGCTGGTGACCGTCGGCCAGCAGGAGCGGATGGACGTCGTCGCCAAGATCCATGGCGGCGGTGTGTCGTCACAGGCCGGCGCGCTGCGTCACGGCATCACCCGCGCGCTCGTAGAGGCGGACCCGAACCTCCGCGGCGAGCTGAAGCGGCGTGGCTTCCTTACGCGCGACCCGCGTGTCAAGGAGCGCAAGAAGGCCGGCTTCAAGAAGGCCCGTAAGCGCCCGCAGTTCTCGAAGCGCTAGCAGCACGCATGGCACGGCTGTTCGGTACGGACGGCGTCCGAGGGGCAGCCGGCGACTTCCTGACGGCCGAGCTGGCGCTCGCCCTGGGTCGGGCTGCCGCAGAGACCGCGTGGGCCGAGGCCGAGGTGGCGCCGCAGATCCTGATCGTCCGCGACACGCGCGAGTCGGGCGAGATGCTGGAGTCGGCGCTTGCCTCCGGCGTCGCGGCAGCCGGCGGGCAGGCGCTGCTCGGTGGAGTGCTGCCGACGCCGGGCGCCGCGCTGCTGACCCGCCGCTACGGCTTCGACCTGGCGGCTGTCGTATCGGCGTCGCACAACCCCTATGCCGACAACGGGATCAAGTTCTTCGGTCCAGACGGCACGAAGATCTCCGACGCGCGCGAGGAGCGGATCGAGGCGCTCGTCGCCGGGGACGAGCAGCCAGGAGCAGAGGCAATCGGGCGAATTCGCGCCCTGCATGGAGCCGGCGGCGACTACCTGCGCGAGCTCGAGCTGCGTTTCGGCGAGCTCGACCTGAAGGGCCGGCGCGTGCTGCTCGACTGCGCCAACGGTGCGACCTACGAGGTCGGTCCCGAGATATTCCGTCGCCTCGGCGCCGACGTCGAGGCGATCGCCGTCGAGCCCGACGGCCGCAACATCAACGACGGCGTCGGCTCGACCCACGTCGGATCGCTCGCCGAGCGGGTCACCGCGGGCGGCTTCGACGTCGGCTTCGCCTTCGACGGCGACGGCGACCGCGTGCTGGCCGTCGACCGCGAGGGCGCGGTCGTCGACGGCGACGAGCTGGTCGCGCTGGCGGCGCTCCATCTCCGCGCGGCGGGCCGTTTGCCCGGCGGAGGCGTCGCAGTGACGGTGATGACCAACTACGGCTTCCACACCGCGATGACGGAGGCGGGAATCGACGTCGCGGTGACGCCGGTCGGCGACCGCCACGTCCTGGCCGAGCTGCTGCGGCGCGGCTGGAGCCTCGGCGGCGAGCAGTCGGGCCACATCATCGACACGGGCTTCGTGCCGTCGGGGGACGGGATCGCCGCGGCGCTGCTGACGCTCGAGGCGCTCGGCGACGGCGATCTCGCCGAACGGCGCGGCATGCGCAAGCTGCCGCAGCGGCTCGTCAACGTGCGCGTGCGCGACCGCGGCGCGCTCGAGGGAGCGGCAGCCGTCTGGGAGGCCGTCGAGACCGAGTCCGGCGGGCTGGAGGGCCGTGGGCGGGTGCTCGTGCGTTCTTCGGGCACCGAGCCGCTGGTGCGCGTGATGGTCGAGGCGCCCGACGAGGACGAGTGCGAGGCCGTGACCGCCCGCCTGGTCGCCGTCGTCGAGCGCGATCTGACCTGAGGGGTACCCTGTCGGGTCCTCCATGTGCGGAATCGTCGGATATACAGGCAGTCGCCCCTGTCGCGAGATCCTGCTCGCGGGGCTCGAGAAGCTCGAGTACCGCGGCTACGACTCGGCCGGCATCTCGCTGCTGACCGACGGTGAGGTCCAGACGGTGCGCGCGGTCGGCAATCTCTCGAAACTGCGCGACGCGGTCGGCGACAACGGCTTCGGCAACGGCGCCGTCGCCGGAATCGGTCACACGCGCTGGGCGACCCACGGTCGCGTCACCGAGGCCAACGCCCACCCGCACGACGACGACTCCGGCCGCGTCCACGTCGTCCTCAACGGCATCGTCGAGAACTGGACCGAGCTCCGCCACGGGCTCGAGGCCGACGGCGCGACCTTCAGCTCGGAGACCGACGCCGAGGCCGTAGCCCACCTGATCGCGGCCCGCTACGACGGCGATCTCGTCGCCGCCGTCCGTGCGGCCTACGGCGAGCTGCGCGGGCACTACGCATTCGTCGCCGTCCACGCCGACGAGCCGAGCACGCTGGTCGCCGCGCGCAAGGAGTGCCCGCTGGTGGTCGGCGTCGGCGAGGGGGAGAGCTTCGTCGCCTCGGCGATTCCCGCCTTCCTGCGCGACACGCGCCGCGTGCAGCTCGTCGAGAACGACGAGATCGTCACGATCACGCCCGATGGCGCGAGCTTCACGACCGCCGCCGGAGCGCCCGTCGAGCGCGCGACCGAGGAGGTCGACTGGGACGAGGAGGCCGCCGAGAAGGGCGGCTACGAGACCTTCATGCTCAAGGAGATCCACGAGCAGCCGGACGCGGTCGCGGAGACGGTCGCCGACCGGCTGATCGGCGACGGCGTCGAGCTGGGCGACATCGGCATCTCCGACGACGAGCTGCGCAACCTGCGGCGAATCGTGATCGTCGCCTGCGGCACCTCCTACCACGCCGGCCTCTCCGGTCGCTACGCGGTCGAGACCTGGTCGCGCGTCCCCGTCGAGATGGACGTCGCCTCGGAGTTCCGCTACCGCGATCCGGTCGTCGACGAGCGCGATCTCGTCATCGGCATCACCCAGTCCGGCGAGACCGCCGACACGCTGGCGGCGATGCGGCTGGCGCGCGAGAAGGGCGCCAGGGTGCTCGCGATCACCAACGTCATGGGCAGTCAGGCGACGCGCGACTCCGACGGCGTGCTGTTCACCCGCGCGGGCCTGGAGATCGGCGTCGCCGCGACCAAGACCTATGTCTCACAGGTTGCGGCGATGCTGCTGCTGGCGCTGCGGCTCGGCCAGGTGCGCGAGACGCTGCCGCCGGAGCGGATCGCCGAGCTGGTCACCGACCTGCGCGCGCTGCCGCGGCGGATCGACGAGCTGCTCGAGCAGGTCGACGAGCCCGTGCGCCAGATGGCCGAGCACTGGCGCGACGCCGGCTTCTTCCTCTACCTCGGCCGCCATGCCGGTCTCGCGACGGCGCTCGAGGGGGCGCTGAAGCTCAAGGAGATCTCCTACGTCCCGACCGACGCCTACGCCGCCGGCGAGATGAAGCACGGGCCGATCGCCCTGCTCGACGAGCGCACGCCGGTCGTCTGCGTCGCGACCGACTCGCCGGTGCTCGACAAGGTGCTGTCGAACATCGCCGAGGTGCGGGCGCGCGGCGCGCACGTGCTCGCCGTAGCCACTCAGGGCAACGACGCGGTCGCCAAGCACGCCGAGGAGGTCGTCTACGTCCCCGACGCGGACTGGCTGGTCCAGCCGCTGCTCGCGGTGATCCCCCTGCAGCTGCTGGCCTATTACATCGCCCGTGCCCGCGGGCTCAACGTCGATCAGCCGCGCAACCTCGCCAAGACCGTCACCGTCGAGTAGCCGTGATTGGGCTCGATCTGCTCGAGATCGACCGCCTGGAGCGTGCGCTGGAACGGCGGCCGCGACTCGCCGATCGTCTCTTCACTCCTGCCGAGCGTGAGTACGCCGCTGACAAGGCACGGCCCGGGCAGCACCTGGCGGCCCGCTTCTGCGCCAAGGAGGCGGTGGCGAAGGCGCTCGGCTTGGAGGCTTGGGCGTTCGGTGACGTGGAGCTGGTCGCGACCGGCGCGGCGCCGGACGTGCGGCTCAGCGGCGCCGCGGCCTCACGGGCCGAACAGCTCGGCAAAGGGGTCGCTGTCTCGCTCACCCACACGGACACGACCGCCGGAGCGGCGGCGATTCTGATCCCATGACATCGCTGCCGGACTGGCTCGATCCGCTCTACGACGCGGACGAGATGCGCGCCTGCGACGCGTGGGCGATCGACGAGCAGGGCGTGCCGTCGCTCGACCTGATGGAGCGCGCGAGCCTCGGCTTGGCGCGGCTGACGGCCCGTTTGGCGCGGCCGGGACTGCCGATTCGCGTCGTCGTCGGACCCGGCAACAACGGCGGTGATGGACTGGCCGCGGCGCGGCTGCTGCGCGGAGAGGGACGCGTGGTCGACGTGTTGGCCGTCGGATCGCTCGACAAGCTGCGCGGCGACGCGCTCGCCAACCTCGATCGGCTCCCGGGAGGTCCGCCGGAGCCCTTCGCCGCCAGGTCGCTCGATGGCTCGGGGGCGATCGTCGACGCGATGCTCGGGACCGGATTCGAGGGCGCGCCACGCGATCCGGTCGCCGCCGCGATCGCCGCGATCAACGCCGCCGACGCGCCGGTGATCGCCTGCGACGTTCCCTCCGGCGTCGACGCGTCGACTGGCGAGGTCCTTATCGACGCGGTGCGCGCCGACGCCACCGCGACCTTCCACGGCTCGAAGATCGGCCTCCATGTGGCTCCCGGCGCGTTGTACGTCGGTGAGGTCGAGATCGCCGCGATCGGCATTCCGCGCGGTGCCCCGTCGCCGACGGCCGCTGGGCTGATCGCGGAGCGCGTGCTCGACCTCTTCCCGCGTCGCGAGCGCTTCGGCTCGAAGTTCGACTCCGGCGTGGTGGCGATCGCCGGGGGCTCGCGCGGCCTGACCGGCGCGCCGGCGCTCGCCGCGCTGGCGGCCGCCCGCGCCGGCGCCGGCTACGTCCAGGTCGCCGTGCCGGAGTCGGCGCAGCCAGCGCTTGCGCTGCGGCTGCTCGAGCAGATGGCGCACGGGATGCCCGAGGCCGATGGCGCCCATTCGTCCGACGGGGTGGAGCCCTTCCTCGAGCTGGCGGCGCGCGCCGGCGCCGTCGTGCTCGGTCCCGGGCTCGGACGCTCCGATTCCGCCGTCGCGTTCGCGCGCGACGTGGCGGCGCGTGTGGCCGGGCCGCTGCTGATCGACGCCGACGGCCTCAACGCCCATGCCGGCGCGCTGGGGTCGCTGCGCGAGCGGTCGGCGCCGACGGTCCTCACCCCACACGCCGGTGAGCTCGGCAGGCTGCTGGAGCGCGACTCGGCAGAGATCGACGGCCGCCGGCTGGCATCAGCGCGCGAAGCCGCCGAGCTCAGCGGCGCCGTCGTCCTGCTGAAGGGCGACGACACGGTCGTCGCCGCGCCCGGCGGTCCGGTCGCGGTCAGCCCAGGCGCCACCCCGGCGCTCGCGACCGCGGGGACCGGCGACGTCCTCGCGGGGCTGATCGGCGCTCTGCTCGCGAAGGGGCTCGCGCCGTTCGAGGCGGCCGCGCTGGGCACGCTCGCCCACGCACGCGCCGGCCGCGCGGCGGCGGCGCGCCATGGCGTCGACCACACGATCGCCGGGGACGTCGTAGACGCGCTGCCCGACGGCCTCGGCTCCCGATAGGGTCCAGCCCGTGCCAAAGACCGTCAGAGAGATCATGGAGACCGACACGCCGACCGTCGCTCCGGAGGACAGCGTCGAGCAGGTGCTCGCGGTCATGCGCGAGCACGAGCTGCCCGGCGTTCCGGTCGTCAACGACGGCGGGCGCTGTGTTGGGATCGTCACCGAGGCCGATCTCGTGCTCAGCGACGACAGCGGCGATCTCCACCTGCCGTACTACGTGAACATCTTCGGCGGCACCGTCTTCCTCGAGCCGCTGCGCCACTTCGAGGACAAGCTGCGCAAGGCGTTCGCCTCGAACGCGGCCGACATGATGACCGCGGATCCCGACACCGTCGACGTCGACACGACCGTCGACGACGCGGCGAAGCTGATCCACAAGTCCGGTCACAACCGGCTGCCGGTCGTCGAACACGGGCGCTTCGTCGGCGTCGTGACCCGCCTCGACGTCCTCGGCGCGCTCGTCTCCTGAGATGGCCGCGCAGGCGGCCGCGCGGGCACTGGCGCGAGTCAGCGTCGGCGCGGTCGAGCGCAACTGCGCCCACCTGCGCTCGCTGCTGACCGGCGACGCCGAGCTGTGCGCGGTCGTCAAGGCCGACGGCTATGGCCACGGCGCCGTCGAATGCGCGCGCGCGGCGCGCCGTGGGGGGGCCACCTGGCTCGCCGTCGCGACCGCGGGCGAGGCGGCGTTGCTGCGCGCAGCCGGCCTCTCCGGCCGGCTGCTCGTGATGGGCTCGCTGACCCGAACGGAGGTGGCGACGGCGTTGGCCGCCGACGCCGACGTCGTCGTCTGGGAGCCGGAGTTCGCCCGGTCGCTCGCCGAGCGGGTGGGGGAGAGCGGCGTGCCGGCCCGTATCCACGTGAAGCTCGACAGCGGCATGGGACGGCTCGGGGCGATCGACAGCGACCGCGCGCGTGCGGTCGCGGACATAGCCGCGAGCGACCAGCGGCTCGAGCTGGTGGGATTGATGACGCACTTCGCGACAGCCGACGAGCCGGGGGACGATCACTTCCCGGCGCAGCTCGCTCGCTTCACGGCCTTCGCCGACGAGCTGTCGGACGTCCATCCCGGCGTGATCGTGCACGCCGCCAACAGCGCGGCCGTCTACCGGGACCCCGCCAGCCATTTCGACATGGCGCGCTGCGGCGTCGCGATCTACGGCCTCGACCCGTTCCAGGAGGACCCCGTCACGCACGGGCTCGAGCCGGCGCTGGCGCTCGAGGTGGCGGTCGGGGCGGTTCGGCGCTTCGAGGCCGGCTGGACGGCCGGCTATGGCCGGCGCTGGACGGCCAGCGAGCCGACCTGGGTCGCGACGCTGCCGATCGGCTATGGCGACGGTTGGCGCCGCGCGCTGACCAATGACTGCGACGTGCTGATCGGCGGCGTCCGCCGCCCGCTCGTCGGCACGGTCAGCATGGACAACGTGACCGTCGACCTCGGCGGCGAGACGGACGTCGCCGCGGGCGGCACCGCGGTGCTGATCGGAGCTCAGGATGGTGAGCGGATCCTCGCCGAGGAGGTCGCGCGCCGGCTCGGGACGATCAACTACGAGGTCACCTGCGGGCTGACGGCGCGGGTGCCGCGCACGCACGAGCCGTGACTACGACCGCCGCACTCGCGGAGCGACTGTCCGCCGCGGAGCCGGTGCGCGTGCTGCGCGAGGCTTTCGCCGCCGCGGGGATCGAGCAGACCTGGCTGGTCGGCGGGGTCGTCCGCGACGCGCTGCTCGGGAGACCGCTGACCGACGTCGACCTCGCGGTCGCCGGCGACGCCGAGAGCGCGGCGCAGGTCGCGTCGCGGGCGCTGGGCGGCCCGCGCTTCCCGCTGTCGGAGGACTTCGGCGCCTGGCGCGCCCTGAGCCGCGACCGCGACGTCGCCTGCGACGTGTCGCCATTGCAGGGCGAGACGATCGAGCAGGACCTCGCGCGACGCGACTTCGCCCTCAACGCGGTCGCCGTCCCGCTCGGCGGCGGCGAGCCGATCGACCCCTTCGGCGGCCTCGCCGACGCGGAGTCCGGTGTGCTGCGCGTGCTCGGTCCACAGGCCTACGCCGACGACCCGCTGCGCGCGCTGCGGCTGGTCCGCCTCGCGACGGAGCTGGGGATGGCGCCCGACGCCGAGACGGAGCGCCTCACCGCCGACGTCGCGCCGCGACTGGTCGAGCCATCCGGCGAGCGCGTCTTCGGGGAGCTGCGCCGGCTGCTGACCGCTCCCGGCGCGCTCGACGGCCTGGAGCTGGCGCGGCGGCTCGGAGTCCTGGGGGCCGTCCTCCCGGAGATCGACGCGCTGCGGGGCGTCGAGCAGAGCCACTACCACCACCTCGACGTCTACGGGCACACGCTGGCGGTGCTCGAGCAGCAGATCGACCTGCTGCGGCCCGAGCGGCTCGAGCAGCTGTTCGGCGACCGGGCGGCCGAGCTGCGCGCAGTGCTGGACGAGCCGTTGGCCGACGGGCTGACGCGTGCCGAGGCGCTGCGCTTCGGGGCGCTGTTCCACGACGTCGCGAAGCCGCAGACGCGCGGGGTGCGCGACGACGGCCGCGTGACGTTCATCGGCCACGACGCCGCCGGGCAGGAGGTCGTCGGCGAGGTCTTCAAGCGGCTGCGCGTCAGCGAGCGGCTGCGCAGCCACGTCGGGGCGCTGGCCCGCCACCACCTGGCGCTCGGCTTCCTAGTCCACGAGCGACCGCTCGACCGAGCCAAGGTCTACGAGTACCTGTCGCGCTGCGATCCCGTCGAGGTCGACGTCACGGTGCTCTCGTGCGCCGACCGGCTGGCGACCCGCGGCCGCAACGCCGAGCGGGCGATCGCCGCGCACCTGGAGGTCGCCCGCGAGCTGATCGGACCGGCGCTGCGCTGGCACGCGGACGGCCCGCCACGGCCGCCGCTGCGCGGCGACGAGCTTGCGGCGGCGGTTGGCATCGAGCCCGGGCCCGAGCTCGGACGGCTGATCGCACGGCTGAGCGAGGCCGTCTACACCGGCGAGGCGACGACACGCGACGAGGCGGTCGCGCTCGCCCGCAAGCTATTGGCTGCGGGCTGGTAGCGTTTCAAGACGGTATGCCGGCTCCATGGCCGGCGCAGAGACGAGAAAGGCGCTTTGGCAAAAGAGGAGAAGATCGAGATGGAGGGCGAGATAAGCGAGGCCCTCCCGAACACGATGTTCCGCGTGAAGCTCGACAACGACCACGAGGTCCTCGGGCACATCTCGGGCAAGATGCGCAGGCACTACATCCGCATCCTGCCGGGCGACCGCGTGAAGATCGAGCTGTCCCCGTACGACCTGGACCGGGGCCGCATCACCTATCGCTACAAGTAGGAATCCGAAACTCGGGGGCGAACCCCGTGTTGGAGTCCAGAACATGAAGCGCTATCTCATTCCAGCCCTCGCAGTCGCCGCCGTGCTCGCGCTTCCCGCGGGCGCGCAGGCCAAGGTCATCGAGCTCGGCGCCGGTGGCTCTCCGCCGGCTGCCTCCAACTGCCCGAACGATCCCTGCGTCGCCGCCTATCAGGTGACCGCATACCAGGGCCGCTCCGGGTCGCTGAAGAACCCCTTCGTCGTGCCGCGCACCGGCAAGATCGTCGCGTTCACCGTCTCGCTCGGCAAGCTGACCGACACGCAGATCGAGTTCTTCAACGGCCGCTTCGGCGACGATCCGCAGGTCCAGCTCTCGATCCTGCGCCGCAGCACGAAGAAGGGCAAGAAGGGCAACCACCGCCTGATGCGCCAGAGCGAGGTCTACGACGTCTCGCGCTTCCTCGGCTCGACGCCGACCTTCGCGCTCGACGAGCCGATCGCGGTCGGAAAGGGCGCGCGCGTCGCGCTCACCGTCCCGACCTGGGCGCCGGTGCTCGACACCGTCGACCTGGCACGCAGCGACTGGTGGCGCGCCTCGCGCGGCAAGGACGACTGCGGCAAGGACGACAAGCTCAGCCCACCGTCGGTCCAGGACGAGGTCGGCGAGATCGTCGACTATCAGTGCACCTACTTCAACTCGCGCCTGCTCTACACCGCGACCTACATCCCGGATCCGCAGCCGACGGACGGGATGAAGAAGGCCAAGAAGTCCAGCAAGGCCGCCGCGGTGGCCGGCAGCGCAGCGCTTGGGGCCGCCAAGGCGGTCGCCGGCGGCGCGCTCGCCCCGTAGCGCTCGTGTAAAGGCTCTGGAAGCGCCGCAGCGGCGGCGTTACCATCGGAAGTGATGTCCACAGAGGGGTGGATCTTCATGGTTGGCTTCCGCGTCTTCGACGTCGGCCTACTAGTCGCGTGGCTGATCTGGTTCTTCCACCTGCGCGACGACGGCGGCGCCGAGCCGCCCGAGGAGGGCGGCGGTGGTGGAGGCGGCGGCGACAGCCGCAAGCCCGGTCCTCGTCGCGGCCCCGGGGGTGGCGGAATCCGCCTGCCCACCGGCCCCTGGACCGCAGGCTGGCGCCGCCGCGACGGTCACCGTCCTGTGACGCGACGCCGCGGCCGCCCAGGACGTTCGATCCCGCAGCCCCTCCCAGCCCGAGTCAGATCCCCGCTCCCACGGCGCGCGCCCAGCCGGGGCTAGGAGTGCGCGGGCATGCGACGGCCGCAGTGCGGGCAGTCGTTGAGGTCCTTCTGGACCAGCTGCTCGAGCGAGCAGCCGCACATGCGCAGGTTCTCGACCGAGTAGGGCAGGTTGCTCGGCGACGGAGCGAGCGGAATCAGCTTGCCGACGACCTCGAACGGCTGGCCGGTCTTGGCGTCGATGTAGTCGATGCCGGGCTCGACCTCACGGATCGTCTCGCGGTCGCTGCGGGTGCGGAGGCGGTACTGCTGACGGGGCGGCATAGGGGCGGCAGATTATCGAACGCCATGGCCGCCTGGCAGCATGGCGGCCGTGCGCGTCCTGATCTTCCATGGCTACCTGCTGCGCGGGACCGGCAGCAACATCTACAACGTCAGCTTGGTGCGGGCGCTGGCGGCGCTCGGCCACGAGGTCTGCCTGCTCTGCCAGGAGCGCTCCGCCGACGAGCTCGGCCTGCCGGCGAGCGTGACGATCGTCAATCCGGACATCGGCCGTGTCCTGCCCGTCTACGTCGCCGACAGCTACGCGGGCTTCGACGCGGTCCGCTTCGCCGATCTCGACGACGCGGGCCTCGAGCGCTACATCGAGGCGAACGTCGCCGCGGTGCGCGATGCCGTCGAGGAGTTCCGGCCCGACGTGGCGCTGGCGAACCACGAGGTGATGGGGCCGGCGATCCTCGCCCGCGGTCTCGGCGGGAGGGTGCCGTACGCGGTCAAGATCCACGGCAGCGCGCTCGAGTACACGGTCCGTCCCGACCCGGAGCGCTTTCTGCCGTACATGCTCGAGGGCCTGCGTGGCGCGGCGGGCGTGCTGGTCGGCTCGCTGCACACGGCGCAGAGCCTGTGGGAGGTCGCCGGCGATCCGGAGCTGCCGGCCAAGACCCGCCTCGGCCCGCCGGGCGTCGACGTCGCGGCCTTCCGGCCGCGATCGCCAGACGAGGCGGCCGCCGGTCTGGTCGAGCTGGCCGACCGTCTCGGTGGCGCCGCGCCGGGCGGTTGGGGCGGCGAGGCGGGCGCCTCCGACGCGCTGCGCGCGTTCGATCCGCGCGAGCAGCGGATCGTCGGCTACGTCGGCAAGCTGATCGTCTCGAAGGGGGTCGACCTGCTGCTCGCGGCCTGGCCGCTGGTCAGCGCGCGGGTGCCGGACGCGCGGCTGCTGATCGTCGGCTTCGGCGGCTATCGCGAGACGCTGGGCGCGCTCGTGGCGGCGCTGGGACGCGCGGATCTCGGCGCTGTGCGCGAGATAGCCGCCGCGGGGCGTGCGCTGGAGGGAGGCCCGGCGGGTGAGCTGACGTATCTGGCGGCTTTTCTCGACGGGCTGGAGGGCGCCACCCGCGACGCCTACCTTGCCGCTGCGCCCGCCGCTGCCGAGCGAGTGCGCTTCACCGGCAGCCTCGAGCACGACGATCTCCCGGGTGTGCTGCCGGCGTTCACCGCCCAGGTCGTGCCGAGCACGTTCCCCGAGGCGTTCGGAATGGTCGCGGCGGAGGCCGCATGCAGCGGCGCGCTGCCGCTCTCCGCCGACCATTCGGGGCTTGCCGAGGTGACGGCGGCGCTGGCGCCGGCGCTGCCGGAGCAACAGCGCTCGCTGCTGGCGTTCGAACGCGGTCCGGCGGCCGTCGAGCAGATCGCCGACCGGCTGATCCGCTGGCTCGAGTTGCCGACCGCCGATCGCGCCGCGGCCGTCGAGGCGCTGTCCGGAGCGGCCCGCCGGCGCTTCGGTTGGGAGGCCGTCGCGGAGGGCGTGATCGCCGCCGCCCAGGGCCGACTCGACCAACTGCCCGTCCCAGGCAGCACGTCGGGGGGGTCGCGCCCCCCGGGCCCCCCGGTGGCGACTGGCCGGTAGCAGGTCTTCTGGCCAGCCGAGCGGGTAGTGTTCCGGCCCGTGAGGAGTGGATCGCAGAGGCTGGCCGCGGTGGCAGCTATGGCGGCGTTGGTCGCGGTCGCGGCGTCCGGCTGCGGTCGCGAGGATCCCGATCTGGTGACCGGCAAGCAGCTCTTCGTCGAGAAGTGCGGCGCCTGTCATACGTTGGCCCGTGCCGGGACGAGCGGCGTCTCGGGCCCGAATCTCGACGAGGCCTTCGGCCCGGCTCGGCGCCAGGGGCTGGGCGCGGGCACGTTCGAGGGCGTCGTCGCCGACCAGGTCGCAAATCCGCTGCGCAACAGCGAGATGCCGGCAAAGCTCGTGACCGGTCAGGACGCCAAGGACGTCGCCGCCTATGTCGCGGCCGTCGCCGGCAAGCCAGGCGAGGACGAGGGCAGGCTCGCAGCGGCCGGCGCAGCCGAGGTCTCGAACAAGCCGATTGCGGCACAGGGCGGCAAGCTGGAGATCGACGCCAACCCGACCGGCGCGCTCGCGTTCGCCAGCACCAAGGCTCAGGCTCCGCCCGGCATGATCGAGATCCTCAGCCTCAACGAGGCGCCGATCCCGCACAACATCGCGATCAGGGACGCGGGCGGCAAGGTAGTCGAGGGCGCGGTCGTCGAGGCCGGTGGCACGTCGAAGGTCAACGCCGACCTGAAGCCTGGCGAGTACGAGTTCCTCTGCACGGTGCCTGGGCACGCGGAGGGCGGTATGAGGGGCGAGCTCACCGTCCAGTAGCTTCCGTTAGGCTCACCTAACTTAGGTGGTCCTAATCTCTTCGAAACGGAGCTACGGATGAGTCGGTTGCGGGTGTCGTCGGTTCTGTGCGTCCTCGCGGTGGGGGCGTTCCCTGTCGGCTGCGGTAGCGATGATGGCGACGGTTCGAGGACCGAGGCGTCATCCGACGCGGCGCAGCTCGCCGCGGTCAAGGACTACCTGACCGACCACAGCGCCCAGCTGACGCAGGCCGTCGGGCAGCTTCAGGGCAACGCCAACGCCTACTACGACCTGGCGAAGTCGGTCGACTTCGACTACGCGAAGCTGTTGAAGGAGCACTGCCCCGAGGTCAAGCGGCAGCTCGCCGATGCCAAGCAGGCGTTCGTGACGGCCAACCCCAACTACGAGGAGATGGAGGGGATCGTCGCCGGCGTGCCACGGCTCTCGCACTACGACGTCGACATCGACGCCGGATCGGACGCGTCCGATCCCGAGAGCGCCGTCTCGTTCAGCCTGACGCTCGACGACGGCACCAAGCTGAAGCAGCCGGGCAATCTCTTCTTCCTGACCGAGACCGCGCTCTGGGGGACCAACCCGGACCTTGTCGCCAAGGACGTCGAGCCCGACGTCGACTGCGACGGCAAGGTCGAGTTCGGCGAGGGTCTGCCGGACGCGAAGATCTTCAAGGCCGCGACGGCGGAGTTCGCCGCCCAGGCGAAGTCGCTCGACGAGGATGCGCAGGCGTTCGAGCCCACGCCGTCGGACGCGTTGACCTCTATCGTCGTGATGACGCCAACGATGAGCGAGTACTTCGGCCAGTGGAAGAACACGGCCTTCGTCGCCGGCAAGGGCGATCAGAAGGAGCAGAGCTTCGTCGCGACCTCACGCCTGTCGGACATCGCCGACATCCTCGAGGGGATCGCCTTCACCTACGCGGAGGTCGAGCCGCTGATCGCGGCCGAGAGCCCGCAGCAGGCGAGGCAGACCAAGCGCGAGCTGAAGCGGCTGCAGGCGTTCGCGGCCGACCTGCGCGACCGCGAGGCCGCCGGCGAGACGTTCACGCCGAAGCAGGCCGATCAGCTCGGCAGCGAGGCTCAGGCGCGCGCCGAGGCGATCGCCGGCCAGGTCACCCAGTCTGCCCAGCAGCTGGGAATCGAGCTGCAGGAGAGCTGAGCCAGGGGTGCGTGCGAGTAGACGAGTGTCCCCACCGCTTGCGGCAGCGGTCGCGCTCGTCGTGCTCGCCTTCGCGGCGCCCGCGGTAGCGGCGCCGCCGTGGCAGATCGCGGACACGATTCGCGCCGACCTGTTCGACGCGCAGACGGAGCTTCTGCTCGCCGGGCCGGGCGAGCAGAGGGCCTCGGACGCCGGCGCTCTCGACGATGCGGAGCGGGCCGTCTCCGGGGCGTTCGGGCGTGATCTCGCTCGCGACGCCCCAAGCGCGCTCGGCGAGCTGCGAGCCTCGCTGACCGCCGCGCGAAGTTCGCTGGCACGTGGCGATGAGGTCGGCCTCGCGGCGGCGCGCGGGCGCGCGATCGCCGCCCTGCGCCAGGGAGCCTTTGCGGTCGCCGTGAAGGCTGCCGGCAGCGGCCACTCGCGCGCGGCACGCGCATGGCTGCTGGTGCGGGACTTCCGGCAGAGCACGCGCTTCACGCGGCCGGGGGTCGACGCGACCGCCGCGCTGATCGGCATGGCGGACGGCGACGTCGAGCCGCCCGACGCGGCGCTGCAGGTGCGCAAGGATCTGCTCGACGCGTACCAGTCGCGGCTGGCCACGAACCTCGATGCGGCCGGTCAGGCCGGCGAGCGCGGGTTCGCGCCGCGGTTCGCCGAGGCGGCGGCGCTCGCGGCCGGCTACTGGGCGATCCTAGAGCCGGAGTACCGCGCGCAGCGGGGGACGGCCGAGGCGACGGCGACCGGCCGCGACTTCGCCGCCCTGTCGCGGGCCGCCGTGGACGGCGACCTGGCGGCGTTCGACGCCGCCCGCGAGCGCGTCAAGCGGGATTTCAGCGGCTTCACCGCGGCTCCGTTCACCCCGGACGAGCAGGCGCGCCGCGCCGGCCAGCTGACGCGCTTCCTCGATTTGATCCCGATCGAGTACCGCGACGGCACCGAGGACGGCCGCGTGACGATTCCGTTCGAGCTCCAGGAGGCGGTTGCCTTCCACGACGGCATCGAGCAGTCGTTCGCCGACCTGCAGTCGGAGCTTGCCGAGATCGATCCAGCGGCTGTCACGGCGGTCGAGCGTGACCTGGACAAGCTCGGCGGCTACATCGACGACGCCCACGAGCGTGTCGCGATCGTGCCAGAGGAGGATGTCGAGGCGCTCCACGACCGGATCTCAGACCGACTCGACGGCCTTTTCCCCGACGCCTGGAAGGACGGCGGCTCGGAGGTCGACTACGACCTCGTCGCGATCGCCGTCGACCAGCTCGTGGCGGCGGCGAACGCCGGCGAGTGGGATCAGGCCGAGCAGGCGCGGCTGTCCGCCTACGCCTTCTTCGAGTTCGGCCCCGAGCCGGAGCTGCGCGCCTTCGACCCGGGCCTGGTCGTCGATGTCGAGGGTCTCTTCTGGTACGGCGCGCGCGATAGCGAGGGGCTGGCCGCCTTGATCTCCTCGCGGGCGGCCCCCAGCGAGGTGCGCGAGACGACGCTCGACCTGACCGACGCGCTCGACGAGGCGCGCGCCCAGACGGGCGAGGGCACCAGCGCGACCACTACGATCGTCAACGCCGCAATGATCGTCTTCCGCGAGGGCTTGGAGGCGATCCTGATCATCGCGGCGATCACCGCGAGCATGGTCGGAGCGCGCCGCGAGTTGCGTCGCCCGATCTACCGCGGCGCGCTGCTCGCCCTGCCGGCGAGCGTCGCCGGCTACGTGATCGCCGTCGCGATCCTCGGCTCGCTACAGCGCTACGGCGAGAAGGTCGAGGCGGTGGTCGGCCTGCTGGCCGTCGCTGTGCTGTTGCTGGTGCTCAACTGGTTCTTCCACAAGGTCTACTGGACCGAGTGGATCGCCGGGCACCGCAAGCGCGGCAAGGAGCTGACGGCTGGCGCCGCCGCAGGCGCGGCCGCCGGGACGGCGACGGTTGCCGGCCTCTACGTGCTCGGCTTTACGAGCGTCTTCCGCGAGGGCATGGAGACGGTGCTCTTCCTCCAGGCGCTGCAGCTCGCGTCGGGAACGGCGATCGTCGTCGCCGGCGTCTCGCTCGGGCTCGCCGGCACCGCGCTGGTCGGTCTGGCGACGTTCAAGCTCGAGCAGAAACTGCCCTACAAGCGGATGCTGGTCGTCACGGGCGTTCTGATCGCCTTCGTGCTGTTCGTGATGGTCGGCAACACCGCCCGTTCGATGCAGGGCGTCGGCTGGCTGCCGGTGCACACGCTCGACGTCGACTTCCCGCTCTGGATGGGCACCTGGCTCGGCGTCTATCCGACGGTGGAGACGCTCGGCGCCCAGGTGCTGGCGCTGATGTTCGTGGTCGGCAGCTACTACGCGGCCGAGTGGTACCGCAAGAACAAGGGCCGGCCGGCCGCGCCCGCGGCTCAGGCTACGAAGGGGGCGAGCTCATCGGCGATCGCCGGTGACGCCACCAGGAGCCCGAACGGCTCACCAGGCAGCGGCAGGACGGTTGCGCCGGCCTCCGAGGCGATCAGCGACCCGGCGGACCAGTCCCAGGCGTTGAGCCCGCGCTCGTAGTACCCGTCGAGGCGGCCACAGGCGACCATGCAGAGGTCGAGGGCGGCCGCGCCGGCGCGGCGGATGTCGCGCACGCGGGGGAGCAGCCGCGAGACGACCGCGGCCTGCTGCTCACGCCGTTCGGCGTCGTAGCCGAAGCCGGTGCCGATCAACGCGGTGTCGAGCCGCTCGGCGCCGCTGACGGCGATCGCGCCACCGTTGAGGCGTGCGCCCCCGCCGCGGATCGCCGTGAAGGTCTCGCGGCGCAGCGGGTCGTGGACGACCCCGACGAGGCCGCCCGACGCGTCCTCGAGCGCGATGCTGACCACCCAGGCCGGAAAGCGGTAGAGGTAGTTGGTCGTGCCGTCGAGCGGGTCGACCACCCAGCGGCGTCCGCTCGCGCCGTCGGCCTGAGACCCCTCCTCGCCGAGGAAGCCGTCGTCGGGCCGCTCGCCGGCGAGCAGGTCGCGGATCAGCCGCTCGGCGTCGCGGTCGGCGTCGGAGACCATGTCGGTCCGGCTCGACTTCTGCTCGACACCGCTCGCCGGTCCTTCGTAGCGGTTCAAGAGCAGCACCCCGGCCGCGCGCGCCGCGCGCTCGGCAAGCTCTAGATCGCCGACGAGCGCGCTCAGAGCGCCCGCACCACAAGGACGATCAGCGCGATCGCGAGAGCGATGGCCCCGACCCAGAGCAGCAGCTGAAACGCCCCCTGCTCGGAGGTCAGCGGGTTGCGCACGCTAGATGATGTAGATCGTCAGGTAGACGACGATCCACATCACATCGACGAAGTGCCAGTAGATCCCCGGGATCTCGACCCCGAGGTGTGACTTCGACGAGAAGTGGCCGCGGAAGGCGCGGATCGTCGCGAACGTCAGCAGCGTCAGTCCGACGAACACGTGCGCGCCGTGGAGGCCGGTCAGGCCGTAGAAGATCGACGACTGCGCGTTCTCGGAGACCGCGAAGCCGATGTGGAAGTACTCGTTGATCTGGATGCAGAGGAAGGTCGTGCCGAGCAGCAGCGTCGTGAGCAGGCCGATCCGCATCGCGCGGCGGTTGTCGCGCCGGGCGCCCTCGAGCGCCCAGTGCATCGTGAAGCTCGACGAGACGAGGATTGCGGTGTTGACGCCCGCGATCGCGACGGGCAGGTGCTCGCCGGCGGCCGGCCAGGCGTCGCCGTTCACGACCCGGATGAAGAAGTAGGCCGTGAAGAACGCTCCGAAGAGCATCACCTCGGAGATGATGAACAGCAGCATCCCGAGGAACTGCCGGTCCATCCGCGAGGACTGATTGGCCTCGGGCGGGCCGTGGTGCTCGTGCTCGTCGTGGTGCGCCGGCGTCGGAACCGGTGCGCCCGGAGCGGGAATCGACGCCGACTCCATCAGGCGCTCGCCTGCTCGAGGTTCTCGGTCGACACGACGTGGTGGACCGGCTTGTTGGTCGAGGCCTTGACACGTCCGACGAGGTCGGAGCGCAGCCAGCCCGAGCGCGTGGCCGGGAAGGTCGAAATGACGATCTCGTCGACGCCGTAGAAGTGGAGTGCCTGCTGGATCGCCGTGTACGGGTCTGGGTGGGTGACCTGGCCGATCGCGTCGAGGCCCTCGTCGGTCAGCCGCTTGAGTGTGTGGGCGAGGCGGCGGTGGGCGTCGTCCTCGCCGGCGCCGCCCTGTGGGCAGACGACGATGAAGCGGTGCGGGGCCTCGGCGGCGAGCTGCTTGAGCTGGTCGGTCAGCGCCTGGCCGCTGACCGTCTGGTTCGCGACGACGAGTGTGCGGATGCCCTCGTCGGCGTCGTGGCGGCCGAGGTCGACGACGACGTGCTCGACCGGCCGTCGCGTGGCCTGCTCGACGCGCGTGATCAGGTCCTGGCGCAGCCAGCCGGAGCGCGTGCCGGGGTGCGTCGAGATGATGATCTCGTCGTAGTCGCGCTCGCCGACCGCGTCCATGATCGCGGAGTAGGGGTCCGGATCCTCGACGTCGCCCGTCGCCTCGATGCCGACCTCGCGCAGCTGCGCGAGCGTCATCGCCAGCCGATTGTCGGCGGCGCCACGGATCGTGTCGTCGTAGATCACGTAGCCGTGCTTGGGCTGATTCTGCGGGCAGATCACGTGGACCGACACGGCGCCGCCGTCGGCGCGCCGCTTGACGGCGTCGATCAGCGCCTGACCGGTGACGGTCTCGTTGGCGACTACGAGGATCGTGCGCGACTCGCTCATGGCTATGCCTCGTTGGGTGGCGGGGCGCCGCCGCCCGCAGGGGTCGGGGAGGCGCCGACAGGCGCCTTCTTGTCAGCGAAGACCGCGTGTACGGCACCGGGCACCCCGTACTCGTATGGGCCACCCACCACGGTCGGGATCTCGTCGAAGTTGAAGATCGGCGGCGGGGAGGAGACCTGCCACTCGATCGAGTGGGCGCGCCACGGGTTGCCGGCGGCCTTCGGACCGTTGCGCCAGCTCGTGACCATGTTGTAGAGGAAGACCAGGAAGCTCAATCCGAACAGGAACGCCGACACCGAGATGATCGCGTTCATCGTCGCGTACTGGTCGGCGTAGTCGGCGACGCGGCGGGGCATCCCGTCGACTCCGACGAGGTGCATCGGGCCGAACGTCAGGTTGAAGAAGACGAACGAGAGCCAGAAGTGGAGCTTGCCGAGGCTCTCGTCGTACATCCGCCCGGTCATCTTCGGGAACCAGTGGTAGATGCCGGCGAAGATCGTGAAGACCGATCCGCCGAACAGCACGTAGTGGATGTGGGCGACGATGAAGTAGGTGTCCGAGACGTGGATGTCGATCGGCACGACGGCGAGCATCACGCCGCTGATCCCGCCGAGCGTGAACATCGTGATGAAGCCGAGCGCGAACAGCATCGGCGTCGTCAGGTGGATCGCGCCCCGCCAGAGGGTCCCGAGCCAGCTGAAGATCTTCACGCCGGTCGGCACGGCGATCAACATCGTCGTGATCATCATCGGCACGCGCAGCCACGCGAACATGCCCGAGACGAACATGTGGTGGGCCCAGACGGTGAAGCCGAGGATGACGATCGCGACCAGCGAGAAGGCCATCATCCGGTAGCCGAAGACCGGCTTGCGGGCATGCGTCGAGATGACCTCGCTGACGATCCCGAAGCCCGGCAGCATCATGATGTAGACGGCCGGGTGGGAGTAGAACCAGAAGACGTGCTGGTACATCAGCACGTCGCCACCGGCTCCGGCGGTGAAGAAGTCGGTCCCGAGCGAGCGGTCGAGCAGGACGAAGAACTGCGAGCCGGCGATGAACGGCGTCGCGATCACGACCAGCAGCGAGGTCGTGAACTGCGCCCAGACCATCAGCGGCATCCGCCAGAAGGTCATTCCCGGCGCGCGCATCGTGATGATCGTGACGAGGAAGTTGAGCGCGGTCGCGATCGACGACGCGCCCGCGAACTGCACGCCGATCGTGAAGAACTGCTGGCCCAGCGGGGCCTCGGTCGAGAGCGGGGCGTAGGCCGTCCAGCCGGTCGCGAAGGCGCCGCCGTCGACGAAGAAGCTGGCCATCATCATCACGCCGGCCGTCGGGAGGAGCCAGAACGAGAGCGCGTTGAGGCGCGGGAAGGCCATGTCCGGCGCGCCGATCATCAGCGGCACGACGTAGTTCGCGATCCCGGCGAACACCGGGATGATGAACAGGAAGATCATCAGCGAGGCGTGGACCGAGAACAGGCCGTTGTAGGTGTTCGGGTCGACGAACTGCGTGCCCGGCTGTGTCAGCTCGGCGCGGATCAGCATCGCCATCAGCCCGCCGAGGATGAAGAAGAAGAACGTCGTGACGATGTACTGGATGCCGATCACCTTGTGATCGGTGTTGACCTTGAAGTAGTCCCTCCAGGACGTCGCGCCGTGGCTGGAGTGGTCGTCGGGCACGGTCGGCTTGCCGAGTGCCCAGTCGAACCAGTACGTGAAGCAACCGATGGCGACCAGGAAGGCGAGCGGCATCGCGATCAGCGAGACCGTGGTGACCGAGGTCCAGTCGACGATCGGGTCCCAGCCGTAGGCGGCGCGGACCGCGGCGGTGAGCGCGATGGAGAAGGCGAAGGCCAGCGGCACGCTGATGAGGACGCGGTACCAACCGGGCGCGCGGAACTTGGCTACGACGCTCACTGAGCCTCCTTGCCGTTGCTCACGGTCAGAAGGTACTCCACCAGCGTGTCGATCTCAGCGGCTGACAACTGGTTCGAGTAGTCGCCGGGCATCAGGCCCTTCTGGAAGCCGGAGACGACGAAGGCGTCGGGGTCCTCGATCGAGGCCTTGACGTACTCGGCCGGCGTCTGACCCTCCCGCTTGGCGTACCTGGCGGCCTGCGCGGCGAGGTCGTCGAGCTCGGGGCCGACGGTCGCGGTCGAGCCAGCGTCGGCGAGCGTGTGGCAGGCGTTGCAGCCGGTGTCGGTGAAGATCTTGCGGCCGGCCTCGAGCGGATCGCCGCCGGCCGCCTCCATGCCGCCGTCCTCGTCGCCCTGCCGCTGCTCGGCGACCCAGGCGTCGAAGTCCTCGGCCGAGATCACGCGGACGGTCTGGCGCATCGTCGAGTGGCCGATGCCGCACAGCTCCGCGCAGACGACCGGGTAGCTGCCGAGCCGCGTCGGGGTGAGGCGGATGTCGGTCGTGATCCCCGGGACGGCGTCGGTCTTGAGCCGGAACTCGGGCACCCAGAAGTCGTGCAGGACGTCCTTGCTGTTGACCTTGAAGTGGACCGGGCGGTCCTTGGGCAGCACGAGCTGGTTCGACTGCAGCTTGCCCTGGCCCGGGTACTCGAAGCTCCAGGCGAACTGCTGGCCGGTGACGTGGACGACGAGCGTGTCGGCCTTCTTGGCCTCGATGTCGTCGAGCACGATCCAGCCGTAGCCGGCGAGGACGGACACGATGATCAGCGGGATCGTCACCCAGATGATCTCGAGCCGTGTGTTGCCGTGGATCGGGGCGCCGTCGCTCATGTCGCCGGGCTTCACCCGGAAGGCGTAGACGGAGTAGATGACCACCGCCATCACGAGCACGAAGATCGGCACCGAGACGATCAGCAGGACGTCGTAGAGCGTGTCGATGTCAGCCGCCGCGCTGGAGGCCTGAGTCGGGAACCAGTCGATCGCGAGCGAGATCGCGATGCCGATTGCCGTTGCGGCGACGCTGAGCACGACGACCCAGAACATTGGCCGCTGATTACGCATCGCTTCCCCCGAAGCTCTTCACGGCGCGCGAGTCTATGCCACCCGGGCGACGTTTGGCCAGGTGGGGGGTCGGGGGTAAGATCGAGGCGATCGTCACGAGCAACAGAAGGAGCGTCGCGTGGAGGTTCGGAATGGGATGAGCAGCGTGGTTCTGACGGTGGGTCCTCACCACACGCTGCGCGAGGCCGCGCGCGCCATGTCGGAGCGTGAGGTCGGCGCCGCGATCGTCGTCGATCCCGATCTGCCGGGCCCGGGCATCTTCACCGAGCGAGACCTGCTCGACTCGCTCGGCCGCGGCCAGGATCCCGATACCGAGCGCGTGAACGACCACCTCTCGTCCGGCCTGACATTCGCCGCGCCGGACTGGTCGCTCGAGCACGCCGCCGAGGAGATGGTCCGCGGCGGCTTCCGCCACCTCGTCGTCGTCGACGGCGGCGAGCTAGTCGGCATCGTCTCGATGCGCGACATCGTCCGCTGCTGGGTCACCGAGGGCGCCACCTCAGAGATGCCCTAGCTCGATCTGGACGCGCCTGGCGACGTCCTCGGGAGCCTCGCGGGGCGGGCCCCGCCACGGCCCCCTGCGTCCTCGCCAGCCCCGCCCAGCTCTTCGCTAGTGAGAATCGTGCTCGAGCGGGAGCTCGGCGATGTCGCGACGCGTGTCGCCGACCCAGCGCAGGACGGCGTAGAGCGTGATCAGCACGCCGGCGCCGCAGACGAAGGGGTTGATGACGACGCCGACGACGGCGAGCGTGACGCCCAGGGCGACGATCGCCGGCAGGTAGGACGGGCCGGGAAGGTGGATCGCCTCTCCGGGCCGTGGGACGGTGCCGGTCTCTTTGATCTGCTCGGCCATCGCTAGTACACGAGGCCGACGACCCAAGAGGCGGCGAAGACGATCAGCGAGATCGCGCCGGCGATCAGGGCCGTGCGGAGGTTGCGGTTGGCAAGTCGGCGGTCCATGGGGCGGCCGTTTCTACCAGAATCAGCGCAATGATGAACCTGCGCGGCGGCATCGATCTCGGTGGCACCAAGATCCAGGCGGTGGTCGTCGACGAGGCGCACGGGGTCCTCGGGGAGGACCGGCAGCCGACCCCGACCAGCGGTGGGCCGGCCGACGTGGCCGCCGCGATGGCCGCGGCCCTGACCGCCGCGGCGGCGGCCGCTGGGGTGGAGACGGCCGCCCTGTCCGGGGTGGGCGTCGGCTCGCCGGGCGAGATCGACGTCGCGCGGGGCATGGTGACCCAGGCGCGCAACCTGCCGGACTGGGAGGGCTCCTATCCGCTCGGGCCGGAGCTCGCGAAGCTGGTCGGCGCGCCGGTCAGGCTCGGCAACGACGTCAACGTCGCGACCGACGCTGAGGCGGAGCTCGGTGCCGGGAGCGAGTTCAGCTCGATGCTGGGCGTCTTCTGGGGGACCGGGGTCGGCGGAGGGATCGTGCTCGACGACAAGCTTTGGGAGGGGCGCGGCGCCGGCGGCGAGCTGGGCCACGTCGTGGTCAGGATCGGCGGCCGACACTGCCCGTGCGGGCGGCGCGGCTGCCTGGAGGCCTATGCGGGCCGCGGCTCGATGGAGGCGCGGGCGCGCAGGCTGGCCGGCGACGGCCGCGACACCAAGCTCTTCCAGCTGATGGAGAAGCACGGACGCGATCGCCTGACGAGCGGCATCTGGTCGCGCGCGCTCGACCGTGACGACGCCCTGGCGCGCGAGATCGTCACCGAGGCGGTCGAGGCGCTCGGCGCCGGCGTCGCCTCGGCGGTCAACCTGCTCGACGTCGAGGCGGTGATCGTCGGCGGCGGGCTCGGGGTGCGGCTCGGCGAGCCCTACCGCGAGCACATCGAGGCGGCGATGCTCCCGCACCTGTTCAGCGACGACAACCCGCCCGCCGTGCGGCTGGCGGCGCTGGGCGACCTGGGCGGCGCGATCGGGGCCGCGCTGCTGGTGCTGCCCGGCCGTGGCGGACCGCTCGATGGCTGAGTTGGGCGGCGGGCCGATCGTCGGGGTCGACGTGGGCGGCACGAAGGTCGCCGCGGCGGTCGTCGACGGGGTGGAGGTTTTCGCGCGGGTCGAGCGGCCCACCGCGACGTCGAGCACCGAGGCGCTGCTCGACGAGATCGCGGCGCTGGCCCGCGAGGCGGCGGCCGAGGCTGGCATCGAGCCGCGGGCGATCGGCGCTGGCATCCCGTCGCAGATCGACGCCGCGAGCGGAACCGCGCTAGCCAGCGTGAACGTCCCGTTGACCGGTGTTCCAGTCCGCGACGAGCTGGGCAAGCGACTCGGAGTGCCGGTCTTCGTCGACAACGACGCCAACTGCGCGGCGCTAGCCGAGGCGCAGCTCGTGCCCGATCCGCCGGCGCGCGAGCTCGTGATGCTGACGCTCGGCACCGGCGTCGGCGGTGGGATCGTGATCGACGGACGGATTTTCCGTGGCGCCACGGGCCTCGGCGCGGAGTTGGGCCACATCGTGGTCGACGGCGCCGCGGTCGCGTCCGCCGAGCCGGGCGTGTTCCCACGTCCCGGGTCGCTCGAGTGGTACTGCAGCGGCCGCGGGCTCGAGCGCGAGGCGACGATCTGTGCCGAGCGGCATCCGGAGAGCGAGCTGGGGCAGCGGGTCGCCGAACGCGGTCGGGTCTCGGGCCGCGACGCCGTCGCGGCCGCGCGCGCGGGCGACGCGCGGGCGTTGGAGCTGATGGACGACTACGGACGCTGGCTGGGAACGGGCATCGCGACCGTCGTCAACGTCTTCGAGCCGACGAGGGTCGTGATCGGCGGCGGCCTCTCCACGGCGGCCGAGCTGTTCCTCGAGACGGCGGCCGCCGAGGCTGCCCGCTGGGCGTTGCCGGCGCTCTGGGAGCGGACCACCGTCGGCCTTGCGCGCGGCGGCGCCGACGCCGGCGTGATCGGCGCCGCGGTACTCGCCGATCACGAGCTGGAGCGCAGCGGACATACTGCGAGGTGAACGTGCAACGAGCGAGCGACAGGGGAGTTGGATGACCGCGACGACGACCGACCGAGAGGCTCTCGACAAGCTCTGCATCGACACGATCAGGACGCTGTCGATCGACACGGTCCAGAAGGCCAACTCCGGTCATCCCGGGGCGCCGATGGCCCTCGCTCCCGTCGCCTACCAGCTCTACACCGAGACGCTGAAGCACAACCCGGCCAACCCCGCCTGGTTCGACCGCGACCGCTTCGTCCTCTCCGCCGGCCACGCGTCGGCGCTGCTCTACTCGATCCTCCACCTGACCGGCTACGGGATCTCGCTCGACGACCTGAAGAGCTTCCGCCAGCTCGGTAGCCCGACCGCCGGCCATCCGGAGCACGAGGCGGACGGGGCTCCGGGCATCGAGGTCACGACCGGGCCGCTCGGCCAGGGCGTCTCGAACGCCGTCGGCTTCGCGCTCGCGGAGCGGATGCTCGCCGCGCGCTACAACCGCCCCGGTCACGAGGTGATCGACCACCACACCTTCGCGATCGCCAGCGACGGCGACGTCCAGGAGGGGATCTCCGCCGAGGCGAGCTCGTTCGCCGGCCATCTCGAGCTCGGCAAGCTGGTCGTCTTCTACGACAGCAATCACATCCAGCTCGCCGGCTCGACCGAGATGTCGTTCAGCGAGAACGTCCACCTCCGCTACGAGTCCTACGGCTGGCACACCGTCGAGGTCGAGGACGTGACGCTCGAGACGCTCCAGGCCGCGATCGACGAGGCGAAGGCGGTCGACGACAAGCCGTCGCTGATCGTCCTGCACACCCACATCGGCTACGGCTCGCCGAACAAGCAGGACACCCACTCGGCGCACGGCTCGCCGCTCGGCGAGGACGAGGTGCGGCTGACCAAGGAGTTCTACGGCTGGGACCCCGACGCGCAGTTCCTGGTGCCCGAGGCGGCGGGCGAGCACTTCCTGACCGCCGTCGACCGCGGCCGCGAGGCCGAGGCGGAGTGGAGCGGGCGGATGGACGCCTACCGCGCGGCGCATCCCGCGCTGGCGGCGGAGCTCGACATGGTGATCGCCGGCAAGCTGCCCGAGGGCTGGGACGCCGACGTGCCGCGCTTCGACCCGGCCGACGACGCCATCGCCACGCGCAAGGCTTCGTCGCAGGTGATCCAGTGGGCGGCGGCGCAGGTCCCGCAGCTGGTCAGCGGCTCCGCCGACCTCGAGCCCTCGACGCTGACCGAGATCGAGGACGGCGGCTCGGTCGCGCCGGGCGACTACAGCGGTCGCAACGTCCACTACGGCGTCCGTGAGCACGCGATGGCCGGCATCGTCAACGGGCTGAACCTGCACATGGTGCGCGGCTTCGGCTCGACCTTCTTCAACTTCCTCGACTACCAGAAGGCGTCGTTGCGACTGGCGGCGCTGATGCGCCTACCGGCGATCGCGGTCTACACCCACGATTCGATCGGACTCGGCGAGGACGGTCCGACCCATCAGCCGATCGAGCAGCTCGCCCACCTGCGCGCAACCCCGTTCGTCTATGCGGTCCGCCCGGCCGATGCCAACGAGACGGCGCTGGCGTGGCGCTTCGCACTGCGCCAGGAGGAGGGTCCGACGGCGCTCGTGCTGACCCGTCAGGGGCTGCCGATCATCGATCCGGAGCTGATCCCCGACGATGCGATCGAGCGTGGCGCCTACGTGCTGCGCGAGGCATCCGATGGCGGTGAGCCGCGGCTGATCCTGATCGGCACCGGCTCCGAGGTATCGCTCTGTCTCGAGGCCGCCGAGCAGTTGGAGGCCGGCGGGATCCCGACGCGCGTGGTCAGCATGCCGTGCGTCGACCGCTTCGGCGAGCAGGACCAGGCCTACCAGGACAGCGTGCTGCCGCCCGCCTGCCGGGCGCGCGTGTCGGTCGAGGCGGCGTCGACGTTCGGCTGGGAGCGCTGGGTCGGCGACGCCGGCGAGACCGTGGGGATGACTGGTTTCGGAGCGTCGGCGCCGGCAAAGGACCTGTTCAAGAACTTCGGATTCACACCCGAGAACGTCGCCGACACCGGCCGGCGGGTCGTCGAGCGAGTCGACGCGGGCTGAATCACGCACGGACTTAGATAAGAGGAGATCGAGATGAGCGCCACGACTTCACAGAACGAGCGGCTCGCAAAGCTGACCGCCGCCGGGGTGAGCGTCTGGCTCGACCAGATCCGGCGCTCGCTGATCGAGTCCGGTGAGCTGGCGCGGCTGCGCGACGAGCTGTCGCTGCGCGGCGAGACGTCGAACCCGGCGATCTTCGAGAAGGCGATCCTCGGCGCCGACGAGTACGACGAGTTCATTGGGCGGCTGGCGGGCGAGGGCAAGGACGCGACCGAGATCTACCTCGCGATCGCGATCCGCGACGTCCAGGACGCCTGCGACATCCTACGGCCGGTCTGGGAGGAGGCGGGCGGCGCCGATGGCTTCGTCTCGCTCGAGGTCGAGCCGTCGCTCGCCCACGATACCGATGCGACGCTGGCATCGGCCCGCGAGCTGTGGCAGCGCGTCGACCGGCCGAATGTGATGATCAAGATTCCGGGTACAGAGGAGGGCATCCCGGCGATCGAGGAGGCGACTGCCGACGGCATCAACGTCAACGTCACCCTGCTGTTCAAGGTCGAGTCCTACGAGGCGATCGCCGAGGCATACGTGCGCGGGATGGAGCGCCGGATGGAGGCAGGGCAGTCGCTCGACGTCCACTCGGTCGCGAGCTTCTTCGTCTCGCGCGTCGACAGCGAGGTCGACAAGCGGCTGGCGAAGCTCGGGCGCGAGGACCTGCGCGGGCAGGCGGCGATCGCCAACGCCCAGGCCGCCTACCAGAGCTTCAAGCGGATCTTCCACGGCGAGCGCTACGCGGCGCTGCGCGAGGCCGGAGCGCCGCTGCAGCGGCCGCTGTGGGCCTCGACCGGCGTCAAGGACCCGGCCTATCCCGACACCAAGTACGTCGACGGCCTGGTCGCCCCGACGACCGTCAACACGATGCCGATGGACACGCTGCTCGCCGTCGCCGAGCGGTCGGAGATCGACCCCGGGTCCGCCGATCGCGATCCGGCGCCGGTGCTCGACGCGCTCGCCGAGGCGGGCATCGACATGACCGACGTCACCGACACGCTGCTGCGCGAGGGGATCGAGAAGTTCGTCGAGCCGTTCGACAAGCTGATCTCCGGCGTCGAGTCGATCCGCGAGGCGGTCCTGACCGGCCGCCCGCAGACGATCGAGTCGTCGCTGCCGGCCGACCTCGAGGGTCCGATCGCCGAGCGCGCGAAGCTCGCCGAGTCCGAGGACGTCGCTCGCCGCCTGTGGGCGAAGGACGAGTCGCTCTGGGGCGGACCCGGGGTGCCGGAGATTGGCAACCGGCTCGGGTGGCTGACCGTCTCCGACGAGCTGCTGGAGCAGGTCGATGATCTGCGCGAGTTCGTCGACGGCGTCAAGGCCGACGGCTTCACCGATGCGGTGCTGCTCGGGATGGGCGGTTCGAGCCTCGGCCCCGAGGTCATCCGGCGCAGCTTCGGTGAGATTGAGGGTGGGCTGCGGCTGCACGTCGTCGACACCACCGACGCCGAAGCGATCCTCGCGCTGGAGCGCTCGCTCGACCTGTCGAAGGCGTTCTTCCTCGTCTCCTCGAAGTCGGGCGGAACGATCGAGACGCTGTCGCACATGAAGCACTTCTACGAGCGGACCGGCGGCAACGGCGCGCAGTTCGCGGCGGTGACCGATCCCGGCAGCCCGCTTGTCGAGAAGGCGCGGGAGCGCGGCTTCCGGCGGGTCTTCGAGAACAACCCGAACATCGGCGGCCGCTACTCGGTCCTGTCGCACTTCGGGATGGTCCCGGCGGCGTTGATGGGCGTCGACGTCGAGGCGCTGCTCGGGTCGGCCAAGGAGGCCGAGGCGGCGTGCCAGAACTTCGACGGGACCGCGCACAACTCCGGCCTCTGGCTCGGCGCCGCGATCGGCGAGGCGGCGCTGCGCGGTCGCGACAAGCTGACCTTCGTCGTGTCGCCGCGGATCTCCAGCTTCGGCCTCTGGGTCGAGCAGCTGGTGGCCGAGTCGACCGGCAAGCAGGGGCGCGGGATCCTGCCGGTCGCCGGCGAGCCGCTCGGCAAGCCGGAGAGCTACGGCGACGATCGCGTCTTCGTCTACCTGCGCGACGCCGACGAGCCTGATGCCGACCTCGACGCCGGCGTCCAGGCGCTGCGCGAGGCCGACCAGCCCGTGATCACGGTCACGACGGACGGCGCCGAGGGGCTCGGACGGGTCTTCTTCTTCGCCGAGTTCGCGGTCGCCGTCGCCGGCTGGGCGCTCGGAATCAATCCATTCGACCAGCCGAACGTCCAGGAGGCGAAGGACAACACCGACAAGGTGCTCGCCGCCGCCGAGCCGCCGGTCGTCGAGGAGGCCGACGACGACGCGCTGCGCGCGCTGCTGCGCGAGGCCGCGCCGCCGCACTACGTCGCGATCCTCGCCTACGTCCAGCCGCTGCCGGAGTTCGACGAGGCGATCGACGAGCTGCGGACCGCGATCCGAGACGCCACCCGCGCCACCACGACGTTCGGCTACGGCCCGCGCTTCCAGCACTCGACCGGTCAGTACCACAAGGGGGGACCGAAGACCGGCCTCTTCCTCCAGCTGATCCATGACGGCGACGACGATGTCCAGGTGCCCGACGCCGACTTCACGTTCGACGAGCTCAAGAACGGCGCCGCGACCGGCGACATGCTGACGCTGCGCGAGCATGGGCTCCCGGCCGCTCGCGTCCGCCTGAGGGGAGATCATGTGGCGGCCTTGCGCGAGCTGACCGCGAAGATCGGGACGATGCTGTGACGACCGTCTCGCCGCCGGTCGCCGGGCAGCAGGCGAATCCGCTCGCCGAGGGGCTCGAGCGGGTGCCGATCCGCCCGACGACGCTGACGATCTTCGGCGCGACCGGCGACCTCTCGCGACGCAAGCTGCTGCCGGCGCTCTACAACCTCGCCCATGAGGGCGCGCTGCCGGAGCGGTTCAACCTGATCGGCTCGTCGCGCAGCGACATGCCGCACGGCGACTTCCGCGAGATGGCCCGCGAGGCGATCCGCCAGTTCTCGCGGCGCAAGCCGGACGAGAAGGTGCTTGCGGCGCTGATCGACCACGCCCGCTTCGTGCCGGGAAGCTTCGACGATCCAGACGTCTACGACGAGATCGCCAAGATCGAGGACGAGCTCGACGCCGACGCCGGCATCTCGTTCAACCGCGTCTTCTACCTCTCGACGGCGCCGATGTTCTTCCCCGTGATCGTCACGAAGCTCGGCGAGCACGGGCTCAACGAGAAGCCGGGCGCCGAGGTCCGCGTGGTGATCGAGAAGCCGATCGGCACCGATCTCGCCGAGGCCAAGCAGCTCAACCGCGACGTGCTCGAAGTGCTCGAGGAGCGCCAGGTCTTCCGGATCGACCACTATCTGGGCAAGGAGACCGTCCAGAACATGCTGGCGTTTCGGTTCGCGAACGGGCTGTTCGAGCCGATCTGGAACCGCAACTACGTCGACCACGTCCAGATCACCGCCTCCGAGGATCTCGGGATCGGCGGTCGCGCCGGCTACTACGACAGCGCCGGTGCGCTGCGCGACCTGGTTCAGAACCACATGCTGCAGCTGCTGACGCTGCTCTGCATGGAGCCGCCGACGTCCTTCTCGGCCGACGACGTGCGCGACGAGAAGGTCAAGGTGCTGCACGCGATCCACGCGCCCGATCCCGCTACGGTCGACGAGATGGCGGTCCGCGCCCAGTACGGGCCCGGTGTCGTCGGCGGCGAGCACGTTCCCGGCTACCTCGAGGAGGAGGGCGTGCCGCCCGACTCCAAGACCCCGACCTACGTCGCGTTGCGGTTGGAGGTCGACAACTGGCGCTGGGCCGGCGTGCCGATCTACCTGCGCACCGGCAAGCGGCTGCCGCGCAAGGTGACCGAGATCGCCGTCACGCTGAAGCCGGTTCCGCACCTCGCCTTCGACCAGGAGGGCTCGGTCGGCGTGCAGCCCAACCAGATCGTGCTCGGCGTGCAGCCGAACGAGGGCGTGACGATCTCGCTCGGCGCGAAGATTCCCGGCAGCCGGATGCGCATCCGGCCGGTCAACATGGAGTTCCTCTACGGGACGTCGTTCATGTCCGAGTCGCCCGAGGCCTACGAGCGGCTGATCACCGACGCGATGCGCGGCGACGCGACGTTGTTCACGCGCAACGACGAGGTCGAGGCGCAGTGGACGATCTGCGACCCGATCCTCGCCGGCTGGGACGCCCAGGACGGCGCCGTCCCGCAGTACGAGGCGGGTACCGCCGGTCCCGAGGAGGCCGACGGCCTGCTGGGCCCAGGGGAGCGCTGGCGCGCCCTATGACCGAGAGCGGAACGGTCTGGTCCGCCCAGGACACGACGCCGTCCGCTATCGACGAGGCGCTGCGCGACCTGCTCAAGCAGCGCTACGAGGCCGGTGACGCCTGCGCCCCGGCCCGGGTGCTGAATCTGGTCGTGATTGCCGACCACGAGTGGCGCGGCGAGATCCAGAACCGGCTCGACAACGTCGGCCGCTACCACGCGTCGCGCACGATCCTGTGCGCGGTCGAGCAAGGACGGACCGAGATCGACGCCGTCGCGTCGGTCACGGTCAACGAGGACGACGTTGCGGCCGGGCGGCTCGCGGTCGCGCGCGAGGAGGTCATCGTCGACATCGGTCCCGGCCACCTCGAGCACCTCGACCGAATCGTCGACTCGCTGCTCGTCTCCGACCTGATGACGCTCGTCTGGTCGCCGCACGGTCACGACGAGGCGGTCGCTTCGCTGCTGCGGCTGGCGCAGATCGTGCTGATCGACTCGGTCTCCGAGCTCGACGCGCGCGATGCGATCGCTCATGCCGCCGCGCTCGAGCAGCGCGCCTATGTCGTCGACCTCGCCTGGTTGCGCTCGACGCCGTGGCGTGAGCGGATCGCGGCGACCTTCGACCCCCCACAGTGGCGGCCCGAGCTCGGCGAGATCAGCGCCGTGACGGTTCGCCACCAGCCGGACTCGGCGGTCGCCGGCGTGCTGCTGCTCGGCTGGCTCGCCCGACGACTCGGCTGGACGCCGGGCAGGATCGGCGAGCCGGACGGCGACGGGCGTCGAACGGGCTCGGCGGACGCTCCCGACGGAGCGGTCGCGCTGGCGCTCGACCCCGACGACACGATGCCGATCCCGGGCCTCGCCGGTCTGACGATCGAGACCCGCTCCGGTCTCGCTATCTCGCTCGATCGCGGTCCAGGCGGCCTGTCGGCCTGGCGCCGGACATCGGACGGACACGAGTCGCGCTGGACGGTGACCGGCGCGTCGCGCGGCGAGGCGGGCATCCTCGGCGAGGGAATCCGCCAGGCACTGCTGCGCGACAAGGGCTACGGGCAGGCGCTATCGGCGTCGGAGGCGATGATCTGCGGATGAGCCGCGCGATCGAGATCGTCGCCGATCCCGCCGCGGCAGCGGCGGAGCGGATTGCCGCGGTGGTGCGGCGTGGGGGTCACATCGCGTTGGCGGGCGGGTCCACGCCCCGCCGGGCCTACGAGCTGTTGGCCGAGATGGGCCTGAACTGGAACTCGGTGGATCTATGGCTCGGTGACGACCGTTGCGTTCCAGCAGGCCACGAGCACTCGAACTTCAGGATGGTCGACGAGACGCTGGTCGGCCGAATCGCCGACGAGGACTATCCGTCCTCTTGGCGGCGGATCCAGGGTGAGCTCGGTCCAGACCGCGCCGCGAAGCTGTACGAGGACGAGCTGCGGTTCGTCTTCAGCGAGCGTGAGTGGCCCCGATTCGACCTGATCCTGCTCGGCATCGGCCCCGACGCCCACACGGCGTCGCTCTTTCCCAACGACGACGCCCTGGCTGAGCGCAAGCGCTGGGCCGTCGGCGTCGAGACGCCGGGCATGGCCCCGCTGGTCCCACGCGTCACGCTCACGCTGCCGGTCCTCGACGCCGCGCGCGAGGTCGTCTTTCTGATCTCGGGGGCCGACAAGGCCGACGCGGTCGCGCGCGCCTTCGGCGACGCGCCTGGACTCGACGCTCCGTCGAGCCTCGTCCGCCCGGACCCGGGCACGTTGACCGTGCTGCTGGACGAGCCGGCCGCGGCGCGCCTGCCCGCTTCTTAGGCCGCGAGCGGCGGATGGGCGCTGCGCAGCGGGGTGACCGGCGCGGCGGGGCGGAGCTCCACTACCTCCCAGACGGCGAGGGTCTGCATCACGCAGCCGCAGCCGTCGCAGGCGAGCAGATCCAGATCCTCGAGCGAGTCGACGACGACGTCGACCGTCACGGCGCAGGACTCGTCGGTGCAGATGATCTCGGCTCCGATCACCCCAGGGATGGTGAGGAGCGGCCCGGACGGAGCCGCTCGAAGAGGGTGGTGGCGTCGGTGGCCTCGAGGTGGGCGACCTTCGAGCTGGTGCCGGAGGCGACGGTGATCGAGATGTCGGCGAGGTCGGCCTGGTTCTGGAAGGTGCTCTGGGCGAAGGAGTGGTCCTGGAGGCGGGTCCGGCGGGCGATCAGGGTGCGGCGGGTGATCGAGCCGCGGCGGAGCAGCAGACGGCTGGAGTCGAGCTGGGAGCCGGCGGAGCGGTAGCGGGCGAGGCCGTCGAGGGCGGCCAGCGCGGTCAGGACGGGGATCGCGGGCCAGGCGACCGCCCAGGCCACGGTGGCGGCGATCGCGAGCAGGAGGACCGTGATCGTGCCGGGGAGGAGGTAGCGGCGGATCGCGCGCCGGGGCGGGCGCGTGAACGCCGGGGGCGCGCCGGTTCCGGCGAGCGCCGGGACGAAGCTGGCCAGCTGGGCGTCGAGCCCGGCGATCGGGAGCAGGGGGAAGAGGGTGCGGGCCGCGGCCGCCTCGGAGCCATGGCCGGCGGTCTCGAGGCGGACGGAGCAGAGGCCGAAGGGGCGGCGGAAGGGACCCTCTGCGACCGAGACGGCGTGGACGCGGCGGAGCGGGACACTGGTGGCGCGGCGCTGGAGGAAGCCGCGGTGGATGCGCAGGTGGTCGCCGTCGCGGGTGACCGAGAAGCCGGCGAAGGCGACCAGCGAGCCGAGGAAGGAGAGCAGCCAGGCGGCGAGCACCGCGGCCGCGATCAGCAGCAGGATCGCGCCGGTCTCGGTCGGGAGGCGGTCGGCGAGCGTGTCGCGGGCGCCCTGCTGGCCGAGCAGGTCGTTGCCGACGGCGAAGGCGCCGCCGACGAGCGGCAGCAACATGCCGAGTTGCGGCGCGGTCAGGCCGACCAGGATCAGCCCGCGCGGCGAGAGCCGCCATTCGGGCAGGTCGGTCGCCGTCGCCTCCGGCAGGCCCGCGGCCGCGCGCAGGCGGGCGGTCTCGGCGGGACTGACGGCGCGCAGGACGATCTCACCCTTCTCGCCGCCGCCGGCGGTCTGGACGTGGAGCTCGTCGACGCCGAAGATCCGCTGGATCGGCCCCTGGGCGACGTCGATCGAGTGGACGCGCGCGAGCGGGACGACGGTCTCGTCGGGCGAGATGACCCCGTGGCGGTGGCGGATCGCGGCGTCGGCGATCTCGTAGGTCTCGGCGCGCCAGCGGAGATAGCCCGTCGCGACGGCGATCGCGGCGCCGACGACGCCGAGCAGCACGAGGATCGTGCCGAGGTTGCCGGACTGCGACCCGAGCACGATCAGCACGACGACGCTGAAGAGGGCGTTGCGGACGTCGTCGAGCGCCGAGAGGACGGCGCCGGCGGGGTGCAGGCGGCGCGCCGCCAGCGTTGGCGCGGCCGGCTGCTCCCGCTCGTCAGACATCGTCGGGGCGCTGCGCCAACTGGGCGATGCGGTCGCGGATGAGTGTCGCCTCGTCGGGGCGGAGCGCAGGAATGCGGTGTGAGCCGCCGGCGGTATGGATCACCACCGAGCGCAGGCCGAGCTGATCCGACAGCCACGTGCGCTGGGTGTCGACGTGCTGGACGCGGATCGTCGGGATCAGCGTGCGGGTGACGACGAGGACCCCGCGGCGCAGGTCGATCTCTTCGTCGCGCAACTCGTAGCGCCAGTTGCGCCAGCGGCGCTGGGGCTCCAAGACGAGGCCGGCGAGGACGATCAGGACGGTCGCGACGCGGATCGCTGTGGGAACCCAGCCGGGGGCCTCGGTCTCGAGCGCGCTCGCGCCGGTGAAGGCGACGAGGACGAGTGGGACGGCCCAGCCCAGCGAGCGGCCGGCGAACAGCAGCCGCGCCTGGCTGGGCAGCCGGCCGGTGGGCTCAGAGTCGTGCGTCAACGACCATCGCGCCGAACAGCAGCGCGAGGTAGAGCAGCGAGTAGAGGTAGAGGCGCAGCGCCGCGGGGCGGCTCGGGTTGCGGTAGAGCTGGATCGCGAAGGCGATGAAGACGCCGCCGAGCGCCACCGACGCCACCAGGTATGGCACGCCGAAGCCGCCGGCGCAGAACGGCAGCTGGGTGATCGCGTAGAGCAGCAGCGAGTAGAGGACGATCTGGCGGCGGGTCTCCCGCTCGCCGCGCACGACCGGCAGCATCGGCACGCCGACCTTCGCGTACTCGTCCTTCATCAGCAGCGAGAGCGCCCAGAAGTGCGGCGGCGTCCAGTAGAAGACGATCGCGAACAGGTAGAGCGCCGTCCAGCTCAGGCTGCCGGTCGCGGCCGCCCAGCCGACGAGCGGCGGGACCGCGCCGGCGGCGCCGCCGATGACGATGTTCTGCGGGGTCGAGCGCTTCAGCCACATCGTGTAGACGAGCGTGTAGCCGAGGAAGCCCGACAGCGACAGCACCGCGGCGAGCGGGTTGACGCCGACGGCGAGCACGACGAAGGCGAGCGCGGCAAGCGCGATCCCGTAGATCAGCGCGGCGCGCGGCGACACCCGGCCGGAGGCGACCGGCCGGTCGGCCGTGCGCGCCATCTGGGCGTCGATGTCGCGGTCGTACCAGTGGTTGACGGCGCCCGCGCCGCCGGCCGACAGGTAGCCGCCGAGGCAGGTCAGCAGGACCAGCCCGATCGACGGGTCGCCGGCGATGTACATCGTCGTGACCGTCGTGAAGATCAGCAGCGACTGGACCTTCGGCTTCGTCATCTCGACGTAGTCGGCGACGACTTGGCGCGCCCGCGAGCCGGCGCGCGGGGCGGCGGCTACAGCTGGCTGGCTGGTGACTCCGTCGGGCATCTTGGTCTTAGGTCGTCAGTGCCTCGCGGCTGGACGTGCCGGACGAGGACTCTACGGGCTTTGGCACGCGGAAGAGCTGGAAGGCGAGGCCGACCAGCGTTCCCCACAGCAGCGTCCCGAGCGCGAGGTGCAGGACGATCAGCGCCTCGTACTCGTCGAGCCACACGTTGAGCGCGCCGACGAGCAGCTGCGCGCCGAGGATCCCGAGCGCGATCCAGGCGCTGCGCACGACGCCCGGGCTCGGCCGGCGGCGCAGCGCGAGCACGATCAGCGTCAGCACGAGGACCGTCGTCAGGTAGACGAAGACGCGGTGGGTCAGGTGGATGTCGACCAGCCGCGTCTCGCCGAACGGCAGGAAGCCGCCGTTGCAGGTCGGGAACTCCTTGCCGCAGGCGTGGTGGGCGCCGTCGCCGAGCTGGTAGTCGGCGCGACCGTAGTTCTGCGTGCCGGCCATGTAGCCGCCGGCGACGATCGTGCAGAAGGCGAAGCCGCTGGAGACGAGCGCCAGCGGACGGAAGCCGCGGCCGCCGTCGGCCGGGTCGGCTCCCTGGTTCTCGGGTTTGGAGGCGCGCCAGATGAAGATCGTCAGCGCGAAGAAGATCATCGCGAGACCGAGGTGTGCGGCGACGAGGGTCTCGTCGAGGTTGTGCTCGACGGTCAGAGCGCCGAGCAGGCCCTGCGCGATGACCAGCACCGCCGCCCCGACGGCGGCGCGCACCAGCGCCACGTTGCCGCGGTGACGGCGCCAGGCGAGCACCGCGAGGGCGATCGTCATCACCCCGACGATTCCCGCGACCGTCCGGTGGGAGTACTCGATGATCGTGTTGAGGTCGAGTCCGGGGACGACGTCGCCGTTGCAGAACGGCCAGCCGTGGAAGCCCGAGTTGGCCGGTCCGCAGCCGAGGCCGGAGTCGGACACGCGCACGATCCCGCCGATGATCACCAGCAAGAACGTCATGAAGATCGTGGCCAGGGCTAGCCGGCGGTAGGCGCGATCCGCGCCCGCGGCGCCCAATTCGGGGCCCGCTGAGGGGGAGGTCACGTGCCGGAGGCTACCGGCTGCGCCACACTGCCGGCGACCTCGCCGGAGCGTGCGACCTCACGACGAATGTCCTTCATCGGCTCGACCGAGCGGACGCGCGGCACCACGTCGAAGTTGTTGACCGGCGGGGGCGACTGGACGTACCACTCGAGCGTGTTGCCCTTCCACGGGTCGTTGCCCGCGACCTTGCCGTTGCGGTAGGAGCGCAGCGCGTTGACCACTGTCAGCAGAACGCCGATCCCGAGCAGGAAAGAGCCGATCGTCGAGATCAGGTTGTACTCGTTGACGCCGAGGTCGCCGGAGTAGTCGTAGACGCGGCGCGGCATGCCCGACAGGCCGGCGGAGTGCTGGACCAGGAAGGTCATGTTGAAGCCGACGAACATGACCCAGAAGGAGAGCTTGCCGAGCCCCTCGCTCATCATCCGGCCGGTCATCTTGGGGAACCAGTAGTAGATGCCGGCGAAGATCCCGAAGACCGAGCCGCCGAACAGCACGTAGTGGAGATGGGCGACGACGAAGTAGCTGTCGTGCAGCTGCCAGTCGACGGGGAAGACGGCCAGGATCACGCCCGAGATGCCGCCGATCACGAACAGCGCCGGCAGCGCGGCTGCGAAGTAGAGCGGCGTCTTGAAGACGATCGTCCCGCGCCACAGCGTGGCCAGCCAGTTGAAGATCTTGATGCCGGTCGGCACGGCGATCGCGAACGAGCTCAGCATGAAGAACGCCAGCACGACGGTCGCCGTCGGCGTGGTGAACATGTGGTGCGCCCACACCAGCATGCCCAGGAACGCGATGGCCACGGTGGCCGCGGCGATCGCCTTGTAGCCGAAGATCGGCTTTCGGGCGAACACCGGCAGGATCTCCGAGATCATCCCGAACGCGGGCAGGACCATG
>DASQKP010000003.1:0-71164 GCA_035630455.1 Thermoleophilaceae bacterium
GCAGGCACTCTCGCTCGACGCCAATCTCGTCACCGAGGAGGGCAAGGTCGGGCTCGAGGAGGAGGAGGACGAGCTCCTCCGCGCCGCCGAGGAGCTCGGCATCGACCTCTCCGGCGTCCGCGCCGGCGATGCCGACGCTGCCGACGAGCAGACGAAGGAGACAAGCGAGAACGGCGCGAGCGCCGAGGCCGAGGCGAAGACGTAGTACGCGTCGAGTTGCCGGACCAGGGACTTAACGAGGATCAAGGCTAGGAGCCACACGTGGATATCAACAACTTCGACGCAATCGAGATCGGCCTCACCTCTCCGAAGAAGATCCGGAGCTGGTCCTCCGGCGAGGTCACGAAGCCCGAGACGATCAACTACCGCACGCTGAAGCCCGAGAAGGATGGGCTCTTCTGCGAGCGCATCTTCGGTCCGACCAAGGACTGGGAGTGCTACTGCGGCAAGTACAAGCGCGTCCGCTACAAGGGCATCGTCTGCGAGCGCTGCGGCGTCGAGGTCACCCGCTCGAAGGTCCGCCGCGAGCGGATGGGCCACGTCGACCTCGCGGCCCCGGTCTCCCACATCTGGTTCTTCAAGGGCGTTCCGTCGCGGATCGGCTACCTGATCGACATGGCTCCGAAGGAGCTCGAGAAGGTCCTCTACTTCGCGGCCTCGATGGTCACGTGGGTAGACGACGAGGCGCGCGAGAAGGACGTGCCGAAGCTCGAGAAGGAGGTCGAGAAGATCCTCGACGCCTACGAGGCCGACAAGCAGCAGCAGCTGCAGGAGCTGCGCGAGTCGCTCGAGCGCCGGGTCAAGTACCTGACCAGCGGCTCGCAGACGGGCTTCTCCGACGACGACCTGCTGTGGGTCGACTCGCTCGACATCAATCTGAAGAAGCTCGCCGACGACGAGCGCGAGAAGATGGAGAAGGAGCTCAAGAAGACCTTCGACTCCGACATCGCCGACACCGAGGCCTACCTCGAGGACGCGATCGAGCGCACGAAGCAGGCCTGGGAGCTGTTCCAGGACATGAAGCCGAAGGACGTCATCGCCGACGAGACGCTCTTCCGCGAGCTCAAGGACCGCTTCGGATCCCCGTACGGATTCGGCGAGTACTTCCGCGGCGGAATGGGCGCCGAGGCAGTGCGCGACCTGCTTGCGCAGGTCGATCTCGAGGCCGAGCGCGTCGAGCTCGAGGACCAGGTCAAGACGGCCAAGGGCCAGAAGCAGAGCCGTGCCGTCAAGCGGCTGAAGGTCGTCTCGGCGTTCCTCAACTCGGACAACAAGCCCGAGGACATGGTTCTCGAGGCCGTCCCGGTGATTCCGCCGGAGCTGCGCCCGATGGTCCAGCTCGACGGCGGGCGCTTCGCGACCTCCGACCTCAACGACCTCTACCGGCGCGTCATCAACCGCAACAACCGCCTCAAGCGGCTGCTCGACCTCGGTGCGCCCGAGATCATCGTCAACAACGAGAAGCGGATGCTCCAGGAGGCCGTCGACGCACTGTTCGACAACGGCCGCCGTGGGCGTCCCGTCACCGGCCCGGGCAACCGGCCGCTGAAGTCCCTCAGCGACATGCTGAAGGGCAAGCAGGGTCGCTTCCGTCAGAACCTGCTCGGCAAGCGCGTCGACTACTCCGGCCGTTCGGTGATCGTCTCGGGCCCGAGCCTGCGGCTGCACCAGTGCGGTCTGCCGAAGCTGATGGCGCTCGAGCTGTTCAAGCCGTTCATCATGGCTCGCCTGGTCGAGCGCAAGGCCGTCCAGAACATCAAGGCGGCCAAGAAGATGGTCGACTCGATGATCCCGGAGGTCTGGGACGTGCTCGAGGAGGTCATCCAGGAGCACCCGGTGCTGCTCAACCGCGCTCCGACGCTGCATCGCCTGGGCCTGCAGGCTTTCGAGCCGGTGCTGGTCGAGGGCAAGGCCATCCAGGTCCACCCGCTCGTCTGCTCGGCGTTCAATGCCGACTTCGACGGCGACCAGATGGCCGTCCACCTCCCGCTGTCCGCCGAGGCCCAGGCCGAGGCGCGACTGCTGATGCTGTCGTCGAACAACATCCTGTCCCCGTCGCACGGCGCTCCGCTGGCCACGCCGACCCAGGACATGGTGCTCGGCACCTACTACCTGACCTACGGTCCGGACGCCGAGGCGCTCGAGGAGCTGGAGGCCAACCTCAAGGCCGGCAAGTGGGACGAGAAGGCGAACGGCCCCCGGCCGCACGTCTTCCGCTCGGCGCAGGAGGCTGAGCTGTCCTACGAGCACAAGATGGTCACGCTGCGCGACCTCGCGGAGTACCGCCGCGTCCACGGTGAGGGGCACATCCTCACGACCGTCGGGCGGATCATCTTCAACGAGCGCATCGAGCGCGCGTTGGAGGAGGTCCTCGGCGACAAGTACGACCCGGCGACGAGCTACACGTTCGTCAACCAGACGCTGAAGAAGCGCGACATGTCGGACGTGATCGAGGCGCTCGTCGCCCAGCACGGCCCGCACCCGACGGCCCAGGTCCTCGACGCGTTCAAGGACCTCGGCTTCCATTTCGCGAGCCGCGCCGGCATCACGGTGTCGAAGAACGACGTCGTGATCCCGCCGAACAAGGAGGCGATCCTCGAGCGTTACGAGGGCGAGGTCTCCGAGATCCACGACCAGTACGACATGGGCCTGATCTCCCAGGAGGAGCGCAAGGAGGCGGTCGTCGAGAAGTGGACCGCCGCCACCGACGAGGTCGGCGACGCGATGGCCGAGAACCTCGAGGAGCTCAACCCCATCTTCATGATGGCCAACTCCGGTGCTCGTGGCTCGTTCAAGCAGATCCGTCAGCTGGCCGGCATGCGTGGCCTGATGGCGAATCCGAAGGGCGAGATCATCGAGCGTCCGATCAAGGCCAACTTCATGGAGGGCCTGACAGTTCTCGAGTACTTCATCTCGACCCACGGCGCCCGTAAGGGCCTCGCGGACACGGCGCTGCGTACGGCGGACTCGGGTTACCTGACCCGCCGTCTGGTCGACGTCTCCCAGGACGTCATCGTCCGCGACGAGGACTGCGGCACCAAGCAGTACATCGACGTGCCGCTGCGTGGCGAGGACGGTGGGCTCAACGAGCAGGCGCTCGGGCGCTTCACGGCCCAGAAGGTCGAGACCAAGCGCGGTCGACTACTCGCCGAGAAGGGCGTCCTGCTGACCAAGGAGATCGCCGAGGAGATCCTCGAGGCGGGCGAGAGCGAGGAGCCGACGGTTCCGCTGCGCTCGGTGCTCAAGTGCGAGGCCAAGACCGGCATGGGCATCTGCCAGAGTTGCTACGGCGTCGCTCCGGCGACCGGCAAGGTCGTCTCGATCGGCGACGCGGTCGGCATCATCGCCGCGCAGTCGATCGGCGAGCCGGGCACGCAGCTGACGCTGCGTACCTTCCACACCGGCGGTGTGGCGGGACTCGACATCACCCAGGGCCTGCCGCGTATCGTCGAGCTGTTCGAGGCGCGCAAGCCGAAGGGCCTGTCGAAGCTCGCGGAGGTCGACGGAGTCGTCTCGATCGAGGAGACCGAGAAGAACCTCAAGGTCGTCATCACCGACGCCGCCGGCGAGGAGGACTCCTACACGTTCCCCCGCCGCACGCGTCTGTTCGTCGAGCAGGGTCAGAAGATCACGGCCGGCGACCAGCTCAACGAGGGATCGATCTACCCGCACGAGCTGCTCGAGATCCGCGGCCGCACCGACACCGAGGTCTACCTCGTCAACGAGGTCCAGAAGGTCTACCGCTCACAGGGCGTGGACATCAAGGACAAGCACATCGAGGTGATCGTCCGGAAGATGATGAAGAAGGTCCGGATCGACCAGAAGGGCGATTCCGACTACCTGCCGGGAGCGTTCATCGACCGCTACGAGATCGCGGCGACGAATGCCGCGCTGAAGAAGGCGAAGAAGGAGGAGGCTCAGTTCGAGCCGATCATCCTCGGCATCACCAAGGCCTCGCTGGCGACCGACTCGTTCCTGTCCGCGGCGTCGTTCCAGGAGACCACCAAGGTCCTCACCGACGCGGCGCTCGAGGGCAAGACGGACCGTCTGCTCGGCCTCAAGGAGAACGTGATCATCGGCAAGCTGATCCCGGCCGCCACCGGTCTCAAGCACTACCGCCGGCTCGAGATCGAGCCGACCGAGCCTGTGCGCCGGCCGGCCGACGAGTTCGGTCTGCTCGACGAGGGCGATCTGGCCGCCGAGCTGGGCATCAGCGAGGACGGTGAGCTCGAGGGCTTCGGCTTCGGCGACACCGCCGGCAACGGTGACGGAGCCGGATTCGGCGACGAGCTGGCCGATCTCCCCGCCTCGGACGAGAAGTCCGACTGACCGATTGAAGTCGGCAGGCTTGCCTGCCGATAGCTAGAACTAGCTTGGGGGCGCCGCTCTTGCGGCGTCCCCACTACTTCTTCCCATGGCACTCGAAATCGGCATTCTCCTGGCGCTCGCGTGCGCCCTCACGACGAACTTGGGCTTCCTGCTCAAGCACCGTGGGGCGATCGCCGCGCCGGATGTCGAGCTACGTCACCCGCTGACCAGCGCCGTCGCGCTGTTCCGGTCGAAGTGGTTCGCGATCGGCATGGCGGTCGCGCTCGTCGCGTGGCTGTTCCACGTCGCCGCCCTCGCGCTCGCGCCGCTGTCGCTGGTCCAGGCAGTCATCTCCGGCGGACTCGTCTTCCTGACGCTGCTCGCCGAGCGCTGGTTCGGCTGCAACGTCGGCCCGCGCCAGTGGATCGGCGTCGCCTGCACAGCCGTCGGCCTCGCTCTGCTCGCCGTGACCCTCCCGCACGGCGCCAACGACCATGGCTACTCGCTCGCCGGCATGATCGCGTTCGAGGCGTCGCTGCTGGCGATCGGCGCGATGCTCGTCTTCACGCCGCGCTTCAGTGGCCACCACGAGCACGCCGGCGCCCTGCTCGGCCTCGCCGCGGGCATCCTCTTCGGCGTCTCCGACGTCGCGATCAAGGCGCTCACCGAGGGCGTCGCCGTGACCGGCGTCGTCGGCGGCCTCGTCTCGCCATGGACGGTCACCTGCGTCCTGGCCTCCGTCCTCGCCTTCTTCGCCTCCGCGCGCGGCCTGCAAAAGGGCGAGGCAGTACCGGTCATCACGATGACCAGCGCCGCCGCCAACGTCACCGCGATCTCCGGCGGCATCCTCGTCTTCGGCGACCCGATGCCGGGCGACGCGCTCGGAATCGTTGTCCAATGCCTGGCCTTCCTGCTCGTCATCGGCGCCGCTGCGATGATGCCCGCGCCGCTGCGGGCCACCCAGGCCCAGACCGCCGCGGCCTAGCTCTCAGGCGACTACTGCTACTATCCCGCGCCGCTTATGCCGTCGATAAATCAGCTAGTCCGCAAGGGCCGCAAGAAGCCCAGCAAGAAGGTTGCCACTCCCGGTCTCAAGTCCGGCAAGGGCAACAAGAAGCGCGTCGCCGCTCCGCAGCGACGCGGCGTCTGCACTCGCGTGTACACGACGACCCCGAAGAAGCCGAACTCGGCGCTTCGCAAGGTCGCCCGTGTTCGGCTGACCAACGGCATGGAGGTCACCTCCTACATTCCCGGCGAGGGCCACAACCTGCAGGAGCACTCCGTCGTGCTCGTGCGTGGCGGCCGCGTCAAGGATCTTCCGGGTGTCCGTTACAAGGTCGTCCGCGGGACGCTCGACGCCGCTGGCGTCAGCGACCGCAAGAAGTCGCGCTCCGCATACGGCGCCAAGGCCAAGTAGCTCGATGCCACGCCGCGCAGCAGCAGGGGCCCGCCCCCTCGATCCAGACTCCGAGCACGGCTCGAAGCTCGTCCAGCAGGTCATCAACCGCGTGATGGTCGATGGCAAGAAGTCGACGGCCGAGCAGATCGTCTACGACGCGCTCGACAAGCTTTCGCAGAAGACCGGCGAGGAGCCCGTCGTCGCGCTCGAGAACTCGATCAAGGCGCTTACGCCGGTACTCGAGGTTCGCTCCCGCCGTGTCGGTGGCGCGACCTATCAGGTGCCGGTCGAGGTTCCCGCCCGCCGCGCCCGCACGCTCGCCGTGCGCTGGCTCGTCGAGTTCGCGCGCAACCGCCGCGAGCGGTCGATGTCCGAGCGGCTCGCCAACGAGCTGATCGACGCCACCCAGCAGGCTGGCCTCGCCTACAAGCGCAAGGACGACATCTACCGCATGGCGCAAGCCAACAAGGCCTTCGCCCACTACCGCTGGTAAACGCCGGTCTCTGGACGCGCCTGGCGGCGTCATCGGCGGCCTCGCGTACGGAGTACGCGTCGGCCGGCCTCTTCCTTGCCAGCCACGCCCAGAGCCACGGCGTTAACGTCGGCTGAGCTATGGCTTTGCTCGACTTCGAGTGCGAGGAGTGTGGGGCTCGGTTCGAGGAGCTCGTGCTTGGCGATCGTGCGCCTGTCTGCCCGGAGTGTGGGGCGGGGGAGGTGCGACGGCTGTACTCGCCGATCGGGCGGGCGCCGAAGGTCTCGATGAACAGAGCCGCCGTGCGCGACAGCGATTCCCGTCGCGCCGAGCGCGAGGTCGCACGTAAGGAGAAGTTCTCCGAGCGTCGAAAGAAGCGCGCGACAGGTTCGTAGCGAGCGAGAGGAATCAAAATGGAGGCAGCACAGCAGGGCCCGCAGATCATCGGCGGCACGGTGACGGTCCGGCCCGACCGCTGGTGGGTGCCCGCACTGCTCGGCCTGCTCTCGATCGTCGTCGGGATCCTGGCGCTCGCCTACCCCGACATCACGCTGCTCGCGCTCGGCCTCTTCTTCGGTATCAACCTGCTCTTCGCCGGCATCCTCTGGGTGATGGTCGGCGTCGACGAGGACAGCGGCGCCGGCGGGCGCGCGCTGCGCCTGATCGTCGGCTTCCTAGCGATCCTCGCGGGCATGGTCTGCCTCGTGCGGCCGGGCGCGAGCCTGCTCGCGCTGCTGATCGTCGTCGCCTTCTGGTTCGTGATGGTCGGCGTCGCCGACCTGGCGCGCGCCTTCAGCGAGCCGCGTCACCGCTGGCTGTCGGCGATCCTCGGCCTGATCGGCATCGCGGCCGGCGTGATCATCGTCTCCAACCCCGACATCGGCCTGGAGACGCTGGCGCTGCTCGCCGGCATCGCCTTCATCGTGCGCGGAACCGTCGAGCTGATCGCCGGCTTCGCGCTGCGCAGCCTACGCGCGTAACGCCGGGGCCGGATCGCGTCGCGCGCTCGTAAGGGCGAGCGCGCCCGCGAGCAGGGCCAGCACGCCGCCGGTGAGCTCGAGATAGAACCCGAGCCCGGCGCTGCCGGTCGCTCCGTCGAAGTCGAGGCCGATCGCGCCGGTGTCGTTGGTCACCGGCAGATCGCCGATCAGCGCGAGTCCGAGCGTCACCGCCCCGACCGCGAGCAGCATTGCTCCCGCGGCGGCGGTCGCGCCCGGCCGCCGTGAGTAGAAGCCCGCGCCCACCGCGACCAACCCGAGCAGAAGCAGCGCGCCACCGTGGCGCTCCCAGCCGCTCAGCGAGCAGCGGTCCGCCAGCTCAGGACGCGTGTCATAGAGGACCGCGCAGGACTCGTCCTCGACCTTGACCGAGGCGACGGTCGCGAACTCGCCGACGACGAGCAGAAGGCCCGCGACCAGGGCAAGCGCGGAAATCGTGGTTGCGGTTCGTGCGGTCATTGGGCGGGGCATCGTACTGCTGCTACCATCACGAGCCGCTTCGGGCGCCCGCGCCTCGAGCGCCTTCGCATGCGAATGGAGACCGCGACTACATAGACCTCACTCGGGCCCAGGACGCTTTGTAGCGAACGGCCCGGACAGGGCCTTTTTTCTGCCCGCAGACCGAAACGATCCAGGAACAAATGGCACGCAAAGTATCCCTAGAGAAGACCCGGAACATCGGGATCATGGCCCACATCGACGCGGGCAAGACCACGACGACCGAGCGCATCCTCTTCTTCACCGGTCGAACCCACAAGATGGGCGAGGTCCACGAGGGCGCGGCCGTGATGGACTGGATGGAGCAGGAGCAGGAGCGCGGCATCACGATCACCTCCGCAGCGACCACGGCCTTCTGGGCCGACCACCGCATCAACATCATCGACACGCCGGGCCACGTCGACTTCACGGTCGAGGTCGAGCGCTCGCTGCGCGTGCTCGACGGCGCGATCGCCTGCTTCGACTCGGTCGCTGGTGTCGAGCCGCAGTCCGAGACGGTCTGGCGCCAGGCCGACAAGTACCGCGTGCCGCGGATCGCCTACGTCAACAAGATGGACCGCACGGGCGCCGATTTCGACATGTCGGTCCGGACGATGCACGAGCGCCTTGGCGCGGACGGCAGCGCGGACGGTGGCATCGCCGTGCCGATCCAGCTTCCGATCGGAGCCGAGGGCGACTTCAAGGGCATCGTCGACCTCGTGACCATGAAGGCGATCGTCTACAAGGACGACCTCGGTCAGGACTGGGCTGAGGAGGAGATCCCCGCCGACATGACCGATGCCGCCACCACGGCGCGCACGCGGCTCGTCGAGGCGCTCGCCAACTACGACGACGAGCTGATGGAGGACTACCTCGAGGAGAAGCCGATCGAGGCTGACCGTCTCAAGACGGACATCCGCAAGGCGACGCTCGACATCTCGATCTTCCCGGTGATGTGCGGCTCCTCCTTCAAGAACAAGGGCGTGCAGCCGCTGCTCGACGCGGTCATCGACTACCTGCCGAGCCCGCTCGACGTCCCGCCGATCGAGGGGCTCGAGCCAGCGCCGAAGGGCAGCGACGAGGAGGGCATCCCGGCGACCCGCCCGGCCTCCGACGACGAGCCGTTCGCCGCGCTCGCCTTCAAGGTCATGTCGGACCCGTTCGTCGGCAAGCTGACCTACTTCCGCGTCTACTCGGGCAAGCTCGAGGCTGGTGGCCGGGTGCTCAACCCGTCGAATGGGCGCACCGAGCGCGTTGGCCGCATCTTGATGATGCACGCCAATCATCGCGAGGAGGAGGAGATGATCTACGCGGGCGACATCGCCGCCGGCGTCGGCCTCAAGCAGACGTCCACCGGGGACACGCTGTGCGCGCCCGACGCGCCGGTCAAGCTCGAGAACATCACCTTCCCGGAGCCGGTCGTCCACGTCTCGATCGAGCCGAAGACGAAGGCCGACCAGGAGAAGATGGCCGTTGCGCTCGGCCGTCTCGCCGAGGAGGACCCGACCTTCCGCATCCGCACTGACGAGGAGACCGGCCAGACCGTCATCTCCGGCATGGGCGAGCTTCATCTCGAGGTCCTCGTCGATCGCATGAAGCGCGAGTTCAACGTCGAGGCCGCCGTCGGGCGCCCGCAGGTTGCATACCGCGAGACGGTTCGCGGCGAGGCCAAGAAGATCGAGGGCAAGTTCATCCGGCAGACCGGTGGCTCGGGCCAGTACGGCGTGGTCTACATCGACCTCGAGCCGGCGCCCGGCGTGGGGTTCGAGTTCCTCAACAAGACCAAGGGCGGATCCGTTCCGTCGGAGTTCATCAACGCCGTCGAGAAGGGCATCGAGGAGGCGCTCGAGTCTGGCGTCAAGGCCGGCTTCCCGATGGTCGACGTGCGCGCCACGCTCGTCGACGGCAAGTCGCACGACACCGACTCTTCCGAGATCGCCTTCAAGGTCGCCGGCTCGCTGGCGCTGAAGGAGGCCGCACGGCGGGCCAAGCCGATCCTGCTCGAGCCGATCATGGCCGTCGAGGTCACGACGCCGGACGACTTCCTCGGCACTGTCATCGGAGATCTTTCCAGCCGCCGCGGGCGCGTAGAGAGCCAGGAGCCGCGCGGAAACGCGCTGGTGGTCCAGGCAAGCGTGCCGCTGGCGTCGATGTTCGGTTATGCGACCGACTTGCGTTCCAACACGCAGGGGCGGGCGAACTACTCGATGCAGTTCGACCGTTACGAGGAGGTTCCCAGCAACATCGCCGACGAGGTCGTCGAGAGCAGGACCGGGGAGCCGGTCGGAGCGAACGCATAACGAGTATGTTTCGGAGGTTCGCCTTCGCCCCGCGCGACAGGCCGGCCGTAACGAGTTTTCGAAAGGAGTAGCACCCAGTGGCGAAGGAGAAGTTCGAGCGCGACAAGCCGCACTGCAACGTAGGCACCATCGGTCACGTCGACCATGGCAAGACCACGCTGACAGCTGCCATCACCAATGTCCTAGCGGAGGCGCAGGGCGGCGAGGCCAAGAGCTTCGACGAGATCGACAACGCTCCGGAGGAGAAGGAGCGCGGCATCACGATCGCCACGTCGCACGTCGAGTACCAGACGGAGGCGCGGCACTATGCCCACGTCGACTGTCCGGGGCACGCCGACTACGTCAAGAACATGATCACCGGCGCCGCGCAGATGGACGGCGCGATCCTGGTGGTCTCCGCGGCCGACGGCCCGATGCCCCAGACGCGCGAGCACATCCTGCTCGCTCGCCAGGTCGGCGTCCCGTCGATCGTCGTGTTCCTCAACAAGGTCGACATGGTCGACGACGAGGAGCTCATCGAGCTCGTCGAGGCCGAGGTTCGCGACCTGCTCTCCGAGTACGACTTCCCGGGTGACGACGTTCCGGTCATCCAGGGCTCGGCGCTCAAGGCGCTCGAGGGCGACGAGGAGTACAAGGGCAAGATCCTCGAGCTCGCCGAGGCGCTCGACACCTACATCCCGCAGCCCGAGCGTCCGCTCGACAAGCCGTTCCTGATGCCGGTCGAGGACGTCTTCTCGATCACCGGTCGCGGCACCGTCGCAACCGGCCGCATCGAGCAGGGCATCGTCCAGACGGGCGACGAGGTCGAGATCGTCGGCATCAAGGAGCAGGTCGACACGACGGTCATCACCGGCGTCGAGATGTTCCGCAAGATCCTCGACGAGGGCCAGGCCGGCGACAACGTCGGCTGCCTGCTGCGTGGCACCAAGCGCGAGGAGATCGAGCGCGGACAGGTGCTCTGCAAGCCCGGGTCGATCACGCCGCACACCAAGTTCAAGGCCGAGGTCTACTGCCTCAAGAAGGAGGAGGGTGGTCGCCACACTCCGTTCTTCAACGGCTACCGGCCGCAGTTCTACTTCCGCACCACCGACGTGACCGGTGTCGCCAACCTCCCCGAGGGTGTCGAGATGGTCATGCCGGGCGACAACGTCCAGATGACGGTCGAGCTGATTCAGCCGATCGCCATGGACGCGGGCCTGCGCTTCGCGATTCGCGAGGGCGGCCGTACAGTCGGATCGGGGGTGGTGACAGAGGTCGTCGAGTAATCGACGCCTCTTCACAGGACTTTCTCGGGGCGGGCCCGAAGCACCAGGCCCGCCCCGAACTCTGTCCCAAGTCACGCAAAGCAAATGGCAACGCTCACTCAGAACAAGATCCGCATCCGGCTCAAGGCCTACGACCACTCGGCTATCGAGACGGCCGCGCGCGACATCGTCGAGACCGCGCAGCGGACGGGTGCCAGCATCTCCGGCCCGGTGCCGTTGCCGACCGAGAAGAACGTCTACTGCGTGATCCGCAGTCCGTTCAAGGACAAGGACTCGCGCGAGCACTTCGAGATCCGCACGCACAAGCGGCTGATCGACATCCTCCAGCCGACCCCTAAGACGGTCGATTCGCTGCAGCGGCTGGACCATCTCCCCGCCGGCGTCGACATCCAGATCCAGCTCATCTGATGGCCGGACTGCTAGGACGCAAGCTGGGGATGACCCAGGTATTCGACCCCGAGGACGGCCACGTAGAGCGCGTGACCGTGGTCGAGGCGGGTCCCTGCTGGGTGACCGGCAAGCGGACCGCTGACCGCGACGGCTATGACGCCGTCCAGCTCGCCTACGGCGACGTGCGCGAGAAGCGCCTCTCGAAGCCCGAGCTCGGTCACCTCGCGAAGGCCGACGCGCCGCCGCTGCGCCGTCTCGCGGAGTTCCGCGACGCCGGCGGCGAGCTCGAGATCGGCGCCGAGGTCAAGGTCGGCGACGTCTTCGAGAAGGGCCAGACCGTCAAGGTCTCCGGCATCTCGAAGGGCAAGGGCTTCCAGGGCACCGTCAAGCGCCACAACTTCTCCCGCGGGCCCGTCTCGCACGGCTCACACAACGTTCGCGCCCCGGGCTCGATCGGTCAGGCCGCGACTCCGTCGCGCGTCTTCAAGGGCATCCGCGGACCCGGCCAGATGGGCAACAAGCGCCGCACTCAGAAGGGCCTCGAGATCGTCGACGTGCGCGCCGACGAGAACCTGATCCTGCTGCGCGGCAGCGTGCCCGGCCCACGCGGATCGATCGTCGAGATTCGTACCGATGGGAAGGCGAGCTGATGGCTGCTCCGCAGGCTCCCTACGTAGGCAAGAAGACCGGCAAGGTCGCGCTCGACGAGTCGATCTTCGGCGTGCGCTTCAACGAGCCGCTCGTCCACCGTGCGGTGCGCGCCGAGCTGCGCGCCCGCCGCGGCGGCAACTCTTCGACCCTGACGCGTGGCGAGGTCTCGATGACCGGCGCCAAGGCGTGGCGCCAGAAGGGCACCGGCCGTGCCCGCGTCGGCGCGCTGTCTGTTCCGCATCGCACCGGCGGCGGCGTCGCCTTCGGTCCGAAGCCGCGTTCCTACACCGTCAAGATCAACCGCAAGGAGCGCCGTGCCGCTCTGCGCTCGGCGCTCTCGGTCCACGCGGGCCGCGGCACGATCGGCGCGCTCGACGTGGACGCCTTCGACAAGCCCTCGACCAAGCTCGCCAACGAGGTCGTCAGCGGCTTCGGCGAGGGCGGCAGCACGCTGATCGTGCTCGTCGACGGCGAGGAGAACGTCACGCTCTCCGCGCGCAACCTCGAGCGCGTCAAGGTCCTGCACGTCGACGACACCGGCGTCGCCGACATCATCGGCGCGGCTCGGTTGATCGCTTCGCCCGGCGCCATCGAGCGCCTGACCACGCTGGCGGCCGCACCGGCCAAGCGCGTCGCGGAGGCAGCGGCATGAACGTGCGCAGCGTGATCATCAAGCCGGTCATCAGCGAGAAGAGCTACGCGCTGCTGAACGCCAACAAGTACACCTTCCGCGTCCACGACGACGCGACCAAGCCCCAGGTCCGCCAGGCGATAGAGGCGATCTTCGGCGTGCGCGTGCTCGACGTGCGCACCCAGAACGTCAAGGCCAAGTCGAAGCGCCGCGGCCTCTACAACGGCAAGCGCCGTGCTTGGAAGAAGGCGATCGTGACATTGCACCCCGAGGACAGCATCGAGCTGTTCGAGGGCCAGGAGATAGGCGAGTAATGGCAGTCAGAAAGCACAAGCCGACCAGCCCGGGCCGTCGCTTCGCGACGTACTCCGACCATGCCGAGGTCACCCGCGACAAGCCGGAGAAGTCGCTCGTCGAGGGCCTCAAGAAGAGCGGTGGGCGCAACGCCAACGGTCGCGTGACCTCGCGTCACCGCGGTGGCGGCGCCAAGCGCAAGTACCGCCGGATCGACTTCAAGCGGCTCAAGGACGGCGTTCCCGCCAAGGTCGCGACGATCGAGTACGACCCGAACCGGACCGCCTACATCGCGCTGCTGCACTACGCCGACGGCGACAAGTCCTACATCCTCGCTCCGGCGAAGCTCGGCGTCGGCGACGTCGTCAGCTCCGGCCCGGACGCCGAGATCAAGACCGGCAACTGCCTGCCGCTCGCGAACATCCCGACCGGCACCACGATCCACTGCGTCGAGCTGACGGCCGGCCGCGGCGGCCAGCTCGGCCGCTCCGCGGGCACGTCGATCCAGCTCGTGGCGAAGGAGGGCGACTACGCGACGCTGCGCCTGCCCTCCGGCGAGATGCGCATGGTGCGCGTCGAGTGCCGCGCCTGCATCGGCGCGATCGGCAACGCGGAGCATCAGAACATCACGCTCGGCAAGGCCGGACGCTCGCGTCACAAGGGCCGTCGCCCGCAGACGCGTGGCACCGCCATGAACCCGGTCGACCACCCGCACGGCGGCGGCGAGGGATCGACGACGGCGGGCCGTCATCCGGTGACGCCCTGGGGCGTGCCGACGCTCGGCTATCGCACGCGCAAGAAGAACAAGACGTCTGACCGCTACATCGTGCGCGGTCGCCGTCGTGGCAAGAAGGGTGGTCGCTGATGTCTCGCTCGTCCAAGAAGGGCCCGTGGGTCGAGGAGCGTCTGATCGGCCGCATCGCCAAGATGAACGAGGCCGGCGACAAGCAGATGCTCAAGACCTGGTCGCGTACGTCGACGATCTTCCCCGAGATGGTCGGCCACACGATCGCCGTCCATGACGGCCGCAAGCACATTCCGGTCTTCGTGTCGGAGTCGATGGTCGGCCACAAGCTCGGCGAGTTCGCGCCGACGCGCACGTTCCGCGGCCATCAGGGCAGCGACAAGGTGAGGATGCGGTAGTGGCCGACGCGACCGACACCCCCAAGGCTCCGACGAACGCCGACGGCGTTGTCGAGGTGCGGGCAAGCGCGCGCTTCGTGCGCCGCGCCCCGCGCAAGGTCCGCCTCGTGATGGACCACATCCGCGGCAAGCGCGTCGACGAGGCTCGCGCGATGCTGGCGCACACGCCGCGCGCCGCCGCCGTCGAGGTCGCGAAGCTGCTCGACTCGGCTGTCGCGAACGCGGAGAACAACTTCGAGCTCGACCCCGACGACCTGCGCATCCTGCGTGCGACGGCCGACGAGGGCCCGACGATCAAGCGCTTCCGGCCGCGTGCCCTCGGGCGGGCGACGCCGATCCACAAGCGCACGAGCCACCTGACGATCACGCTGACGACGACTGCCGCTGTCGCCGGTTCGGCCGACACACAGAAGGCAGGGAAGTAATGGGACAGAAGGTCCATCCCGAGGCGATGCGCGTCGGGTACATCCACGACTGGAAGTCGACCTGGTTCTCCGAGAAGGACTACGCCGACTACCTGCTCGAGGACATCCAGATCCGCACGCACATCGAGACCAAGCTCGCTCACGCGGGTCTGTCCGACATCACGATCCGCAAGAACAAGGGCGAGATCGAGGTCAACATCTACACCGCCCGTCCCGGCATCGTGATCGGGAAGTCCGGCAGCGAGGTCGATGCGCTCCGTCGCGAGCTGCACAAGATGACCGGCCGCGCCGTGAAGGTCAACATCCTCGAGATCAAGCGCCCCGAGCTCGACGCCAAGCTCGTCGCCCAGTCGATCGCCGAGCAGCTCGTCAACCGCGTCGCCTTCCGGCGCGCGATGAAGCGCTCGCTGACTTCGGCGATGCGCTCGGGCGCCAAGGGCGTCAAGGTCCAGGTCTCCGGCCGCCTCGGCGGCGCCGAGATGGCTCGGACCGAGAGCTACTCCGACGGTCGCGTGCCGCTGCACACGATCCGTGCCGACATCGACTACGGCTTCTACGAGGCCAAGACGACCTACGGCCGGATCGGCGTCAAGGTCTGGATCAACAAGGGCGAGATCATGCCGAAGGGCTTCACGTCCGATCTGACCGAGCTCGAGGCGCCGCAGCAGGCGCAGACCGGTCGCGGCGGCGGTCCTGGCGGCCGTGGCGGCCCCGGTGGTCGCGGCGGCGGTCCGGGCGGACGTGGCGGCCAGGGCGGCCGTGGCGGCGGTCCCGCTGGCGGACGCGGTGGCCAGGGTGGTCGCGGCGGCGGTCAGGGCGGCCGTGGTGGCGGAAGGGGTCAGCGCTGATGCTCTCTCCCAAACGTGTGAAGCACCGCAAGCAGCATCGCGGTCGCAGGGCCGGCTACTCGCGCGGCGGCACCGCCGTCGAGTTCGGCGAGTACGGCCTCAAGACGATCGAGCGCGGCTGGATCACCAACCGCCAGATCGAGGCTGCCCGTATCGCGATGACCCGCAAGATCAAGCGTGGCGGCAAGGTCTGGATCAACATCTTCCCGGACAAGCCGGTGACCAAGAAGCCGGCCGAGACCCGCATGGGCTCCGGCAAGGGCTCGCCCGAGGGCTGGGTCGCCGTCGTCAAGCCGGGTCGCGTGATGTTCGAGCTGTCGGGCGTCCCCGAGGATCTGGCTCGCGAGGCGATGCGGCTGGCCGGTCACAAGCTGCCTGTCAAGACGAAATTCGTGATGCGCGAGGGGGCCGGACAGCAGTGAAGGCCGTCGAGGTGCACAATCTGGATGACCCGCAGCTCGTCGAGTTCGTCGACAACGCGCGCAAGGAGACGTTCAACCTACGTTTCCAGCACGCGACCGGACAGCTCGAGAACACCGCGGGTATGAAGAACGCCAAGAAGGACCTGGCGCGGGCGCTGACTGTTGCGCGCGAGCGTGGTCTGGACATCGAGGCAGAGCTCAGAAAGCAGCGCAATGACTGACGCAGAGAACAACGACAACGTGGACGAGGCCGTCGAGGCTCCCGAGGAGACCGCTGCCGCGGCTCCGGCCGCCGAGGCCGAGCCCGAGGCTCCGCTCGATCCCAAGGAGCGTCGCAAGCGCGCGCGCTCGCTGAACCGCGGCGAGGCTCGCCCCGCGCGGTCGATCGAGGAGCGCACCGCCGAGCGGCTCGAGCGTCGCCGCAAGAAGGCCGTGGCCCGTCGCGCGTGGCGCGTCAAGAGCCGTGAGCGCCGTCGCGCCGCCAGCTCCGGCGAGGGCACCCCGCCCGCCGAGAAGGCGACCACCGGCAGCCCGCGCGTCCTGCGCGGCATCGTGGTCTCCGACAAGGCCGACAAGACGATCACCGTTCGGATCGACACCGCCCGCCCGCACCGCACCTACGGCAAGATCGTTCGCTCGTCGTCGACGCTGCACGCGCACGACGAGACCAACGACGCCGGTGCCGGCGACACGGTGCGCGTCATCGAGAGCCGTCCGCTGAGCCGCACCAAGCGCTGGCGCCTGGTCGAGGTCGTGGAGAGGGCTCGATGATCCAGCAGGAGTCACGACTCAGGGTCGCCGACAACACGGGCGCCCGCGAGATCCTCTGCATCCGCGTCGCGGGTGGCAGCAAGCGCCGCTACGCCGGCGTCGGTGACGTCATCACCGCGACCGTCAAGCAGGCGATCCCGCACGGCTCGGTCAAGAAGGGCGAGGTCGTCAAGGCCGTCGTGGTCCGCACGCGCAAGCAGTTCGGTCGCGAGGACGGCACCTACATCTCGTTCGACGAGAACGCGGCAGTCCTGATCGACCAGGCGAACAACCCGCGTGGGACGCGTATCTTCGGGCCGGTCGCCCGCGAGCTGCGCGATCGCAACTTCATGAAGATCGTCTCGCTCGCGCCGGAGGTCCTGTGATGGCCTCGCGCATGAAGATCCGCAAGGACGACACGGTCAAGGTCATCTCGGGCAAGGACCGCGGCAAGACGGGCACGGTGCTGCGCACCGACCCAGAGCGCGAGCGCGTCTACGTCCAAGGCGCGAACATCCAGAAGCGCCATCAGAAGCCGCAACAGCTTCAGGACACCCAGCGCACGTCGCAGATCGAGGGTGGCGTCATCGAGGTCGAGGGCCCGATCCACGTCTCCAACGTCCAGCTGCTCGATCCGAGCACGGGAGATCCGACTCGCGTCGGCATCCAGCGCGACGGCGACAAGCGCAAGCGAGTCGCAAAGCGTTCCGGGACGGTGATCGACTGATGCCCGCCACTGCCGCGAAGATCACTCCGCGCTTCAAGGAGCGCTACCAGCAGGAGATCGCCCCGGCGCTCACCGAGCGCTTCGGCTACGCGAATCCGATGCAGGTGCCGAAGGTCGAGAAGATCACGCTCAACATGGGCGTCGGCGACGCGAAGCAGGACAGTCGCGCGCTCGAGGCGGCCCAGGGCCAGCTCGCGGCGATCGCCGGCTTGCGGCCGAACATCCGCCGCTCGCGCAAGTCGATCGCCGCCTTCAAGCTGCGTGAGGAGATGCCGGTCGGCCTCTCCGTCACGCTGCGCGACGCGCGGATGTACGAGTTCCTCGACCGCCTGATCTCGATCGCGATCCCGCGGATCCGCGACTTCCGCGGCCTCAATGCGCGGTCGTTCGACGGCCGCGGCAACTGGTCGATGGGCGTCCGTGAGCAGATCATCTTCCCCGAGATCGACTACGACGCGATCGATCAGGTGCGCGGCCTCGACATCACGATCACGACCACCGCGAACACCGACGAGGAGGCCTTCGCGCTGCTCCACGAGTTCGGGATGCCGTTCAGGGCCGATGGCCGTCCGGGCGAGCAGCACGCGACCGACGAGGACGGAGACTGAGATGGCCAAGACTTCCAAGCGGGTGAGCCAGCAGCGCCCATCCAAGTACAAGACCCGTGACTACAACCGTTGCCGCAAGTGCGGACGGCCGCGTGCTTACATGCGCAAGTTCGGCCTCTGCCGTATCTGCCTGCGCGACCACGCCCACGAGGGCGACGTTCCGGGCCTGACCAAGTCGAGCTGGTAGACGAGAACGAGAGACGATTGCCTTGAGCCTCAACGACCCAATAGCGGACTTCCTGACGCGCGTGCGCAACGGCCTCCAGGCCGACCACGACGCTGTCGTGATGCCGCATTCGCACTTCAAGACCGAGCTCGCCCGCATCCTCAGCGAGCAGGGGTACGTCGAGGGCTATGCCGTCGAGCCGGGCCGTGTCGGGCAGGAACTGCGCGTCACGCTCAAGTACACCGAGAACCGTGACCCGGTGATCTCCGGGATGGAGCGCGTCTCCAAGCCTGGCCGCCGTCAGTACGTCGGCGCCGGCGAGATCCCCAAGGTCCAGGGCGGCATGGGCACGACGATCGTCTCGACCTCCCGTGGAGTCATGACCGGGCACGATGCCCGCAAGGCCCGCGTCGGTGGCGAGCTCGTGGCAAAGGTCTGGTAGCCGGTGAGCCGTATTGGTAGACAGCCGATCCCGGTGCCCGACGGTGTGACCGTCGAGATCGCCCCTGAGCTGGTCAGCGTCAAGGGCCCGAAGGGCGAGCTCTCGGAGCGCATCGACCGCGACATGAAGGTCGAGCGGGAGGACGGCACCGTCGTCGTCAGCCGCCCGTCCGACCGCGGCGAGCATCGCGCGCTGCACGGCCTGACGCGCACGCTGATCTTCAACATGGTCGCCGGGGTCACCGAGGGCTTCGAGAAGCGCCTCGAGATCCAAGGCGTCGGCTACCGCGCGCAGCTCAAGGGCAAGAACCTCGAGCTGGCGCTCGGTTACTCGCACCCTGTCGCGATCGACGCGCCCGAGAACATCGAGTTCGAGGTCCCGCAGCCGACCCAGGTCATCATCCGAGGCATCTCGAAGCAGGTCGTCGGCGAGACGGCGGCCCGAATCCGCAAGCAGCGCCCGCCGGAGCCCTACAAGGGCAAGGGCATCCGCTACGAGGGCGAGTACGTCGCGAGGAAGGTCGGTAAGCGCGCATGACCAAGACGATCGAGAAGCCTCAGAAGCGCCTTCGCCGGCGCCGCAGGGTGCGCGCCAAGGTGCGCGGCACCGCGGCCCGCCCGCGTCTGTCGGTCTTCCGCTCCAACCGCGGCATCATGTGCCAGCTCGTCGACGACGAGCGCGGTCACACGCTTGCGGCCGTCAACTGGACCGAGGCCGAGCTGCGCGATCTGCCGCGCATCGAGGCGGCCAAGCGCGCCGGCGAGCTGATCGGCGAGCGCGGCAAGGCCGCCGGCATCGATAGTTGTGTCTTCGACCGTGGCGGCTACCGCTACCACGGTCACGTCAAAGCGGTCGCCGAGGGCGCGCGCGAGGCGGGCCTCGTCTTCTAGCTACTCTGCGACAGGAACTTTCTTTCAATGGCACGTAACGACAACAGACAGGGCGGCCGCGGAGGTCGCGACAGCGATCTTCAAGAGCGCGTCGTCGAGATCAACCGCGTCGCGAAGGTCGTCAAGGGCGGCCGTCGCTTCTCGTTCACGGCGCTAGTCGTCGTCGGCGACGAGAAGTCGAAGGTCGGCGTCGGCTACGGCAAGGCGAACGAGGTCCCGGTCGCGATCCAGAAGGGTGTCGAGCGCGCTCGTCGCAATCTGGTCGAGGTTCCGATGCACGGCTCGACGATCACCCACAAGACGATCGGCGTCCACTCGGCGTCGCGCGTCCTGCTGAAGCCGGCCTCGCCCGGTACCGGTGTGATCGCCGGCGGCGGTGTCCGCGCCGTGCTCGAGCTCGCCGGAATCCACGACGTCCTCTCGAAGTCGCTCGGCAGCCAGAACCCGATCAACCTCGTCAAGGCGACGATGGCGGCGCTCGAGTCGCTGCGGCGCCCAGAGGACGTCGCCGCGCTGCGCGGTCTGACGGTCCACGAGGTGCTCGGTCTCGACGACAAGAAGGCCGACGAGCCCGAGGCCGCCGCAGAGGGCGATGCCGCCGAGGCCGAGAAGCCGGCTGAGGTCGACGCCGAGCCCGTCGCCGTGGCGACCGGTGCGGAGCAGGAGTCCTAGCGATGGCAGCCACGCTCGAGATCACCCAGGTCAAGTCGTCCAACGGCGCTTCGAAGAAGCAGCTCGCTTCACTCCGCACGCTCGGCCTCGGCCGGATCGGCAAGCAGGTCGAGCGCCCCGACGAGCCAGTGGTACGTGGCCTCGTCAAGAGCGTCGACCACCTCGTGAAGGTGGGCAACGATGGCTGACGACGAGCGATTCATCGGGCTCCACAATCTCAAGCCGGCCAAGGGCTCGACCCACCGTCGCAAGCGCGTCGGGCGCGGCGAGGGCTCCGGCGTGGGCAAGACCTCCGGCCGCGGCCAGAAGGGCGCGGGCTCCCGGGCCGGCTCGAAGAGCCGGGTCGCGTTCGAGGGCGGGCAGAACCCGATTCAGCGACGGATGCGCAAGCTGCGCGGTCCGCACATGAAGAAGTCGATGCCGTTCGAGAAGTTCCGCACGCACACGCAGCCCGTGAATCTTCGCGACCTCGACGCTCGCTTCGATGCGGGTGCCGAGGTAACGCCAGACTCCCTCCGCGCGGCTGGTCTAGCGACCCGTCGCAATGTTCCGATCAAGGTCCTAGGGGAGGGAGAGCTCGAGAAGGCGCTCACCGTCCATGCCCACGGCTTCTCCGCCAGCGCGCGCGAGAAGATCGAGTCGGCAGGCGGCAGCGTCAACGTTCTCGAGTCGTAGGGGCATGCTCAAGACGTTCCTCAACGCATTCCGGATCCCCGAGCTCCGGAAGAAGCTGGCGTTCACCGCCGGCATGCTCGCGCTCTACCGGCTGGGCGCTTACATCCCCGCTCCTGGCATCAACGTCGATGCCGTCGAGGACCTGGCGAACCAGTTCGCCGGCTCGAACATCCTCGGCTTCCTGAACCTCTTCTCCGGCGGCAGCCTGCAGCGCTTCGCGATCTTCGCGCTCGGGATCATGCCCTACATCACGGCCTCGATCATCCTGCAGCTGATGACGGTGGTGCTGCCGTCATTGGAGAAGCTGCGCAAGGAGGGCGAGGTCGGGCAGCAGAAGATCACGCAGTACACGCGCTACCTGACCGTCGCGCTCGCCTTCGGCCAGTCGGTCGGCTACGTCTTCCTCTTCCGCAGCTTCTCGACCGGCGGCGCCGACGTAGTCGACGGCTTCACCTTCGGCACGGTCTTCACGATCGTGATCACGCTGACGGCCGGCTGCGTGATGCTGATGTGGTTCGGCGAGCTGATCACCCAGCGCGGGATCGGCAACGGCATCTCGCTGATGATCTTCGCCAGCATCGTCGCGGGGCTGCCGAACGGCGTCCAGGCGTGGTGGACCAACCCGGATCAGGTCTTCAAGGTGATGATGCCGTTCCTCGCGCTGGCGATCATCGCCGGCATCGTCTTCATGCAGGAGGGGCAGCGCCGGATCCCGGTGCAGTACGCCAAGCAGGTCGTCGGCCGCAGGGTCGCGTCGGCGAGCTCGACCTACCTGCCGCTGCGCGTGAACATGGCCGGCGTGATCCCGGTGATCTTCGCCGCGTCGCTGATGGCCTTCCCGCCGACCGTCGGCCAGCTGATCCAGCAGCCCTGGGCGCAGGACATGTCGGCCTTCTTCGCCCCCAACGGCTGGGCCTACATCGTCGGCGAGTCGATCCTGATCGTCCTCTTCACCTACTTCTACACCGCCGTGACCTTCAATCCGGTCGAGCAGGCGGACAACTTGAAGAAGTACGGCGGCTTCATCCCCGGCGTCAGACCCGGACGGCCGACGGCCGAGTACCTGGACCGCATCCTGGCGCGCCTGACGTTCCCCGGTGCGCTCTATCTCGCCGCCGTCGCGGCGCTGCCGACGATCCTCATCAACCAGACGAGCGCCAACTTCTTCTTCGGCGGCACGTCGATCCTGATCGTCGTCGGTGTGGCGCTCGACACCATGAAGCAGCTCGAGGCGCAGATGATGATGCGCAACTACGAGGGATTCTTGAAGTAGCCTCCCTCGTCCGTGAGCGAGCTCAATCTCATCCTTCTAGGCCCCCCCGGCGCAGGCAAGGGGACACAGGCCGAGCGGCTTGTCGAAGACTTCGACCTCCCCTATTACGCGACCGGCGACATCCTGCGCCGCGCGGTCAAGGAGGGGACCGAGCTCGGTCGCGAGGCGAAGCAGTTCATGGACCGTGGCGATCTCGTCCCGGACGAGCTGATCTGCGCGGTGATCGTCGAGCGGATCGACAGCCCCGAGGCGCTCGACGGGTTCCTGCTCGACGGCTTCCCGCGCACGCTGCCGCAGGCGGAGGCGCTCGAGCAGGCGCTCGACCCGCTCGGCCGCCGTCTGACCGCGGTGCTCGACGTCGACGTCGACGATGCCGAGGTCGTTCGCCGGCTGTCGGGTCGTCGCGTCTGCGAGAAGAACGGGCATCCGTACCACGTCGACTTCGACCCGCCGAAGAATCCCGGCTTCTGCGATCAGGACGGCTCGCCGCTGATCCAGCGCGACGACGACCGCGAGGAGACGATCAAGCACCGGCTCGAGGTCTTCCATGACCAGACCGAGCCGCTCGTCGAGCACTACGAGGCCAAGGGCCTGCTGCGCCGCTTCGACGGCAGCCGCTCGCCCGACGAGGTCCACGCGCACATCCGCGCGACGCTCGCGACGCTGCGGCTCGAGGAACAGCTCTAGCCATGGCGATCGTCAAGAAGACGCCCGAGGAGATCGAGCAGATCGCCGCCTCCGGGCAGGTTCTGGCGCGCTGTCACCGGCTGCTGCGCTCCAAGGCGCGCGCCGGGGTCACCACCGAGGAGCTCGACGAGGCGGCCGAGCGGTTCATCCGCTCGCAGGGCGGCACGCCCTGCTTCAAGGGCTACCGCGGCTTCCCCGGATCGATCTGCGCGTCGCCGAACTCGATGGTCGTGCACGGCATCCCAGGCGACTATGAGCTCAGCCGCGGCGACGTGTTGTCGGTCGACATCGGCGTCGAGCTGGACGGCTGGATCTCCGACGCCGCTGTGACGCTGCCGATCGGCTCGATCGGCGACGTCGCCGCCGGCCTGCTCGACTCGACCCGCGGCTCGCTGTTCGACGGCATCGCGCAGTGCGTCGTCGGCAATCGGCTCGGGGACGTCTCCGCGGCGATCCAGCGCCGCGTCGAGGCCGACGGCTACTCGGTCATCCGCTCGCTGGTCGGTCACGGCGTCGGCCGTGAGATGCACGAGGACCCGCAGATCCCGAACTTCGGCACTCCCGGCAGCGGTCCGCTGCTCGAGGAGGGCATGGTCCTGGCGATCGAGCCGATGGTCAACGTCGGTGGGCCCGAGGTCCGTCTGGCGCCCGACAACTGGTCGGTCTACTCCGAGGACGGGTCGCTCGCGGCGCACTTCGAGCACACGGTCGCGGTTATGGCCGACGGGCCACGCATACTTACCCCTTGGCATCTCGATGACGGCGCGATGAGCCCCGTCGGAGCCGAGGCGACCAGCGGACGTTAGGCCCCGACCGGATGCTCCTGGGCTAGCGTGCTATCGTCCTCCGCTGGCGCTAAGCCGTCTCCTGGGCCCTGCGCCGGTTCTCTATATACGGAAGGTAGCGATGAAGGTCCGAGCGTCGGTCAAACCCATGTGTGAGAAGTGCAAGGTCATTCGCCGCAACGGCGCCGTCCTCGTGATCTGTCAGAACCCGCGCCACAAGCAGCGGCAGGGCTGACGCAGACGATGGCACGTATCGCTGGCATCAACATTCCCCTCAACAAGAGGGTCGAGATCGGTCTCACCTACATCTACGGGATCGGGCGCTCGCAGTCGAACGCCGTCCTGAAGAAGGCGGGCGTCGATCCCAACACCTACGTCAAGGACCTCACCGATGACGAGGTCATCAAGCTGCGCGACGCGATCGACACGGACCTCACGGTCGAGGGCGATCTGCGGCGCGAGCTCTCACAGAACATCAAGCGGCTCATGGAGATCGGCGCGTACCGCGGTCTCCGTCATCGCCGCGGGCTGCCCGTCAGGGGACAGCGCACAAAGACCAACGCCCGCTCCCGCAAGGGTCCGAAGCGCATGTCGGTGGCCGGGAAGAAGAAGGTGACGAAGTAGTGGCACAGCAGAGGCCAGCACGACCTCGTGGGCGCCGCAAGGCGAAGAAGAACGTTCCGTTCGGACAGGCCCACATCAAGACGAGCTTCAACAACACGATCGTGTCGCTGACCGATCGCGAGGGCAACGTGATCGCGTGGGAGTCCGCCGGCGGCGCCGGTTTCAAGGGCTCGCGCAAGTCGACTCCGTTCGCCGCCCAGGTGACCGCCGACGCGGCCGCCAAGAAGGGCATCGAGCAGGGGCTCGAGAAGGTCGAGGTCTTCGTCAAGGGCCCCGGCTCCGGACGCGACACCGCGATCCGCTCGCTTCAGGCCGCCGGTCTCGAGGTCACGGGCATTCGCGACGTCACCCCGCAGGCGCACAACGGCTGCCGTCCCCGCAAGCGGCGGAGGGTCTAACGATGGCGCGCGATACCGGCTCCCAGTGCAAGCAGTGCCGTCGCGAGGGCACCAAGCTCTTCCTCAAGGGTGAGCGCTGCCTCACCGACAAGTGCGGCATCGAGCGGCGCAACTACCCGCCTGGCGATCACGGCCGTGGCCGTCCGCGCCAGTCCGAGTACCGCGTCCAGCTGCGCGAGAAGCAGAAGGCGCGTCGCTACTACGGCGTGCTCGAGAAGCAGTTCCGCGGCTACTACGACCGCGCTTCGCGCCAGGACGGCGTGACCGGCGAGAACCTGCTGCGGATCCTCGAGTCGCGCCTCGACAACGTGCTCGTCAGGCTTGGCTTCGCCGCCTCGCGCCGCCAGGCGCGCCAGTTCGTCCGCCACGGACACTGGCTCGTCAACGGCCGCCGAGTCGACATCCCCTCGTACCAGGTGCGTCCCGATGACGTGATCACGCTGGCTCCCGGATTCGCGGGCGACCAGACGATCCGAGACGCCACCGAGCTGGTTTCCGTGGTCCCCGCCTGGCTACAGGCCGACCACGATGGCCTCACGGCCAAGGTGCTGCGCCGACCGGAGCGCGACGAGATCGCCGTCCCGGTCCAAGAGCAGCTCATCGTCGAGCTTTACTCGAAGTAGAAGTCCAAGACGCGCGCGACGCCCGCCGGCGGGTCGCGTGCGCACCAACGCGAAGGACATCGCCCATGATCGAGTTTCAGACCCCCCAGATCTCCGCCGAGACCGTCACCGACACGCGCGGGACGTTCACGATCGAGCCGCTTGACCGCGGCTTCGGCTACACCTTCGGCAACTCGCTGCGGCGGGTGCTGCTGTCCTCGCTGACGGGCGCCGCCGTGACGAGCGTTCGGATCGAGGGCGTCGCCCACGAGTTCTCGACGATCTCCGGTGTCAAGGAGGACGTCACCGACGTCGTCCTCAATCTCAAGGAGATCGTCTGCCGGATGCACTCCGAGGCATCCGAGATCGAGGCTCCGCTCGTCGTGACCGGCCCGGGTGAGGTCACCGCCGGCGACATCGACCTGCCGTCCGGCGTCGAGATCCTCAACCCCGAGACGCACATCGCGACGCTCGAGAAGAAGACCAAGCTCGAGGTCTACCTGACGATCGGTCACGGCAGCGGCTACTCGCCCGCCGAGGACAACAAGTCGCCGGAGCAGCCGATCGGCGTCATCCCGATCGACTCGATCTTCTCGCCCGTCAAGCGCGTCGCCTACTCCGTCGAGTCGGCCCGCGTCGGACAGCGCACCGACTACGACAAGCTGACGCTCGACATCGAGACGGACGGCTCGCTCGACCCGCACGCCGCACTGCGCGAGGCCGCCGAGACGCTGATCAAGTACCTGGCGATCTTCAGCGAGCCCGAGCGCGTCGAGGCGCTGCGCGAGGCCGGTGCCGCACTCGTCGGCGCGGCCGCGAGCAACGGCGGCGAGCTTGGTAGCGGTGGCGGTGGCTCCGCCTCCGGCGGCGACGGGATGGACGACATCCTGATCGAGGAGCTGGAGCTGGGCGTCCGTTCCTACAACTGCCTCAAGCGCGCCGGCGTCCAGACCGTCGGCGACCTGATCCAGAAGTCCGAGTCCGAGCTCAACGCGATCCCCAACTTCGGCCGCAAGTCGATCGAGGAGGTCATGGAGACACTCGAGGCCCGCGGACTCTCGCTGCGGTCCTAGCGAGAACCGGTAGGCTGCTCAGGTTCGCCATGCGCCATCAGAAGCAAAAAGGAAAGCTCAGCCGCGACTCGGCGCACCGCAAGGCGCTGCTGATGAACCTCTCGCGCGAGATCATCGACCACGAGAAGATCAAGACCACCCAGGCGAAGGCGAAGGCCGTCAAGCCTGAGCTGGAGCGGCTGATCACCCTCGCAAAGAAGGGCGACCAGCACTCGCGGCGCCTGGCGATGGCGCGCCTCGGGCAGGACAAGGGCGTCGTCTACAAGCTGTTCGAGGAGATCGCCCCGCGCTACGCGGAGCGTCCGGGTGGCTACACCCGCATCTCCAAGCTCGGTCCGCGTCGTTCCGACGCGACCGAGATGGTCTTCCTCGAGCTGGTCTAGCTTCGTTACTGCTTGAAAGCCTGTCGAGGCTTCCAAGCGGTGTAGCTCTGCCGTGCGCGCATAGGATCGGCGTCGGTGGCCGCGGGTCCTGTCTCCGATTTTGGTTTCCGTGCTCGGCTCCGCGGCTCCGCTGGGACTTTGCCCCATCCCTGGCGCGACTCGTCGGCTGAGGGCTCCCACGTAATCGACGGGAGGGGCTCCGCCCGACGCTGCGCTCGCTACGCCTGTGCGCGCAAACGCAAAATCGTCGCCACCCGCGGAAGCGGCGTCTACGACTAGATACCGCTGAGAACCCCGTGTCAGCCGGGCGGCCGCCTCGGCGTTGTGAAGCTGACCACCACACGGGTGGCTGAGTTCACAAGGCTGGTTCGGGGTCTTGGCGTTGTGGTGCTGACCACCCAAAGAGTGGGTGACGTTTCAAAGGCTAACGGCTGGTCTAGAGCTCGAGGACGTAGCCGTCTGGTCCGAGGTTGCGGACGAACGTGTCGCCGATGCGCGACTCGTTGGTCCACTGCTCGTGGATGTGGCCGCAGAGGACTGCACGCGCGTCGCTGCGCTGAGCGGCCTCGAGGACGGCAGTGCTGCCGAGGTCCTTGTCGACGTGGCCCTTCGGCGGTGAATGGCTGAGCAGGACCGCGTTGTCCGGGAGGGGTCGGAGCATGTTGGTGGCCTCGTCCTCGGTCAGGTCGAAGCTCCAGTCCCAGGGCGTGGTGGGGATGCCTCCGCCGATGCCGAAGAAGTCGATGCCGTCGACCGTCGCCGACTCGCCGTGCAGCACGGTCACGCCATCCCACCCGGCGGTGGCCGAGCGGAGGGCGTCGGCGGTCTCGTTGTTGCCGGGAACGAGCAGGACGGGCGCCTCGATCGCCGCGAGCGGTCCGACGGTCTCCAGCAGTCCCTCGTGAACGCTGGCGAAGTCGCCGACGCCGGCGACAACGTCGGCGGAGCGCGCCTGCTCGACGAGCGAGTCGATCGCGCCGAGGTCGCAGTGGACGTCGGAGAAGGCCAAGAGCTTCATGAAGAGCAGCCTACCCAGCGGCTGATAGCGTCGCGACCATGGACTTGGAGCGGATCAAGCAGGGGGCCCGCGAGGGTTGGGGCAAGGGCGACTACTCGGGACTGTCGGAGATGTTGCGACCGGCGGCGCAGGCACTCTGCGACGCGTGCGCGGTCGGCGCCGGGCAGGAGGTGCTCGACGTGGCGGCCGGCGACGGCAACTTCGCGCTGGCGTGCGCGTTCGAGGGCGCCGGCGTGGTCGCCTCGGACATCTCGCCCGGAATGGTCGCGCGCGGCAAGGCGCGCTCCGAGGCCGACGGCTACGACGTCGAGTGGGTCGAGGCCGACGTCGAGGACCTGCCGTTCGAGGACGGGCGGTTCGAGTGCGTCGGGTCCGTCTTCGGCGCCGTGATGGCGCCACGGCCCGAGGTCGTCGCGCGCGAGCTGTTCCGAGTCGTGCGCCCGGGCAACACCGTCGGACTGGTCGCCTGGGTGCCGGGTGGGGTCGCGCAGGAGATGTTCGCGGTCGGGCGCAAGTACGCGCCGCCGTCGGAGGCGCCGACCCACGAGCGGTGGGGCGACGAGGAAGTCGTGCGCGAGCGGATCGGCGAGCTGGCGAACTCGATCGAGATGGAGCGGCGGACCCTGCCGTGGGCGGGCGACTCGCCGGAGGCGTTCGTCGCGCACATGGAGCGCCACGCGCCGATGCAGGTCGCCGCCAAGGAGGCGATGCCGCCCGAGATCTACGCCAACATGCGCGCCGACTTCGTCGAGCTGGTCCGCGGCTGGGCGGGGGGCGATGGCGCGTTCTCCGTCGATGCCGAGTACTTGGTCGTGGTGGCGCGCAAGCGCGGCTAGTGACCGCTCGTCTGCTGATCGAGTACGACGGCGGAGGGTTCGCGGGCTGGGCGACCCAGCCAGGGCAGCGGACGGTGCAGGAGGTGCTGGAGGGCGCGCTGGAGCGGCTGGCCGGAGCGCCGCTCCCGCTGACGGTCGCCGGTCGCACCGACGCGGGGGTCCACGCCCGCGGGCAGGTGGCTTCGCACGCCGGCGAGCCGCTGTCGCGCGAGCGCGTCAACGCGCTGCTGCCGCCCGACGTGCGGGTGCTGGAGAGCGAAACGGTGCCGGACGGCTTCGACGCGCGCCGTGACGCGACCGGGCGGGTCTACCGCTATCGCGTGGCGCCTGGGCGGGTCGAGCGGCCGCTCGAGCGCGGTCGCGCGTTGCACTGGCGCTATCCGCTCGACTCCGCTGTGCTCGACGCGTGCGCCGAGCTGCTGCCGGGACGACACGACTTCACGGCATTCACGCCGACCGACGGCTACCACCAGCGCTTCGTGCGCGACGTCGTGCGGGCGGAATGGATCGAGGAGCCCGGCGGCGTGCTCGCCTTCTGGATCGAGGCCGACTCGTTCATGCGCCACATGGTGCGCAGCCTGGTCGGAACGATGCTCGGGCTGGCTGCCGGGCGGACGACGATCCCGCCATTCGCCACGCTGCTCGACGGACAGCATCGCCGCGAGGCCGGAGAGACGGCGCACGCCCACGGCCTCTACCTCGAGGCGATCCGCTACGGCTGACCGTCTGTTCACGACCGCTCCGGCCCGAGGTCTATCCTCGTTCGTCGCGATGAAGGTGCTGCTGACCAACGACGACGGAATCCAGGCGACCGGCCTGCACGCCATGCGGCGGGCGCTACTCGAGGTACCCGGCGTCGAGCTGGCCGTCATCGCGCCCGACTCCAACCGCTCCGCGACCGCGCGCAGCATCACCACCCGCAGTCCGCTCTGGGTCGACGAGGTCGAGCTCGACGACGGCACGATCGGCTACGCGACCGACGGCACGCCGGTCGACTGCGTGCGCTTCGCCGCGCTTGGGCTGATCGAGTTCGAGCCGGAGCTGATCGTCTCGGGCATCAACCACGGATCGAACCTCGGCGACGACATCACCTACTCGGGAACCGTTGCCGCCGCGCTCGAGGGGATCGTTCTCGGCGTCCCGGCGATCGCCGTCTCCCAGCAGGCCGACCACGGCGCGATGGACTTCCGCATCGGCCGCGCGTGGGAGCCGCAGAACTTCGCCCCGGTCGCGGCGTTCGTCGCCAGGATGGTCGAGGAGCTGAGCGACGTTCCGATGCCGAAGGGAACCCTGCTCAACGTCAACGCGCCCGCCGGCGGTATCGCCGGCGCCCGCGCCTGCCGGCTCGGCAAGCGGATCTACCGCGATTCGCTCGAACTGGCCGAAGAGCAGGACGGACGCCGCCGCTACCGCATCTACGGCGAGAGCCCCGGCTACCACCCAGAGGAAGGCACCGACTTCGCCGCCGTCGCCGACGGCTGGATAGCGGTCACCCCGCTGCACTTCGACCTCACCGACCGCGCGGCGATCGAGGGACTGTCAGGCTTCGACTTCGACCGCCTACTAGGCCCGGCCGCCCGCGAGGTGTGAACGAGTCCCCGGAAGCCTGGGTCGCCGAGCTGCGGCGGCAGATCGAGCATCACAACGAGCTCTACTACCAGCGCGACGAGCCGGAGATCGGCGATGACGAGTACGACGCGCTGATCGACGAGCTGCGCAGGCTCGAGGGGGAGCATCCGGCGCTGCGCACGCCGGAGTCGCCGACCCAACGCGTTGGCAGCACGCCGCTGCAGCGGTTCGAGCCTGTCCGGCACGAGCAGCCGATGCTCTCGCTCGCCAACGCGCGCTCGGAGGAGGAGCTGCGCGCCTGGCTCGAGCGGACCGAGCGCTACATCGAGCGGGCGGAGATCGAGCACGACGGCGAGATCGCCTTCGTCACCGAGCCGAAGATCGACGGGCTGGCGATCTCGCTGCTCTACCGCGACGGCGAGCTGGTCCGCGGCGCGACGCGCGGCGACGGCGAGGTCGGTGAGGACGTGACGCAGAACCTGCGCACGGTCGACACCGTGCCGCAACGGGTCGAGGGAGCGCCGTCGCTGCTCGAGGTGCGCGGCGAGATCTACTTGCCGCGCGCCGCCTTCGCGAAGCTGAACGAGGAGCGCGCCGCCGCCGGCGAGCCGACGTACGCAAATCCGCGCAATACCGCCGCCGGCTCGATCCGCCAGCTCGATCCCGCGCTCGCCGCCGCGCGACCGCTTGCGCTCTGGAGCTATTCGATCGGCGCGCTCGAGGGACTGGAGCTCGAGACCCACTTCGAGTCGCTCGAGTGGCTGCGAGAGCACGGCTTCCCGGTCAGCCCGGACGTCGAGCGCCACGAGGCGCTCGACTCAGTGGTCGTGGCCTGCCGCGGCTGGGAGGAGCGCCGCGAGGGGCTCGACTTCGAGATCGACGGGGTCGTCGTGAAGGTCGACAGCCTGGCGCTGCAGCGCCGGCTCGGCGTCGTCGGGCGCGAGCCGCGCGGGGCGATCGCCTGGAAGTTCCCGCCGATGACGGCCACCACCACGCTCGAGCGAGTTCAGTGGAACGTCGGCCGGACCGGGCACATGGTGCCGTTCGCCGAGTTGGAGCCGGTCCAGGTCTCGGGAGTGACGGTCAAATTGGCCACGCTGCACAACGAGGAGGACATCGTCCGCAAGGACGTGCGCGCGGGCGACGAGGTCGTCGTCACCCGCGCCGGCGACGTGATCCCGAGAGTCGTGTCGCCCACGCCCCAGGCGCAGCGCAACCCCGACCGCGGCCCCGTGCCCGGTCCGCCCACCGAATGCCCGGCGTGCGGCACCTCGACGGTCAAGCCGGAGGGCGGCGTCTGGACGATCTGCCCGAACCGCGCCGGCTGCCCCGGTCAGCTGTTCCAGACCGTCAAGCAGTTCGTCAGCCGTGGCGCGATGGACATCGAGGGGCTCGGCGAGGAGCGCGTCCTGCAGTTCCTGCGCGCCGGCGTCATCGACGGGATCGCGGGCATCTACGACCTGACCGCCGAGCAGCTCGTCGAGCTCGAGCGCTTCGGGCCCGACTCCGCGCGCAACCTCGTGGCGGCGATCGAGCGCTCCAAGCAGCAGCCCTTCCACCGCGTGCTGTTCGGACTCGGCATCCATGGGATCGGCGGCGTCAACGCGCGCGCCCTGACCGGCTGGTTCCGCACGATCGACGCCCTGCTGGAGGCGACGCCGGAGCAGATCGAGGAGGTGCCGGGGATCGGGCCGATCCTCGCCGAGCAGATCGCCGAGACGCTCAGCGAGACGGCGACCCGCGAGCTGATCGAGCGGCTGCGCGCCGCCGGCGTCCAGCTCGAGGAGGAGGGACCCGCGCCGGGGCAGGTCGAGGGCCCGTTGAAGGACAGGACGTTCGTCCTGACGGGAACGCTGCCCGACCTGACCCGCGACGAGGCCCAGCAGCGGATCGAGGCCGCCGGCGGCAAGGTGACCGGGTCGGTCTCGAAGAAGACCGACTACGTCGTCGCCGGCGCCGACCCCGGGTCGAAGCTCGCCAAAGCCGAGAAGCTCGGCGTCGAGGTCGTCGACCAGGCCGGGCTGCTGAAGCTGCTCGGCTAACCGAGCAGCTACCGCACGCCGGCGAGGGCCTGAAGCATGCGGTCCTGGATGCCGCGGGCGCCGTAGGGGTCGATCCCGTTCATCAGGATCGAGAAGACGTAGGTGTCGCCCGAGCGGGCCCGGCAGTAGCCCGACACGGCTGACACGCCGGTCAGCGTGCCGGTCTTGCCGCGGCAGTGACCGCGCGCCGGGCCGCCGCGCATCCGTGACCCCAGCGTGCCGTCACGGCCGGCGATCGACAGCGAGCGGTTGAAGGCGACCCACTCGTCGCGCTCCCGCATCGCGAGCAGCAGCTTGGCGACACGGTAGGGGGAGGCGCGGTTGAGCCGCGACAGCCCGGAGCCGTCGGCGAGCCGCGACGGGCGGCCGCCGAGCCGCTTCGCGAAGCGGCCCGCGATCTTCGCGCCGGCGGCGGTCGTGCCCCTGCCGTTGGCCTGCATCGCGAGATCCTTGACGAGCATCTCGGCGAAGTAGTTGTCGGACGGCTTGTTGGTCAGCGCCGCCAGTCGGGCCATCGTCGGCGACTCCACCGCGGCCAGCACGTCGGCGGCCTGGGGCGTGACGCCCGCGGTCGCGCCGCCGCTGACGGCGATGCCGCGCTGGCGCAGCGCGTCGGTCAGGCGGGCGGCGGCGAACGCGGGCGGGTCCGTCTGAAAGCTCGAGCCGTTCTCGTTGCCGAGGCCGCGGTTGTAGCCGAGCCCGCTCAGCGGGCCGACCCAGATCGACGTCCCGTAGCCGGAGTCGGGACCGCCGCGCAGGCTGTCGAACGCCGACTCGTCGCCGACGACTCGCCCGGCCACCCGCTCGATGCCGGCGCGATCGAGCTTGGTCGCAAGGGCGTCGACCGTGGCGCCGCCGCCGTAGGAGCGGCTGGCGAAGCTCTGGCTGCCGAAGGTCGGATCGCCGCCGCCGACGAGGTAGAGGTTGCCGCGATAGACGCCGCGCTCGCCGAGCTTGCCTGCGCCGCGGACCTCGGTCGCGAGCTTGCCCGCGACTCCGAAGCGCGCCAGCGCCGCCGCCGTGGTGAACAGCTTCGTGTTGGAGGCCAGGATCCGCGGCGCCGTGTGGCGCCAGGCGAAGACAGGGCGGCCGCTGGTGGCGTTGTAGGCGTAGGCGCCGCTCCAACTCCCCGAGGAGCCCATCGCGGAGCCCAGGCTGGCCGACAGACCGCTCTCGCCGGCGCCCGCCGCCGGAGCCGCTGCGGCGGTCGCGAGAACGACGATCAGGGTTAGGAACACGGCCTTCGCCATGCGAGCCGCTTTGGTTGGTCTGCGCATCTTCAACGGCAGAACACCGTACATGGGTGACCGGAGCGGTTGAGCGACCGCCGCTGGGGGATAATGAGTGGGGCATGGGAGACGTCGTCAAGCTGGAGAAGCCTCCAGCCACGGGGAAGAAGCCAGTGGCGAAGCCACGGAGGCGCCGTCCAAAGCGCTCCCGGACGGCGCTCGTGCTCGGCGGCGGCGGCTTCACCGGCGGCGTCTACGAGATCGGAGCGCTGCGCGCGCTCGACCTGCTCGCCGTCAACCGCACGGTCAACGACTTCGACGTCTTCGTCGGTACTAGCGCCGGTTCCTTCGTGAGCAGCCTGGTCGCCAACGGCGTCACGCCCGAGGAGATGATGCGGGTGGTCAACCAGCAGCCGCCCAGCCCCTTCCGCGACGTCGACCGCGGCCAGCTGATGCGGCCGAACCTGGGCGAGTTCGCGTACTCGGCCGCGATGTTGCCGCTGCGCGTGCTCGGGGTGCTGAAGACCGTCGCGACGCAGCGCGGGCTGTCGCTGGTCGACATCGCCGCCGAGGTCGCACAGGGGCTTCCGTCCGGCGCCTACAGCACCCGCGGCGTCGAGCAGTACCTCGACGGGGTCCTTGGCGAGGACGGGCGGGTCAACGACTTCCGCAAGCTCAAGCGCGAGCTCTACCTGACCGCCACCGACCTCGACACCACCGAGCGGATCGTGTTCGGCGGCGACGGCTGGGACGACGTCTCGATCGCCAAGGCGGTCAGCGCCTCGACCGCGCTGCCGATGGTCTACAAGCCGGTCGACATCGGCGGGCGTCAGCTGATCGACGGTGGCATCCGCTCGACGACCAACGTCGACGTGGCGGTCGAGCGCGGTGCCAAGTTCATCGTCGTCGTCAACCCGCTCGTCCCATACGTCAACGACTTCCAGAAGCAGATCCCGACAGCGTTCGGCAGCAAGGTGCAGCGGGTCGCCGACATGGGGTTCGCTCAGATCGGCTACCAGACGTTCAAGCTGCTCGCCCACCAGCGGCTGCACGAGGCGGTCAGCCACTGGAGGGAGCGCTACCCGGGCGTCGACATCGTCCTGGTCGAGCCGGCGCCGAACGACCAGATCATGTTCGAGACGAACATCATGAACTTCAACCGGCGCGTCGACATCGCCCGCCACGGCTTCGAGTCGGTGACGATCAAGCTGGCCGAGGACTACGACGACCTGAAGGCGGTCTGCGCCAAGCACGGGATCGAGATCTCGGCGACGCGGGTGCGCAAGGTCGTCGGCAAGCTCGAGCGCGGGCGGGAGAAGACGGCGGCCTGGCGGCGCATCCTGGAGCAGACCACCGGTTCTCTACTGCGCCAATCCGAGGACGGGTAGAGGGCCCCAAGGGGCGAAGCCGGCCTGGTCGGTGCCCTAGTCTGTTTTCGACGTGGCCCGCAACGACCCAACAGAGAGCGGCGGCCTCTTCGTCCGGCGCCCGAGCGAGGTTCGTGGGGTCAAGTACCGCGGCACTCCGCAGCGCAAGGGCGGCGGACGGCAGAACGCCGACCGCGGCGTTGCCTATGGGCTGCTCGCCTTGGAGATGGTTCTCTGCCTGAGCCTCTTCGGCCCGCAGCCGTACTTCTGGTTCTGGTTCGGCTCCCAGGTCCAGTACTGGACCGACTCGGTCTCGGCGGGGATCGCGACGATCATGGCCGGCACGCTGGCCTCGCTGCTGCTCACCGTCGCGCTCGGCAAGCGGGTCGACAACGCCTGGAAGCTGGTTCGGCGCGCTGCGGGCTACAAGCAGGACCGAGGTGCGCTCGAGGTGATCTTCGCAATCAGCGTCGCCGTCGCAGTCGTCCTCTTCAGCTTCTGGTTCTTCATCATCGCCGGACCCGGGCCCTCGATCGCGCCGCAGTAGCCATATGGGATTGCTCGACTACTACAAGCAGTTCGAGGACGTCGACGAGGAGGAGCTCAACAAGGCGCGCCGCGAGCGCCGGGCGCGCGAGAAGCGGCTCGCGCTGGAGCGTGCGCCGGAGCTGGACCTGTCGAACACCGAGTGGCCCGAGCTGCCGAACTCCGAGGTCGTCAACGCGTCGATCTACACGGCCCGCGGACGCGTCAACGGCTACCCGAACCGCCACGCCGCCGCCGTGCGCCGGATGCTCGCCGAGCGCCATGGCGTCGAGCCGGAGCGGATCGTCGTCGGCAACGGCGCCGCGGAGCTGCTCCAGACCGCCGCGATGACGCTGATGTCGGCCGGTGACGAGCTCGTCACGCCGTGGCCGAGCTATCCGCTCTACCCCTTGATGGCCGCGCGTGCCGGCGGACGCCCCGTAGCGGTCGAGACCGGCGCCGACGGCCAGGACCTCGATCGCCTGCGCGACGCCGTCACCGACCGGACCCGGCTGGTGATGATCTGCAACCCCAACGACCCGACCGGCACCTACGTTCCAGCCGAGCGGATCGCGGCGCTGGCCGGCGACCTGCCGGAGCGCGTCCACCTGATCGTCGACGAGGCGCTGATCCACTTCCAGGAGGCCGAGCCGCTCGACGCCGTCCTGCGCCTGACCGACGCCTTCCCGCGCCTGGTGGTCGTGCGCACCTTCTCGAAGATCTACGGCCTGTCCGGCCTCCGCGCCGGCTATGCCGTCGCTTCGAACGCCGCCGCCAAGCTGCTCGACTCGATCGCCCCGGTGCTAGGCGTCAACGCGCTCACCCAAGCGGCGGTCGTCCAGGCGCTGAAGATCAGCGACCGCGAGGTCGAGCGGCGCCGCGCGACGGTGATCGAGGAGCGCCACCGCCTGCTCGCCGCCCTCGCCGAGCTGCCGGTCGACGTGACCGCGTCCCAGGCCAACTTCATCTGGCTCGCCGCCGACAACCTCTCCGGCGCCGCACTCGCCAACCGGCTTCAGCGCGAGTCGGTCACCGTCGCCCCCGGCGGACCGCTCGGCGCGGACGACCACATCCGCGCCGCCATCCGCGACGTCGGCGCCACCAACCGCCTTCTCTCCGCGCTGGAGAAGGCCCTGGGATGAGGACCAGGGGCTCACGCCCCCGGACCCCCGCAGGCGCCTGGCCGGCTTGCGTCTATCCGGCGCGCTCGTAGATCCCGTCTACGACGGCTGCGAACTTGTCGCTGACGACGTTGCGCTTGACCTTGAGGGTGGGGGTGAGCTCGCCGGTCTCCTGGGTGAGGTCGTGGGGAAGGATCTCGAAGTACTTGACCTGCTCGACCGGGCCGACGGTGGCGTTGACGGCGTCGACGGTCTCCTGGACCGCGGCGCGCATCTGGTCGGAGGCCGGAACGTGGTCCGGCTCGATGTCGTGCTGGGCGGCGAAAGCCGGGATCTCGTCGGGGTCGAGCGTGATCAACGCGACCAGATAGGGACGGCGGTCTCCGATCACGACGGCCTGCGAGATCCAGCGGTTCTGCTTGAGGCCGTTCTCGAGGTTCGCCGGCGTGATGTTCTTGCCGCCCGCGGTGATGATGATGTCCTTCTTGCGGCCGACGATGTAGATGAAGCCGTCGTCGTCGATCCTGCTGAGGTCGCCGGTGTGCAGCCAGCCGTCGACGAGCGTGTCGGCCGTCGCGCCGCCGTTCTTGTAGTAGCCCTGGAAGATGTTGGCGCCGCGCAGCAGCAGCTCGCCGTCGTCGGCGAGCTTCGCCTCGACACCTGGCAGCGGCTGGCCGACAGAGCCGAAACGGAAGTCGTCGGGCGTGTTGGCGCTGGCGACGGTCGAGGTCTCGGTCATCCCGTAGCCCTCCATCACCGGCACTCCGCAGGCGTAGAAGAACTCGAGGATCTCGTGGGCGATCGGTGCGGCGCCGGTGACGCACTGGCGGATCTGGCCGCCGAACAGCGCCCGCACGTTGGCGTACAACTTCTCGTCGGCCGCGTCGAAGGCCTGCTGCAGCTCCGCGGGGACCTCCTGGCCGGTCCGCCGCAGCTCGCGGACCTTCAGACCGAGCGCGATCGCCTGCTTCAGCTGCTCGGGGTCCTCCGTCGCGCTCGTCGCAAGCGTGTAGATCTTCTCGAACATCCGCGGGACGGAGGGGAAGTAGGTCGGCTTGACCTCCATCAGGTTGGGCACGATCTTCTGAGCGTCCTTCTCCCAGTAGGCGATCGTGCCGCCGACGTCGAGCGCGACGAACTGGATCAGCAGCGCGAAGGCGTGGGCGAGCGGGAGGAAGAGGTAGACCGAGTCGCCGGCGGCGAGCACGCCCGCCTCCTGGGTCATCGAGGTGACGTCACGGTAGTTGCCGTGGGTCAGCAGGCAGCCCTTCGGCGGCCCGGTCGTGCCGGAGGTGTAGATCGTGATCGCCAGGTCGTCCTTGGCGACCGCTGCGGTGCGTGCCGCGAGCTCGGCCGCGTCACGGCCGGCGCCGCGCTCGCGCAGGTCGGCGAGCGGGATCGCGTCGCCGAGCTCGCCGGACGGATCGACGATCACCACATGCTCGAGCTTCGGCAGCCGGTCCTGGACGGAGCGAACCTTGGCGAGCTGCTCGGCGTCCTCGACGAAGACCGCGCGCGACTCCGAGTGCTCGAGGACGTAATGGCACTCCTCGGCCGAGTTGGTCTGGTAGATCGACACCGAGACGAGCCCGGCGGAGAGGATCGCGAAGTTGGCGTGAGTCCACTCGGGTCGGGTGTGGGAGAGGATCGAGACCTTGTCGCCGTGCTGGAGACCGAGGTCGATCAGGCCGCGCGCCGTCTCGCTGACGGCGTGGCCGAGCTCCGCGTAGCTCGTCGCGACCCACTCGTCGCCGGCCTTGTGCTGGAGCGCGGGGTCGTCCCCGAAGCGCTCGGCTGCCAGGGGCAGCAGGTCCGCCATCGTCTTCGAGCCGGTGCCGGCACCGGCCGTTGCTCCCTCCATCGTTTCTCCTCCCCAGGAAAACTCGGTTGGTGCCGGCAGTCTAGACCGGGTTCGGCACGTCGATGAAACGGTGCTCGACGCCGAACCGCTCCGCGACGATCTCGCCGAGCCGGCGAATGCCGAACGTCTCGGTCGCATAATGGCCGGCGGCGATGAAGTGGAGGCCGCTCTCGCGAGCATCGGCCATCGAGTGCTCGGACGGCTCGCCGGTCAGGAAGCCGTCGAGGCCAAGCGCGATCGCGTCGTCGAGCGAGCCGGCCGCCGCGCCTGAGATCACGCCGAGCCTGTGGACGACCTCCGGGCCGGCGCCTTGAAGCAGCGGCTCGCGGCCGCCGAACGCGGCGAGGCAACGCTCGCGCAGCTCCGCCAGCGCGATCCCCTCCGCGGAATGGCCGACGAAGCCGATCGGCCGCCCCTCGTAGTCGCCGATCCGCTCCGCCGGCTCGAGGCCCAGCGCGGCGCAGATCAGCGCGTTGTTGCCGACCTCCGGATGCGCGTCGAGCGGCAGGTGGTAGGCGACGAGCGACATGTCCGCCGCGAACAGCGCCTGTAGACGACGTTTCGCCTGGAGGCTGACGGCCTGCGGACGCGACCCCCAGACGATCCCGTGGTGGCACAGCACGAGCTGCGCCCCTCCCGCGGCGGCCCGATCGAACAGCTCGAGATGGGCGGAGACTCCGGTCGCGACGAGCTCGACCTCCTCGGCGCCGGGCACCTGGAGCCCGTTCGGTCCGTAGTCGGGGAACCCGGGCGAGTCGAGCAGGTCGTCGAGGAACGAGACGATCTCGTCGCGGTCGGCCATCGGCGAGACGATAGCCGCACCGCCGCACGGGTACGCTGAGGCGCATGGCGGACGTCTCGCAGCGCAGCGACGACGCGTTTCTCGAGTCCCTGATGGACACGGGGCTCTACTCGATGGGCGCGTTCTTCAGCGACGAGCACCCGGACCTCGTGGATGACGTCGTCGCCCAGAGCGAGGCGATCGAGCGTGCCGGCATCCGCGCCTATGCCGCCGAGCACGACCTGACGCAAGAGGCCTGCTTCGAGGCGCTGCTGACCGGTCTCGCGGTGCGCTACTACAACGCCGTCGCCGCCTAGCTCAGGCAGCCTCGTCGACGGCGCCGTGGAGCGTGTCGAGCGCTCGCCGCAGCAGCCGCGACACGTGCATCTGCGAGATGCCGATCCGCTCCGCGATCTCGGCTTGGGTGAGATCCTCGAAGAAGCGCAGCTGGACGATCGCCTGCTCGCGCTCCGGCAGCTCGCGAAAGGCCGGCCCGATCGACTGCCCCAGCTCGACCAGTTCGTAGTTCGGGTCGTTCGAGCCGAGCGCGTCGCCGAGCGACCGCGTATCGGGACCGTCACCGCGCTGAGGCGCGTCGAGCGCCGCCGGGGTATAGGAGGCGCCGGCGTCGAGTGCCTCGATCACGTCCTCGATCGACATGCCGGTGGCGCTGGCGAGGTCGCTCGGACGCGGTGTCCGCCCGAGCGTCGTCGCGAGGCGCTCGGACGCGCTGTTGATCGTCAGCAGGTTCTCCTGGACGCTGCGCGGGACGTGGACGCCCCAGCTCTTGTCGCGGAAGTGACGACGCAGCTCGCCGAGGATCGTCGGGACCGCGTAGCGGACCAGCGGACCCGCGGACGGGTCGTAGCGGTCGACTGCCTTGACGAGCCCGAGACAGGCGACCTGCTCGAGATCCTCCTGACTCTCACCCGCGTGGCGGTAGCGGGCGGCAAGTCGCTTGGCGAGCGGCAACAGGCTCTCGACCAGCTCCTCTTTGGTAGATCGGCCTTCCATCCCCCTCAGATGGGGCGGTGCTGAACCTGACATGGCGCTCCTCGCTTAAGTGGGCCAAACGGCGAGATCCCCATAGGCCTGAGTCAAAAGGCGTGGATCCGTGTCGTGGAAGGCTTTTACCCTGCTCCCGCAAGGGGCGAAACGTGGCCGTCTGGCGCTCAGCGCATTCGGAGGCGATTGCGTTTTCGCTCGTCTGGGAGGGGTAGGGGCGGTCTGCTGGCCAGCGAGCGAACCAGGAAGGAAGTACCGAGATGGCAGACGAGCTACAGGGCAAGAGGGTCGCGATCCTGGCGGCCGACGGCGTCGAGCAGGTCGAGTTGGAGCGGCCGCGCGACGCGGTCGAGCAGGCGGGCGCCGAGACCGAGCTGCTGTCGCTGGAGAGCGGTGAGATCCAGGCGATGAACGGCGACATCGAGCCGGCCGACACCTTCGAGGTCGACCGCGAGGTGGCGTCGGCGGCGGTCGAGGACTACGACGCGTTGCTGCTCCCGGGCGGCACCGTGAACCCGGACAAGCTGCGGATGGACGAGCGGGCGCTCGGCTTCCTGCAGGAGTTCTTCTCGACCGGCAAGCCGGTCGGCGTCATCTGCCACGGCCCGGCGTCGCTGGTCGAGGCGGACCTCGTGCGCGGGCGAACGCTGACGTCGTGGCCGAGCATCCGCACCGACATCCGCAACGCCGGCGGCAACGTCGTGGACGAGGAAGTCGTGACCGACCAGGGCCTCGTCTCGAGCCGCAGCCCCGACGACCTCGACGCCTTCTGCGCCAAGATCGTCGAGGAGTTCGCCGAGGGGGAGCACGAGGTGCATCCGGCGGGCGCCACGGCCTGAGCTCCTCTGCCGCGGGTCGGCGCGCCTACGCGGCGCGCTCGACCGCGTCGGACGACTCGTCGGCGGCGATCAGGTCGAGCACGGCCTCCTCGACGACGCGCTGGACCGCAGGCCAACCCTCGGCGTCGGCGGCCAGCTCGGGCAGCACGCCGTCGATCGTCAGTCCGCCGTCGAAGCGGTCGAAGACGCGCGGATCGATGTAGGAGGCGCGACAGACCGCGGGTGTGTTGCCGAGGTGGTGCGCGACCTCCGCGATCGCACGGCGGATCGCGCGCTTGCGGGCGTTCCGCGAGTCGCCGGCGACCGGCCCGGAGACCGCGAGCGCGATCGCTGCGAGCACCGTTGCGTTCCAGGTGCGGAAGTCCTTGGCCGAGAAGTCGTCGCCGCCGGCCTGCTTGAGGTAGGCGTTGATGTCGGCCGAGCGGACGTCGCGCCAACGGCGCCCGTCCTTGAAGGCGAGCAGCTCGTCGCCGCCACCGCGCCGGCGCAGCAGCAGGCCGACCGCCTCCGCCGCCTGCTCGTCGATGACGCGCTGACGCCGCGCCTGGCCGCCCTTGGCCGGATAGTCGAAGACGACCACGTGATCGGCGACGGTCACGTGCTCCCTGCGCATCGTCGCCAGGCCGTAGGTCTCGTTCTCCTCCGCGTAGTCCTCGGAGCCGATTCGGAACGAGCCGCGGTCGAGCAGCCGGACCGCGCACGCCAGCGCCCGCCCGCGCGGCATGCCGTCGAGCGTCAGGTCGCGTTCGACCTGCTCGCGCACCGCGGGCAGCAGCTCGGCGAAGCGGACCATCGAGTCGAACTTGTCGGCGTCGCGCCGGATGCGCCAGTCGTCGTGGTAGCGGTACTGCTTGCGACCGGCCGCGTCGGTGCCCGTCGCCTGGATGTGGCCGTTCGGCAGCGGGCAGATCCAGACGTCCTTCCAGGCGGGCGGGATCGCCAGCGACCTGATCCGCTCGAGCGTCTCGGGCTCGTCGATCCGCTCGCCGTCGTGGTCGAGGTACACGAACCCGCGGCCATGGCGACGGCGACGTAATCCGCTGTCGCCGCAGTCGACTCGCCGCAGCCTGGCCATGCCGCGCTCCCTACCCGCGCCCCGGCACCCGAAAACGCCGCGCGGATGATTGGCGGCGGGGGAGCGGGGTAGATCTGAGGTCGATAACGGCAAGGAGGAAGGCATGCCGCCCCGCGGAGTGAAGAAGGGCACCAAGCGGGCTCGTCAGTACGAGCACGTCAAGGAGAGCGAGAAGCAGCAGGGCCGTTCCGAGGAGCGCGCCGAGGAGATCGCGGCGCGCACGGTCAACAAGGAGCGGGCTCGCAGCGGCGAGTCGCGCCAGCGATCGCGCAGCTCGACCCAGGACATCTCGTCCGGGCGACGCGGGGGGAAGCGGTCCGGTCGACCCGGTCCGCGCGGCCGTACCCGCGACCAGCTCTACAACGAGGCTCGACAACTCGGCATCGACGGGCGCTCGAAGATGAACAAGGACCAGCTCCAACGCGCTATCGCGGGGAAGAAGAGCTGATACTGAGACCGCGCTAGCGCGGCTCGAGCACGAAGACGCGGATGTCGCGGTCGGTCTTGGCGGCGTAGTCGTCGAAGCCGGAGTACTGCTCGTTGATCCGCCGCCAGAGGTCGGCCCGCTCGTCGCCGGCGGCGATCCGCGCCCGGACCCTGCTCCGCCTGCGGCCCGTCTCGACCTCGGCCTCGGGGTTGGCCTCCAGGTTCAGTGCCCACGCCGGCGGGCGCGCGTTGCCGGCGTTGGAGCCGATCACGACGAGCCGCTCGCCGTCGCGCAGATAGGCGACGGGGGCGGTGCGCTGCTGGCCCGACTTGCGGCCGGTGGTCGTCAGCAGCAGGACCGGCGTCCCGTCGAGGCTGCCGAACAGCCGGCCCCCGCTCAACCGATAGATCGGGATGTTGAGCTTGCCGGTCGCCCGCAGCATCCAGGCGGGCATCGTGCTGGACACCCGTGTGTAGAAACGGTCGCTGGGCATGGGGAAAACATCGGGCTGCCGAGATTTGAACTCGGGACCTCTCCGACCCGAACGGAGCGCGCTACCAGACTGCGCCACAGCCCGTGGCCGAGCGAAGGCTATCGCGCTCCGGCCTCTGGGTCCTCCGCGAGCGCGCGGCGCAGCGTCTCGTCGAAGCCCGTGGGCTCGACGTCGAAGAGCGCCATGCCCGACGGATCGGTGACGACGGTCTCGGTAGCGAGACCCTCGACGAGGGGTCGCGCGACCCCGGCGTCGACCGGGGTCACGAGGCCGATCCACAGCGAGGAGAGCCAGGGCGTCAGCAGCGGGACGGGGATCTTCGGTCGCGGGCGCCGACCCAGCGCGACCGCCATCCGGTCGAGCATCTCCCCGTAGGGCAGGACGTCGGGGCCGCCGATCTGAACCTCGCGCGCCGCCGACCCGCTCACGCCCGGCGCGGCGGCGAGATAGGCGACCGCGTCGTCGATGCCGATCGGCTGGGTCGGCGTCTTCAGCCAGGCGGGCGCGATCATCGCCGGCAGCCGCTCGACCAGGTAGCGCAGCGTGCGGTAGCCCTCGCTGCGCGCGCCGACGACCATCCCGGCGCGGAAGTAGGTCAGCGGCGGCCCGTCGCGGCGCAGCGTCACCGCCGTCTCGTGGCGGCTGCGCAGATGCTCGGAGCCGGGCTCGTCGCCGAGCCCGCCGAGGTAGATCACGCGCTCGACGCCCTCCGCGAGCGCCATGCGGGCGAAATTGTGCGCGGCGTCACGCTCCTGCCTGGCGAAGTCGCCGCCGCCGCCACGGCCCATGCTGTGGACCAGGTAGTAGGCGACGTCCACGCCTTCGCCCGCGCCGGCGAGGGTGTCGGCACGCGTGACATCCCCCTCGTGCAGATCGATCCCCGCCTCGGCGAGCGATTGGGCGCGGCCGCGGTCGCGGACCAGCGCGCGCACGGCGATCCCGTCGCCGGCGAGCGCGTGGGCGAGGCGGCCGCCGACGAAGCCAGTCGCCCCGGTTACCAAAGCCCTCATCGAGGGAACGTACCCAGAGTTGCCGTTTTCATCGCCATACTGCGCCGCGTGAAGCGCGCCGTCGCCATCGCGACCGTCTGCTGCTCGCTGACCTTCGCCGTCAGCGCGTGCGCCTCGTCTGGAGACGGCTCGGATAGCCGCTCGGGTGCCCACCCCGCGACGCCGGGGGCCAGTGCCGCCGCCAAGGGGATCCGCCTGCTGCGCGTCGGCACGTTCGACCAGCCGACCTATCTCGCCGCCCCGCCCGGAGACCGGGCGCGCCGCTTCGTCGTCGAGCGCGAGGGCCGGATCGTGCTCCTGCGCAAGGGGCGCCGCTCGACCTTCCTCGACATCGCGTCGCGGGTCGAGACCGGAGGCGAGAGCGGGATGCTGTCGATGGCGTTCCACCCGCGCTACAGGAGCAACCGGCGCTACTTCGTCTACTACGTCGCCAACGACGGCTCGCTGACGATCTTCCAGTTCCGCGCGACCGCCGGCGGCACCGCGACGCGCAAGGGGTCCGGGCGGCTGGTGCTGAGCGTTCCGCATCCGCGCTTCAACCACAAGGGCGGCCAGCTGCAGTTCGGGCCGGACGGGATGCTCTACGCCGGCTTCGGCGACGGGGGCGGTGGCGGCGATCCCGACCGCAACGGGCAGGACCTCGGAGAGCTGCTCGGCAAGCTGATTCGGATCGACCCGAAGCCCGGCGGCGGCTACCGGGTTCCGCGCGGCAATCCGTTCGTCGGCCGCTCCGGCGCCCGCGGCGAGATCTTCGCCTACGGCCTGCGCAATCCCTACCGCTTCTCGTTCGACCGCGCGACCGGCGACCTGACGATCGGCGACGTCGGCCAGGACGAGGTGGAGGAGATCGACTTCCTGCCGTCGGCCGCCGGCGGCCGCGGCCCGCGCGGCGGCGCCAACCTGGGCTGGTCGATCTTCGAGGGCAACAGCCGCCACGGCTCGGGGGACGCCCCCGGACACGTGCGGCCGACCATCGAGCGGACCCACGACCAGGGCAGCTGCTCGATCACCGGCGGCTACGTGCTGCGCAACCGCTCCTATGGGGCGCTGCGCGGGAGCTACGTCTACGGTGACCTCTGCGACTCCGGCCTGCGCGTCGCGCGCCTCGCGGCCGGTGGGGCGCGCCGCGACCGCACGCTGGGCCCCAGCGTCCAGCAGCTCGTCTCGTTCGGCGAGGACGCCGCCGGCCGCGTCTACGCGGTGTCGCTCGAGGGCGGCGTCTTCCGCCTGGCGCCGCGCGGCTAGCGGCCAGCGACCGCCAGCCGGCGTCGGTAGCCTCCCTCGGCCCCCGCAGCCATCCAGGAGGATCGTTCAGTGACCGGAGTCGTGATCTCGTCCGCCGCGCGCACCGCCGTCGGCTCGTACGGAAAGAGCCTTGCCGGCGTGCCCCCCACCGACCTCGGGGCCGCCGCCGTGACCGCCGCGATCGAGCGCGCCCAGGCGGCGCCCGACCAGGTCGACCAGGTCGTCTTCGGCAACGTCATCCACACGGCGCCGGAGGACATGTACACGGCGCGCGTCGTCGGCATGAAGGCCGGGATCCCGAAGGAGTCGCCCGCGTTCACCGTCAACCGCCTCTGCGGCACCGGCGTGCAGGCGATCGTCTCCGCCGCCCAGGCGATCCAGACCGGCGACGCCGCGTGCGTCGTCGCCGGCGGCGCCGAGAACATGAGCCGCGGCCCGTACTGGATGCCGTCCGCCCGCTTCGGCGCCCGGATGGGCGAGACGAAGATGGTCGACCCGGTCGTGGGCGGGCTGACCGACCCGTTCGACAACGTCCACATGGGGACCACGGCCGAGAACCTCGCCGAGTCGCACTCGATCTCGCGCGAGGCGCAGGACGAGTTCGCGCTCGAGTCGCACCGTCGCGCGGAGGTCGCGATCGCCGCCGGCAAGTTCGAGGACGAGATCGTCCCGGTCGAGATCAAGGTCAAGCGCGAGAAGGTCCCGTTCGTACAGGACGAGCACGTTCGTCCCGGAGCTTCGATCGAGGGCTTCTCGAAGCTGAAGCCGGTCTTCAAGAAGGACGGCACCGTCACCGCCGGCAACGCGTCGGGGATGAACGATGCCGGCGCCGCGGTCGTCCTGATGTCCGAGCAGAAGGCCGCCGAGCTGGGCGCCCCGGTGCGCGCGAAGATCCTCTCCTACGCCTACTGCGGCGTCGACCCGAAGATCATGGGAATCGGCCCGGTGCCCGCGGTTCGCAAGGCGATGGACCGCGCCGGCCGCTCGCTCGACGAGGTCGGCGTGATCGAGCTCAACGAGGCGTTCGCCTCGCAGGCGCTCGCGGTCATGCAGGACCTCGAGCTCGACCCGGCCAAGGTCAACCCGAACGGCGGCGCGATCGCCCTCGGTCACCCGATCTCCGCGACCGGCGCCGTGATCACCGCCAAGATCCTCTCCGAGATGGAGCGCGAGGACCACGAGCTGGGCCTCGTCACGCTCTGCATCGGCGGCGGTCAGGGCATCGCCCTGCTGCTCGGTCGCGGCTGATCCGCCACCCGGACCGCCGCTCGCTTCTCGGCGTGCGCGTGGTCCTCGGCGCCGGCCTGGGCGACGCCGGCGATCGGCCGGCCCGTCGACGGGCATCGCCCACCGCCACCGGCGACGCGTAGGGATAACCCCACGCCGATTCGGTGGTGAGCCGGCTGGGCAGCGCCCGGCGGCTCTCATACGGTGTGCCCATGTTCGACGGTCGTATCGACGCCACCACTCCCGGCCGCGCCTGGCGCGAGCTGGTCTACGTGGCGCTCTGCCTGCCGATCGGGCTGTTCTGGGGCTTCTGGCTGCTGTTCGCGATCGGGCTCGGTCTGGCGCTCAGCTTCGTTGTGGTCGGCATCCCGATGCTCGTCGTCGTGATGCTGATCTGGCGCCGCGTCGCCACCTGGGAGCGCGAGCGCGCCGCGCTGGTGCTCGGCGCGCCGATCGCGCAGCCGTACGTCGACCTGCCGCGCGAAGGCGCCTGGCGCCGGCTGTGGGCGCGTCTGCGCGACCGCGCCACCTGGAAGGACCTCGGCTGGTTCGGCGTGCTCGCGACGGCGGGGGCAGTCGCGGGGCTCGTCCTGATCGCGCTGTGGTCGACCGCGCTGGTGCTGATCACGCTGCCGATCACCGCGTCGACCTTCCCCGACGGCACGACGATCGGCGACGCGTCGCTGCCGCTGGCGTTCGTGCTCGCCGCCGCCGGCCTGCTCGTCGCGGCGCTCGCGCTGTTCGCCGCTCGGCAGCTGGCGACGGGCATCGCGGCGCTGGCACGCGCCCTCCTCGGCCCCGACGTCGAGGAGCAGGTAGCCCGCCTCGAGCACAGCCGCGCGAGCGCGGTCGCCGGGACCGACAGCACGCTGCGGCGGATCGAGCGCGACCTCCACGACGGCGCCCAGCACCGGCTCGTCGCGATCGCGCTCGACCTCGGCCGGGCGCGCGAGAAGATGGCCGACGACCCCGCCGCCGCCGAGCCGCTGATCGCCCAGGCGCACGAGGAGACCAAGCGCGCGATGGCCGAGCTGCGCGACCTCGTGCGCGGCATTCATCCGTCGATCCTCACCGACCGCGGCCTCGACGCCGCGGTGTCGGCGCTCGCCGGCCGCTCGCCGGTGGCGGTGTCGGTGCATGTCGATCTGGCGCGCCGTCCGCCGGCCGCCGCGGAGACCGCCGCCTACTACGTCGTCGCGGAGGCGCTGACGAACGTCGCGAAGCACGGCGACGCGCGCGAGGCCGAGGTGCGGATCGACCACCGCGACGGCGCGCTGGTCGCCGACATCCAGGACGACGGCAAGGGCGGCGCCGCGCGAGTGCCCGGGTCGGGCCTGGAGGGAATCGGCCAGCGTGTCGACGCGCTCGGCGGAAGCTTGAGGATCGACAGCCCCGCTGGGGGACCGACGACGGTGAAGGCGGTGATCCCGTGCGAGTTGTGATCGCGGAGGACCTGGCGCTGCTGCGCGAGGGATTGGTGGGCTTGCTCACCGAGGCGAAGTACGAGGTCGTGGCCGCCGTCGGCGACGCGCCCGCGCTGATGCAAGCGGTCCGCGAGCACCGGCCGCAGCTGGCGATCGTCGACGTGCGGATGCCGCCGTCTCAGCGCGACGAGGGTCTGCGCGCGGCGATCGCGATACGGCGCGCGTACCCGGACGTGGCGATCCTGATCCTGTCCCAGTACGTAGAGGAGCGCTACGCCACCGAGCTGCTGTCCGGCGGCAGCCAGGGCGTCGGCTACCTGCTGAAGGACCGTGTCGCCGACGTGTCGGAGTTCCTCTCGGCGGCGAGCCGGGTCGCCGCGGGCGGCACGGCGATCGACCCCGAGGTGATCGAGCAGCTGCTGTCGCGCCGTCAGCGCGAGGACCTGCTCGACGAGCTGACGCCGCGTGAGCGCGAGGTGCTCGCGCTGATGGCCGAGGGCCAGACCAATGCCGGCATCGCCGAGCGCCTCGTCGTCACCGACGGCGCGATCGAGAAGCACGTCCGCAGCATCTTCCAGAAGCTCGGCATGCCCGCCACCGACGCCCACAACCGCCGCGTGCTCGCGGTGCTCACCTACCTCGGGGTCTGAAGATGGCGGCGCCCGTCGATCACCGCACCTCGCGCCCGGTCCGGCTGCTGCTGTTCGCCGTCGGCAGCCTGCTGACGCTGGCGATGATCGCCTGGGGCGGCGCCCAGGCGCTCGACCGGCTGTCGATCGAGGAGGAGCAGGTCTTCGAGAGCCACGCGGGCGTGAAGTCGATCGACCTGCGCTACTCCCACGGCAACGTCGATCTCGTCCCGGCTCGTGGGCGCCGCGTCGAGGTCGCGATCGAGTCCCGCCATGGCTTCTTCAGCAGCCACCAGCGCGAGGACGAGCTGCGCGACGGCCGACTGCGCCTGCGCGGCAGCTGCGACTTCGTGACTTTCGGGACCTGCGAGGAGAACTACCGAGTCGCCGTGCCGCGCGGGGTCGCGGTTGCGGTGCGCACCTCTGGCGGCGAGACGTTCGCGCGCGGCCTGCGCGGCAACCTGAAGCTGTGGTCCAACGCGGGGTCGGTGCGCGCGGTCGACGTCCGGGGCAGGCGGATCGAGCTGGGCTCCCACGCGGGTGGGGTCAGCGGGGAGAGCGTCCGCGCCAGGACCCTCACGCTGGACTCGCGCGCGGGCGGGATCGACCTGGTCCGGTCTGTCGCCCGTCGCGTCGATGCCAAGGCGGCGGCGGGCTCGGTGGACGTAGAGCTGCTGCGCCCGCCGCTGAACCTCGACGCCGAGTCGCAAGCCGGCAGCGTCACCGTCCTCGTCCCGGACGTCGGCTATGCGGTGGTCGCGCAGACGTCGGCGGGCGAGGAGTCGGTCCGCGTCAGGCAGCTGCCGAACAGCCGCCGCAAGGTCCGCGCCCAGTCGCGTGCGGGCAACGTCAGCGTGCTACCGCTAGAGCGTGCGTCCGAGCCCGCCAGGTCACGGGAGCGGGATCGAGCGCGAGCAGAGCGCGCCAGGTCGCGGCGGTGACGATCCCGCTGAAGCCGAGGCCGCGCGTGCGCTTGAACGCCGCCACGGCGCGTCGCGTGGCCAGGTCCATCCGTCCGGTGACACGCAGGCTCGCTCCGGTGGCCAGCAGCAGCTGCTGGGCTTGGACGACGATGTCGCCGCGCGAGAGCGCGGTCAGCAGCGGATAGCCCGGATCGCGCGGACGGGGGAGTCGCACCGGCAGCGGGGCGGCGATGTTCGAGAAGTCGCGCGCCGTCGTCTCCTGCCATGACCACCAGCTGACGCCGGTCGCCCCGTAGGCGGCCGCGAGCGAGCGGAAGCGCACGACCTGCGCGCGCGACGGCTGCATCCAGGTCTGCCCGAGCGGGTAGATCGGCCGCTTGTAGATCCGGTTGTGCATGTAGGTGGTCTGGAAGACCGAGTCGACCGACGTGCCGATCGCGCGCCAGTACATCTGGGGGACGTTGAAGTCGGCGCCGCCCGGGCCGAGGAAGACCGAGTAGGGCAGCGTCGCGTGGTAGTGGACGTAGGGGAAGCTCGTCAGCCCGATCGGATAGTCGGTCCCGACCAGCCGGCGCAGCTCGGGCATGTACAGCTCGGCCTCGCGGTAGCGGCCCTTGTAGTCGCTCTCGGCGTCGATCACCAGGCAGTCGGCGCCGGTCCGGGCGATTCGCGCGCTCAGCCGCGCCTCGGCGATCGGGTGGCGGCCGTAGATGAAGTGGTAGCCGCAGGCCCTGATCCCGAAGGCGTGCAGCGTGCGGATGAACGACGGGCTGAGCTGGGTCCACTGGGTGCGCTCGTTGCCGGCCTTGAGGATCACGAGCTCGAGCCCGCTGCGCTTGGCACGAGCGGCGATCCGCGTGGCGCTGCCGCCCTCGCTGCGCGTCGTCAGCCAGATCCACATCGCGTCGCCGTCGAATGCGGGGATCGACGCCGGTCGCGGCGGCGGGGCCTCCCCGGTCGGCTGAAGGGCAGGGGACTGGGCGCCGGCAGAGGCCGGGACGACGGAGAGCAGGCCGACCGCGAGGGTCAGGGCCGCGAGAGCCAGGGCGCGGCGAGGCACCGGGCGAGTCTGGCAGTCAGGCGCCCAGCGGGCGAGTCTGCAAGCGTTCTTGCAGGCGGTCCATCAGCCGGTGGGCGGCATTGTTGTCGCCGAGCATCTCGGCGCTGAAGCGGCGGATGTCGTGGAGCGCGGCGATCGCGGCAAGCCGCTCCGCGAGCAGCGTGCCGAGCCCGAGTCCCTGCAGCTCGTCGGCGACGACGATCGCCGCCTCCGCCGTGTCGGGATCGTCGTGGAGCCGCACGTAGCGGGCGACCGCCGTGACCATGCCCGGCCAGCGCTCGGACTCCGCGACCAGCGCGACGTGGTCGTGGCCGTCGACCTCGGTCAGATAGCGCAGCTCCGCCCTGGTGAAGCGGGCCTTCGGCACCAGGAACCGCCGCTGGACGGTCGCGTCGGACAGGCGGTGGAGACCGTCTTGGAGCTCCTGCTTGTCGCTGGCCTCGATCGGCCTGATCGTGACCCGCGTCCCGTCCGACAGGACGTGACTTGTGACCATGGTCACGAGTGTGACGCCCGTGACGGCCGGCGTCCGTGCCGGCCGTCACAGATGGGGGCGCCGCCCGCCGGCCAGGTGCCGGCGGGGGTCTGGGGGCGTGAGCCCCCAGTTCGCATCAGTCGATGAGGCCGCTCTCCTGCAGGTACTCCGTCGCGACCTCTTTCGGGGTCTTCTTGTCGAGGTCGACGCGGGCGTTGAGCTCCGACATCACCTCGCCGGTCAGGCCCTTCTCGACCTGGGCGACGACCTTCGGCATGTCAGGACCCGCCGCCTCGACGGTCTGGTCGCGAACGACCAGCGTCGAGTTGTAGGGGGGGAACATGCCCTTGTCGTCCTCGAGCAGCACGAGGTCGTTGCGCTCGTTCTGCGGGTCGGTCGTGAAGACGATCGACAGGTCGGCCTGGCCCTTCTCGAGCACCTGGTGACGCAGGTCGATCGCGACCGGCGTGAACTTCCCGAACTCGAGGTCGTAGGTCTGCTGCAACCCGAGCAGGCAGTCCTGGCGCTGGCGGCACTCCGGCGAGCCATAGAGCGTCAGGTCCTGATCGACCTCTTGGAGGTCGGAGATCTTCTCGACGCCGAGCTCCTCCGCCTTGTCGGCTGTCAGGGCGACCTCGTTCGAGCTGGTGAACGGCGTCGGCGGCAGAGCCGTCAGGCCCTCCTTGGCGAAGCCCTTCTCGGCCTGCTCGAAGGCCGCCTGCGGATCCGTCGGGATGTCCTCCGACGCCACGTCGAAGAACGAGCCGAGCGCCGTGCCGGTGTACTCCGGGTAGGCGTCGATCGTCCCGCTCTTGATCGCCTTCAGCGCCGTCTTCTCGTCGCCGAGGTTCAGCTCGGTCGAGATGTCGTAGCCGGCTGCCGCGAGTCCCTGCGCGAAGATCTCGCCGAGGATCTTCTGCTCGGTGAAGTTCTTCGAGCCGACGACGATCTTCACGTCCCCGTTGGCGGGGTTCGACTTGATCGTCTGCGTCGTGTCCTCGACGGTGGTGACGCTGTCGCCGCTCTCGTTGTCGTCATCGCCGCAGGCGGCGAGCGTCAGCGAGAACAGCAGCAGGACCGTCATCAGCCCGCTGAGCCAGAGTTTGCGATTCATGTGGATGCTGCCCTCCCGATTCTGGTTGGCAATCGTCTGCGCCGTGACCTGTTCGCCTCGAGCTTGATCCCCCTGGGTGTCACGGCGCGCTGCAGTGCGCTGAGGAGGAGCTCCGTGAATACGGCCAGCGAGGCTACGACGATCGCCGCCGCGAGGCGGCCCGTGTCGCCGTAGCCCGACACGTTGATGATCGGATCGCCGAGCGTCGAGACGCCCGCGAGTGGCGCGATCGTCGCTGTCGCGATCACATTGACGGCCGACGTCTTGATGCCGCCGAAGATCAGCGGCAGCGCGAGCGGCAGCTCGACCTTGCGCACGATCTCGAGCTCGGTCATGCCCATTCCGCGGGCGGCGTCGACGGTCTCCGGGTCGACCTGGGCGACTCCGACATACGAGTTGGTCAGGATCGGCGGGATCGCCAGCAGCACCAGCGCGAAGGTCAGGTTCGCGAACCCGACGCCGAGGTAGGCGACGAAGAAGGCGATCAGCGCGAGGCTCGGCACCGCGCGACCGACGTTCGACGCGCTGATCGCCAGGAAGCTGAAGCGGCGGATGTGGCCGAGCCAGAGTCCGATCGGGACGGAGATCGCGCACGCCACCGCCATCGAGACGACCGACAGCCAGACGTGGTCGACCGTCAGCTCGAGGAACTGCGAGCCGCCGATCTGCGTTCCCTCCCGCGACGTCTCGCCCTGGAAGATGAACTGGATCGCGTCGCCGAACTGGTCGAGGAAGGCGAGCGTGGTCATGTCGTGCGCGCCCGCATCCAGGGTGTGATCGCCCACTGGGCGAGCAGGATCAGCCCGTCGAGCAGCGCCGCCAGCAGTACGGCCAGCCCGCCCGCCACGACGACGTTCGACTTGAAGTTGATGTCGGCGAAGATCTGCTCGCCCAGTCCGCCGGCGCCGGCGAAGAAGGCGAGCGTCGCCAGCCCGACGGTCGTCGTGGTCGCGATTCGCAACCCGGCCATGATCTCCGGCAGCGCCAGCGGCAGCTCGACCCGCCACAGCAGCTGGCGATCGGTCAGGCCCATCCCGCGGCCGGCGTCCTTGGTCTCGTCGGGCACGTTGTCGAGTCCGGCGGTGACGTTGCGGAAGACGATCAGCAGCGAGTAGGCGACCAGCGCGACGATCGCGGTTAGGCTGCCGCGCCCGGTCAGCGGCAGCAGCAGGAAGAAGACCGCGATGCTGGGCAGCGTGTACATGATCCCCGTGACCTGGACGATCGGCGCGATCAGCCAGCGGTGACGGTGCGCGAGCAGCGCGAGCGTGAAGGCGATCGCGAAGCCGACGGCCACCGAGGCGAGCGTCAGGAAGACGTGCTGGACGAACGGGTCGACGTAGCGGTCGTAGTTGTCGACGATCCAGCCGGGGCAGAAGCCGTTGTCGGCGATGCAGCTCCCCTCGCCGGTGGAGCGATCCTGGATCTGCACCTGAGCGAGCAGCTCGAGCACGCGGTCAGGCCTCTCCGAGCAGCGCGTCGGCGCCGCTCGGCACGTCCTCCGGATTGGACTTCAGCGCGTGGCCGATCACCTCGATCGACAGCACGCCCGCGATCTCGCCGCGCGCGTCGACGACCGGTCCGTACTGCGCCTCGTTCTGCAGGAGGTCGGACAGCGCGTCGCGCAGCACGTCGTCGAGCTCGACGACCGGCTCGGGCCCCGAGCGCAGGATTCGCTCGACCCGCTCGCCCCGCAGCGCGCGCTCGCTGAGCCAGCCGAGCGGCCTGCCGTCGGCGTCGATCAGCAGGGGGTAGGGAAGGTCGGAGTCGGCGACCTTGGCGCGGGCCTCCGCGACTGGCTCGCCGACGCTCACCAGTCCGGGCCGCCAGAGGTCGATGTCGCGCACCCGCTGGAGCGCCAGCCGCTTCAGCGCCCGGTCGGAGCCGACGAAGTCCTCGACGAACGGGTCGGCGGGGGCCATCAGCAGCTCGGCGGGGGACGCGTACTGGGCCAGCTTGCCGCCCTTCTTCAGCACCGCGATCCGGTCGCCCACCTTGATCGCCTCGTCGATGTCGTGGGTGACGAAGACGATCGTCTTGCGGATGTCGTGCTGGAGGCGCAGGAACTCGTTCTGCAGCTTCTCGCGGTTGATCGGGTCGATCGCTCCGAACGGCTCGTCCATCAACATCAGCGGCGGGTCGCAGGCGAGCGCCCGCGCGACGCCGATCCGCTGGCGCTGGCCACCGGAGAGCTGGGCGGGGTAGCGGTCGCGCGTCTCGGCGGGATCGAGCTGCACGAGCGTCAGCAGCTCGTCGACGCGCTCGCGAATCCGCGTGCTCGACCAGCCGAGCAGCTTCGGGACCGTCGCGATGTTCTGGGCGATCGTCAAGTGGGGGAACAGCCCGATCTGCTGGATCGCGTAGCCGATCTCACGCCGCAGCTCCGCCGGCTTGCGCCGCATGACGCTCGAGCCGTCGAGCAGGATGTCGCCATCGGTGATGTCGATCATCCGGTTGACCATCCGCATCGCCGTCGTCTTGCCGCAGCCGGACGGACCGACCAGAACGCAGATCTCCCCGGCGGGCACCTCCAGCGACAGCCCGTCGACGGCCGGCTCGTCCTGCCCCGCGTAGCGCTTGGTCACATCCTGGAAGGCGAGGGTCGCGGCTTCCATGGTCCGCGTGTACCTTAGCCGCGGCCTAGCGGAGGGCGCAGGCGGACCGGTCCCCGTGATGCGTCTCGTGGCTTGCTGGGGCGAGGTCCGGCGAGCACCGCAGCTATGGATCTCAGGACTGACCGTCGGGCGCCGGCGTGTCGCCGGCGAGCTTGCCTGAGCCTCGCGAAGCGGTGATGTCGGCCCCCGCCAGCCGCTCGAGCTCGCGTGCCAGCTCGGCACGCAGATCGCTCACCTCGATCTCGCTGATGCCTGGGTCGGCGGTCACCGGCGTGGGACTGGCGGCGACCGTGTGTGGGCTGGTGGCGGGCGGCTGGGTCGTCGAGGGCGCCGGCCCGCCCGCCGCCTGTCGTCTGTGCCAGTCGGCGATCGAGCGCGCAACCTGGCCGCGGAGGGTCGTCGCGCCGCGCCCGAACGCGCGCAGCGCCCGCGCGGCGGCGTCGTTCCCGCCGCTATTCGCACGTGAAGGCATCGCGGGAATGGTCACGCGCGGGGTGGACGGATAGGTTCTCCCGGTTAACGAAGAGGAGGACGCCGCCATATGAAGGTGATCGGAGCCGGCTTCGGCCGCACCGGGACGATGTCGCTCAAGGGAGCGCTCGAGCAGCTGGGCTTCGGCCCGTCGTTCCACATGATCGACGTTGCGCGCTACCCCGAGCTGCTGCCGCAGTGGCAGGCTGCCGCGGACGGCGAGAGCGCGGACTGGGAGAAGGTCTTCGAGGGCTGGGAGTCGACCGTCGACTGGCCTGCGTGCACCTACTGGGAGCAGATCTGGGAGACCTTCCCGGACGCCAAGGTGCTGCTCAGCGTGCGCGACCCCGAGTCCTGGTACGCCAGCTGTCAGAAGAGCATCCACGCCTCCGCGCAGGCGGCGGCGAAGGGCGAGCTCGAGGGCGGCAGCGTCACCGTCTCGCCGGAGGCGATGAAGATGATCAACGGCGTCATCTGGAACGGCACCTTCGACGGCCGCTTCGACGACAAGGAGTTCGCCCTCGACGTCTACAACCGTCACAACGAGGACGTCAAGAGCAAGGTCCCGGCGGACAAGCTGCTCGTCTACGAGATCAAGCAGGGCTGGGAGCCGCTCTGCGAGTTCCTCGAGGTCCCGGTGCCCGAGACCGACATGCCACACCTCAACGACGCGACGTCGTTTCGCGCGATGGTCGGCCTGCCGGCGCTCAGCTAGAGCTTCATCGGGGCGCGGCTACGGCTGCGCCCCGACTGGCTCGCCCACGAAGCCGGCGATCAGCTCCGCCAACTGGTCGGGGTTGTCCTCCATCGAGAACGTGTAGGCGCCCTCGACCAGCTCGACGCGGGAGTCGGGCAGGTCCGCGGCGAGCTCGTGGGCGTCGGCGACAGGAAAGACGCGGTCGTCCTTGGACCACGCGATCAGCGCCGGCTTGTCGAACCGCGGCAGGCGGTCGGCGGCGGCGTTGGTCTGCGCTACGTCGGCGCCCTTGATGAAGGCGCGGGCGTCGTTTCGCACGGCGCGGTCGCGGATCGACGGGAAGACGTAGGAGTCCTCCGCCGCACGATCGATCGGGCGCTTGGTCAGCCAGCCGAAGGCGATCGGGCTACGGCGCTGGGAGCGCAGCCGCATCGGCTGGAGCAGCGCCCACAGCAGGCCCGGGACCGCCGCCGCCGGCTTGAAGTAGGAGAACAGCTTCGGCGGGAAGTTGTCGCGGTAGTCGCAGGAGGTCAGCACGAGCTTCGCGATCCGCTCGGGACGGCTGGTGACGACGATCTGCGACAAGGCGCCGCCACTGTCGTTGCCGACGAGCGTCACGTCATCGAGGTCGAGCGCCTCGATCGCGTCGGCGATCAGCGCGGCCATCGCAGGCGGGCCGTGAGCGGTTCCCGCTCGCAGCGGGAGTGTGTGCGAGCCGAGCGGCAGGTCGAGCACCACGCAGCGGAAGTCGGGCGCCAGCCGCTCGACGAGCTTGCGCCAGAGGTTGGCGTTGACCAGCAGGCCGTGGACGAAGACGATCACCGGCCCGGTGCCGACGTCGTGGTACCTGATGCGGCCGTTCGGCAGGTCGAGCAGCTTCGCCTCGCCGAGGATGGGGGCGCGCCAGGACGCGCGCTCTGTATTCTCGCTCATGGAAACAACATACAGACTGCTTGTATGTTCCGCAACGCGGTAGGGTCGAGCCACCGTGGAGGCCAGGACCACAAAGGCGGAGCAGGGCGAGGCGACGCGCGCGACGATCCTCCGCGCCGCCCGCGAGCTGTTCACCGAGCACGGCTACGGCGGCGTCGGAACCGAGGAGATCGTCCGCCGCGCCAAGCTCACGCGCGGGGCGCTCTACCACCATTTCGCCGACAAGAAGGATCTCTTTCGGGCCGTGCACGAGCAGATCGAGGGCGAGGTCATGGAGGCGATCGGCACCCGGATGGCCACGGCCGAAGGCGACCCTTTCGCGCTGCTGGTCATCGGGACGCGCGCCTACCTCGACGTCTGCACCGACCCGGCGATCACGCGCATCACGCTCGTCGACGCGCCGTCGGTGCTCGGCTGGGAGGAGTGGCGCGAGATCGACCTGCGCCATGGCCTGGGGATCGTGATCGCCGGCCTCCAGGGTGGGATGGACGCGGGCGTCCTGAGACCACAGCCTGTCCGCCCGCTCGCCCACCTGATGCTCGGCGCGATGGGCGAGGCCGGGATGGTGATCGCCAACGCCGCCGATCCGGATGCCGCCCGCGCCGAGGTCGAGCCGGCCCTGCTCGGGCTGCTCGACGGCCTCCGTGTGGCCACTTAGACGGTCAGTACTACCTTGCCGAGCTTGCCGCCGGCGGTGAAGCGCTCGTAGGCGGCCTCGGCTTCGGCGAGCGGGAAGGTCGCCGCCACGGGGACGGTCAGGGCGCCCGACTCGAACAGCGGCAGCACCTCGGCCTCGACGCGCCGCATCGCGATCGCCTTCTGCTCCAGTGGCCGCGCACGCAAAGTCGAGCCGCAGATCGTCGCGCGCTTGCCCATCACCGCGAGCAGGTTGACCTCGGCCTTGAAGCCGGCGCCGACCCCGATCACGACGATCCGGCCGCCGGTCGCCAGCGCCTTCAGGTTCGCCGCCATGTTCGGCGCGCCGATCAGCTCGAGCACGACGTCGAACGGGCCGTCCTCCTCGAATCCCTCCGGAGCGATCGGCTCGGCTCCCAGCTTCGCGACCTCCGGCCGCAGGGTCTCGTTGCGAACCGTGGCCGTTACCCGCGCCCCGGCCGCGCGGCCGAGCTGGATCGCCGCCGTTCCGACACCGCCGGCGCCGCCGTGGACGAGCAGTCGCTCGCCGGGACGCAGACCGGCTTGACCGAAGATCGCGTCGTGGGCGGTTACGAACACCTCGGCGAGCCCACCGGCCTGGGGCCAGTCGACGGCATCCGGAACGGGCATGGCCGCGCGCTCATGGAGCACCGCCAGCTCCGCTTGGCCGCCACCGCCGACGACCGCCATGACGCGATCGCCGACCGCGAAGCGCTCGGCGCCCGGTCCGCAGGCGACTACCTCGCCGGCCAGCTCTAGCCCGGGAATGTCCGCCGGCGCACCCGGCGGGGCCGGATAGGCGCCCTTGCGCTGAAGGATGTCGGCGCCGTTGATGCCGGCGGCGCGGACCGCCACCAGGATCTCTCCCGAGCCTGGCTCGGGGTCGGGCCGCTCGGCAATGGACAGGGCGCCGTCGGCGATCGTGACTGCTCGCATGGCCGGGGAGACTACCCCCGCGACCAACAGGCCGAATAAGCCCAAATCGGCAATGCGGCTTAGACGCTCGGTATAACTCAGTCGATGTCAAGGGCGAGCATGAGACGTGGCGCATCCCACCGGCGCCGCCGGGAGCACCCGCTGGGCAACGAGTCCAATGGCGGCTCGCCGCGTTTCGCGGCGCGCATCGACCAGCTCGCCACGGCCAATCCCACGGCCTCCTACAGCCAGGACGAGATGCTCGACCTGCTCGGGTTGCGCGGCAACGAGTTCGCCGAGCACATCTTCGACGTCTGCGGCGTCCAGAGCCGTCAGTTCGCGATCACGCCGGAGCTGCTCGCGAGCAAGCTCCAGTCGCGCGTCGAGTACTCCGAGCAGCACCTGCTGACGATGGCGCTCGAGGCGATCGGCAAGCTCGACTGCGACCCGAGCGACATCGCCACGGTGATCACGGCGAACTACTACTCGCTCGGCGGCCCGACCCTGGCCCACAAGCTCGTGAACGAGCTCGGCCTCGACCCGTCGACGGACAAGTACCACGTGCTCGGCGTCGGCTGCGCGAGCGCCGTGCCGCTGTTCAAGCTGGCGTCGCAGGCGCTGCTCGAGAAGCCGGAGTCGCGGGCGCTGGTCGTCGGAGCCGAGAGCATCACGGGCTTCCTGACCGCCGTCGGCCCCGACGACGAGAAGACGAAGATCGTCGGCTCGTCGCTGTTCGGCGACGGCTGCGCGGCCGCGGTCCTGACGCGCGACGCCGCCTCCTCCGGCCCGGCGCTGCTCGCCGCGAAGGTCCACCAGGTCGACGACACGCTCGGGTCGGTCCAGTTCCGCGTCAGCGCCGACGACAGCTACATGCACATGGGCCGCGAGCTGCCGACGATCGCCCGTGAAGGCGTCGCCAAGCTCGTCGACGGCTTCCTCGCCGAGCGCGGTCTGACCCGCGACCGGATCGAGCATTGGATGATCCACCCCGGTGGGCGCGGGATCATCGAGGGCGTCGAGGAGGGCCTCGGCCTCAGTCGCGAGGACGTCCAGGTCAGCTACGACACGCTCGCCAACCACGGCAACATGGGCACGCCGTCGAGCTTCTACGTGCTCAAGGGCGTCGCCGAGCGCAACGAGCCCAACCCCGGCGAGCTGGGGCTGATGCTGACGATCGGGCCGGGAGTCACCGTCGGCCTGATGCTCTTGCGCTGGTAGCGCGAGAGGTTCACCATGGGGCCATGAGCGAGCCCCAAGCAGTGAATGCGGAGGCAATCGAGGCCTGGGACGGCCCGCTGTTCGACCGCTTCGTCGAGTACCGCCACATCGTCGTCACGGGACTGTCCGCGCACGGCGACGAGGCGCTGCGGCTCCACCCGCCCGCGGAGGGCGACCGCGTGCTCGACGTCGGCTGCGGGTTCGGCGACGCCTCGCGGCAGCTCGCCGCGCTCGTCGGGCCGGAGGGATCGGTGCTGGGGGTCGACGCCTCGCCGCGCTTCATCGAGGCCGCGACCGAGGAGTCGGTCGGGGTCGAGAACGTCGAGTTCGCCGTCGCCGACGTCGAGCGGACGATCTTCGACGGCCCGTTCGACTACGCGTTCTCGCGCTTCGGAACGATGTTCTTCGCCAACCCGGTCGCGGCGCTGCGCCACGTCCGCGCGGGGCTGAAGCCAGGTGGGAAGCTCGTGATGGTCGTCTGGCGCGCAAAGGTCGAGAACGACTGGGTCTACCGCGCCCAGCAGATCGTCGAGCGGTTCGTCACCAAGCCCGAGCAGTACGACGATCCGACCTGTGGGCCCGGGCCGTTCTCGATGGGCAACGCCGACACCACCAGCGGGATCGTGCTGAGCTCGGGCTTCGAGGACGTCTCGCTGCGCCGTTGCGACCTGCCGATTCGGATCGGCACCAGCCTCGACGAGGCGGTCGAGTACGTCATGAGCCTCGGTCCCGCTGGCGAGATCATCCGCCTCCAGGGCGACCGCGCGGCCCATCTCCGCGAGCCGATCGCCGAGGCGCTACGCGAGGGGCTGTCCGAGTGGGACGGTCCCGATGGCGTAGTCGCCCCGGCGTCGACGTGGATCGTGTCGGCCGTGGTTCCGGCCTAGCCGCTTCCTAGCTCAGACGCTCGACGATCATCGCCTCGCCCTGGCCGCCGGCGACGCACATCGTCTCGAGACCGATCGTCTTGTCGTCGGACTCGAGGCCGTTGATCAGCGTGGTCATGATGCGCACGCCGGTCTGGCCGAAGGGGTGGCCCAGAGCGATCGCGCCACCGTGCGGGTTCATCTTGTCGAGCGAGATCCCGCACTCGTCCATGATCGGGATGACCTGAGCCGCGAACGCCTCGTTGAGCTCGACGGTGTCGACGTCGGCGATCGTCATGCCGGCGCGGTCGAGCGCCTTCTTGATCGCTCCGATCGGGGCGACGCCCATGTACTCGGGCTCGTTGCCCGCCGTCGCGGCCGTGATGATCCGCGCGCGCGGGGTCAGGCCGAGCGCCTTCGCCTTCTCGTCCGACATGATCAGCGCGGCGGCCGCGCCGTCATTGAGCGGGCACGAGTTACCGGCGGTCACCCCGCCGCCACCGAACGCCTCGGGCAGCGAGGCGAGCTTCTCGAGCGTCGACGAGGCGCGCGGGCCGTCGTCCTTGGAGACGACGGTTCCGTCGGCCAGCGTGACCGGGACGATCTCGCGGTCGAAGAAGCCGCTCTCCTGCGACTGCACGGCCAGCTCCTGCGAGCGCTGGGCGTACTCGTCCATCGCCTCGCGCGTGACGCCGTACTTGTTGGCGACGTTGACCGCCGTCTCGCCCATCTGGATGTAGACGTTCGGCTGCCCCGGCTCCTTGCCCTGGAGGAACTCGCTCTTGTCGGCGTCGCCGGCGACCTCGTTGCGCTCGTTGTACTGCGAGACGAACTCGACACCGGCCGCGATGTAGACGTCGCCCTGACCGGCCTTGACGTTGTTGGCCGCGTAACGGATCGCATCGAGCCCGGACGCGCAGTAGCGCGAGACGGTCACGCCGTTGACGGTCTGCGGCAGCTTCTCCGACAGCAGCGCGACGATCCGGCCGATGTTGAAGGCCTGTTTGCCCTGCGGGAAGCCGCAGCCGGTGATGACCTCCTCGACGAGCGCCGGATCGAGATCCGGATTGCGCTCGAGGAGCTGGTCGACCACGAATGCGGCGGTGTCGTCCGGCCGCAGCGAGGCCAGCGAACCCTTGAAAGCGCGTCCGATCGGTGTGCGGACGGCGTCGACGATGACTGCTTCAGGCATTGCGGGGCGTCTCCCTTTTGTGGTTCCGAAAGTTCTGTGTGGACCGGCTGGAAACTCTACGGGGCCTACTTAGGCGGCATCCTGAGCGCGCCGTCGAGGCGGATCGTCTCGCCGTTGAGCATCCGGTTCTCGGCGATCGACATGGCAAGCTGGGCGTACTCGGCGGGCATCCCGAGCCGCGGCGGGAACGGCACTCCCGCGCCGAGCGCGACACGCGCGGGCTCCGGCAGCGCGGCGAGCAGCGGCGTGTCGAACAGGCCCGGGGCGATCGTGCAGACGCGGATGCCGCGTCCCGACAGGTCGCGCGCCGCCGGCAGGGTCATGCCGGCGATCCCGGCCTTCGACGCCGAGTAGGAGATCTGCCCGATCTGGCCGTCGAACGCTGCGACCGAGGCGGTCATGACGATCGCGCCGCGCTCGCCGTCCTCGCCGGGCTCGTTGTCGTTCATCGCCGCGGCCGTCAGGCGCAGGACGTTGAACATGCCGATCAGGTTGACGCGGACGACGGTCTCGAACGGCAGCAGCTGGTGGGCGCCGCGCTTCGACACGGTCTTCTCGGCCCAGCCGACGCCGGCGCAGCCGACCGCCAGGCGCAGCTCGCCGAAGGCGTCGACGGCGGCGGCCACCGCGGCCTCGGTCTCCGCCTCGGAGGTGACGTCGCAGTGAACGGCGATCGCGGAGTCGCCGAGCTCGGCGGCAAGCGCGTTCGCCTTGTCGTCGTTGACGTCGGCGATCGCGACGCGGGCGCCGCGCTCGACCAGCGCGCGGGTGGTCGCCTCGCCGAGCCCGGAGGCTCCGCCCGACACGAATGCTCCGATTCCGTTGATGTCCATGGCGGGCACTCTACGGGACTGGCTGATTGGCCAGTCAGCCAGTAGGCGAAGCGAGCTCATGGCCGATCCCGCGCCACCCTAGCGGCGCCGATTTTCCATAGGGTCCGCGCTCATGAGCGACTCCCCTTCAACGCCCAAGCCGGACCGAAATCTCGCGCTCGAGCTCGTGCGCACGACCGAGTATGCGGCGATCGCCGCCTCGCGCTGGACCGGTCGCGGCGAGAAGGAGTCGGCCGACGGCGCCGCCGTGGATGCGATGCGCCTGCTGCTCGACACCGTCCGGATGGACGGCACCGTGGTGATCGGCGAGGGCGAGAAGGACGAGGCGCCGATGCTCTACAACGGCGAGCGGATCGGCGACGGCTCGCAGCCGGAGGTCGACATCGCCGTCGACCCGCTCGAGGGAACCGATCTCTGCGCGCGCGGGCTGCCGAACTCGCTCGCGGTGATCGCGCTTGCCGAGCGCGGGACGATGTTCGACCCTGGGCCCTGCGTCTACATGGAGAAGATGGCGACGTCGAAGGACCTGGCCCACCTGCTCGACCTCGACCGCCCTCTCGGCGAGACGCTTGCCGCGATCGCCAAGGAGAAGGGCACCCCGATCGGCGACGTGATGGTGATCATGCTCGACCGCTCCCGCCACGACGACGCCGTGCGCGAGATTCGCGAGGCCGGCGCCCGCATCCGCTTCATTCCCCACGGCGACGTGTCGGCGGCGCTCTCGGCCGTCACGGAGGGCTCGCCGATCGACCTCCTCTGGGGCATCGGCGGCACGCCGGAGGGCGTTCTCTCTGCCGCCGCGATCAAGTGCATCGGCGGCAAGATCATCGGCCGCCTCTGGCCGCGCGACGACAGCGAGCGCCAGGCGGCGGTCGACGCCGGCTACGACCTCTCCGAGGTGCTCGACACCGACCGGCTCGTCGCCGGCGACGACGTCTTCTTCTCCGCGACCGGCGTCACCGACGGCGACATGCTCGCGGGTGTCCGCTTCACCGCCGACGGCGCGACCACCGAGTCGCTCGTCATGCGCTCGCGCTCCGGCACCGTGCGCCGCATCCACGCCACGCACGACCGCCCGAAGCTGCGTCAGCTCATGGGCTCGCGCGTCGACTGATCTCGGCTCGGCTGAGCCAGAGCTCCGACCTTGCTCTCGGCAAGGTCGAGCCGCGCCAGGCTGCGCAGGAAGGCGTGGGTGACGACCACGTGGATCTTCAGCTGGGTGAAGCTGTAGAGGTGACCGCCGACCCGCGCGAACCAGCCCCAGCCGGCGATCGTCGGATAGAAGTTCGCGACCTCTGAGGTGACGCGGCCGGTGATCTCTGCCCCGTCGCCTTCCGCCGCGGCCGGCCGCTCGACGGATATGCGCAGGTAGCCGCGGCCGCGTCCGGCGGGGGCTACCAGCAGCCCGCGATCGATCCGCCAGGTCACCGCCCCGCGATCGCCCTCGGCCTCGTACTCGGGCACGTGGAAGCGCAGCAGCACGAGCGGTCGCGTCAGCAGCACGATCTCGCGCGCGTCCTGTGTGTAGAGCACCCGCAGCAGGCCGAGCGAGATGCGCGTGAGGAAGCGCCAGTAGGTGCTCGCCAGGCGCTCCAGGTAGGCCGGGCTCCAGATCCGGTCGAGCTCGTCGCGCGGCAGGGTCACGTCGGCGACCTGCCGGGTCGTGACGCTGCCGTCCGCGGGCGTCGCCGGCGACTGCTGCTCGCGCACGATCGTCACGCGCGCCTGGGCCTGACGGCGGCGGCGGATCAGCCGCCTCGGGTCGCGTCGCCTCATCCGGTCCCCAAGATACTCGGCGTCAAAGCTGCGCAAAGTCGCGTCGCGAGAGGCATTTCCGCCGAACTTGGGCTTACAGTGCTCTTAGGCTCGTCGAAGGAAGCCGTTCCGTGCCCGATCACAACGATCTCCGCCGCACATCCCCACTCCGAGGACCGCTCGCGCGGCTGGACCGCGAGCGCGACGAGCTGGCCAAGGCCTGGCTGGTCCGGCTGATCGAGCGGGCCTCGCTCGAGGAGATCAAGGGTCTGCCGACGGATCGCCTTGCCGACGAGCTGCCGGAGCTGATCGGAGACGTGCTGACGCTGACCTCGGAGTCGAGTCGCGATATCGAGTTGCTCCCGCCCGGAGCGCGCGAGCGCGCGACTCGTATCGCGGACCTCCGCGGCGCGCGCGAGAACGTTGCCGCGGAGCTGCTGCGGGACCTGACAGCGATCCAGGTGGCGATCCTCGGCAGCCTCGCCAAGAACCCCGATGGCCTCGATCTCGAGGGCTATGCCGATATCGCGCTGCGGCTCGCCGAGGCGATCGGCCTCCTGCAATCGGTCGCCGTCGAGGGGTTGGTCGAGCGTCAGGTCAACGAGCTCGAGTCGCTCGCCAACAGCGATCCGCTGACGGGTCTGTCGAACCGGCGCTACCTCCAGGACCAGCTGCGCCAGGCGCTTGGCATCTACAAGCGCTATGAGACGCCGTTCGCCCTGCTGATCCTCGACGTGGACGGCCTCAAGCGGGTCAACGACTCGAAGGGGCACCAGGCCGGCGATCGGGCGCTCGTCCAGGTGGCGACGGCGATGCGCCGCACTCTGCGCACCACCGACACCGCCGCTCGGATCGGGGGCGACGAGTTCTGCGTCCTGGCGACGAACCAGAACGCCGCCGCCGCCGAGCCGCTCGCCCAACGCATCGTGGACGCGGTCGACGCCGAGACCGGCAGCGATTCGCCGATCGGAATCTCGATCGGCGTCGTCTCCTGCCCTGAGCACGGCGACGACACCGACGCGCTGATGGAGATGGCCGACCAGGCCATGTATCGGGCGAAGGCGGGCGGTCTCAAGGTCGCGCTCGGGGACCCCGAGAACCCCGAGCTGATCAAAGTCGAGAAGACGAAGTAACCGCGCTCACCTGGCGGAGTAGTAGCTGGCCTCGCCGGTGATTTGACTGTGCTCGAAGCGCCGCTATGCTTGCGAGCGTCTGTTTGAATGGCCCCAGGCACGGCCCTGAGGCCCACGACAAGGGTGTTGATACTGCATGTCGGTAGGGGAACTGCAAGAGCTCGAAGAGGTAAAGCTGCTCATCACGAAGGGGCGGCAGATCGGCGTCCTGACGTACGCCGAGGTGGCCACCGCGCTCGCGGAGGTCGATCTCGACGAGGGTGACATCGAGGACCTCCACGGCTTCATCGAGAAGTCGGAGATCGAGCTGGTCGAGGAGATCGATCCCGCGCTGGCAGCCGCCCAGCAGGTCGAGCGCGCGCCGGACAAGCGCGGCCGCCGCAAGAAGGCGACGATCGACCTCAAGCCGGACATGACGACGGACAGCTTGCAGCTGTTCCTCAAGGACATCGGCAAGGTCCGCCTTCTGACCGCGCAGGAGGAGGTCGACCTCGCCAAGCGGATCGAGCGCGGCGACCTCGACGCGAAGCAGAAGATGGTCGAGTCGAACCTCCGCCTCGTCGTCTCGATCGCGAAGAACTACCGCAACCAGGGCCTGCCGTTCCTCGACCTGATCCAGGAGGGAACGCTCGGGCTGGTCCGCGCCGCCGAGAAGTTCGACTATCGCAAGGGCTTCAAGTTCTCGACCTACGCCACCTGGTGGATCCGCCAGGCGATCGCCCGTGCGCTCGCAGACAAGGCGCGCACGATCCGCATCCCGGTCCACGTCGTCGAGAAGCTGAACAAGATCGGCCGCGCCGAGCGCAAGCTCGTCACCGAGCTCGGTCGCGAGCCCACCCCCGAGGAGATCGCCGACGTAACCGGCATCGATCCCGAGGAGGTCGACTCGATCAAGCGCTCCGCCCAGGCGCCGGTCTCGCTCGAGAAGCCGGTTGGCGACGAGGAGGAGTCCGAGTTCGGCCAGTTCATCGCCGACGAGCGGGCCGAGTCCCCTTACGAGCGCGCTGCCGAGATCCTCACCAAGGAAGCCCTCAAGGAGGCGCTCGAGAACCTCAGCTACCGCGAGCGCCGTGTGCTCGAGCTGCGCTACGGGCTCGGCGGGGAGCATCCCCGCACGCTCGACGAGGTCGGCCGCACGTTCAACGTGACGCGCGAGCGGATCCGCCAGATCGAGAACCAGAGCCTCAAGAAGCTCCAGTCGCTCGCGGAGGCTCAGAAGCTCCGCGATGTGGCTTAGCGCCGCCTAGGGCTAAAGCACAACGGCCGAAGGGCCGATGAGCAGGGTGTGTTCGATCTCGATCAGGCCCTGCGCCGACTTGTGGAGGAGGGGGGCTCAGACCTCCACCTGAAAGTGCCCGCCCGGCCGATGATCCGCCGCCACGGGCAGCTCGTGCCGCTGGAAGGCACCGAGAAGTTGATGCCCGAGGTGATGGAGGGCCTGGTCGTCCAGATGCTGGAGGGCGACGAGGGCAAGCTGGCCGAGTTCCGCGCCGACAACGAGGTCGACTTCGCCTACTCGATCCGCGGACTGGCGCGCTTCCGCGTCAACGCCTTCCGCCAGCGCGGCTCGGTCTCGATCGTCTGCCGCGCGATCCCGATCCAGATCAAGACCGTCGAGGAGCTGCTGCTGCCGCCGGTGATCAACGAGCTGGCCGGCGAGGAGCGCGGGATCATCCTGCTGACCGGCACGACCGGATCGGGCAAGTCGACGACGCTCGCGGCGATCATCGACCACATCAACACGAACATGGCAAAGCACATCGTCACGATCGAGGATCCGCTCGAGTTCCTCCATCCGGACAAGCGGTCGATCGTCAACCAGCGTGAAATCGGCGACGACACCGGCTCGTTCAAGCGGGCGCTGAGGCGCGTGCTGCGCCAGGACCCGGATGTCATCCTGATCGGCGAGATGCGCGACGAGGAGACCGTGCGGACCGCGCTGTCGGCGGCCGAGACCGGCCACCTCGTGCTGTCGACGCTGCACACCGTCGACGCGCCCGAGACCGTCAACCGGATCATCGACTTCTTCCCCCAGGCCGAGCAGCAGCAGGCACGCGCGATGCTCGCCGGCACGCTGAAGGGCGTCATCTCCCAGCGGCTCGTTCCGACGCCGGACGGCAACGGCCGCGTCGCGACCTGCGAGATCCTGCGGATGACCGGCCGCGTGCGCGACATGATCATGAACGAGGACGAGACCGGCAAGCTGCCGGAGGTCGTCGCCGAGGGCGCCTACTACGGCATGCAGACCTTCGACCAGGCCCTGCTCGCCCACGTCCAGGCCGGCCGCGTCTCGATGGAGGACGCGCTCAAGGCCGCCACCCAGCCGCACGACTTCAAGCTGCTCGTCTCCTCCGGTGGACAGCGCTCCACGTCGGTGGAGCAGGCACTCGCGCCGAGCTAGTCCTTCTTCGCCTTCGCAGCGGGCCGAACGGTCATCGGGATCTGGGTCTTGCCCCGGATCAGCATGCTCTTGCTGCTGTAGACGACCGGCCCCTTGCCCTTGCGAGCAAAGGTCGCGCGCACCCCGTCGGGGATGCCTAGCGCAGCGATGCGATTCGCCAGGTCATCGACCGAGCGGGTCGGGCCACCGCCACCACCGCCGGTGAAGAGCTCGATGAGGAAGTCCTCGAGCGCGGCGATCCCGCCACCCGAGCTGATGCCGCGGATCGTCAGCGCCTGCCGCCCCCTCTTGACGTCTCGGGGAACGCGGTAGGGGAACGAGACTCGGGTGCGGCCGGCACGGCTGCGCTGAAGCTTCAGCTCGACGCGGACGCGCTCGCCGCGTCGCACCCGCCGCGGCGCGTCCGCTCCGACGATGAACGCCTCGCGGACCGTCGGACGGAGGCGCATCCGCACCGAGATGTAGCGGATGCCCAACGGGCCGAACTCGTAGTCGTCGATCAGCCCGAAGGCGCTCGAGAGGTCGTCGAGCGGACCGTAGCCGTCGAAGTACTGCTGGCAGAAGCGAATCGGCTTGCGCCGTTGGCGGACGTCGATCCGCACGCACATCGAGGTCATGAACTGCCCTGGGGCGGCGCCCAGGACCGTGGCCATCGCCTCGCCGGCTGCGAGCGAGCCGACCTCGTCGAGGCCGGATCCCAGGTCGAGGTCGCGCTCGTCGGCCACGTCGACTCGCAGGGTCCGCGTCCGGCCATTGGCCTCGTTGCGGGCCTGGACGGTCAGCGGAATCATCGCCGGCAGCGCCCCTACGCGGCCGGCAATGGCGCCCAGGCCATCGCTCGTCAGCGTGCCGACCGGCCGGCCGGCGGTCGCCAGCTTGTAGGTCGTCGTGTACTCGTCGAAGGCGACCGGGTTGTCGATCACCGAATAGACGTAGGCGTCCAGGAACGGCAGCGAGCGGCGGCCGGCGGCCTCGAGCGGATGGCCGAAAGCCCACAGCTTGTCGCCGTCGCGGTAGGTGACGGTGCCGATCGCGGCGAGCGCGATGTCACCGGTCGAGAAGCCGGCGGCGATCGACGTGCCTGGCGTCGGGGCGTAGGGCGGGTAGAAGGCCGAGGGGGAGGCGGGGGCGGCGAGCAGCGGCCGGTTGGTCCGGCTCGCGGCGGCGGATACCGCTCGACGCATGGTGGCGGAAAGCCCGGAGACGGTGAGCGGGCTCGCGAGCGGGCGTGCGGAGCGCAGCAGGGCCGTCGCCTTGCGCGCCTTCGGAGCCGCAACGGGACGGACGCCGAGCACCTCCTCGATCGGCGTCGCCAATGCCACGTGGTTGCCGTACTGGCCGATGCCCTCCGAGATCGCACCGGCGACGCGGCTGACGCCGGCGCCGTCCGGGCAGTAGATCGGCGAGCCGGAGAATCCGGGACCGATACCGGTGGCGTCGACGGCGGGTCCAGAGGCGCGGAAGAGGATGCGTGCCCCGACCGCCTCGGGATCGCCGCGCAGCACATCGATCACAGAAATCCGAAACTCCGATGGCGCCGTGCCGCGGATGACCGACAGCGCGGTGCACTCCATGCCGGGGCGAACGTCGGCGAGTTTCATGACGGGCTCGGCTGCGCTCGCCGTCGCGGGGGCAACTGTCACCGCAAGTAGCAGCGCGATCGTCATGAGCCGAACCCTCATCGCGGCGAGGCTATCCCAGTTGGCCAAGAAACGGTGCACTTAGCGGGATTCTTCAACACTTCAGTTCGTGAAGCTTTGCGCTAAGCTGGGCTTTGACGTGGCTTCCTCCTCCGATCCCACCTGTCCCGTCTGTGCCACCGCCGACATCATCTGCGGCAAGTGGACGCTGCTGGTGATCCGCGATTTGGCCGATGGCCGGTCACGCTTCTGCGAGCTGGAGCGGTCGCTTGCAGGGATCTCGCCGCGTACGCTCTCGCTGCGCCTGCGTGCTCTCGAGGACGAGGGCATCGTCGCGCGCCACACCTTCCCCGAGGTCCCGCCGCGCGTCGAGTACTCGCTGACCGACAAGGGCCAGGCGCTGCTGCCGCTGATCGAGGACATGCGCCGCTATGGCCGCGAGTGGCTCGGCGCCGCCTGCGGCGACACGGCGCGGCCCGAGTCGACCGCGACCGTCGCCGCTTAGCTCTTCGGGACCTTGCAGGGTTCCGCGCCCGTTTGCGGAATGGGCGAGGGATGCGGAATCGAGAGCTTCATGACGCGCTGAGGGCCTTCGCGCTCGAGACGGCGGCACTGCTGAGCGAGGATCAGGAGCGTGGAGCGGAGATCGAGTTCGACCTCGACGAGGGGTCGCGCCGTGGCGGACCGACGCTCTACCACTACCGCCCGCTGACGGGGAAGTTCGTCGCCGACCGCTGGCCGCGCTTGCGTGGCCTGCCGAGCTGCGCTCGTGCCCGCGACGCGCTCGGGACCGGCGCGGCCGCCTATTTGCGGATCAACGGGTTGCGCGGCGCGGAGGCCGAGCCGGCGCTGCGGGCGATGCTCGAGCGGCTCTACGAGGACGCGACCGACCTGTCGTTTCCCGAGGAGCGTTTCGAGCGCGTCTACTCGGAGGTCGAGCGGACGCTCTACGAGCGCAGCCAGTCCGCGACGGTGCTCGCGCCCGTGCACGGGCTGATCCTCGACTGCGACAGGGTCGACCTCGGCGGCGGCCTGGCGCTCGTGAGCGGCGGCACGACCGACGCCCCGGACGACGCGCTCTGGAGCGACTCGGCCGGCGGGGTCGGCGACGATCGCCGCGAGCCGAACACCCTGGTCGCGCTGACGCGCGAGGTCAGTCCCGACGCCGACCCGCCGCTCAGCGAGGCGCGCGAGCGCTTCAGCCGCCTCGTGACCGGTCTGAGGCTTTGGAAGTCCGGCGGCGTCGCGCTGTCCGCCGTCGGCTGGCGACGCAGTGGGGAGGGCGTCTGGCAGCCGTTCGAGATCGAGCCGACCGGTGTCACGCGCGGCGCGCCGTGGGTGCTTGCCGAGGGCGAGGACGCCGACCTGCGCGAGTTCCTCGCCGCGATCGACCGCACCCGCCCGGCGGGCTCGGTCGCCTGGGCGCTGTCGCGCTTCGAGATGGGCTGTGGCCGCCGACTCGAGGCAGAGGCCCTGTCCGACTACCTGCTGGCGCTGCGTGCGCTGCTCAACACCACCGCCGAAGACGCCCGCTCGAGCCTCGCCCTGCGTGTCGCGGTGCTCTGCGCCGAGGACGGCGAGCGCAAGCGCGTGCAGCGGCAGATGGAGCTGGCGCAGGCGCTCGAGCGCTTCGTCATGGGCGACGGACTGCACGACGACTACCTGAGTGCGATCGGCTCCGACTCGCCGCGAACGCTCGTGGAGGAGACCGAGCGGCACCTGCGCGCACTGCTGCGCGACGTGCTCTGCGGCTATCTGGATCCCG
>DASQKP010000004.1:0-39365 GCA_035630455.1 Thermoleophilaceae bacterium
TGAGCCGGCGGCGTACGAGGACCGCCGGCCCGTCACCGACGATGACGGCGCGGCCTACTACGACGAGCAGGGCCGGCCCGTCGCCCCCGAGGATCGCCCCCGGTACTGAGCTACCCGGCCGCCGGTGCGCTCACCTGCGGCGAGAGCTCCCACGCCTGCGCGATCCGCTCGATCCCCGCGATGCGCTGATCGGCGTCGACGACCTGTGAGACGAGCATGAGCTCGTCGGGGCCCGTGCGCTCGACGAGCTCCAGCAGCGCGCGATGGACGGTCTGGAGTCCGCCGATGACGGCGCGGCCGATCGCGTCCTGGACCACCGCGAGCTCGCGCTCCCCCAGCTGCCGGACAAGCGCCTCGGCGTCCTCGACGCTGGGAATCGGCGCGGGCCGGCCCTGGCGCAGGCGCAGCATCGAGACGCCACCGGGCAGCGCACGGCGCAGCGCGTCGTCGTCGTCCTCGCCGACGACGACCCCCGCTGCGACGATCACGCGCGGCGCCGACAGGAGCTCTGACGGCTCGAAGAGCGCGCGGTAGAGCTCGAGCGCCGGCTCGGTGAAGTGCGGGTGGAAGTGGTGGGCGAAGACGAACGGCAGGCCGAGCGCGGCGGCGATCCGCGCACCGCCGTCGGTCGAGCCGAGCATCCAGATCTCCGGCACGGTGTGCTCGCCGCTGACCGCGCGCATCCCCGCGTGGCCGTCGCCGAGGTGGCCGCGCAGCTGGGCGAGCTGGTCGGGAAAGTCCTCCGGCGAGGTGCTGCGCAGCGCCAGCGCGGTGCGCATGTCCGTGCCGGGCGCGCGGCCGAGTCCGAGGTCGATCCGGTTCGGGTGCAGCGCCTCGAGCATCCCGAACCGCTCGGCGACCGCGAGCGGCGCGTGGTTGGGCAGCATCACGCCGCCCGAGCCGACGCGGATCCGCTCGGTGTTGGCGGCGATGTGGGCGATCAGCACCTCCGGGGCGGTCGAGGCGACGGCGGGAATGTTGTGGTGCTCGGCGACCCAGAAGCGGCGGAAGCCGAGCACGTCGGCGCGTCGGGCGACCTCGGTCACGCCGGCGAGCGCCTCGGACGCGTTCTCGCCGGAGCGGACCGGGGCCAGGTCGAGGACCGAGAAGGGGACGCTCACTATTCGTAAGTTAGCGACATCTGGCCGGCGGCGGCTCGATGATGCCCGCAATGCGGCGAGGCGACGAGCGCGGCTGGGATCCCGCCACGCGCTGGCGCGGGCTTGCCGTTGTGTGCGCGGCGATGGTGATCAGCGCGGTCGACGTCGCCCAAGGGCGCCCGATCAACGTTGAGCGAAGGATCGTTGGGGCCATGGACCCTAAGATCCTTCAGTCGGCAGCCCGATCGCGGCGAGCTACGATCAGCTCCGTGTGCGCCCAGTGCATGGCAGCCGCCGCGACAGCCGCCGCCGGAGCAACCGGAATCCGCGCCTGGCTAGCCACCCGCGGCTGGACCTGGCTGACCCCACTGCGTCTGCGGCGCGCGACGATCGGACTGCTCGTCGTCGCACTCGGCGGCGCCGCCACCCTCTCCGGCTCGGGCTAGCCGGACCCTCCACTCACCGCCGCGCGTTCGAGCAGCAGCGCGCGCTCGCGGGCGTTCTGGGTCAGCGAGGCGGCGCGCTCGAACTCCGCGCGCGCCTCGTCGTGGCGTCCGAGCTTGGCGAGCAGATCGCCGCAGACGCTCGGCAGCAGGTGGTAGCGCTCGAGCGAAGGCTCGCCGACCAGCTGATCGACGAGTTCGAGGCCGGCCGCCGGCCCGAACGCCATCGACACCGCGACAGCGCGATTCAGCTCGACGACCGGCGACGGGGAGAGTTGGGCGAGCGCGTCGTAGAGCGCCGCGATCGTCGCCCAGTCGGTGTCGTCCGCGACGCGCGCTCGCGCGTGGCAGGCGGCGATCGCGGCCTGCAGCGCATAGGGGCCGAGACCGCCGCCGAGCTGCTGGGCACGGTCGAGCTCGGCGAGCCCGCGGCGGATCAGCAGGGGATCCCAGCGCGAGCGGTCCTGGTCGAGCAGCAGGACCGGATTACCGACGGCGTCGGTGCGGGCGCGCATACGCGAAGCCTGGATCTCCATCAGTGCCAACAACCCGTGGACCTCCGGCTCGTCCGGCGCCAGCGCGGCCAGGATGCGGCCGAGCCGCAGTGCCTCGTCGGTCAGCCCGGGACGCATCCAGTCGTCGCCGGCGGTCGCGGCATAGCCCTCGTTGAAGATCAGGTAGACGACCCCGAGCACCGACGGCAGCCGTTCGGCCAACTCCTCCCCACTCGGCACCTCGAACGGCACCCGGGTCGCGCCGAGCGTCCGCTTTGCGCGCACGATCCGCTGGGCGATCGTCGGCTCGGCGGTCAGGAACGAGCGCGCGATCTCCTCCGTGGTCAGGCCGCCGAGCATTCGCAGCGTCAGCGTCACGCGGGAGTCGGTCGACAGCACCGGATGGCAGCAGGTGAAGATCAGCGCCAGCAGGTCGTCGCCGATCTCGTCGTCGAGCGCCGCGTCGAGGTCGGCGCCGTCCATCGCCAGCGCCAGACCGACGTCGTGGGCCAACTCCTCCTGCTTGCGCGCCAGCCGCTCGTTGCGCCGAAACAGGTCGATCGCGCGATGCTTGGCGGTGGCCATCAGCCAGGCGCCCGGATTGTCCGGGACGCCTGACTGGGGCCACTTCTCGAGCGCCGCCACGAGGGCGTCCTGAGCGAGGTCCTCGGCGACGCCGACGTCGCCGGTGAGTCGCGCGAGGCCGGCGATCAACCGGGGCGACTCGATCCGCCAGACCGCGTCGATCGAGCCGCCAACTGCGTCGCTGGCCATCGCCGCTAGCGCGCCTGCGTCTGCTCGGGCGGCTCCTCGGACAGCTCGGCCGCAGCCTGCACGTCCTCGGGGAAGTCCGACATCTCGAAGACCTGGCGAACCTCGACCACGTCACCCTCGCCGCCCGGGCAGCGCGACGCCCACTCGACCGCCTCGTCCTTCGACTTGACGTCGATCAGCCAGTAGCCGCCGACGATCTCCTTCGCCTCGGCGAACGGGCCGTCGGTGACCTTCTTGGTACCACCGGCGAACGAGACGCGCGCGCCCTTCGAGGGCGGCTGCAAGCCGTCGAGCGCCAGCAGCACGCCGGCATTCGTCAGCTCCTCGTTGTACTTCGTCATCTCACCGACCGCCTCGGCCGGCGGCGGTCCCCAATCGCCCGTCTCCTGCAGCTCGCCCCCCGGCAGCATCAGCATCATGAATCGCATCGCACGGCTCCTTGCGGTCGGTTGCCTTCTACCCACACGACGAACGGGCAGGCGCGAAATCGACACGGCGCGGAGATTCTCTCGCGAATCGGGAATACGGCTTGTGTGGCGCCACCGTCCTTCCCCTCCGAGCGCTTCGTCGACCGTCGCGCCGCGGGGCGGTCCCTGGCCGCGCGGCTGCTGGAGGTCGAGCTCGACGCGCCGGTCGTCGTCGCCCTGCCGCGCGGCGGCGTGCCTGTCGCCTACGAGGTAGCGCGTGCGCTCGACGCGCCGCTCGACATCGCGCTCGTCCGCAAGCTCGGGGCGCCCGGCCGGCCGGAGCTGGGCGTCGGCGCGCTCGCCGAGGACGGCACGGTCGTCGTCGACCGCGACACGATCGCAGCACTCGGCATCAGGCGCGCGGAGGTCGAGGCGATCGTCGCCCGCGAGTCGGTCGAGCTCGATCGCCGCCGAGCGCTCTACCGCGGCGACCGGCCGGCGGTGGACGTCCGCGACCGCGAGACGGTCCTCGTCGACGACGGCATCGCGACCGGCGTCACGGCGGTCGCCGCCGCCGGGATGCTCCGCGAGCGCGGCGCGACTCGGGTCGTCACAGCCGTCCCGGTCTGCCCCGCCTCCGCGGTCGGCCCCCTCCGCGAGCAGCTCGGCGAGCTCATCTGCCTGACCACCCCACCCCGCTTCGGCGGCGTCGGCGCCTGGTACGACGACTTCACCCAGACCTCCGACGACGAGGTCGTCGACCTGCTCAGGCAGCGCTAGACCTCGACCGTCTCCGCGACGCCAGCCGGGAGCCAGCGCACGCGGTCCGCGACGCCGGAGGAAGCGAACTCCCGCTCGGCGGCGGCGCGGTCCTCGCGGAAGTGCTTCCAGCCCTCGTAGTGGATCGGGAGCAGGGTCTTCAGGCCGAACTCGCTGGCGACGCGAGCGGCCTCCTTGGCGTTCATCGTGTAGCGGGCGGGGCCGGAGATCGGAAAGCGGACGCCGCCGAGGTGGATCAGGCCGGTGCCGACGTCGAAGCGCTCGCCGACCTCGGTGACGCCGCGGTAGTAGACGGTGTCGCCAGAGATCCAGAGGGCGCCGTCGCGCTGGCCCTCCCACTCGAGCACGAAGCCGATCACGTCGCCGACCAGCGGGTGGCTGAGCGGCGGACCGTGGCGGGCGGGCGTCGCGGTCACCTTGACCGCCGGGCTGCCCGGCGCCTGGAGCGTAGTCGCGGCCCACGGGTCGAGGCCGAGCGCGTTGCCGCGCAGCCGGCCGGCGCCCGAGGTCGTCGTCACCACAGTGCCCGCCGACGGCAGCAGTGCCCGCCCCGCCGGGTCGAGGTTGTCGGCGTGGTGGTCGTGGCTGAGCAGCACCGCGTCGATCCGCCCGAGCTCGCCGACCGTGAGCGCCGGGGCGTCGAGCTTCTCCGACCCCGTCCCCAGCCCGAAGCTGTACTTGCCTCCGGGCGGGTCGAAGACGGGGTCGGTCAGCAGCCGCAACCCGCCGATCTCGATCAGCGCGGTCGGGCCGCCGATGTAGGTGATCTCCATCGACCTACCTTCTCACGCGGGCACTCCCTGCTTCTCCTGCTCGTGATCCTTGCCGTCGAGACCCTGCACTAGATGGCCCTCGAGCGACACGTTCGGCAGGATCCGATCGAGCCAGCCCGGCAGCCACCAGGCCTTGTCGCCGAGCAGCGTGACGACCGCGGGCGCGATCACCAGCCGCACGACCAGCACGTCGATCAGGATCGCCAGGCCGAGGCCGAGGCCGAACATCTTGCCGATCACGTCCGGCGCGCTGACGAACGCGAGGAAGACCGCGGACATGATCAGCCCGGCGAACAGGATCACCTTGCCGATTCGCCCCATGCCGTGGACCACGCTCGCGCGCGGCGCGTCGCCCTCGTTGTAGGCCTCGTGGATCCGCGAGAGCAGGAAGACGTTGTAGTCCATGCTCAACCCGAAGAGGATCGCGAACATCATCACCGGGATGAACGAGACGATCGGGATGCCGCTGTCGACCCCGAGCAGGCTGGCGCCAATCCCCTCTTGGAAGACGGCCGTCACCACCCCGTAGGCGGCGCCGATCGACAGGAGGTTCATGACCGCCGAGGCGAGCGGAACCCAGATCGAGCGGAACGCCGCGATCAGCAGCAGCACCGACAGGCCGATCACGACCGCGATGAACAGCGGCAGCCGTGAGGCGACCTTGTCCGACAGATCCTCGAACGTCGCGGTGTTGCCGCCGACGTAGACCTTCAGCGGGGTGCCGGCGGTCGCCGCCGGGATCGTCTCGTCGCGCAGCCGCTCGAGCAGGTCGCTGGTCGCCGCGTCCTGCGGCGCCGTCGTCGGGATCGCGAAGATCGTCGCCATCTCGCCGTCGTCGCTGAGCGCGGCCGGTGCGACCGAGCTCACGCCCTGCGTCTCGCGCACCGCGGCCTCGAGCTGCTCGAGCTGGGCCTTGGCGCCGTCGTCGCCCTTCGGCGTGTCGACGGCGAGCAGGAACGGTCCGTTCGAGCCGGGCCCGAAGGCCTCGCTCTGCAGGTCGTAGGCGACCCGCTGAGTCTTCCCCGCGATCTGGTTGCCGTCGTCGGGCTGGCCGAGACGCAGCTGCGTGACCGGGAAGGCGAGGACCAGCAGCAGCGCGACCGCAGCGCCGATCGCGAGCCAGGGCCGCGCGGTGACGATCTCGCCCCAGCGCGCGAAGGAGCGCGAAGGCAGCACGTGCTCCGGCTTCTTCGGCTTCAGCCAACGCGCGAGCGCCCCGATCATGATCGGCAGGATCGTGAGCGCCGAGATGACCACCGCGCCGACGGCGAGCGCCGCGGCGATCCCGAGCTTGCCGATGAACGGGATGCCGACGACCAACAGGCCGGCGATCGCGACCATCACGATCAGACCGGCGGCGACGACCGAGGCCCCCGAGGTCGCGGCCGCCTTGGCCGACGCGTCGCGCGTGCTGTCGCCCGCGGCGACCTGCTCCCGGTAGCGGCCGATGATCAGCAGCGCGTAGTCGATGCCGGCGCCGAGGCCGAGCATCATCGCGATCACCGGCGCGAACTCCGGCATCCCGAGCGGCTTCGCGAGCGCGGCTAGCAACATCTGACCCGTCATCACGCCGATCAGCGCGCCGACGATCGTCGCGAACATCGCGGCGAGCGAACGGAACAGCAGCGTCAGCAGCACGATCGCGATCGCGACGCCGATCAGCTCGCCGACCGGCGCCTCCTGCTCGGCCGCGACGTCGACGACGATGCCGCGCATCGAGACGTCGACACCGCCGGCCTCAGCCGTGCGCGCCGCCTCCTCGAGCGCCTCGCCGTCCTCGCGCTCGATGTCGTCGGGCTCCACCTCGTAGCGGACGTCCACGGCGGCGATCCGGCCGTCGTCGGACATCGCGGCGCCCTTGGCGAAGGGGTCGCCGAACTGCTCGACGCCCGGAAGCTCGCGAACCTTGGCGACCGCCCCGTCGATCGCCGCGCGGCGCTCGGGATCCTCGAGCTTGCCGCTCTCGACGCTGAAGACGACCGTCGAGTCCGCGCCGGCGAACGCCGGGCTGTGCTCGCGGAAGAGGTCGAGCGCCTGCTGGGACTCGGTCCCGGGCACGTTGAAGTCGTCGGCGGCCTGACCGCCGGCGCCAGCCGCGGCGCCAAGCAGGACGATGACCACTACCGCAGCAAGGGCGCTGCGCTTCCAGTGGTGGGTGATCGAGCGCGCCAGGCGCGCGAGCAGAAGGGACATTCGAGTGACCTCAGCGAGTCGGGGAGGAAACGGCCGTCGCCGAAGCTAGCAAGGCGCGGCGCCGGCATGGAGAAATAGGAGGGTTATCCGGAATCCCTCGGCAGGGAAGCCGGAACGCCCGGCGTACTAGCTCTGGATGGCCGCACCAGCAGACGGCGCGGGGACGCGACGGCAGATCACCGTCAGCCAGACGGCCCGCACGGTGCTGACCGTGGCCGGGATCGTCGGCCTGATCTATGTCTGCTGGCTGCTGCGCGACGTGCTGCTGCTGGCGATCCTCGCGGTCTTCCTCGCGGTGGCACTGAGTGCGCCGGTCAACTTCCTCCAGGAGCGTGCCCGGATGCCGCGCGCGGCGGCGATCCTCGTGGTCTACGCGCTGCTCGCCGGCGGGCTGGTGCTGGTCGGGCTGCTGCTCCTGCCGCCGCTGATCCAGGAGTTCACCGCCTTCCTGCACGCCGTGCCCGGCTACGTGCGCCAGCTCCAGGACTCCGGGCTGATCGAGCGCTGGGACGAGGAGTACGGCGTCGTCGCCCAGGTCGAGAGCCAGGCGAAGCACCTGCCGTCGCTCGTCGGCGGCGCGCTGACCGAGCTCGAGACCGTCACGGTGACAGCGATCGAGCGGGTCGTCGAGCTGATCGCGATCCTGGCGATCGCCTTCCTGCTGCTGCTCGACGCGCCGCGGCTGCTCGGCTTCGTCTACCGCGAGGTCGCGCCGGACCAGGTGGCGGCACGCCGGATCGCCCGCGAGACGTCGAGCGCCGTCGGCGGCTACGTCGCCGGGGTGTTCGCGGTCGCGGCGCTCGCGGGGGTCGTCTCCTTCGTGGTGATGACCGTGCTCGGCATCCCCTACGCCGTCCCGCTCGCCGTTCAGATGGCCTTCTTCGCGATCCTGCCGCTCGTCGGCTCGTCGATCGGCGCCCTCGTGATCGGCATCGTCGCCGCCTTCCAGGGCGTCGAGATCGTGATCGTCTGGGCGGTCTTCTGGGTCCTCTACCAGCAGACCGAGACCCACGTCCTCGGCCCGCTGGTCTACCGCAGGGCGGTCGACATGAGCCCCGCCCTGGTCATCCTCTCCGTGATGGCCGGCGCCACCCTGCTCGGCGTCCTCGGCGCCCTGCTCGCCATTCCCGCCGCCGCCACCATCCAGATCCTGGTCCGCGAGTGGTGGCGCAGCCGCAAGCCCGTCGAGCCGGCGCCCGCACCTGTGGCTTTGCACTGACTCCAGGCGGGTTGCCACGGCAGTTGCGCGCGCCGGCGAGCTTGTGCTCGCGAGCCGGGGAGCAGAGAGGGATGAAGGTGTCGCTCTCAGCCGTCCTGGCGATCGTCGCCGGCCTCTCGGCAATGCCCGCGTCGGCGGCCGCCGGACCGCTCGAGGACGTCACGCAGCGCGCGGCGGAGTTGACCGCCCCGGCCGGCCAGACGGTCGATCGCGCCAGCGACGCCGTGCCCGCCGTTCGCGAGACCGTCGAGCGGTCGGCGGCCTCGGTCGAGCCGACGGTCAGAGCCGTGACGGGCGCGCGGCCGATCCGGTCGACGGTGCAAGCCGTCACTGCCTCCGTCGATCGCGCGGCGCCGCAAGGCGGACCCACGGCGGCAGCCGTCACGGAGCGGCTGAGCCCAAGCGCCCCGACCGCTTCCGCCCCGCGCCAGCCGACCGCCGGGGGACGCGAGGTGGGTGGAATCGACCGCCAGGCCAGCAGCCGATCGGGCGGGGCGCAGGACGCCCCAACCGATCAAGGCACGGCGAATGGCGCGACGGCGCTCTCGACACCCCTGACCTTCCACGCCGCCGGCGCCGAGCAGGCACGCTCGGCCGCGTCCTCGACGTCCGCCGCGGGAGATGACGGCGGCCTCGACGTCGGACAGCCGCCGTTCGGGATCGGCGGTGGCGACAGCCTGCTCGGCGGTCCGGCGGGCATCGCGCTGCTGGCGCTCGGCTTGCTGGCCGGGCTACTGATGCTCGTCCCACGCATCTCCACACGACTGCTCCACATGTCGCCGTCCCGCTGGGGGGCGGTGGCGTTCCTCGTCCCGATCGAGCGGCCCGGCTAACCGGCCGGAGCACGTCTACGCCGGTGAGCGGGGCTATCCGCGACCGGCGAGCAGTTCGATCGATTGGAAGGAGCACACCATGAGACGCAGCTGGATCGCGCTGGGTGCGAGCGTGCTCGCACTGGCGCTCAACGCAGCGCCCGCGGCCGCCCAGACGGGTGACCCCGGGCAACAGATTGGGGACTCCATCGGAGCCGCCCAGGTCGGGGCCGTCCAGGCCGACGTCCCGGTCAGGGTCCTCAGCGACGGCGAAAACGCAGCTGACGACGGCGGCTCACCGGCACCGGCGTCGCAGGACGCGACCGACTCGACGGGCGCCGCCCAGGCGGGCCCGGCGGAGGTCGACGCGCCGCTCCGGGTCCTCAGCGACGGAGACAACGGCGGTGGCGAGGCGAGCCAGCCGGCGGGCGGCGGCGGTGCGGAGCAGACCGCCAGCGACTCCAGCGGCAGCGCACAGATCGAGCCGGCCGACGTGTCGGCGCCGATCCGCGTGCTGAGCGAGGGCAACGACGGCGTGACCGCGACAACGGCCGACGCGACGCCGAGCAGCGACACGCCGACGGGCGGGGACGGCACGGCCGGCGGCACTGCACCGGCCATCGGCGGCGGTCCGGCGGACGCCACGACCCCGGAGGGCGACGGCCCGCCGACGCCCGATCCGGTCGGCGAGGTCGAGCCCGGGAACGCCGACGGTGGCACGCTCCCGGACGGCGGCGAGCTGTTGCCGATCGCGGTGGGCGACGTGGCCGGAGATGCCGCCGGCACCCTCCCGCTCACCGGACTGGCGATCGCCAGCCTGGTCCTGACCGGGATGGCGCTGATCGCCGGCGGAGGTGGCGCACTGCACTTCATGCCGAGCAGGCACTAGCGAGCAAAAACGGCCGTCGGCGACCCAGCCGCCGGCGGCCGCGCTCGATCAGGCCGCCTCGACGCCGAGCGCCGCGACCTCGCGGTTCTCGGCGAGATGGCGCAGCGCCGCCTTCTCCAGGTTGCGCACGCTCTCCGAGGAAACACCCAGACGGCGGCCCGCCTCACGCAGCGGGACCGGCTCGGCGCCGTCGATGCCGTAGCGCAGCCGCAGCACCTGGCGCTCGTTCTCGGGCAGCTCGGCGACGGCGCGCCGCAGGCTCTGCTCGGTCAGCGCGATCTCGACTTCCTCCTCGGGCGGCGGCCGGTCGGAGGGCAGCAGGTCGCCGAACTCGGTCTGGCCCTCCTCGCCGACCTGGCGCTCGAGGCTGGTGATCGTGCGCGTCACCGTGCGCACCTCCTCGATCTCGTCGACCGTCAGGTCGCTGCCCGCGGCGGTCTCCTCGTCGGTCGGCGGACGGCCCTCGCGGGCGAGGAACTGGCGTTCGAAGAGGGCGATCTTGCGCTCGCGCTGACCGATGTGGATCGGCAACCGGATCGTTCGCGCCTGGTTGCCGAGGCCGCGCTGGATCGCCTGGCGGATCCAGAACGTCGCGTAGGTGGAGAACTTGTAGCCGCGCCGCCAATCGAACTTCTCGCTCGCGCGGATCAGCCCGAGCACGCCCTCCTGGATCAGGTCGAGCAGCGGCAGCTCCTGGCCCTGGTAGCGCTTCGCGAGCGACACCACGAGGCGCAGGTTCGAGTTGACCAGCCGCTCCTTGGCGGGCAGGTCCCCCTTCTCGATCCGCTGCGCCAGCTCGACCTCCTGCTCCTTGGTCAGCAGCGGGTAGTTGCGCAGCTCGCCGAGGAACATCCCGAGCGCGTCGCTGGTCGTGGACGCAAGATCGTCGGTCTCGACGATCGCCTCAGTCGGCTCGTCTACCTCATCGAACGGCGTCCACTGATCGGCCATGGATTCACGGTACCCCTCCGCGACCCTCGGCAATCTCGACCAACCGGTCGAGGAACGCCGCCTGTGCCTTGACGATCCGGCCGCGCGCGGCCTCGACGCCGAACCACTCGGCACGGTCGAACTCGGGGAACTCGCGCAGCGTGCCGGACTTCGGCGGCCACTCCATCTCGAAGCTCGTGCTCTCGATCGCGCTGACGTCCATGTCGCCCTCGATCGCCCAGACCTCGACGATCTTGCGCCCGCCGCCCTGGCGGACCTCGCCGAGCGCCACGACGTCGCCGTCGGGCGCGGGCTGGCCGACCTCCTCCTCGAACTCGCGGCGCGCGGTGTCGAGAGCGTCCTCGCCGTCCTCGCGCTGCCCTTTGGGGATCGACCAGGCGCCGGCGTCCTTGCGCGACCAGAACGGCCCGCCCATGTGCCCCAGCATCACCTCGAGCTCGCCGTCGCCGCCGCGGCGGTAGAGCAGTAGCCCCGCGCTCCGGATCATGCCGCGACCTCGTCGACCAGCCGCTCGACCCTCACGGGCGGGAGCCTATGGCCTGCCGGTTCAGGAATCGCGCTCGTACTCGCGCAGGAACCCCTCGAACAACCGCTTGTGGCCCTCCTCGTCGGCGAGGATCGTGGTGACCATGTCCGCGGTGACGGGATCGCCGTGCTCGTCGGCGAACTCGATGATCTTGTTGTAGTGCTCGATGCCGCCGTTCTCGGCCTCGATCACCCCTTTGATCACGTGGACGATGTCCATGTTGTCGTCGGGCGGCTGGAGGAACGACTGCTCGGCCTTGAAGTCGAGCGATCCCGGCACCTTGCCGTACAGCTCCTTGATCCGCTTCCCGAACAGCTGGGAGTGCCCGAGCTCCTCCTGAATGTCCTGCTCGAGGCTGTCGATCACCTCGCGCGCCCGCACGCCGTCGGGATTGATCGAGTTCGCGGTGTAGCTCATGACCGTCTCGATCTCCATCCAGTACGCCTTGGTCAGCATCTCGATCAGCTGCTCGCGCTCCGCCTGCTTGTCATCGCTGAGGATTCCCATGCCCTCTATGTTTCTCACGGCCCGGTAGCTCAAACTTCCGGCGCGACCACCTATGGAAGGAATGCATGACCAAGCGACTGATCACTCTGATGGCGGCCCTGCTGATGCTCGGCTTCGTCGTCGCCGGCTGTGGCGATGACGAGAACTCGGGCGACAGCGGCGACACCGCCGCCCAGACGGTGACCGACACCGATGTCGTCACTGACGACGAGGTCGTGACCGATACGGAGACCGAGACGGTCACCGACGACACCGACACGGACGCCGACAACGGCGGCGCGGTCGTGCCCGAGCAGGCGATCCAGCAGTGCAAGGACAACATCGAGAAGGCGTCGCAGCTGTCCGACGACACCAAGGACTCGCTTCAGGAGATCTGCGACAAGGCCGGATCGGGCAACGCCGAGGACATCAAGGACGCGGCCGCCGAGGTCTGCAAGAAGATCGCCGGCGACAGCATCCCGGAGGGCACGCCGGGCCGCGAGCAGGCCCTCGCCGCCTGCGACAAGGCTGGCCAGTAGCCAGGCCCGTCCAGTGACTCAGGCGCGTCCGTAGACCGGTACGGCCGCGCCCGAAGTGGGCGTGAAGTCGTCCGAGCAGAGCGCCGCGATCACGCGTGCGATCTGCTCGGGCGGCACCCACTTCGACCAATCCGAGTCAGGCATCGACTCGCGGTTGGCGGGCGTGTCGATGACGCTCGGCAGGATCGCGTTGGTGCGCACGCCGTCGCAGCGGTACTCGGCGTCGAGCGAGCGGATGAATGCGAGGATCCCCGCCTTCGCCGTGATGTAGCCGGCGGCGCCGGAGAACGGCTCGAGCGCGGCGCGCGCCGACACGCAGACGAACGCGCCGCCGCCCGCGGCGGAGAGCCGCGGCATCGCGGCGCGCGCGAGGTTGAACGCTGGGAAGAGATTGAGCCGCAGCATGAACTCGAACTCGTCGAGGTCGGACTCGCCGACCTTAGGGCCCATCGCGAAGCCGCCGACGAGGTTGACCACCGCCTTCAGCCCGTCGACCGACTCGACGGCCGCCGCCGACGACGACTGGTCGAGCAGGTCGGCCTGGACGTAGCGCAGCGCCCCCAGCGTGCCGCCCTCGCCCGGCGGTGGCGCCTCCGGCTCCGCAACGTGCTCGTGGCGATCGAGGACCGTGACGTCCCAGCCGCGTCCGCGCAGCTCGGCGACGACGGCGCTGCCGAGCGCCCCGGCCCCACCGGCTACCAGTGCTGCTTCTCCCATGCAGACAAAGCTATCCCCTCGTGCGGAGGACCTTGAACGCGACGCGCCGCTCCTCGGAGCGATTGCGGAAGCGATCGAGCGCGCTGATGCTGAGCCGGTAGGCGCCGGCGGGGTGGCTGGCGCCGGGCCGCCGCTTGCGCCCGACCCCGCGCGCCCTCTCCCGCGTGGCGACGCGCAGCCGGTGGCGTCCGGCCAGGTCGCGGCGGGTGACGGAGGCGACCCGCTGCCAGATCGTGCAGCGGCGGCGCTCGAGGTTGCCGCGCTTCGGAGCGACGCAACGGCTGCCGACCTTCCGGCCCGGCAGCGCCCGCTCGGTCAGCACCCTGGTGAGCGCCCCCTCCGAGAGTCCGTAGCGCAGGTCGAGCCGTTGGCCGCGCGCGACCCGCTTGCGCTCGAGCCGCAGGCCGCGCACCAGCGGCGCCCGTGTCGTCGCCGTCAGCGGCACGACCACCGCGGCCGCATTGGCGTCGACGGACAGCAGCGCCTCGTAACGGCGCGCCCTGCGCGGCGCGTTGAACGTCACCGACAGCGTGCAAGCCTGGCCGAGCAGCAGCGTTCGCCCGATGCAGTCGCCGTCGCGAACCGTGAAGACCTTCGAGCCCTGGCGGTCGAGCCGGGTGATGCGCAGCCGGCCCCGGTTGGCGCGGAGCGTGACCGTCTGCGTGCGCAGCCCCGTCGCGGGGAGCATCCTGCCGAAGTCGACGCCTGTCGGGGTGGCGCCGAGCAGCCCGGTCTCGTCGTTGAGCAGCACCGACACCGAGCCGTTGGCGTTGGCGGTCACGACGTCGAGCTGGCCGTCGCGATTCATGTCGGCGGCGGCGACGTCGCGGATCGGATCGCCCGCCGCGACCCAGGCCGAGAACGGCGATCCGGGAGCCGGCGCCAGACCGCCGTCGCCGCTGCCGAGCAACACCGCGAAGCGGCCGCCGGCGCCGCCCGCGACCGCGTCGGTCGCGCCATCCCCGTTGAAGTCCCCGGCGGCCAGCGAGAGGGTGGCGCCCGGCAGGCCCGAGGGGTGCGCGCCGAGCGGCGGGAGGCCGCCGGTCCCGTCGCCGCGCAGCACGAGCAGCGCGGCCGCGCCGCTGTCGCTGGCCAGCAGGTCGAGCCGACCGTCACCGTCGAGTTGGGCGAGCGCAATCCGTCGCGACACGCCCGCCGCGCCCGTGGGCGTCAGGTCACCGTCGGCGAAGCTGCCGCCACCCTCGTTGAGGAGCACCGACACGCTCGCCTCGTCGCCGGCGACGACGATCTCCGGCTGGCCGTCGCCGTCGAGGTCCCCGACATCGACGTCGGCCGGCGCGTCGATCTCTGACGAGTGGTGCTCGGCGTTCTCGTCGTTCGGGCCGCCGAGCAGCACCGTCACGTCCTGGACCCCGGGCTCGCCGCCGGGGCCGGGATCGGCGTCGTCCTCGCGGACGACCACGATGTCGGGCAGGCCGTCGTCGTTGACGTTCGCGACGGAGAGCGCGGTCGCCTCACCGACGTCGACGGCCGGCTGCACCGCAAAGCCGTTGCCGGGGACAGCCAGGAAGCGGAGCAGTTGTCGCCCGTCGCCGGGGCCGGCGCCTGGCGCGATGGCCGCGTAGTCGAGCCAGCCGTCGCCGTCGAGGTCGCCTGCCGCGACTCCTTCGACCGGCCCGCTCGTTCCCACTGCGATCGGATTGCCGAGGAAGCCGGTGCCGACGCCACGTCGCAGCGTCAGGGCGCCACCGCCAGCGACGACGTCGACGGTGCCGTTGCGGTCACCGTCCGCGACCGCCAGCGCGACCACCGGCGCCGAGTAGGAGAACGGCGACCCCAGCGCAGGGACGAACCCGGCCTGCGCCGTACCGGCCCCGGCCAGCCCCACTATCAGGACCGCCAGGGCGGACATGCTCGTACTGAGAACCCGCACCAAAGACACCGTACTCATGGACACGGGAGAAGCGCGGCAGTTGCGGACCTCCGCAAATAGCGGGCTGAGTCAGGCCATCGGCCTGTCCCCAGCCCCGTCCGGCGCTCTGCCCAGCGTATCCTCAGCCGTTCATGGCGAAGGACACAGAGAAGCTCATCCGGCAGCTGTCGCTGATCTCGTTCCTGATGGCGGAGCGGCGGCCGGTGTCGGCGCTCGAGATCCGTCAGGACGTCGAGGGCTACGCGCAGATGACCAGCGACGAGGCGTTCAACCGGCGCTTCTACGCCGACCGCGCCGAGCTGGCGTCGCTCGGCATCGAGCTCGAGGTCGAGAAGTCGAGCGAGGGCTCCTACGAGGCCGAGACCTACACGCTGCCGCCGGAGAACTTCTACCTGCCGGCGATCGAGTTCTCCGACACCGAGCTCGGCGGCCTGCGGACCGCGCTGACGTTGCTCGACGGCGAGTTCGCCTACGCCGAGCCGCTGCGGCTGGCGCTGCAGCAGCTCTCTTGGGGCAAGCCGTCGCCGCTGACCGACGCCGGCCAGCAGACCGTCCGCATGGCGATGACGGCCGACTCCGGCGGCCGCGAGCTGTCGCAGCGGCTGTCGAAGATCGAGACAGCGATCTTCAGGCGCAAGACGATCGTCTTCGACTACTACACGCTCGGGCGCGACTCGGAGGAGCGGCGCAAGGTCGACCCGTACCACCTGCTCTTCCAGGGCGGCCAGTTCTACCTCGTCGGCCACTCGCACGAGCGCGACGACATTCGCGTCTTCCGGCTGTCGCGGATCCGCGGCAAGGTCGGCTACGCGTCGAAGGCCGAGCACGACTTCCAGCGCCCGGAGGAGTTCGACCCACGCGAGTACGCCAACCGCGCGGACTGGCAGCTGAGCGAGAACGAGGCCGTCGCGCGGATCTGGCTGTCGGACCGCGTCGAGTGGCTGGTCCGCCGCCACATCGGGCCGGAGGTCGGCCAGGTCGTCGAGGAGGACGTCGACGGCGGCGTGATCTTCGAGACCCCCTACGGCGACTCGCGCCAGCTGATCGCCTGGGTGCTCGGCCTCGGCGAGCGCGCGCGGATCCTCGAGCCGGCCGAGCTGGCCGAGCAGGCGCAGGAGCGCGTGCGGCTGGTCGCCGAGCGCCATACCTCGATGCCGGAGTTGGCGCCCGCGACCAAGCGCCGCCCGCAGGAGGACGTCGAGGACGAGGACAGCGGCAAGCGCGAGGCCCACATCCGTCCGGAGCGCTTCGCGCGGCTGGTCACGCTCGCCGGCATCCTGATCGACACCGCCCGCGAGAACAGCAAGCTCGAGCTGCGCGAGCTATGCGAGCGGCTGCAGATATCGGAGCAGGAGCTGCGCCAGGACATCGACGTGCTCAACGTCGTCAACTTCGGCGGCGGCTCCTACGTGCTCTACGCCGAGATCCAGGGCGACCAGATCGAGGTCGACCCCGAGCCCTACGGCGACAACTTCTCCCGCCCCGCGCGACTGCTGCCGCTCGAGGCCAAGGCGCTGGTCGCCGCGATCGACCTCGTCGGCGAGCATCTGCCGGAGGGATCGCTCGCCTCGGCGCGCGACAAGATCGTGGACGCGCTCGGCCGCGACCCGGCCGCCGACGGCCTCCAGATCACCTCGGCGAAGGGCGACGACTCCGAGATCGCGCGCGTCGTGTCGGGCGCGATCACCGGCCGCCGCCTGCTGCGGATCGAGCACTACAAGGAGGCCGAGAACGAGTTCACCGAGCGGACGATCGAGCCGTACCAGCTGCTCAACGGCGCCGAGGGCTGGTACGTCCACGCCTTCGAGCCGGCGAAGGACCACACGCGCTCGTTCCGGCTCGACCGCATCCGCTCCGCCGACGTGCTCGACGAGGCGTTCGAGCGCCGCGACGGCGTCGAGCCGGAGATGCAGAGCTGGCCGACGACCGGCGAGGTGCCGAAGTCGGCGCGTGCACGCGTCTGGGTCTCGCCCGAGCGCGCCCGCTGGGCGCGCGAGGACAAACGCGTGGTCCAGGAGCTCAAGGACGGAGCGGTCGTCGTCGAGCTCGCCTACGGCGGCAACGACTACCTGGCGCGCGAGATCCTCAAGGAGGCCGGCGACGCCGTCGTGCTGGAGCCCGAGGACGCGCGCGCGGCGGTGCGGGCGGCCGCCGATTCGCTCGCCGGGGCAGTCCAGCGCTAGCAGTGGCGTCGCGACGCGATCAGATCCGGATGACGGACGGCGAGCTGCACGCCTTCCTCGACGAGCAGCGGATCGTCCAGGTCGCGACTGTCGGCCCGAACGGCCGGCCGCACCTGGTTCCGCTCTGGTACGTCGTCGAGGGCGACGCAGCTGGTCCCGCGCCGGTGCTGCGCGGCTGGACCTACGCCGCCTCGCAGAAGGCGAAGAACCTCGAGCGCGACTCGCGCGCGACGATCTCGATCGACGACGGCGTCCAGTACCAGGACCTACGCGGCGTGATGATGGAGTGCGACGTCGAGGTCGTGCACGAGGCCGAGGCCGTCGTCCCCTACGGGATGGCGCTGTTCGAGCGCTACGGACCCGGCGGCGAGCTGGCGCCGGAGGTGCGCGAGATGGTTCTGAAACAGGCTGAGAAACGCGTCGGCCTGCGCTTCGTCCCGACCCGGGTCGTCACCTGGGACCACACCAAACTTGGGAGCAATGTCTACTGATGGAGAACCGGGAAACATGAAGGGCTTGATCCTCTCCGGCGGCAAGGGCACGCGCCTGCGGCCGATCACCCACACCAGCGCCAAGCAGCTGGTGCCGGTAGCGAACAAGCCGGTCCTCTTCTACGGCATCGAGGCGATGGCCGCCGCGGGCATCGAGGAGGTCGGGATCATCATCGCGCCGGAGACCGGCGCCGAGATCCAGGCGGTCGCGGGCGACGGCTCGCGCTTCGGCGTGCGGATCACCTACATCGAGCAGGACGAGCCGCTCGGGCTCGCCCACGCGGTGCTGACCGCCGAGCCGTTCATCGGCGACTCGCCGTTCGTGATGTACCTCGGCGACAACCTGCTGCGCAATGGCATCGTCGAGCTGACCCAGACCTTCGCCAGCGAGCAGCCCGACGCGCTGATCCTGCTGACCCCGGTTCCCGACCCCCAGCACTACGGCGTAGCGGAGCTGACCGACGGCAGCGTCTCGCGGCTGGTCGAGAAGCCGGCCAACCCGCAGAGCGACCTCGCGCTGGTCGGCGTCTACATGTTCACGCCGTCGATCTTCGAGGCGGCGCGGGCGATCGAGCCGTCGCCGCGCGGCGAGCTCGAGATCACCGACGCGATCCAGTGGCTCGTCGACGGCGGCCGCCGCGTCGACCCGCACATCGTCCACGGCTGGTGGAAGGACACCGGCCAGGTGCAGGACATGCTCGAGGCCAACCGGCTGATCCTCGACGACATCGAGGAGCGCCACGAGGGCGAGCTGGTCGACTGCCAGGTCGAGGGACGCGTCTGCATCGAGAAGGGCGCCCGGCTGGTGCGCGCGACCGTCCGCGGCCCGGCGATCATCGGCGCCCGCACCACGATCACCGACGCCTACATCGGCCCCTACACGGCGATCGGCGAAGGCGTGACGATCGCCGACGCCGAGCTCGAGCACTCGATCGTGCTGGAGGGCTCGACGATCAGCGATCTCGACTCGCGCGTCGAGGCGAGCCTGATCGGCCGCAACGTGAACATCGGGCGCGGGCCGGCCGTTCCGCGCGCCTACCGCTTCGTCGTCGGCGACAACGCCGAGATCTCGATCCTCTAGCAGCGCTCGGGCCCGAGCGCGTGGCCGGGCTGGCTCGCGCAGAGGAGTCCGTCGAGCGCCGTCTCGAGGCCGGTCACGGCCAGGTCGAGCGGCGCGTGATCGCCGGCGGCGCGGGTGCGGAGCAGGGCGCCCTCGATCGTCGAGACGGTGAGCGCGGCGAAGGCGGCCGCGTCCTGGGCGGCGATGCCCTGCTGCTCGAGCGCCGCCGCGATCGGCTCCTCCCAGGACTTGAACGCCTCGGTGGCGACGGCGGCGAGCTCGGGATCCTCGGGATGGGCGAGCGCCGCGGCGGCGACGGGACAGCCGATCAGCTCAGGATGACGGGCGGACTGGCGGCGAAAGAAGTCGGCGAACAGGCGCAGGGTCCCCTTGACGCCGTTCTTGGCCAAGGACTTCTCCAGCACCTCGCGGGTGCGGACGCCGTCGAGGGCGGCCGCCTCGGCGGCGAGCTGCGCCTTGCCGCGCGGGAAGTGATGGTAGATCGAGCCGCGCGGGGCCTTGCCGCGCTCGGCGACGTCGCGTAGCTCCATCGCCGCGTAGCCCCGCTCCGCGAGCAGGCGCCCCGCGCCGTCCAGTAGGCGGTCGCGGCCGTCGCGGGACTTGGGTTTGGCTATGTCCACGGTCATAGTGTACCCTCGCCGCAAGATGTATGACCGTGGACATAGAAGTGTCGTGCTGATCGCCTGCGCCGGAGCCTTCCTGGCCTTCCTCGACACGACGATCGTCAACATCGCCTTCCCGGACATCTCGGCGTCGTTCCCCGACGCCGACCGCGCCGCGCTGTCATGGGTGCTGGACGGCTACTTCGTCGTCATCGCGGCGCTGCTGGTGCCTGCCGGCGGGCTCGCCGACCGCTTCGGCCACAAGCGGATCTTCCTGATTGGGGTCGCCGGCTTCACAGCCGCCAGCCTGCTCTGCGCGCTTGCGCCTTCGCTCGAGACGCTGATCGGCGCCCGCCTGCTGCAGGGGATGGGCGCGGCGCTGATCGCCCCGGCGTCGCTGGCAATCGTGCTCGACAGCTTTCCGCCCGAGCGGCGGGCGGCCGGCGTCGGGCTCTGGGGCGCGGCCGCCGCGGCGGCGGCCGCCGTCGGACCGACGCTCGGCGGCGCGCTGGTCGAGCTGAGCGACTGGCGGCTGGTCTTCCTGGTCAACCTACCGCTCGGCGTGGCGATCGTCTGGTTCGGCCACAGGAAGCTGCTCGCCCGCCCGCCGCGCGACAGCCGGCTGCCCGACCTGCCGGGCGCCGCGATGCTCGCCGCCTGCCTGGCGGTCCTGACGCTCGGGATCATCGAGGGCAACGACTGGGGCTGGACCGCCCCGGCGACGCTCGCCTGCTTCGCGGCCGCGGCGCTGCTGCTCGCGGGCGTCGTCTTGCGCAGCACCCGCCACCCGCGCCCGATCGTCGAGCCCGAGCTGTTCGCCGACCGCGCGTTCCGGATCGGCAACCTCGGCACGCTGCTGTTCTCCGCCGCCTTCTTCTCGATCGTCCTCGGCAACGTCCTCTTCCTGACATCGGTCTGGGGCTACAGCGTCCTGATGGCCGGTCTCGCCACCCTGCCCGGCCCGGCGTGGTCGACCGTCACCGCCGGCCCGGCCGGAAAGCTCGCCGACCGCTGCGGCCACCGCGCCGTGATCGTTCCGGGCGCCCTCCTCTTCGCCGCCGGCGTGATGGTCCTGCGCTCCGCCGGCGCCGAGCCCGACTGGGTCGGTGTCTGGCTGCCCGGCGCCACCCTCACCGGGATCGGCATCGGCCTCGCCTTCCCGACGCTCGGCTCGGCCGCCGTCCGCGACATCCCCGACGACCGCTTCGCCACCGCCAGCGCAGTCAACGCCGCCTTCCGCCAGATCGGCGCCGTGCTCGGCACCGCCCTGCTGATCACGATCGTCGGGAACCCCGAGACCTTGGCCGACACACTGGCCACCGCCGACCGCGCCTACCTCTTCGCCGCCATCGCCGGCCTCCTATCCGGCGCCATCGCCCTCACCCTCGGCGCCTCCCGCTCCGCACCGGCGGACAACGCCGAGCACCACGCGATCCACGCCTGAGCGGTCCGGCTGCGACCTGCCTTGCCACTCACCACTGATGAATTTTGGCGTCCAGGCGATGAAAATTCGACAGTGGACGAACGCGGCTAGCGCTCGACGAGCGTGGCACGGGTGAAGCGAGCGCTCGCGCCGCGCTGGCCGCCCGCGGTGAGGGCGACGCGGGCGGTCTCCTCGACGGGGCCGCGGCGGAATGTGTGGACCGTCTGCCAGACGCGGCCGTCGTGGCTGAAGGAGAGGCGGTAGCGACGGCCCGTAGCGTCGATGCGCAGGTACGTGACGGCGCCGGCCGGCCTGCCGGCACGCTGCAGATCCTCGTAGCCGCCGTTGCGCTCCCAGACCCGCAAGCCGCCCTTGTCGATCCCGATCCCCAGCGCCTGACCGCGGATGGCGAACGGTCCCCCGCGGACGACGGCGATACCGGCCACCTCGTCGCCGCTCAACGATCCCCGATCGACCACCGTCGTCGCGCTGTAGCGGTCGCTCCCCAGCCGCCGCGCGATCGTGCCGGCGTCGAGCACCACACCGGCCTTCCGGGCCGCCGTCAGCCGCAGGCCCCCGCCGACCGACACCCGCGGCGTCGGATCGATCGGCCACTCCCACTCGGGCGCCAGGCCCGGCCCGGCGAACGCGTCGTCGAACGAGGTCGGCAGCGCCCCAGCCGCCGGTGGCAGCGGACGGCCGTCGCCGATCGCCGGCCAGCCGTCGGCGCGCCAGGTCAGGGGAGCGATGTGCAGCTGCCGGCCGCCGAGTATTCCCGTCCCGGAGCGGTAGGCGTGGAAGGCGACGTGGTCGGCGACGACCGAGACGTGGCCGGGGCAGCGCCAGCCGTTGCCGGAGCGCAGGATCGGGTTGCCGGAGTAGCGCGTCCAGGGGCCGGCGAGCGTCGGCGCACGGGCGACTCCGACGGCGTAGGCGCAGTCGCGCGAGCAGCACAGGGCGCCCGAGTAGAACATCGTCCAGCCGCCGTCGCGTTGCACGAGGAAGGGCGCCTCGACGACGTTGCGCTCCCAGCTGCCTGGCCGGTTGCGCAGCAGCTCGCGCGGCGCGCCGAGCAGCCGGCGACCGTCGGCGCGCAGGCGCTGGAGCAGGATCGGCGTCGGCTTGCGAAAGGCGTTGCCGTCCTCCTTGTAGACGAGATAGAGGTCGTCGCCGTCGACGACCGGCGTCGGGTCGATCGTCCCGCGCTGCGTGCAGCGCAGCGGCCGGCCGAGATCGCGCCACGGCCCGAGCGGCGACGTGGCAGTCGCCACGCCGAGGCAGTACCAGGGACGGGCCCGCTTGCCGCGGTCGAGCGCGGTCGCCCCGTCGGCCCGCGTGCGCCAGGCCCGCTTCGGCATCGCGCTGTAGAAGAGCGCGTAGCCGCCGCTCGGAAGCGCCGCCAGCTCGGGCGCCCAGAACGAGCTCTTGGTCCAGCCCGGCGCCCGCCGGAAGACCGACCCGCCGATCGACCACGAGCGCAGGTCCGTCGAGCGCAGGATCCGGAACGTCGGCGCCCAGCCGCCGCTGGTCGCCACCGCGTAGTAGCTCCCGTCGATCAGCGAGACGTCCGGGTCCGGCCAGTCCCCCGCCACCACCGGCGCCGGCAACGGCGGCTGCAACTGCGCCGCCAACGGCTCTACCGTCTGCGCCCCCGCGACCCCCGGCAGCCCCAGACAGGCCACCACGACCCCGGCGATCAGTCCTCGACGCACCGGGCTCACCTTAGACAGCCCCCTTCACACACGGCGAGACCCCGAGAACTAGACCGCATATATGCGTGACTGGCCATTCCCTCAATAGTGGTTATACTGCCCACTATGGCTTACGTAACAGCTCGGAAGAACGGAACCTGGGAGATCAGGGAATCGGCTTCGACACCCGACGGACCGCGTAGCCGCACGCTTGCGTCGTTCCGGACCTTGTCGGACGATGTGATCCGGCACGCCCAGGCACGTGCCACGCGGCCTCTGGGCAAGGAGGAGGTGCGCGATGCCGCTCACCGAGCCGGCGCACCGGTGGATCTGGCCGTGGCCGACCGCGCGGCTGGCGACCTGCTGCGCGAGCTGGCCGACGGACGCGAGCCGCATCCGATCCTGCGCGCCCTGTTGATCGACGCCCTTCAGGAGGGTCCACCAGCACGGCTTGGCGAGGCGCCACGACCGCGCGAGAAAAACGCGGCGACCGACATCCTCCCCTTCGAGACTCCCCACAACGCCCGTGCAAGCGCCGCGTGGTTGACCCGGACACCGGCCGAGCGCGGCGCCGCCCTCTATGACCTGCTCCTGCTTGCCGACCGGTTTCCGAATGACCGCAGGATCGGTGAGGACTTGACCTTCCCCCGCCTTGGTCACGCGGCATGACCGAGCTCACGCTCCCCGAGAAGGTCGCCGCAATCCACGAAGGCCTCGCCGAGGCGAGAATCAGCCACGCCTTCGGTGGAGCTATCGCGCTCGCGTCCTACGCCGAGCCGCGGGCGACGATCGATGTCGACGTCAACATCTTTCTCGATGCCTCGCAGCACGTGGGGGTGATCGCAGTGTTGGCCAAGCTCGGCGTCACCGGCAACGAGGATTTCGAGCAGGTCGAACGAGACGGACAGTGCCGGCTCGCCTGGGGCACCAATCCGGTAGACCTCTTCTACGCCTACCACGAGCTTCATGCCGCGATGCGAAAGGCCGCGCGCCGCGCAGAGTTCGGCGGAGAGCCGATCCCCATTCTCGCGCCGGAGCACCTACTCACCTGCAAGGTGATCTTCAACCGCCCGAAGGACTGGCTCGACATCGAGCAGATACTGGTCGGGGCGCTCGATGCCGACCGCGACGAGGTCGTGGGCTGGCTCGACCGGATCGTCGGATCCGACGATCCTCGCGCGCAGCGCTTTGCCAAGCTCAGCCGCGCTTTCGAGCGCAACTGATATCCCTCCCCCGGTGAAGGTGCTGATCACAGGGGCGGCCGGGATGCTCGGCCAGGATGTGCGGCGGGTCGCCGAGCTGTCCGGTCACGAGGCGATCGCGCTCGACCGGGCGGCGCTCGACGTGACCGACGCCGGCGCGGTGGAGGGACTGTTCGCGGAGCTGCGGCCGGACGTGGCGATCAACTGCGCGGCCTGGACGGACGTGGACGGGGCGGAGTCGGCCGAGCAGGACGCGCTGAAGCTGAACGCCGACGCGGCGCGGAATGTCGCAGCGGCGGCGGCGAGCGTCGACGCGGCCGTGGTGCTCCCGTCGACCGACTACGTCTTCGACGGGACCGCTGAGCGGCCGTATGTCGAGTCGGACCCGACCAACCCGCTGTCGGCCTACGGCCGGACGAAGCTGGTCGGCGAGATCGAGGCCGCGGCGGCGAACACGCGCAGCTTCGTCGTCCGCACCTCGTGGCTGTTCGGGGCCGGCGGGCGCAACTTCGTCGACACGATGCTCGGGCTCGCAGTGCGCCGCGAGGTGCAAGTCGTCCACGACCAGTTCGGCTCGCCGACCTACACCGCGCACCTGGCCGACGGCCTGCTGCGGCTCGCCGCCACCGAGGACTACGGCACTCACCACATGACGGCCGATGGACACTGCTCCTGGTACGAATTCGCGCGCGAGATCTTCGCGCGTGCCGGCGTGGACTGCGAGGTCACCCCGGTGACGACGGACGAGTTCCCGCGCCCCGCCCCACGTCCCGCCTACTCGGTGCTGGCAAGCGAGTGGCCGCGCCCGATCCACCTGCCCGACTGGCGCGACGGACTGCGCAGCTACCTCGCCGAACGCTAGGGTCGCTGACCATGAGACTGCTCGTCACCGGCGCCGCCGGGTTCATCGGATCGACATACGCCCGGATCGCGGCCGACGCCGGCCACGAGCTGACGATCCTCGACAAGCTGACCTACGCCGGCCGGCGCGAGAACCTCGAGGGCGTCGACCACCGCTTCGTTCAGGGCGGGATCGAGGACCCGGAGAAGGTGCGCGAGGCGATGGAGGGCGCCGACGCCGTCGTCAACTTCGCCGCCGAGTCGCACGTCGACCGCTCGATCGCCGGTCAGGACCCATTCGTCACCACGCACGTGATCGGCACGAGCGTGCTGCTCGCCGCCGCCCGCGAGCTCGGCGTCGGCCGCTACCTCCAGGTCTCGACCGACGAGGTCTACGGGTCGATCGACTCCGGCTCGTTCACCGAGAGCTCGCCGCTCAACCCGTCCTCCCCCTACAGCGCGACCAAGGCCGCCGGCGACCTGCTCGTCACCGCCCACGTCCACACCCACGGCATCGAGGCGGTGATCTGCCGCGGGTCGAACAACTACGGCCCGCGCCAGTACCCCGAGAAGCTGATCCCGCTGATGACGCTCAACGCGCTGCACGGCGACTCGCTGCCCGTCTACGGCGACGGCCGCCAGGTGCGCAACTGGCTCTACGTCGAGGACTTCGCCCGCGCGATCCACCTCGTGCTCGAGCGGGGCGCGCCCGGCGAGGCCTACAACGTCGGCGGTCCCGACGAGTGCGAGAACATCGACGTCGTCAAGCGGATCATCGCGCTGACCGGCAAGGACGAGTCGCTGATGGAGTACGTCACCGACCGCCCCGGCCACGACCGCCGCTACTCGCTCGCCTCGGACAAGGTGCGCGCGCTCGGCTGGGAGGCGCAGGTCCACTTCGCCGAGGGCCTCGACCGCACCGTCGCCTGGTACCGCGACAACACCGATTGGTGGGAGCCGATCCGCTCCGGCGAGTACCGCGAGTACTACGAGCGCCAGTATGGCCGCGCGTTGACGGGCCAGTAACGTTTCGTAAGTGAGTAACCCCGCTCCGCCCGCACTCCAGGTGCGCGGCCTGACCAAGCGCTACGACGACGGCACGCTCGCCGTCGAGGGCTTCGACCTCGAGGTCCACGACGGCGCCTTCTTCGGCCTGCTCGGCCCCAACGGCGCGGGCAAGACGACGCTGATCAGCGCGATCTGCAACCTGATCCGCGTGACCGAGGGCGAGGTGCTGATCTTCGGCGAGCCGGCGAAGTCGCTGGAGGCGCGCAGCTGGACGGGCCTCGCGGAGCAGGACATCAACCTCGACCGCTTCCTGTCGGTCAGGGAGACGCTGATCTACCACGGCGGCTACTTCGGCATGACCGGCGACGAGGCGGAGGCGCGCGCCGACGAGATGATCGAGGCCTTCGACCTGCGCGCCAAGCGCGGCGTGCGCACGCCGAAGCTCTCCGGCGGTCAGCGCCGGCGGCTGCTGCTCGCCCGCGCGCTGATGCACCGGCCGCGGCTGGTGATCCTCGACGAGCCGACCGCCGGCGTCGACTTCGAGCTGCGGCTCGAGCTGTGGCGCTACATCCGCCAGCTGCACGCCGAGGGGACGACGATCCTGCTGACCACGCACTACCTCGAGGAGGCCGAGGAGCTGTGCGAGGAGATCGCGCTGATCCGCGGCGGCCACCTGATCGCGCGCGACAGCGCCGACGGCCTGCGCGGGCACTACGGCGCCGGCACGCTCGCCGACGTCTACGTCAAGGCGATGGGGGCCGGCACGTGAACGGCAACCGCTCGATGGGCTGGCTGGCGCGCCGCGAGGTGCTGCGCGTATCGAAGCTCTGGAGCCAGACGATCCTCGCCTCGGTCGTCTCGTCGTTCCTGTTCATCCTGGTGTTCGGGCTGTCGCTCGGCGGGCGGATCAAGCAGGTCGACGGCGTCGACTACGAGATCTTCATCGTCCCCGGCCTGATCGCGATGGCGATGGTCCAGGCGGCCTACGCGAACAATGCGTCGACGATCTACCAGGGCCGCTCGGACCGCTTCATCAACGACGTGCTGTCGGCGCCGATGCACCCCTGGCAGATGACCGCCGGCTACATCGTCGGCGGCGTCTTCCGCGGCTTCGCGATCGCCGTGGCGCTGCTCGCGCTGGCGCTGCCGATCACCGGCGTCCCGGTCGAGCAGCCGCTGGTCCTGCTGCTCGCCGTCGCGCTGGCGCTGCTCGGCTTCGCCTCACTCGGGACGGTCGTCGGCATCTATGCCGAGAGCTGGGACCACACCACCTTCATCCAGAACATCGTGATCCTGCCGCTGACCTTCCTCGGCGGCGTCTTCTACTCGGTCGACATGCTCTCGTCCCCCTGGGAGGAGCTGTCCCACTTCAACCCGATCTTCTACATGCTCCAGGCGATCCGCTACGGATTCCTCGGGACGGCGGACGTGTCGATCTGGCTGTCGCTCGGAGTCACCGCCGCGCTCGCGATCCCCTGCTACCTCTGGGCCCAATGGCTGTTCACCAGCGGTCGCAAGCTGAAGGCCTGAGCGGCCTCGAGGAGCTCGAGCGGCGGGTCGTCGCCTGCCGCCGCTGCCCGCGGCTGGTCGAGTGGCGCGAGCTGGTCGCGCGCGAGAAGCGGGCGGCGTTCCGCGACGAGGAGTACTGGGGCAAGCCGGCCCCGGGCTTCGGCGATCCGGCCGCGCGGGTCTACATCCTCGGCCTGGCGCCGGCGGCCCACGGCGCCAACCGCACCGGCCGCGTCTTCACCGGCGACCGGTCTGGGGACTGGCTGTTCGCCGCGCTGCACCGGACCGGGTTCGCCAACCAGCCGACGTCGGTGCACCGAGACGACGGGCTGCGCCTGACCGGCGCGTTCATCGCCGCCGCCGTCCGCTGCGCGCCGCCGGCGAACAAGCCGCTGCCGAGCGAGCGCGACAACTGCCTGCCCTACGCGGCCGAGGAGCTGGAGCTGCTGCCCGTCCGGGTGATCGTGGCGCTCGGCGGGATCGCCTGGGACGCGGCCCTACGGCTCGCCGGCCCGGTCCGGCCGAAGCCGAAGTTCAGCCACGGGGCCGAGGCCGAGCTGCCGGACGGCCGCACGCTGCTCGGCTGCTACCACCCGAGCCAGCAGAACACCTTCACCGGCCGCCTGACCGAGGAGATGACCGACGCGGTGCTCACGCGTGCTGGAGCGCTCGCTAGCTAAGCCCGTCGGGAGTCGAGCCGCTTGAGCACGGCCTCGATACCTCTGACCGCCTCACGCGCCTGGTCCGCCGCGATATCGGCGCCCTGATGGACTGCGCTGTTGCGGAGTACTTGCCAGTACCTGAACTGTGCGCGCTCATCCGGGCTCACCAGGCCTCGCTCCGCCGCAGCGTCGATGAGCCTTCCGATGCTGGGCGGCCGCTCAGGCACCACAGGCTCGATCGCTTTGGTCAACCGCTGCTCAAGCGCACTGAACGCCATCACCAGTGCCGCATCGAAGTGACCTTGCTTCAAGAGCCGCCTCGGTTGAGCCAGCTGAGGGACGATGGACCGGCCAAGCCGGCTGGCTATCTCCTCGCGGAAGATCTCCGGATCGGCAAGCAAGTTCTCGTCACGCCCAACGACAGCCATGCCATCACCGACCTTTACCGAGCCCATCGAAGAGGGCAGCGGCTGCTGTTTGTCGACCACTGCGATCACCTGTTGAGGCTCCATGTGCGCGAGTGCCATGCGGAGCTCGAACGCGGCGTTGTACGTCGCTCCGTCGATCAGTGCCAGTGCGGCACGAGCGAGCAGCGCCCTGGTGGTCGCGAGCACGTTTCCGTCGGGTGAGACGACCTCCTCGGGAGTCACCGGGACGTAACCAGCCTCCTCAATGACCGGGAAAATCTCTCGGCGGTACCAACTCAAGAGGCTCCGAGGCACTGAGCAGAAGCACAAGCGCGAGGGCTCCTCAGCAGGCAGGACGAGCTGAGCCGCGACCTCGTCGTCTGTCGGCCTGGAGGTCCTCCCGAGATCCCGGTTATAGGCCACTTGGAGCTCCTCGAACAATTCCGTGAACGCCCTGCCATAGTCTTGGCCGGGGAGGTTCACAACGTTGACCCCCCTGCGGCGGAAGCGCTCCACCTCGGTGTCAGTGGCGTCGATCTTGAGGGCATAGGCTCGGCGTCGCAGCTTGCCGATTCGGCTTTGGATCAATGCCCAAAGGGCCCGAGTGTCGGGATCGTCGAACGAGTAGCCGATGAGTACCGGCGTCCTGGTGATGAGAAGATTCGCCGTAAATGTCGCCATCAGCGGTCTTTGTGCCAGGAAGGTGTCGAAGTCTTCCTCTGTCGCCACCATCTCGTTCGGATGGTTGAGATCTCCGTGGAGCTTGAGCAGTTGAGCCTGCCTCTCTGGCGGGCTCTGCGGTAGCTGCGCCTCGCTCAACAGAGGTCGACAAGACTGCCCGACCGCCGCATATGCCTGCTCGAGGAGGAAGTCGAAGTTGGTGGTCAGGACCAGATCGAAAGCGACATCCGCGAAGGCGAGATGAGCCGCACCCGGTTTGACGTCTCGTATGAGAAGGAGCTCACCGAGCTTCTCAATGAGACGGGATCGTCCGTACTCCTCGGCGTAGGCGGAGAGGGCATCCACCGGGTCTTGAGGCTCATAGCCGTCGAGCTGGGCGGTCAGACCGTCCGCAAGCTCTCGCCAGTCCGGCATCGGATGCCCGAGCGGGTGGTGCGCGTTCTTTGAGAAGCCTGCGCCCACGACCGGCAGCCACCGATCCCTGAGGAAATCCTCGAGAAGGGGCTTGGGCAGTAGCTCGAGCAGCGACATGGCGGCAGATATCGGTCGGCAGGGAGTAAGCGGGTGAGCCTATCTCGCGGGTCAAGTGTGCGCTTCGTCACACTCCGCAACTCCTGAGGCCTTACGGTGCTCTGAGTCCGACAGGTCGATGCCGTACGGTGTCGAAGCAGTTCAGAGCACATAGCCGAATCTCCCGCCGTCATCGGCGGGGGAGCGGGGGAACCACTTGGGTCCCTGGCCCTGGGGCGAATCGCCGGAAGTCCGGTGTAGCGCAGCTCTCTTAGCGCGAGTCCGTCAGCTAACCCCGCAGGCGCGAAAAGAGAGGACCGAAGCTCACCGATGTCCAATGCCTTGATTCGCCGCGTCGATCGCGTGGCCACCGCCGTAGCCGTAGCGCTGCTCGCAGCCGTCGCGTTCGTGGGCCTCGCCCCGGGCGCCAGCGCAGCGGTCAACACCAGCGCCACCAACGGCGGCGGCGCCGTCGCCGGCACGCCGCTGAGCAAGCTGACCGCAGCCGGGTCGAAGGCCAAGCTGACCAGCACCGGCCTGGCGATCCCGCCCGCCGGCGCGCCCGCGAAGGTTCAGGCCGCGATCCGCGCCGGCAACAAGATCGCCAGGAAGCCGTACAAGTGGGGCGGCGGCCACGCCATCCTCAACGACAGCGGCTACGACTGCTCGGGCTCTGTCAGCTACGCCCTGCGCGGCGGCAAGCTGATGACCAGCGCGATGGCATCGACCGGCTTCATGTCGTGGGGCCGCCGCGGTCCCGGCCGCTGGATCACGATCCGCGCCCACGGCGGCCACGTCTACATGGTGATCGCCGGCCTGCGCTTCGACACCAGCGCCCGCGGCATCGGCGGCTCGCGCTGGACGGCCGCGATGCGCTCCCCGCGCGGCTTCGTAGCGACGCATCCCGCCGGGCTCTAGCCGGCCCTGACTCCAAGCGGACCGCCCCTCGGGGAGCCGTTCGGAACATTGACCCCACGCCGGTGGGGCCAATCGTCCGTTCTGGTCTCGGAGGCGGCGGTCAACGCGCGGTACGCTCGAAGGTTCCATGCCTTCGGACCCGCTCGCATCGTTCACTCCCCAGGTAGCTGACTGGTTCGCGCGCTCGTTCGAGGCGCCGACCGAGGCGCAGACGCAGGCGTGGCCGGCGATTGCCGGTGGCGAGAACGTGCTGGTGTCGGCACCGACCGGCTCCGGCAAGACGCTCGCGGCGTTCCTCTGGGGCCTCGACCGGCTGGTCGCTAATCCGCTGCCCGAGGGCGAGAAGCGCACACGCCTCGTCTACGTCTCGCCACTGAAGGCGCTCTCCTACGACGTCGAGAAGAACCTGCGCGGGCCGCTGAAGGGGATCGGCGGGGACGTGACCGTCGCGATTCGCACCGGCGACACGCCGCAGAAAGAGCGCCAGGCGATGCTGCGCACGCCGCCGGACGTGCTGATCACCACGCCGGAGTCGCTCTACCTGATGCTGACCTCGCGGGCACGCGAGTTCCTGACCGGGGTCGAGTGGGCGATCGTCGACGAGATCCACGCCGTCGCCCAGACCAAGCGCGGGGCGCACCTCGCGCTGACGCTCGAGCGGCTCGACCACCTGGCGCGCGGCGGCGACCCGGGCACGCCCGGGATCCAGCGGATCGGTCTGTCGGCGACCCAGCGCCCGCTGGAGGAGGTCGGCCGCTTCCTCGTCGGGTCCGGGCGCGAGTGCAGGATCGTCGACACCGGCGTGCGCAAGCCGCTCGACCTGAAGATCCAGGTGCCGGTCGACGACATGCGCGAGCCGGGCGCGCACGACGTGACCGACCCGGCCGTCGGGGGCCAGGGCACGGCGGCAGGCGGTGGCGACCTGATCGGCGTCGGCGCCGACCCGCTCGCGGGCACAGGCTTCGGCGAGGACCCCAACGCCGCCACGCGCCGCTCGATCTGGCCGGCGATCTATCCCGAGCTGCTCGAGCTGGTCCGGTCGCACACCTCGACGATCATCTTCGTCAACGCGCGCCGGGCAGCCGAGCGGCTGGCGGTACGGCTCAACGAGCTGGCCGGCGAGGACGGCGCCCCGGCCGACATCGCGCGGGCACATCACGGCTCACTGGCGCGCGAGGAGCGGCTGATCGTCGAGGACATGCTGAAGTCGGGCAACCTGCCCTGCCTGGTCGCGACCTCGTCGCTGGAGCTGGGAATCGACATGGGCGCCGTCGATCTCGTGCTCCAGGTCGAGTCGCCGAAGTCGGTCACCGCGGGCCTGCAGCGGATCGGCCGCGCCGGCCACAACGTCGGCGATGTCTCGAAGGGCCGGATCTTCCCGAAGTTCCGCGCCGACCTGCTCGAGTGCACGGTCGTCGCTAAGCGGATGCGCGCCGCCGAGATCGAGACGACGGTGATCCCGCGCAACCCGCTCGACGTGCTCGCCCAGCAGATCGTCGCGCTGGTCGCCTCGCCGCCGATCGCCGAGGACGGCAAGGCGACGACGAGCAGCGGCGACGATGGGCCCGGCGGCGAGGAGTGGAGCGTCCCCGAGCTGCACGAGCTGGTCCGTCGCGCCTACCCCTACTCCGACCTGCCGCGCCCGCTGCTCGACCAGGTGCTCGACATGCTCGACGGCCGCTACCCGTCGGAGGAGTTCTCCGAGCTGCGCCCGCGGATCGTCTGGGACCGCGTCGCCGACACGATCCGCGCGCGCAAGGGCGCCCGCCAGCTCGCGATCACCAACGCCGGCACGATCCCCGACCGCGGCCTCTACGGCGTCCACCTGCCCGACGGTCGCCGCGTCGGCGAGCTCGACGAGGAGATGGTCTACGAGGCCCGCCCGGGACAGACGTTCCTGCTCGGCGCGTCGACCTGGCGGATCGAGGAGATCACCCGCGACCGCGTGATCGTCACGCCCGCCCCCGGCGCGCCCGGAGCGCTCCCGTTCTGGAAGGGCGACGGGATCGGCCGCCCCGCCGAGCTCGGCCGCGCGATCGGCGAGTTCTCGCGCTGGGCCGTCGACCAGGAGCCGGCCGAGCTGATCGACGCCGGCTACGACCTCGACGAGCGCGCCGCGAAGAACCTGATCGCCTACCTGCGCGAGCAGCAGGAGGCGACGCGCGTCGTGCCGTCGGACAGGACGATCGTCGTCGAGCGCTTCCGCGACGAGATCGGCGACTGGCGGCTGTGCGTCCTCTCGCCCTTTGGCGGCCGCGTCCACTCGGCGTGGGCGCTCGCGCTGTCCGCCCGTATCCGCGACGAGTTCGGGCTCGAGTCCGACGCGATCTGGTCCGACGACGGGATCATCGTCCACCTGCCCGACGCCGACGAGCCGCCGAGCGCCGACCTCGTGCTCGTCGAGCCCGACGCCGTCGAGGACCTGATCGTCGGCGAGCTTTCTGCCTCCGCCCTCTACGGCGCCCGCTTCCGCGAGAACGCCGCCCGCGCGCTGCTGCTGCCGCGCGCCTATCCCGGCAAGCGCACGCCGCTCTGGCAGCAGCGGCTGAAGGCGCAGTCGCTGCTCGAGGTCGCCAAGCGCTACGGCCAGTTCCCGATCGTGCTCGAGACCTACCGCGAGTGCCTGCGCGACGTGCTCGACCTGCCGGGTCTAGAGGAGCTGCTGCGCGGGCTGCACACGCGCGAGCTGTCGCTGGTCGAGGTCGAGACCCAGCGCGCCTCCCCGTTCGCGTCGTCGCTGCTGTTCGACTACGTCGCGACCTACATGTACGAGGGCGACGCGCCGAACGCCGAGCGGCGCGCGGCGGCGCTGTCGCTCGACCGCGACCTGCTGCGCGAGCTGCTCGGCCAGGAGGAGCTGCGCGAGCTGATCGACCCGACCGCGCTGGCGGAGGTCGAGGCCGATCTCCAGCACCTCTCGGAGCGCACCCAGGCCGCGAACTCCGACGCGCTCCACGACGTGCTGCGCGGCGTCGGCGACCTGACGGTCGCCGAGGCGCAGGCGCGCTGCCTCGGCGCGGTCTCGGCCGAACGGATGCTGCTCGACCTCGGCCGCGAGCGGCGGGCGATCGAGATGCGGATCGGCGGCGAGAAGCGCTGGATCGCCTCCGAGGACGCCGGCCTCTACCGCGACGCCTTCGGAGCGGTACCTCCGGGCGGCCTGCCCGACGCGTTCCTCGAGAGCGTCGAGGCGCCGTTCGAGCGACTGATCCGCCGCTTTGCCCGCACCCACGGTCCTTTCACCACCCGCGAGCTGCAGGACCGTTACGTCGTCGACCCGACCGCGGTGCTGAAAGCGCTCGAGGGCGGCGGCACGCTGATCCGCGGCGAGCTGCGTCCCGGCGGCAGCGAGCGCGAGTGGTGCGACCCCGAGGTGCTGCGGCGCCTGCGTCGCGCGTCGCTGGCGTCGCTGCGCAAGGAGGTCGAGCCGGCCGAGCAGCAGGCGCTCGCCCGCTTCCTGCCGGCCTGGCAGGGCGTCGACGCCTCACCCGCGTCGGGCGCGGGGCCGGACCGGCTGCGCGAGATGCTCGTCCCGCTGCAGGGGCTCGCGCTGGCTCCCGCCGTCTGGGAGAGGGACGTCCTACCGCGCCGCACTGGCGCCTACTCACCGGCCTGGCTCGACCAGCTCTGCGCCGGCGGCGAGGTCGTCTGGGTCGGCGCCGGACCGCTCGGGCGCAACACCGGCAAGGTGGCGCTCTACTTCCGCGACGACGCCCGCTGGCTCGGCCCACCCCCGTTCAAGGGCGACGCGCCGGCCGGCGCCGTGCACGACGCGATCCGAGCTCGGCTCGGCAGCGGCGCCGCCTTCTGGACGGATCTGATCGCGGACGTCCGTGTCCCAACCGGCGCCGCCTCCGAGAACGGCGGATCGACCTCCGGGAGCGACGGCCTCGCACCCGACCCCGCCGCGCTCCAAGAGGCACTCTGGGACCTCGTCTGGGCCGGCGAGGTCACCAACGACGCCTTCGCCCCGCTGCGCGCCCCGCGCCTCTCGCTCGCCAACGCCCGCCGCGAGGCATCGCGCCGCTTCGCCCGCCGGCGTCGTCCCGGCGCTCCCCAGGTCCAGGGCCGTTGGTCGCTGACAGCCAACCTCTTCCGCGACCCGCCCGCGCACGGCCCGCGCTTGCGCGCCCAGGCCGAGCTGCTGCTCGAGCGCTACGGGATCGTCACCCGCGAGACCGTCCTCGCCGAGGGCATACCCGGCGGCTTCTCCTCGCTCTACAGCGAGTTCGCCAACCTCGAGACGCTCGGCACCGCCCGCCGCGGCTACTTCGTCGAGGGCCTCGGCGGCGCACAGTTCGCGCTGCCCGCCGCGATCGAGCGGCTGCGCGGCTTGCGCACGGACGAACCCGCCGGACCGCTCGTCCTCGCCGCCACCGATCCCGCCAACCCCTTCGGGGCCACCCTCCCCTGGCCGAAGCGCGACGACAACCGCCGCGCCGCCCGCGTCGCGGGCGCCCACGTCGTCACGCTCGACGCCGAGCCCGTGCTCTACGCCGAGCGCTCCGGCAAGGGCCTGATCACCCTCGAGGACCCGTTCCAGCCCGACGGCACGCTCGCCCCCTGGCTCGCCGACGCCCTCCAAGCCCTGGCCGACCACGTCCGCCGCGGTCGCATCAAGCGCCTCGCCCTCGAGCGCTTCGACGGCGACCCCCTCGTCGGCTCCCCCTTCGAGCCCCTCCTGATCGACGCCGGATTCACCCAGGGTCCTCGCCGTCTGACGCTCAGCGCCTGAACAGGGATGGCGGGAGCGGACGCCCCAGCCTCCGGTCTCTCCGGCTCAGGTAGTTGCAGAGCGCAATTCCAGACCCGAGAGACGTCGCCGCAATGACCATCGCCTCCAACTCATTGGGGTAGCCCTTCGTCAAGACAGAGCCAACAGCGTAAATCACAAGCGCAAGTGCCAACCCCAAGTTCGCGTTCTTAACGTTCATAGCGGATCTCCTTATAGCTTATATGCAGCCGCCTACGATTACTGGATGCCCGAGGGCGACACGATTCACAACGCGGCGCTGAGGGTCGGGGGTGCGCTGGTGGGCCAGGAGATCCTGGAGATCGAGACGCTGCATCCGCGCCATCGGACGGACCGCTGGCCAGAGCGACTGAGGGGACGCGCCGTGCGGTCGGTCGACGCGCGGGGGAAACACCTATTCGTACGTTTTGAAGACGACTTGACACTGCATTCCCATCTGCGGATGGGCGGCAAGTGGGGTGTCTACGAACGCGGCCGTCGCTGGACCCGCGGCGCGCATCGCGCCTGGCTCGTCATTCGGACCGCAGCACATGACGTCGTCCAGTTCGACGGTCCGGTGCTGGAGCTGATGACCGACTCTCGCACCCGCTTCGACCAGCTGCTCGCCGGGCTCGGGCCGGACATCGTCGCCGACGAGTTCGACGAGGACGCCTACGTCGCTCGCATCCGCGAGGACGACCAGACGCGTGCAATCGGCGAGGCGCTGCTCGACCAGCGCAACGTGGCCGGCATCGGCAACATCTGGAAGTCGGAGGGCTGCTTCATGGGCCGCGTCGACCCGTGGCGGCGCGTGGCAGACCTGTCCGACGACGAGCTGCGCGCGATCGCACGCGCGATCCGCCCCGAGATCCGCGCCTCCGCCCGTCGGGGCGGCCCGACCGTCACCTACCGTCCAGGCGCGGACGGGCCCGGCGACTCTCGCGCGGCCGACCGCCGCCCAGACCGGGGCCGCCGCCCCGACGACCGCGACCGCCGCGCCGGCACCTGGGTCTACGACCGCGCCGGCCTGCCCTGCCGCGTTTGCGCCACCTCGATCCTCGCCCGCGGCCAGGGCGACGACAACCGCACTACATACTGGTGTCCGACATGCCAGGGCTGATCCGAGTTGGACACAAGGGCGCCGACCACGTCGCGCCGGGCAACACCGCCGAGAGCTTCGAAGCCGCGCTCGACCTCGGCGTCGACATGATCGAGTTCGACGTGATGCCGCTGCGCGACGGCACGCTGGTGTTGGCACACGACCCCGAGGACGCGACGACCCGCACCCCGCTGACGCTCGAGCAGGGCCTCGACCACTTCGCGGCCGAGGCCTACAACGGCGTGGAGCTCGACGTCGACCTGAAGATCCCCGGCTATGAGCGCGAGGTGGTGGAGGGTCTGCGTGAGCGCGGCCTGCTCGAGCGGTCGCTGATCTCGTCGAACTACCAGGAGAGTCTCGACCTCGTCCGCGAGCTCGACGCCGACGTCCGCCGGGGGCTGTCGGTCCCGAGGGTGCGGCGCGACCTGCGCGACCACCGTGTGCTCAGGTACCCCGCCTACGCCGCCGTTGCCTGGTGGCGGTCAGGCCTGCCCGCCAAGGCCGAGCGCGCCCTGCGCCGCGGCCGCTGCGAGGCGCTGATGTCGCACTACGTGCTCGTGACGCGCCACCTGGTCAAGCGCATCCACGCCGCCGGCGGGCAGCTCTACGTCTGGACCGTCGACGACGCCGCCCAGATCGCCCGGCTCGAGGGCCTCGGCGTCGACGCCGTGATCACCAACGACCCGCGCCTGTTCGGTTGAGCACGCCGCAGCGAAGCCTCGCCCCCTGAAATGCTCCACCGATGAATCGCCGCCGGGGGCTATGGGTTCTGGGGATCGCGACGGCGGTGCTGCTGCTCGTGCTGGCGCTGCTCGACCTCCGGATGCAGGACACCGGCGGACCGGGGATCGTCGCGTTCGAGCTGGCTGGCTCGACGGATCGGGCGACGCAGATCATGGCCGAGTGGGGGCAGGCCGGCCAGGACGCCGCTCGCCTCTCGCTCTGGGTCGACTTCCTCTACCTGATCGCCTACGGCGCCTTCCTGTCGCTCGCCATCCTCGCCGTGCGCGACGCCGCTCGCCTACGGGGCTGGGATAGCTACGCGCGCTTCGGCGCCGCCATCGCCGTGTTGCCGATCGTCGCCGCGCTGTGCGACGCGGTCGAGGACGTCGGCCTGCTGCTCGTCCTCGACGGCCACGGCGCCTCACGCGCGCCGCAGGCGGCGACGGCGTTCGCACTCCTGAAGTTTGCCGCCCTGACCGTCGCACTCGCCTACTTGCTCGCCGGACTCGTGGCGCTCGCACGCGCCCGCCTGCGTTCGACCGGCTAGAACTGAGGGGCCATCGCCCTGACCGTCGACAGCCCGAAGGTAGTTGACACGCCGCTCGTCCCCGACCCGCTGCCGCCCGGACCGACCGGCCCCGGCCCGCTCGTCTTTGCCGACTTCCTGCTGCGCCCCGGCGGCTTCCTCGAGAGCGCGAAGAAGCGCTACGGCACGCCGTTCAGCTTCAAGCTCTCACCCAAGCGCACGGTCGTCATCACCGACGACCCCGCCGTGATCAAGCAGGTCTTCACCAGCGATCCAACCAAGCTGCTGGCCGGGGTCGGCAACCAGCCACTGCGACCGTTCCTCGGCCCGCGCTCGGTGCTGACGCTCGACGATCCCGAGCACATGCGCCAGCGCAAGCTGCTGCTGCCGCCGTTCCACGGCGACCGGATGCAGCTCTACTCCGAGACGATCGCCAGCGCCGCCGATCGCGAGCTGTCGCGCTGGCCGGTCGGTGAGCCGTTCGCCGTCCAACGATCGATGCAGGCGATCACGCTCGAGGTGATCATGCGCGCCGTCTTCGGCGTCCGCGACGACCGCGCCCGACTGGCCGAGATCGCCGACCCGCTGCGGCGCCTGCTCGACTCGATGGCCGACAGCCGCCGCCTGTTCGCACTCCAGCTCGGCAACTCGAACCGCAACGGCCCCCTCAGCCCCTGGCGCCACTTCCGCAAGACGCTGCTCCACCCCGCCGACGATGCCCTCTACGAGGAGATCCGCGCCCACCGCGCCGACGCGAACGTCGCCGAGCGCGACGACATCCTGTCGCTGCTGCTCTCGGCCCGCGACGAGGACGGCGAGGGCCTGACCGACTCGGAGCTGCGCGACGAGCTGATGACCCTGCTGCTCGCCGGTCACGAGACGACCGCGACGGCGCTGTCCTGGATGCTCGAGCGATTGACCCGCCACCCCGACGTGCTCGCCCGCCTGACCGAGGAGGCTCGCGCGGGCGAGGGTGACGAGTACCTCGACGCCACGATCAAGGAGTCGCTGCGGCTGCGCCCCGTAGTGCCGGCTGTCGCCCGCTACCTGACCGAGCCGACCGAGCTCGGCGGCCGCGTCCTGCCGGCCGGCGTCCACATCACCCCCTCGATCTACCTCACCCACCGCAACCCAGCGATCTACCCCGAGCCGGAGCGATTCCGCCCCGAGCGCTTCCTCGACCGCCCCGCCGGCACCTACGAGTGGATCCCCTTCGGCGGCGGCACCCGCCGCTGCCTCGGCGCCACGTTCGCCCTGTTTGAGATGCGGATCGTGTTGGGCGAGGTGCTGCGGCGGTTCGACATGCAGACCACCAGCGCCCCGGGCGAGCGGATCGCGCGGCGTGCGATCACCTTCAGCCCAAGGCGGGGCGGGCGAGTCCGGCTCGCCCGCCCCGTAAGCGACTGACGACTACCGCCGACGCGCCGCCTGCTTGGCTGCGCGGTTCGCCGCCCGCTTGGCGTTCTTGGTCTGTTTCTTGGTGCAGGGGGTCTTCATGCGGACGTCGGTGTCGTGGCGGCGTCCGTTGTGGCCGTCCATGTCGTTCTCTGCGATGTGGCGTGAGGTGCAGAGGTTGATCTTGGCCTTCCTCGTTCTCGTGACGGCGATGATGCCTGTCTTGCCGCCCTTGATGTTGAGGTTGAACCGGCTGATCGGCGCGTCTGGCACCGCGTTGAACGTGTTGACCAGCTTGCCGCTCCTGGTGGTTGAGGACTCGCCCTTGAGGTTGATCGCGATCTCGCCGCGGAGCGCGACGATGATCATCGGCAATGTGCGGATCTCGTTGCCGGTGTCCGGGTCGCGGCGGACGTTCTTGACGAAGTAGACGTTGCCGACGAGGTCGTCGTCAAGCAACGGCGTGCTCGCCCGGGCCCTGCCGACGATCGAGCCCTTCGGGCAGCGGTTCTCGAGGTCGGGCTTGGTGCCGTCGGCGAACTCGCACAACGCCTGCGCGTTCTCCGGGTCCAACGCGAGACTCTTCGGCAACCGGACAACCGCCTTCTCGATCCCCGCCTCCCTGGTGCCTTGCTGGGTCACCTTGGCCTTGATCCCCGGATGCTTGCCGGTCGTCACCTGCTTG
>DASQKP010000005.1:0-52889 GCA_035630455.1 Thermoleophilaceae bacterium
AGCGGATGGTCGAGCTGATCGAGGACGGCAAGAAGTACATCGTGGTCGATCTCTCCAAGGCCACGTTCATCGACTCCACGACGCTCGGCGTGCTGGTCGGCGGCGTCAAGCGCCTGCGTCCGGCCGGCGGGGCGCTCGCGCTCGTGTGCACGGACCAGAACATCACGAAGATCTTCGAGATCACCGGCCTCGACCGGGTGTTCCCGATCCACGCCACGCGCGACGAAGCGCTCAGCTCGTTCAGCGGCTGACGCCGCGGCTCGAACCGCGCGGACGCTCACAGTTCGTACAATGTCCGCCGGCTCCTTCGGGAGCCTCCAGGGCCGTTAGCTCAGTTGGTAGAGCAGGAGACTCTTAATCTCAAGGTCGTTGGTTCGAACCCAACACGGCCCATCTCGCGAGGCTCGGAGCGCGCCTGGCGCGTCATCTGAGCCCTCGCGTACGGAGTACGCGTCGGCCTCCTCTTCCTTGCCAGCCACGCTCCGAGCCTCGCGAGAGGCGTGAGCTACGCACCACCGCCGCGGGCCGGTTTGGTACGCCAAGTACCGGCTCCCCGACGGTCGCCAGGTCCAGAAGAAGCTCGGCCCGGCTTGGACGAAGCGCGGCCGACCGCCAGACGGCTACTTCACGAAGACGACGGCTGAGGCATGGCTGGACTCGACCCTGGCCGAGGCCCGGCGCGGCGAGCTGGTCGGCATGGTGCGGACGGGCGCGTCGTTCGAGGACGCCGCCGCCGAGTGGCTGCGGCGAGCATGAGCGCGCCGTGAAGCCGGGCACGCTCGCCGGCTACAGGAGCATCGTCGGCGTCTTGAACGCCGAGTTCGGCGGGAGCGCCATCGATAGCGTCACGCCCGAGTTCTTCGAGCGCTGGAAGGGCGGCTTCGCGAAGAAGCGCGAGCTGTCCAACCGAGGGGTTCAGCGTTACCTCGTGGCGCTCCACTCGATCTTCAAGCGAGCGATGAAGGTCTACGGCCTGCCGCGCAATCCGTTGGCGGCCGTCGAGCGCCCGCGTGTGGCTCGCAGCGCGGGCATCGACGTGTTCAGCCGCGAGGAGGTCATGGCGCTCGTCAGAGCCGCCCAGGACGACCAGGACGGCGTCCTGTACCTCACCGCCGCGTTCACCGGCCTGCGGCTCGGAGAGCTGCTCGGGCTCCGCTGGGAGGACGTCGATTTCGACGCCGCCACGATCCGCGTCCGCCGCAACTGGACCGATGGTCGCGAGGGCACGCCCAAGAGCGGCCGCGATCGCGCCGTGCCGATGATGGACGACGTGGCGGTCGCTCTCGCCCGCCTCGGCCAGCGCGACCACGACACGACCGACCGGGATCTCGTCTTCTACGACCAGCTCGGCCGTCACCTCGGCTACAAGACCCTCCGCGCTCGCTACAAGAAGGCGCTCAAGACGGCCAAGCTCCGCGAGCTGCGCTTTCACGACCTCCGCCACACCTTCGGCACCCACGCCATCCGCGCCGCCGATCCCCGCGAGGTCATGGAGATGGGCCACGCCGACATCCAGACGACCCAGAAGTACCTCGCCTACAAGCCCCGCCGGGACGCCGCCAAGCGTCTCGCCGCCGCCTTCGAGGACACCCCGGCCGAAGCCACCGCCGCGACGTAGCCGCCTCACGGCCGCGCCGCGCGCCGCTGGTCGACCACCCACTGCTCAAGGTCCGACCTCAGGAACCGAACGTGCCGCCCGATCTTCAGGTGCGGCATCCGGCCCGTCCGCACCGCCTCGTAGATCCAGCTCGGCCGAACCGCGAGCAGCGCCGCCGCTGCCTCCGCATCGAGCAGCGGCTCGGATAGCGGCGACGGCGGCAAGACGCGGGCCGGGTCCGTAGCGGTGTCGTCTCGTACAGCCATCGCGTATTCGGGTAGACGCAATGCCGGGCGATTTCTACCCTCGCCGTCGCGTTCGAGCCGGCGGACGGATGGAGAGCGCCGGGCGACTTCCACCTACCACCTCCAACCGCTTCCGCACTTCATCACCCGTCCCGCCTTCTTCCCCTCCATCACCCCCGCCCAACTCGCTCACCAGCTCCCGCTCTCCCGCCTCCTCCCGACCGCCCTTCTTCCACCCTCCAACTGCCCCTTCTCCTTCGTCCTCCCAACGGCACACACACTTGCACTGAAGTTGCGACCGCTCTACAGAGCGGAATCCTGCCGCCCGTCCGCGACCCCGATTTCGGGCGCGACGACAGCCCAGATTCGCCGGCCTCAGCACCGGCGCAGGACGGCTCGAACGGGCTAGCGCGAGTCGGTGATGATCTGGTGGACGCGCTGATGCGAGAGGCCACTGACCAGGGCGATCTCCCGCGACGTCATTCCGGCCTTGTCGGCGCGCTTGATCGCCTTGTCCCGCTCGCGGCGAACGCGATCACGGTCAACGTCGAGCTTGTCCATCTGGGCGCTCAGCTCGGCGAGCCGGTTACGTAACGCCTGGTCGTCGCGAGCCACCGCACAGTCGTAGCTGTCTAACGACTAGACATGAGTCCGTCTAGGCACTAGACTCGCCGCGTCATGGCGGCCACCGATCGACGACGCGCGACCGACTTCCTCTGGCTCTCGCGCACAACTCCGACCGTCGAGACCGCCCTCGACCTCATTGCCCGCGAACCCGGCTTGACCATCGCGGACCTCGGTGCCCGTCTCGACGTGTCGATGGGCCGCACCTGGCAGATCCTCAACATCCTTGAGTACCCCCGCATCCAGCGAAAGCGCTACCCACCGCCCGACTACATCCTCCGAGCCGCTAGCCGGAGATGACTTGATGCACGCGCTGGTGGGACACCCCCGCCAACCGCGCGATCTCCCGCACCGTCAGCCCAGCCTCATGCGCGGCACGGATCGCCTCGTCGCGCTCTTGGCGCAGTCGCTCTCGGTCGGAGTCCACCCCGCCGATCTTCTCGCTCAGCTCCACGAGCCTCGCCCGAATCGCCTGGTCGTCCGCCGCCATCGCAGCGGGTGATAGCCGTCAAGCGCCTAGACACGCCTAGTGGCTAGACGGTAGTGGGCGAGGCGTCGGTCGGTCCCGCCTCAGCCGTCCTCCCCTTCAACGAGACAATGACGGGCTCGTCGGTGTTGAAAGCCGGGCCTACGCACACTGCCTCGTATCGACGAAGGGTTGGAATGGCGTCACGGACCTCGGGGCCGACCACCGACTCCAGGTACTCCAGGCTGGTCTTGTCCAAAGTCTTCAGGATTACGTAGTTCTCGCATTGGCTCAATGCGGTCTTCGAGACGACGGCGGTGCGCTGAGAGACGATCAGGAAGGTGATGCCGAACTTTCGCGACTGCATGATGTACCGGGTGCTTTCCGATATCGGCTTCTGGTGCTCGCGTAACGCGAGTGGAAACTCGGGAACGAAACTGTGGGCCTCCTCCAGAACGACAACTCGGGGCACCGGCGTTTCGTTGGCGCGGTACTCGGTGGAGCCCGCGTCCATGCATTTGCGGATGAACTCGGCTGCTTTGGTCGGCGGCGGCCCCGCTGGCTCGTAGACGAAATGGCCCGTGGTGTTGAAGTCTTGACCGTCCCATGCCGGGAAGCCCAGCCGGGAGGCATACTCGCCCGTCGTGTCAAGACCGATCACGACGTGCTGTTGGCCGAAGGCCTCACAGATGCGTGTAGCCGCCACCGTCTTCCCCATGCCCGACATACCCAAGACCGCTATGTGGCCTTGTCGCCCTCCGTCAAGGCGCAGACCTATCGGTATGGACGTGCCTTTCAACACGCCGACCTCGTGGAATCCCTCGGGCAGTGCCCCCGCCAGATCGCCGCTCTTATATACCGGCTCATGTGCATGAGGCAGGTGCGTTCCACCACTGAGCCGCTCACCCTCAGGCCAGCCTACGAGTCTCGCTGTGGCATGTGGGACCACAGCGTGCGCACCTGCCCACGAGGCATCGACTAGTTTCGATCGGACGACTTGGTAGAGAACGGGCTGGTCGTCAACTCGGATCGACACCGGCGATCCGACCGGCAACGCGCAAACGGGCTCGAACTCAAGTGTGTGCTCAGTGGAGCCTTGGCCAACGGCCCCCGCAAGAGTGTCGCTGGCGGGTTGTGGAGTGACCACGATGTCGCATGGGAACTGAGAGCACAGATCCATGGAGTCGGACACCAACCCGATCTGATGACGTGGCCCGTCTCCGTGTGGCAGGCGAGCAATCACTGTGCCGATCGCGTCTCCGAACGAACTCCCTAGAGCCACCGTCGTGCCGGCTCCCATATCGGCTGGCGCTCCTGCGACCAACAGCATGCGTGGCCCAATGGCAGCGACTGCGGTCGCGGCAGTCGAGGCAGATCGGACTGCCGAGAAGATTCGGACCCAGTCGACCGAGATCGCAGCGACTAGTACGCCAGACCCGATGAGAAGAAGCTCAAAGTTTCCTTTGTCTTGCTCGGCGTTGACGAGAACGCACAGCAGAAGCACCGTGCCCCCGACGATCGTCGCGCTACCAAATCTCGACGCGAAGTTCTTGGTCACGCGGTTAGTCGCGCCCGGCGGTGTGATGCTGGCCGCAAGCCCGGCAAGGGCCACGATCAAGAAGAAGATCAGAAGGATCCACCACAACGTCTCGACTGGCGCGCGCGCAGTGCTCTGAACCGCGAGGGCGCCTGCGGCGCCATTCACGACGGCCGCGCGAGGACCAGCGAAGTACGGCTCCATGAACGTGGCCGACAGTGCCATGCCAATTCCAACGGATAGCCACGGCGGATCACCGATGGTGTCTGTACCGATGAGACCTAGCGTGACGAAGATCACGAGTCCCGGTATCGCGGCGATAAGGCGTCGCCGCACTAGAAATGTCCCCCTGTGCAAATCCATAGCCCTCCTGGAAAGCGAGTCTATGTGACTACCCCCTGTCGGTCCTTTGATGCAAGCCTTTGCAAACCGGAGTGCATCAAGGGCAAAGGGTCAGGCAGGCGGGATACGGTCTCGACGTGGACCCCAGCGGAGGCATCAGCGCCGAGACGGCGGCCTGGATCGCGGTTGTCGGAACCGCACTAGGCGCGCTGATCGGTGCGACAACCGGTGGCTTGGTCGATTTCGTCTTGGAGCGTCTCCGAGAGGCGCGGGACGCCAAGGTCGGCGCTCGCTTGGTGAGACTTGATCTCGCGCTTGCGGCGAGCCAGATGAAGGAGGCCGAGGACACGGGGCAGTGGTGGGTCTTCTTCGACACGAAGATGGAGGGCTGGGCAGCGCACCGAGCGTCGCTCGCGGCTCGCCTCAGCGATGAAGACTTCGAGACGGTTACGCAGTCGGTGGCAGAGCTAGAGCGATTCGGTGCAGATATGAAGCAAGCTCCGCTAGAGCCAAATACGAGCTTTCGCGCGCTGTCGCCAAGTTCGATTGCGCCGCTTCGCAAGATGCGAACCAATGCCACGCTTGCTTACGACGCGTTGGCCCGACTCGCGAAAGGGGAGCGAAGCGCGGGCTTGCTCCACGAGGCCGTCGAAGCGTCCCCCGAGCGAGAGTAGATGGCGAAGCTATGATTGCTCCTGTGCCTGGCAAGTCTTCAGCAAAGAGAACGAAAGCTGCGGCGGCGTCTGCCGGTCTTCGCGAGCGATCCGCAAAGTCGGGCCGCTACTCGCGGCGCTCGTCGGGTGGCGGCTGGCGGTCGCGCATAGTCGAGTCTTCGGTTCCCCGCGATTCCCGCTCAGCGGTGGTTCGCCAGGCCGGAGCGGTAGTCAAGACAGACGCAACCATCGCTGACGACTAGCCAGCTATGGCAGCTCGCGGCCGGCCGCCGGCCCCGCGAGGGGTCTTTGCATTCGATAGGGAGAGTTGGGAGCCACCCGAAGCTGCGGTCCTCGATACGAATGTCGTGGCCGACGCGCTCCTGCCGAACGAGCCGGAGCATGCTCCTTGTCTAGCGCTGATGGAGCAGCTGGCCGTGAGCGAGACGGTTGTTGTGTTCAACCGGATGCTCGAGATCGAGCTTGGTGAGGTTCTCTTCAACCTTGCCCTCCGTGAGAAGCACAAGGCCCATCGGCTTCGTCACGTTCGGTTCGATGATCGGGTTCGCCCAGGTGCAGCGCGCCTGCTCGATGACGGTCTGAGTGCGTGGGAGCAACTGAAGGCGACGTTGAGCTGGTCGTACGTCGAGTTGCAGGAGATTGACGAGCGGGTGCCAGAGCTGATGAAGGAGTACGGCTTTCAGTCCTACGATGCCGTTCACGCAGCGACTCTCGTGGAGAGCGGCTTGACGGACTTCATCACCAAGGACGCCGGCTTTGCCAAACTGCCGCCGGCTGTTGCTGCACTGCACACGACGCAAGCGCGTGTGAAGAACACTCGCCAGCGTCGCCACCGCGCCGGATTCTGACCACCTGTAGCCGCTACCTGGCCGCAGGTCTTAGCGGGTGGCTTTGGCCGTATGCTCGCAGCAATCTGATGCCTGGCTTGGAGGCGCGACGAAGAAAGCGGTTGCTTATTGCGACGGCCGTAGTGGCTGCGGCGATCGGGCTCGTCCTATCTGAGCTTGCGTTTGAATCGCTTCGGCAGTTTTGGGTCGAGCACCCCATGCTCACCGCCTTGGTCGCCTTTGCGGCAACGCTTGCCTTCACGTTGCTTGTTGTGGATGGGCTAATGGAGCGTCGAGAGACGGAGAAGTGGGAGAACGTTGGTGGGGTTGCAATTCGCAGACTGTCCGGCGATGCTTTTCTCGCCTGCGCTGGCACCATTCATACGTTTGGATTCAGCGGGCAAGACATACGTATGGCGGACGCGTTTGAGCGAGTGGCTAGCTCAGGGGAGAGGCCAGGCTCGGGTAGCTGCCCGCCCCTACTACCGGAGGGGTTCGAGGCGACGGTCCTCGAACTTCTAGAGGACCCTGATGAGCGTGAGGATTGCGCAAGGGTCATGGAGGACCTTTTGGACGTGCTCGATCAGTCGATGGCACGGTGGGCTCCAGTGATGTTGCGCGCTACTGAGCTGGCCGAGATGCTTAACCTCTACAGCCTGAAGCGCGAGACGCTGTCCTGGGTCGTAGGTTCCCTAAGGACGGTGGACGAGTCGCCTCAGCATCGGCTCGACTTTTGGTCCAACCTGCGGGTCTATCTCGCCCTATTCGCATCCTTTGACGAGCTTCGTCGTGGCGCGCTAAAGGAGCCCTCGGTCTTCGGGGCAACTCTCGACGAGCATGATCGGGCGTGGGGGCTCCCGTTTGATGCGCAGCGCGCCGCTCGTGCGGCGTCCCAGGCGCGACGGACGAGGTAGGGCGACACCGCGACCGCTGAGAGGTTGTGGGCTGGCGTGTCCCGAAACGTGTCCCCAACTCGGCAAATATGACCCGGCCGACCTGGACTCAGATGACCGTGCCTGAGCCAAGCTAGGCCAGCTTCGGGTCGCTCGGCTCAACTCTTAATCTCAAGGTCGTTGGTTCGAACCCAACACGGCCCATCTCGCGCGACTCGGAGCGCGCCTGGCGCGTCATCTGAGCCCTCGCGTACGGAGTACGCGTCGGCCTCCTCTTCCTTGCCAGCCACGCTCCTGATAGCGGGAGATTGGACGGACTCATGGATTCATCCGAGAGCGATCAGCAAATAGAGCCTGATTGGCAGGGCTCTGGCGTCGAGCTCTTCAGCACTCAGCGGAGGCTGTTGGAGGCGATGTTCTCAGACGGTGGTCTAGGAGACCTGAGGTCTAGCGACCCGCTTCATCCAGCGGTTCTGAGATTTGGGGCTCTTGGGGAGATGGTTCGCGAGGGCGAGCGGATTGCGTTCCCGTTCCAGCACTTGGCGATAGTCGAGGGCCTGCGACAGGTCATCGATACCGCAAACTGGGCCCCCGAGGAGATTACTGACGACTTCTGGTCCTTCTTGGACGACGACGATGTCCGCATTAAGACGACGGCTGCTCTTCGGGATGCCGGGCAGTTCTTGGACACCCTCGCCGAGCTATCCATCTGGGGCTTTCTAAGGAACGCGGGACTTGAAGCTCGCCGGGTCGAGGAGGAGGGCCTGTCGGACATCGTTATCGACGAGGGCGGAGACGCGGAGGTTCGAGGCGACGTCAAGCGGATACGTCGGAGTTCCGCCGTGTCTCGGGTTGGCGAGGTCATCCAGAAGGCGAACAAGCAGGTGAAGAAGTCGGAGCCTCAGGGAGGAGGCGCTGTGTTCATTCTCCTCGATGTTCCGTTACGCGCGGCCCCATCTGACGATGGGGTGCCACAAGTCGTGTCGCATTACGCACGCGAGGCGCGGGCAGCTATCCGTCAGCACAACAGCAGCATCAACCACGTCGTGCTGGTCTGGGATGACTACGTCACCCATGGCAACTTCCCGGATCCGGTGATGTATGCGCTACGGCGGCGCTCGATTGTTCTAGAGCACAGTGCCCCACGAGTATCCGCTCGGTTGCATGCCCAGCAGCTAGAGATTGGACAGACCCTAGTCACCACGATTAAGCCGGATCCCGCACCTCGGCCCCGGCAGGACCCACCGGGTCTGTTGCGGGCCCTGCGCTTGATCACGACGTCTGATCAACAGCTCGGTCGCATCGGTGAGTTCGCCATGGAGCCGGGTTTGTCGGATGCCGGCGCTGCGGGCATTGTCATTGCCAAGCGGCACGTGAGGAATACCCTGGATGCGCCTGATGCAGTGGCAATCCACTACATCTTGGAGCTGACATCAGCGGTGATTGTCAAGCGTGTCCGGACGGCGACCGTTGATTTCGTGCTCGCAGTATTGGCGTCATGGGATGACCGCAAAGCGCAGTGGCGCGTCTCGGACGCCTACAAGCTGTTCGATGAGGAGGACGCGTTGGATCGTCTCGCGTCTGATGCGAATGAAGCGTTCGTCGCGGTCCTCGAGCGGTACGGATGTTGGCTCAAGGTGGGAAATGTTGTCGCCCGATGGTTTCCGGAGATCACAGCTCAGCTACCAGATGATCAGCCGCCGACCTGGGACTACGTTATGGCGATGCTCCGTAATCTCGGAGAGTTCGATCGAGCTCCCGAGCGGGCTCGTATGCCGTGTTCCATGATGGTCTCGCCGGAGAACCAGCTGACGGCACGCGGCGTCTACATGACTGATCTAGACAGGTACCATGCCGCAGTCCGAGCGGCTGACCGGCGAGACTGGTGAAGCGGGATGCGCGCTGGCGGCGTGGTATTCCGTGGTAGTCGCGAGTTCGGTCTAACTGCCAGCTAGCTGGGCGAGGGCTTCAGTGATTGGGGTGTCTCCGGCGATAAGCTCGAAGGTGAGGCCGGCTGTGCCTGGCTCGTGGAGGACGGCGAGGAGGCTGGCGGCGACGTCTTCGCGGGGGATCTCGGAGCGGCCGACGCTCTCGCCAGCGTTGACGAGGCCGGTGCCGGGGGCGTCTGTGAGTTGCCCCGGGCGGACGATTGTGTGGTCGAGGCCGCTTGCTGCCAGCTCGGCGTCGGCGCGGCCCTTGGCGCGTTGGTAGACGTTGAAGGTGTCGTCGCCGGGCGCGTCTGGGTTGGCGCCCATCGAACTGACCATGACGTAGCGGGCGATCCCGTTCGCCTTGGCCGCGGCGATCAGCTTGACCGCGCCGCCGTAGTCCATCGTCTCCTTGCGCTCGGGTCCGCTGCCTGGCCCGGCGCCGGCGGCGAAGACGATCGCGTCGGCCGACCGGATGGCCTCGGCGACCTCGTCGACGCTCGCCTGCTCGAGATCGCAGATCACCGGCTCGATGCCCTCGGCGCGGATCTCGTCGGCCTGCTCAGGGCGCCGGATCAGCGAGAGAGCGCTGTCACCGTTGGCCGCCAGCAGCCGAGCCAGCCTTCGACCGATCTTGCCGCCCCCGCCGGCGATCGCCACAACCATCCAGACCACGCTCCTTGCTCGGGTGCCGTCCTCCGACGATAACGTCAGCCGCATGCCGGATCGCCAACGTTCCTGGGTCGCCGACGAGCTTGTGTATGCGGGCCGGGAGAACTTGGACGCGGCGCATGTGGCGAGGTACGACGGCAAGGAGGACGGCGGGGCGGCGGCGGAGCTGGCGGAGCTGCGGGCGGTCGGTCTCGGAGCCGATGCGACGGTGGTCGACCTCGGGGCCGGGACCGGGCAGTTCACGCTGGCCGCGGCGGGGGCTGTGCGGCGGGTGGTCGCCGTGGACGTGTCGCCGGCGATGCTGGAGCATCTGCGGGCGAAGCTGCGCGAGCGCGGCATCGAAAACGTCGAGTGCGTGGCGGGTGGGTTCTTGACCTACGAGCACCGGGGCGAGCCCGCCGATCTGGTCTACAGCCGCCTGGCGCTGCACCACCTGCCGGACTTCTGGAAGGCCCGAGCCCTGGTGCGGGTGACTGAGATGCTCAAGCCCGGCGGGGTGCTGCGGCTGTCTGACGTCGTCTACGGCTTCGAGCCGGCAGAGGCCGAGGTGCGGCTCGAGCAGTGGATGACGCGGCTGGCCTCGGACGACGTCGAGGGCGGTTGGACCCGGGCCGAGCTCGAGGAGCATGTGCGCGACGAGCACAGCACCTTCACCTGGCTGCTCGAGCCGATGATCGAGAAGGCCGGCTTCGCGATCGAGCACGCCGAGTACAGCGAGGACGGGATCTTCGCGCACTACCGCTGTGTGAAGGCCTAGTCGGCGACGTGGCGGTCGAGGGCGTCGGAGGCCGCTGGTAGGTTCGCCGCCCCGCTCTAGAGGACGTCGGTCAGGCGATCCTCGCCCTTCTGGAGGTAGGCCTTGTCGAAGCTGCTCACACTGCTGCGCCGTCACGTGCTGGCGTTCGCGGCGCTCTTCCTGCTCCTCGGCGGCACCGCCGTCGCTCTGACGCAGCAGGCGGCCACCAGCTCGTCGGGGAAAAAGATTTACGCGTGTGTGACCGAGCGGTACAAGACGCTGAACCTGACCACCGCCGGGGCCGAGTGTCCGCGCGGGCAGAAGAAGATCTCGTGGACCGCGGCCGGCAAGCCGGGGGCCCGCGGCCCCGCCGGCAAGCGCGGCCCCGCCGGTGCGAGGGGCGCCGTCGGACCCAAGGGCGCTGATGGCGCCACCGGCCCCGCGGGAGCCGCCGGTCCCGCTGGACTTGAGGGACCCGCCGGACCCGAGGGCCCCGAGGGAGTCGCCGGGCCCCCCGGACCGGTGGGCCCCGTCGCTACCCCCGAGTTCGCACAGTTCTTCGCGCTGATGCCGCCGGACAACGCGGCCACCGTCGCACCCGGGACCGACGTCGACTTCCCACAGGACGGGCCGACCAGCTCCGGCATTGCCAGGACCGGAGCCGACAGCTTCAACCTTGCGGCGATCGGCGTCTACCGCGTTGCGTTCGCCGTGTCCGTCACCGAGGCCGGCCAGCTCATCCTCACCCTCAACGGGGCCGACCTCGCCTACACCGTGGCCGGGCGGGCGACCGGGACCTCGCAGATCGTCGGCGAGGCGCTCGTCGAGACGACGTCGATCAACTCGATCCTCACGGTCAGGAACCCGGCCGGGAACTCGACCGCGCTCACCGTTACGCCGCTCGCCGGAGGTACCCGTCCGTCGTCCGCCACGCTCATCATCGAGCAGCTGGAGTAGGGCCACTAGCGCTCCAGCGGCTCACGCTGCGCTGGCGTCTCGGGCGCCTTGATGTAGGGCTGCTCGGAGTCCTGGGCGGTGGCTTCCTCGTGGTAGACGGACTCGGCGTTGACGGCCCAGATGTCGTGGTCGGTGCCGAGTAGGAGGTTGTCGACTGCGCGCATGGCGGTGAGCATCGAGTGGTCTGAGTTGTTGTAACGGTGGAGGCCGTTGCGGCCGACCTGTTGGAGGTTCTCGATCGGGGCAAGCCAGGACTTGATCGTGTCGACGCGGTCCGAGTACTCCATGTCGTACATCGGGTACGCCTTCGGCACGCGGGTGGCGAAGCCGAACTGGAGGGCGTCGGCCTTGGCCAGGCCGAGCTGCTCGAGCTCGCGCATCGCGAGCGCCACGAGGTCGTCGTCGTCGGTCTCCCAGAGCTCGTCGCCGGCGAAGCAGAAGTACTCCATGCCGATGCAGGCCTTGGTCGGGTCGGGGACCATCCAGGGACTCCAAGAGCGGAAGTTCTGGATCCGTCCAACCTCGACATCGGGCTCGTGGATGTAGATCCAGTTGTCGGGAAAGAGATCCTCGCCGTCGAGCACGAGCGACACCGTCAGGAAATCGCGGTAGCGCAGGCCCTGGGCCGCAGCTCGGACCTCGGGTGGCGCGGCCGGCACCGTCAGCCCGACCGTGTTGCGCAGTGGCAGCGACGAGATCACGTACGGCGACTCGTAGTCGACCCCGCCCGCCGTCACCCGCGTCACGCGGCCATCCTCGACGTGCAGCGCCTCCACCGGCGTCTCCAGCAGCACCTGACCGCCGAGCCGGCGGATGTCGTCGGTCATCGTCTCCCACATCTGGCCCGGGCCGTAGCGGGGGTAGTGGAACTCGCCGATCAGGCTCTTGATCTCGTTTCCCTTGTTGCCGAGGAAGGCCGACTTGGCGGCCGAGGTGAACGACAGGCCCTTGATCCGCTGCGCCGCGAACTCGGCGCGGATCTCCGACACCGGCACGCCCCACAGCTTCTCGTTGTAGCTCTTGAAGAAGTTCTCGTAGAGCCGCTTGCCGAAGCGGTTGGTCACCCACTGCTCGAGCGACTTCTCCTCACCCTTGGGGCGCAGCTTTGCCCGGATGTATGAGGCCATGCAGCGGACCAGCTCGACCGGCCCCAGCTTGCGGATCACGTCGGGCCCCTGGAGCGGATAGTGGAGGAACCGCTTGCGCCAGTAGATCCGCGACATCCGCGGCCGCAGCAGGAACTCCTCGCGCATGATCTCGTGCCACAGGTCGTCCACCTCCTGCACCTTCGTGAAGAAGCGGTGGCCGCCGAGGTCGAAGCGGTACTCGCCGCCCGGCCCCTCGCGGACCTCGGTCTTGGCGATGCCGCCGACCTGATCCTCGGCCTCGAAGACGATCACGGGATGGCCCTGCTTGGCCAGCAGGTAGCCGGCGGTCAGCCCGGCGGGGCCGGCGCCGAGGATCAAGGTTGGCTGCTCGTTCATGCCGTACACCGTATCGGAGTATCGATACGGTGTACGGCACGGGGTATCGTGGGCTGCGATGCCGAACCGCGCCTCCGACGACCTGGTCTGGGACGAGCCCGCGGACGGCGCGTCCGGCGGCCTGACCCGCGCCGACGTCATCCAGGCCGCCCTCGACGTCGCCGATGCCGAGGGCCTGGAGGCGGTCTCGATCCGCCGCGTCGCCGGCGACCTCGGCGCGCGGCCGATGAGCCTCTACACCCACATCGCGTCGAAGGACGACCTCGTCGCGCTGATGCTGCACGAGATGAGCGGCGAGCTGCTCGTCCCGGAGCCGCTGCCCGAGGACTGGCGCGAGGCGCTGCGCCAGATCGCCCGCCGAGCCTACGCCGCCTACGTCCAGCATCCTTGGGCGCTGCAGGCGTTCGGGCGCGGCACGCGCGTCGGGCCGAACATGCTGCGCCGCGCCGAGCAGTCCGCGGCCGCGGTCGCCAGTCTCGACCTGTCGCCGGGCGACGCCTGGATCGCGCTCAGCATCGTCCACGAGTGGACGATCGGCCACGCCCTGCACGTCGTGACGCTGCGCGAGGACCGCGAGCTGGAGGGTCAGCTCAGCGGCGCCGACCCGGCCGCGTTCCCGCGCATGTCGAAGGTCTTCGGCGCTGGCCGCGAGCAGTCGCGCGACACCATCTTCGACGTCGCGCTCGAGGCCGTGCTCGACGGCATCGAGCGGCGCTTCGTCACGCCGTAGCCGCGTGGCCCAACCGACGCGGCTTGCCTAAGCTGGCTCGATGGACCAGATCTTCCAGGTCGCCGGCGCGGCCCTGATCCTCGTCGCATTCATCGCGGCCCAGCGCGACGCGATGTCGACGCACTCGGTGGTCTACCTGACGCTGAACCTCGTCGGGTCGCTGGTGCTGACCGGGGTGGCGCTGCACGGCAAGGATTGGGGCTTCCTGCTGCTGGAGATCGTCTGGGCGGCCGTGTCGGCCTGGAGCCTGTGGCAGCTGTCGCGCGGGTAGACGCCGACGGCCGCGCACTGAGCGCCCGCCGCTACCGAACCGGTCCGGGCGGGTCGCGGTAGTCCGGATCGCGATACGTGGGATCGCGCCGCGCCGCCGTCATCATGAAGATGCCGACCACGAGACCGATCGCGCCCGCGATCATCAGGATCAAGCCGACGACCTGGATGTCGACGCCGGCGACGGACGCGGTCACCGCGTACCGCAAGATCGCTCCGAGGGCTATGAGGAAGATCGACGAACCGATGGTCATGACATCTCCTACTCCGTTGAACGGGTATCTCCTGCCCGTTACCCCGATCTCGGCCTCCTGACCCTCCTGTCCTGTATGAACACCATATGAGCGAGCTTGCCTGCCTCGACGGCGCGATCGCGCCGGCCGAGGAGACGCTGGTCCCCGTGACCGATCCCGGCCTGCTGCGCGGCGACGGGGCGTTCGAGGTCGTTCGCGTCTACGACGGCGCGCCGCTTCTGCTCGACGAGCACCTGGACCGCATGGAGGGCTCGGCCGCCAACCTGCGGCTGGAGGGCCCGTTCCACCGCGAGCGCTACGAGGCCGAGATCGCCGAGCTGCTGGAGGCGCGTGGCGGGCGCTCGTTCGACGGCTGCGTACGCCTGCTGCTCACCCGCGGGGGCCGGCGCGTGCTGATCACCGAGCAGCTGCCGTCGCAGCCCGAGGTCGCGCGGCTCGCCAGCGTCACCTACGCGCCGACACGGGTCCTCGACGGCGTCAAGTCGCTCTCCTACGCGGCCAACATGCTCTGCAGCCGGATCGCCCACGAGCGCGGCAGTGACGAGGCGCTGCTGGTGACGCCGCACGGCCGCGTCCTCGAGGCGCCGACCTCCTCGTTCTTCTGGGTCGACGGAGACGGCACGCTCTGCACGCCGCCGCTCGACGATCACGTCCTCGCCTCGATCACCCGCGCGCACCTGCTCACGCTCCTCGACGTCGAGGAGCGGAGCGTCGCGCTGGACGACCTTAAGGCGACGGCGCGCGAGGCCTTCCTCGCCTCCACGACACGCGAGGTCCAGCCGGTCGGAGCGATCGACGACTTCGAGTTGCCCGCCGCGCCCGGCGCCGTTACCCGGGCCGCCGGCGAGGCCTTCGCGGGGCGCCGCCGAGAGCTGCTCGCGTGAAGCTCCTCACCGTCATCGGCAACCGGCCGCAGTTCGTCAAGGCGGCGGCGGTCTCGAAGCGGCTGCGCGAGCGCCATGAGGAGGCGATCGTCCACACCGGCCAGCACTACGACGACGAGATGTCGCGCGTCTTCTTCGACGAGCTCGGCGTGCCGGCGCCGGACCGCGAGCTGCACGCCGGCGGCGGCAGCAACACCGAGCAGACGGCGCGCATCCTCGGGCTGCTGGAGGCCGAGATCGCCGCGGCGCGGCCGGACATGGTGCTCGTCTACGGCGACACCAACACGACTCTCGCCGGAGCGCTTGCAGCGGCCCAGGCAGGCGTCCCCGTCGGCCACGTCGAGGCCGGCATGCGCTCGTTCGACCGCGCGATGCCCGAGGAGCTCAACCGCGTGCTGACCGACCACGCGAGCGACGTGCTGCTCTGCTCGACGACGGCGGCGATGGACAACCTCGAGGCCGAGCGCGCGGTCGGCGAGAAGTACCTCGTCGGCGACGTGATGGCCGACGTCTCGCTCGCCTTCGCGCCGATCGCCGAGCAGCGCTCCGACGTGCTCGACCGGCTCGGGCTCGCGTCCGGCGAGTACTACGCCGCGACCGCCCACCGCGCCGGCAACGTCGATGACCCCGCACGCCTGGAGCGCCTCGTCGAGCTGTTCGAGGCGGTGCCCGAAAAGCTCGTCCTGCCGCTGCATCCGCGCACCGCGGCGCGGCTCGAGGAGGCCAATCTGCGCCGGCGGCTCGACGACGCCCCGAACGTCGTCCTGACCGCTCCGCTCGGCTATCTCGACTTCACGAAGCTGGCCGCCCACGCGGGCGCCGTGCTGACCGACTCCGGCGGCGTCCAGAAGGAGGCGTTCCTGCTCGGCGTGCCGTGCGTCACGTTGCGAGACAGCACTGAGTGGGTCGAGACCGTCGACGCGGGCTGGAACGTGCTGGTGGACCTCGATCGCGACGCGGCGCTGGCCGCTCTCCAGCAGCCGCCCCCGGCCGGTGAGCGGCCCGAGCTGTACGGCGGGGGACACGCCGCCGAACGCGTTTGCGACGTGCTCGACGCCTACACTGCTCGGGGATGAGCAGCCCGGACGGGAAGCCGACGAAGCGCGTCGGCGTGGTCGGTCTCGGCTACGTCGGGCTGCCGCTCGCCGTGGCCTTCGCCGAGGCGGGCCATGACGTGGTCGGCATCGACACCGACGCGCGTCGCGTGGCCGGCGTCGTCGCCGGCGAGAGCCACGTCGAGGACATCACCTCCGAGCGCCTGCGGGCGGTCATCGGACGGATCGCCGCGACGACCGACTACGACCGCCTCGCCGACTGCGACGCGGTGCTGATCGCGGTCCCGACGCCGCTGACGATCAACCGCGAGCCCGACCTCGGTCCGCTGCTGTCCTCGGCGCGCGCGCTGGCGCGAGTCGTGCGCGAGGGCCAGTTGGTCGTGCTGGAGTCGACGACCTATCCCGGCACGACGCGCGAGCAGCTCGTGCCGCTGCTCGAGGAGTCCGGCCTCGCGGCCGGGCGCGACTTCAACGTCGCCTTCTCGCCGGAGCGCGTCGACCCCGGCCGCACCGACCACACGCTGCGCACCACGCCGAAGATCGTCGGCGGCCTGACGCCCGCCTGCCTCGAGCGCGCGGTCGAGCTCTACGACCTGGTCTGCGACGAGATCGTCGAGGTCTCCTCGCCCGAGCCGGCCGAGCTGGCGAAGCTGCTCGAGAACGTCTTCCGCTCCGTCAACATCGCGCTGGTCAACGAGCTGGCGATGCTCTGCGACCGGATGGGGATCGACGTCTGGGAGGTGATCGACGCCGCATCGACCAAGCCTTACGGCTTCATGCGCTTCGAGCCGGGCCCCGGAATGGGCGGCCACTGCCTGCCGGTCGACCCGTTCTACCTGTCCTGGAAGGCGCGCGAGTACGGCCAGCCGACCGAGTTCATCGAGCTCGCGGGCGAGGTCAACCAGCGGATGCCGGAGTTCTGCGTCGCGCGGATCGCACGCGCGCTCAACGACCACTCGAAGCCGGTGCGCGGGTCGCGGATCGCGATCGTCGGCGTCTCCTACAAGGCGGGCGTCGGCGACCTGCGCGAGTCGCCCGCGCTGCGGATCATGCGGCTGCTCGAGGACGACGGCGCCGTGATCTCCTACCACGACGACTACGTCGCGGAGATCCCGGAGCTCGACCACGTCTCCGAGCCGCTCGACGCGGTGCTCGCGGACGCCGACGTCGCGGTGATCGTCACGGCCCATCCCGGCCTGGACCTCGACCGGATCGTCGCGACGGCCCCGCTGGTCGTCGACTTCCGCGGCGTCACCCGCCACATCGAATCCCCGAACCTGGTGCGCCTGTGAGCGAGCGCCGCACGACCGTCGGCGTCGTCGGGCTCGGCTACTGGGGCCCGAACCTGGCGCGCAACTTCGACCGGCTGCCGCAGGCCGAGCTGCGCTGGATCTGCGACGGGTCGGAGGCGTCGCGCGAGCGCTGGGGCCAGGGGTTCCCGGATGCGCGCGTCAGCGCCGACCTCGACGAGCTGCTCGCCGATCCGGAGCTCGACGCGATCGTGATTGCCACGCCGGTCCCGACCCACGCGGCGCTGGCGGTGCGGGTGCTCGAGGCCGGCAAGCACTGCTTCGTCGAGAAGCCGCTCGCCCAGTCGGTCGCCGAGGCCGAGCAGGCTGTTGCCGCCGCGCGCGACGCCGGCCGCGTGCTGATGGTCGGCCACCTGCTCGAGTACCACCCCGGCCTCGAGACGCTGAAGGCGATCGCCGACTCCGGCGAGCTCGGCGACATCCACTACATCTACGGCAACCGGCTCAACCTCGGCAAGCTGCGCGCCGAGGAGAACGCGCTCTGGTCGCTCGGCGCCCATGACGTCTCGGTCGTCCTGCGGCTCGCCGGCGGCGAGGAGCCGGTCGAGCTGAGCGCGACCGGCGAGTGCTACATGCAGCCCGGCATCGAGGACGTCGTCTTCGCCTACATGCGCTTCCCGTCGGGGCTCGCCGCCCACCTCCATCTGTCGTGGCTCGACCCGCACAAGGAGCGCCGCTTCACCGTCGTCGGCTCGAAGAAGATGGCGACCTTCGACGACATGGAGCTCGAGCGCAAGCTGACCGTCTACGACAAGGGCTTCGACCAGGACTCGTCCTCCTACGGCGAGTACATCACCCGCTCCGGCGACATCTCCAGCCCGAGCATCCCAAACGACGAGCCGCTGCGGATCGAGTGCGCGCACTTCGTCGACAGCATCCGCAACGGCGAGCAGCCGCGCTCCGACGGCGACAGCGGCCTGCGCGTGGTGCGGGTGCTGGAGGCACTGCAGCAGTCGCTGGACGAGAGTCGGCGAAGTGTCGGCGCTGTCTGAGTCGGACCGCGCTCCCGGGCTGCTGCTCGGCGCGGGCGTGACGCTGCCCGACGACGTCGAGCTGGGCGGCCATGTGGTGATCCACGCCGGGACGATCGTCGGCGCGGGCGCCCGGCTGCAGGACGGCGCGGTGGTCGGCAAGCCGCTGGCGCTCGGAGCCCGCTCGACGGCCTCGCGGTCCGAGCTGGGGCCGGCGCGCATCGGCGTGGGCGCGACGGTCTGCGCGGGCGCGGTGGTCGTGGCCGGCGCGACGATCGGCGACGGCGCGATCGTCGGCGACCAGGCCCAGGTGCGCGAGCGAGCGACGATCGGCGACGGCGCGGTCGTCGGCCGCGGCTCGGCGGTCGACAACGACGTCACCATCGGCGAGCGCGTCCGAATTCAGACCAACTGCTACATCACTGCTTTCTCGACCATCGAGGACGACGTGTTCGTCGCCCCCGGCGTCACGCTGACCAACGACGACACGATGGGCCGCCACGATCCCGGCTACGCGCTCCGCGGCGCGACGCTGCGCCGCGCCTGCCGGGTCGGCGGCGGCGCCGTCTTGGTGCCGGGTGTCGAGATCGGCGAGGAGGCGTTCGTTGCCGCCGGGGCCGTCGTCACCAAGGACGTCCCCTCGCGGGCCGTAGTGATGGGCGTTCCCGCGCGCGTCGTGCGCGAAGTGCCGGACGAGGACCTGCTGGAGCGGTGGACATGACCCGGCCCGGCACGCTAGCCGTCACCGTCCCGCGGGTATAGGGCTGGCGATGGCATCGCTCGGGAGACGCCGCCGCGGCCTGCGCGCCGACAGGACGACCTTCGTGCTCGGCGGTGTCGCGACGGCGCTGGCCGGAGCGGTCGTGGCTGGCGAGGTCGCTCGCGTCTGGCGCCGCGGCTCGGCGCCACTGCCGGCCGAGTCCGACGAGCCGCTGCTCGCGGCCGCCGAGGCGGTCGGCGAGACGGCCGTCGTCGCGTCGCGCGGTTATCGCGACGTTCCCGCCCGCGAGAACGCGTTGTTCAACCTGTTCACGTCGTTCGTGGTCACCTTCATCTCGGTGCGCTCGGTGACGACGCTGCTGCGCGGCCGGCGCAGCTTCGGCCCGTTCCGCGACCTGGTCGTCGGCCGCCGCCACATTCACCACTACGTCCCGGGCATCCTGCTCACGTTCGTGTCCGGCAGCGCCGCGATCGCCACCCGCCGCGAGGGGCTCGAGTCGTGGCTGGCGATCCCATTCGGCGCGGGCATGGGACTCACCCTCGACGAGTCCGCCCTGCTCCTCGAGCTGGACGACGTCTACTGGTCCGAGGAGGGCATCGTCAGCGTCCAGATCGCGCTCGTCGCGATCGCGATGATGTCCTCGGTCGCCCTCGCCGGACGCTTTCTCAAGCGCGGCGAGCAGCTCGTACTCGAACCGACCTCGTAATCAGGCGGAGGCGGCCGCCGAGCGCAGCGGCTCGGCGGCGTTGGTCCAGATGATCTCGTCGCGGGCGGGGCCGACGCCGATGGTCACGACGGGGATGCCGAGCTGCTCCTCGATGAACTCGAGGTAGCGGCGGGCGTTGGCGGGCAGGTCCTCGAGCGAGCGGGCTCCGGTGATGTCCTCGGCCCAGCCGGGCAGCTCGACGTAGTCGCCGCGCGCTTGGTGGAGGATCGACTGGTGGTAGGGGAAGTCGTCGAAGGCCGCGTCCTCGGCGCCGGTGTAGCGGGTGGCGACGCGGATCGGGTCGATGCCGGTCAGCACGTCGAGCTTGGTGACGACGAGGCCGGTCAGGCTGTTGATCCGAACCGCGTACTTCAGCGCGACGATGTCGAGCCAGCCGCAGCGGCGCGGCCGGCCGGTGGTCGTGCCGACCTCGTGGCCGGCCTCGCGGATGCGGTCGCCGAGCTCGTCGTGCAGCTCGGTCGGGAACGGGCCGGCGCCAACGCGCGTGCAGTAGGCCTTGGCGATCCCCCAGACCTCGTCGATCGCCTTCGGCCCGACGCCCGCGCCCGAGCAGGCGGCGCCGGCGACGGTGTTCGAGGAGGTGACGAACGGGTAGGTGCCGTGGTCGATGTCGAGCAGCGCGCCCTGGGCGCCCTCGAAGATCACCAGCTTGCCCTCGTCGAGGCCCTGCCAGGCGATCGGCGGAGTGTCGGCGATGAACGGCGCGAGCCGCTGCCCGTAGGCGAGGTAGTCCTCGACCATCTGGTGCATGTCGAGCCGCTGGTCCTTCTCGAACTCGCGCAGCGTCAGCCGCTTCGGCTCGAGCGCGGCGGCGATTTTCTGCTTGAGGATCTTCTCGTCGAGGATGTCCTGGACGCGGATGCCGAGCCGCGCGGCCTTGTCGGCGTAGCAAGGGCCGATGCCGCGCTTGGTGGTGCCGATCTCGCGCTTGCCGAGCCGCTGCTCACCGGCGTGGTCGAGCAGCAGGTGGAACGGCATGATCAGGTGGGCGTTGGCCGACACCTTGAGGCCGCTGAGGTCGATGTCGCGCTTGCGCAGCCCGTCGATCTCCTCGATCAGCACGCGCGGGTCGACCACGACTCCGTTGCCGATCACGCAGTGGCGGCCCGGGTAGAGGATCCCCGACGGAATCAGGTGGAACTTGAACGTCTCGCCGTCGCGGATGATCGTGTGCCCGGCGTTGTTGCCGCCCTGGAAGCGGATCACCGAGTGCGCCTGCTCGCCGAGCAGGTCGACGACCTTCCCCTTGCCCTCGTCGCCCCACTGGGCGCCGACTATTACGAGTCCTGGCATGCCGGCGGGAGTCTACGGGCAGGTCTCAGCCGGCCGAGCTGACGCGCAGGTCCGGCCCCATGATCGGCAGCGGATCGCCGCAGATCTCGAGCAGTCGCGAGACGGTGCGCGCGCCGATCTGCTCGCGCAGGTCGTCGAGGTCGACGATGTTCGTGGTGACGACGATCGAGCGCTCGTCCTGCCAGCGCTCGTTGACGATCGCGTAGAGCTGCTCGAGCACCCAGTCGGTCCGCTTCTCGGCGCCGAGGTCGTCGAGGTGGAGCAGGTCGACCGAGCAGAGCCGGCGGAAGAGGCCCATGTAGGAGCCGGTCGAGTCGCTGTCGTAGGTGTCCTTGATCTCGGCGAGCAGGCGGGTGACGGGGTAGACGGCGACCGACCGCCCGGCCTTCTCGACCGCCTGGGAGACGAGCATCGCCAGCGATGTCTTGCCGGTGCCGACGTCGCCCATGAACCACAGGCCGCGTCCCGCCTCGATGTTGCGCTCGACGTCCTCGACGAAGGCGCGCACCGGGCGCAGCACGAACGGGTCGAGGTCGGCGACCGGCTTGCGGTCGAACGACACGCCGCGGAACTTCTTCGGGATCCCGGTGCCCATCCCGCGCGAGATCGCCCTGCCGATCTGGCGCTCGCGGCAGTCGCAGGGGGTCGTCGTGTTGTCCTCCTGGAGGATCCAGCCGTTGCCCTCGCAGATCCCCAGCGGGCAGCTCGAGCGCTCGCTGTCGCGGTCCGACGGCTCGGGAACCGGGCGCAGCATCAGGCGGCCCCGCCGACGGCGCCCATGCCGTCGCCGACGCGCTCGCGGGCGATGCTGGCGAACTTCGGATAGTTGGACAGGAAGGTCAGCTCGACACTGCCGACCGGTCCGTTGCGGTGCTTGCCGATGATGATCTCCGCGACTCCTGGCTTCTCGGTGGTGTCCGGGTTGTAGTACTCGTCGCGGTAGACGAACATCACCATGTCGGCGTCCTGCTCGATGTTGCCCGACTCACGCAGGTCAGACATCAGCGGCCGCTTGTCGGGCCGCGACTCGACCGCACGCGAGAGCTGGGAGATCGCGATCACCGGAATGTGCAGCTCGCGGGCGAGGATCTTCAGCCCTCGGCTCATCTTGCCGACCTGCTCGACGCGGCCGTCGCGCGGATCCTCGGCGCGCATCAGCTGGAGGTAGTCGATGATCAGCAGCCCGAGCGGGGTGCGCTGGTGCAGCCGGCGCGCCTTGGCGCGCAGCTCGAGCACGCCGAGGTCGCTCGAGTCGTCGATGAACAGCGGCGAGCGGGCGAGCTTCTCGGTCGCCTGGAGCACCTTCGGCCAGCGCTCGGCCTTGACCCGCCCCTTGCGCAGCGACTCGCCGTTGATCTTCGCCCGCGACGCGATGAAGCGCTGTGCGAGCTCGCCCTCGGACATCTCGAGCGAGAACAGCGCGACGGCCTTGCCGTGGTCGACGGCGGCGTTCTCGGCGATGCAGGTCGCGAGCGCCGACTTGCCCATCGCAGGCCTCGCCGCCAGGACGATCAGGTTGCCGGGCTGGAAGCCGCCGGTGATGTCGTCGAGGTCGCGGTAGCCGGACGGCGTGCCGGTCAGGCTCTGGCCCTCCTTGGAGAGCCGCTCGAGCTTGTCGATCTCCTCGTGGAGGACGTCCTCGATCGTCCGCAGCTGCGACGAGTCGTGGTCGTGGCCGGCGCGGAAGATCGCCTGCTCGGCCTGCTCGACCAGCGATCGCGGGTCGCTGCCGTCGGTAGCGACCTTCTCCTGGATCTCGCGCGCCGCGCCGAGCAGCCGGCGCAGCATCGCGTGGTCGCGGACGATCCGCGCGTAATCGCGCACGGCGCCCGCCGCCGGCACCATCGTCGGCAGCGAGTGGACGTAGGCCGCCCCGCCGGCCTCGTCGAGCTTGCTCTCGCGCTTGAGGTCGTCGCAGACGGTGATCGCGTCGACCGCCTCCGGCTCCGCCTTCTCCTTCAGGCGCATCATCGCCCGGAAGATCAGCTGGTGGCGCGGGCGGTAGAAGTCGTCCGCGGTCAACCGCAGGTCGACGAAGATCTGGTCGAGCGCCTGCTCGGTCAGCAGGATCGTGCCGAGGACCGCAACCTCCGCCTCGTCGTTCTGCGGCGGAACGCTGGCACCCGCCTCCTGAGGCACGGAGACGGCCATCAGAGGCCTGCCCTAGAAGCGGAGAGGGTTACTGCTGGCCGACGACGATGGTCTTCACGTCGGCGAACACGCCGTCGTTGACCTCGACGCGCACCATGTGCGTGCCGGTGAACTTGATCGGCTCGTCGATGAAGATGTTGCGCTTGTCGACCTTGATGCCGCGCGCCTGCTTGATCGCCTTGGCGATCTCCTGCGAGGTCACCGAGCCGAACAGACGGCCGTCGTCGCCGGACTGCTGCGAGATCGTGAGCACGGTCTTGCGCAGCAGAGCGGCGTTCTCCTCGGCACGCTCCACCTTCTCGCGCGCCTCGCGCTCCGCCGTCTCGATCCGCTGCTTCGCGGCGGCCATCGCACCGGGGGTAGCGATCTCCGCGAGCTTGCGCGGAGCGAGGTAGTTGCGCAGATAGCCGGAGGACACGTCGATCACGTCGCCGCGCTCGCCGAGGGCCTCTACGTCTTGAAGCAGGATCGCCTGAGCCATAAGGAGTGAGCATGCTACAGACGATCCTGCCGGCGGGCCGCTAGAACGGAATGTCGTCGTCTGCCGCGCCGCCGCCACCGGTGGGTGCGGCCTGGAAGTCGGAGGTGTCCGCGGGGACGTCCGACTGCGGCGTGAAGCGCTGTCCGTTGCCGCCTCCGCCGTCCTCGCCGCGACCGCCGAGGAACTGGACCGAGTCGGCGATGATGTCGATCGACTGGCGCTTGTTGCCCTCCTTGTCCTGCCACTCGCGCCACTCGAGTCGGCCGTCGACCGCGACCGGCCGACCCTTCTCGAGGTACTGGGCCGCGCTCTCGCCCTGGCGTCCCCAGATCGTCACGTCGAAGTAGTTGGGCTTGTCGACCCACTCGCCGGACGCGTCCTTGCGTCGCGTGTTGCACGCCACCCGCAGGCTGCACACCGAAGTTCCGCTCGGCGTGCTGCGCAGCTCTGGGTCGCGCGTGAGGTTGCCCGTGAGGACGACCCGATTGATGTTGGTGGCTGCCATCTGAAGGCTCCCTTTGTCTGGACAATCAGCCGAACGACCGAGGGTAGTCGGGTCTCCGGCGAGATTGGGCGAGCCTTCCCGCTCTGCCCGCGTTTTTTCGGTCCGAGAGAACGCTTCCGTAGCGGAAGCGGGGTAACCCGTTACTCAGCGTCGGCGGGCTCGGGCGCCGCGTCAGCGGCGGCACGGGCCGCGACGCGGCCCTCCGGCTCGTCGGCACGGCCACCGGCGCGAATCGGCTCGGGCTTCGGCGGCACGGGCGGTCCGCCCGGCTTCTGGCGGATGATCCGGAAGCGCAGGACGCCGTCCATGATTCGCAGGCTGCTGTTCAACCGGTCGAGCAGGTCGTTGCCGCCCTCGAACTGAAGCAGCTTGTAGTCCGCCTCGGGACGATGGTCGATCTCGAAGGTCAGCCGCCGGTTGCCCCAGTCGTGGACCTCGCCGAGGCTGCCCGCCTCGCCGATCATCCCCTGCACATCGGCAAGGATCTCCTGCCGCCGCTCCTCTGGAGCAGCCGCGTCCAACAGCAGCATCAAGTCGTATAGGTGAGCCATCGAGCGCGGCACCATAGCAGCGCAAAGCGGAAATTCCCCTTCCCAGGGGGCGAACTTCCGCCGCACGGCCCTACATAGGACGTGCAACCAAACAGAACGCCTCCAACCTTCCTCTCCCGACTCCGCTGGGCCAATCTCGCCCGGCTGGCCATCCTCGCCGCCGCCGTCCTGCTGATCGCCACCGGCCCCGGCTCCTGCCAGAGCGATCCGCCCAACCCGCCCTTCACCCCTCCACCGGCCTTCCCAGTGGCGCCGCCGGAGCCCGCCACGTCAGTCCCCGAGCCAAGCCTCGGCACGAGGAAGCCGTCCCCGCGGCCGGCGCCCCCCGCAAAGCTCGCCAAGTCGCCCAGAGCCAAGGCCAAGCGCCGCCTCGCCGCGAAGCCCCACCCTCGGCCCGAGCGGTCAAGCCGTCGCCCCCGTCCACGCCAACCCGCACGGCCACCGGTCGTTCCAATGCCAGTCGCACCTGCCCCAGCTGCCGTCACGCCGCCACCCCCCGCGCCGCCCAGCCCTCAGCCCGGCGAGTTCACACCCGACCCCTAGGGAGCTTCGGTAGTCGCTATCGCCGCTCCACCGGGCTTCGGCTGGGTAGGGCGGCGTGCGGCCCGGCCGGCACCCCCATCGCCGCCTAGGTCCCCCGGCGTCCGGCTTTCTCTTGAGGCGCTATCCACCCATGCGGTGGCTAACTCCGCAATGCGGCGCGTCCCCATCGGGTTTGTGGAGCTGACCACCGCATAGGTGGGTAGCTCCACAAAGCCTTAGGAGACGACGGGCTCGGCGCCCTGGGACTTGGCTTCGATGTCGGCGAGTTGGTCGTCGACCCAGTCGCCGGGGTCGCGGGCGGTGACGACGCGCTTGAGGCCCTCGGCGCGCCAGGAGCGCTCCTTGGCGGACATCGTCAGGGCGCGATAGATCGAGTCGGCCTGCTCCTGGACGTCGAACGGGTTGACCGAGAGGGCGAACTCGGCGAGCTCCTCGTGGGCGCCGGTGTTCTCCGAGAGCAGCGAGACGCCGTGGCGCTCGTTGACGAGCGGACCCTCCTTGGCGATCAGGTTCATGCCGTCGAACATCGCGTTGACCATCAACAGGTCGTAGTGCTTGTAGGCGGCGATCGCCTCCTCGAGGTTCTCGCGCAGCCGCAGGTCGATCGGCATCCAGTCGGTGGTGCCGTGGCGGTGGTTGACGACAGCGACCAGCGCCTCGATCCGCTCGAGGTACTCGGCGTACTGCGGCACGTCCTGGCGTGACGGGATCAGGTGGGCGATGAACGTGACCTTCTCGCGGAACTCCGGATGCTGGTCGAGGAAGAGGTCGAAGGCCGAGAAGCCGCGCAGGATGTTCTTCGACAGGTCGGCGCGGTCGACGCGCAGGATCAGGTGCTCGCGCCGGCGGCGCAGGATCTCGCGCTCGTACTCGTGGACGGCCGGCCGTTGGGCGGTCCGCTTGAAGGTGTCGGCCGAGATCGGCAGCGGGTAGGCGCGGACCCAGACGTCGCGGCCGTTGAAGTGGACGACCCCGGCGCGCTCGTCGACGTCTAGGTCGAACAGCTCGCGGCAGCAGAGCAGGAAGTTGCGCCGGTAGGCGCGCGTGTGGAAGGCGACGATGTCGTTGGCGAGGATGCCCTCGAAGATGTCCTCGCGCATGTCGCGCGGCAGCACCCGCCAGGCGTCGGGCTGGGTCCACGGGATGTGGACGAAGTGGTGCAGGAAGACGTCCGGCCGCGCCTCGCGGATGAACTTCGGCGCGGCGTAGAGGTGGTAGTCGTGGACCATCACGACCGGGTCCGCGACCCCCTCGATCTCGTCCAGCACCGCGTCGGCGATGTCGCGGTTGACGGTCAGGTAGCCGTGCTCGTAGGAGTCGATCTCCCAGCGGCCGACGTCGGGCGCGTTCGAGAGATCCCAGAGGTAGTGCTGGATGAACCACAGCATCGGGTTCGCGATGACGTTGTAGAAGCGGTCGTAGGCCTCCGCCTCGGAGGCGACCAGCCGCACCCGGTAGGTGACGCCCTCGATCTCGACCGGGAAGCTCTTGCTGTCGTGCTGGGCAGCCATCTCCGCGTCCTCGTCGGACATCGCCGACGCGACCCAGAGCGCGTCGCGGTGATGGACGAGCCCGGTCAGGGCGGTCACCAGACCCCCGCCGCCGCGGCTGGCGACCAGCTCGCCGCCCTCGCCCTCCTCGCGGACGAAGGTCGCCGGGCCGCGGTTGGACACCAGGACGAGCTTCGGTTCAGGCGCGGCCATCGGTCAGGCTGCGAATCGCTTGACGAGCACTGTGTGACCGCCTTCGAGCTCGAACTCGTCGACCGTCGCCTCGAGGATCGCCCGCGACACCTCCTGCTCCTCGACCGGATGGCCGACCGGCGCGCCGTCGAGCGTCATCTCGAGCCGGTCCTCGTGGAGGCGGAACTCGAAGTCGATTGCGGCATCTGGATCGCCGCTCCCGGTCACGTAGCCCGAGGCCGCCTCGGTGATCGCGAGCTTGAGGTCGGCGACCTCGGCGTGCTCGAGCGGGGTCAGACGGCACATCGCCGACAGCGCGAGGCGGGCGAGGACGAGGTAATCGGGCCGTGCTGGCACGGATAGATGGACGTCTCGGCTCTGCAGGCTCTGCGGCGGCACGTCCCTTCAACCTACCCGGAAAGGGCGCTTCCGCATCAACCCCGCGCCTCCGGCAGCTCGAGCGTGAACGCCGCCCCGTCCCCGTTCGAGCTCGACCGCAGCGATCCGCCCATCCGCCCGGCCAGCTCGCGCGCGATCGCCAACCCGAGGCCGGCGCCCTGGCTCGCGCCGCCGGTCACGAAGCGGTCGAACACCGGCTTGTCGGCGGGCAGGCCCGGCCCCTCGTCGGCGACGGTTATCGCCGCGCCCGCGGAGTCGCTGCCGGCGCTGACCCGCACGGTCGTGCCAGGTGGCGTGTGGCGGAGGGCGTTGTCGAGCAGGATCCGCACGATCTGGACGACCCGCTCGCGGTCGCAGCGCGCCGCCACTCCGCCGGCGGGCAGCTGGAGCTGGAGGTCGGTGTCGTGCTCGGCCGTCGCCGGCTTGAACTCGCCGGCGACGAGCGCGGCCACTTCGGCCAGGTCGACGGTGTCGATGTCGAGCGCCAGCGACCCGCTGTCGAGCCGCGACAGGTCGAGCAGGTCGACGGCCAGCTTCTGCAGCCGCTCGACCTGCTGGGCGATCTCGTCGAGGAAGTCGCGCCGCTCGGCCTCGTCGAGGTCCTCGTCGCGCAGCAGCTCGACGAACCCGCCGAGCGAGAAGATCGGCGTGCGCAGCTCGTGCGAGGCGGTGGCGACGAACTCGCGCCGCGCGACGTCGACCCGCCGCAGCTGCTCCTGCATCGCGTTGAAGGCCCGCGTCAGCTCGCCGAGCTCGTCCTCGGACTGGTCGGTCAACGGCTCGACGTAGTGGCCGGCGGCGACGTCCTCGGCGGCGACCTCGAGCCGGCGCACCCGCCGCGCCAGCGTCTGCGCGACGACGGCGCCGCCCACCAGTGCGAGCAGCAGCGCGATCGTGCCGCCGATCAGCATCCGGCTGCGCACGAAGGCGACCGTGTCGGTGACGTCGTCGAACGGGCGCGAGTAGAGGACGACCCGCGACGGCTCGCCCTCGAAGGTCAGTGGCTGGGCGACCTGGCCGAGCTGCTCGCCGCGGAAGCTCCGCTCGCCGTAGGCGAGGTCTCCCTCGCGGACGGCCTCGCGCAGCAGCGGCGGGTTGTCCGGATAGTCGCGCTCCTCGCGCGAGTCGCTGATCACGTAGAAGTTCCCGGCGCCGCGACCGAGCGACTGCTGGATCCCGAACAGCGTGACGCGGGCGTCGACCGCGTTGGCTATCCGCTCGACGCGGCCGTTGAGCTGGGGCGAGGTGATGTCGGGGTCGAGCGTCAGCGAGTCGAATCGGTCCTGGGTGCCCTCGGCGACGCGCGCGAGCTCCTCGAACTTCTGGTCGCGCAGGTTCGACTCCAGGCCGGGGACGACGAGGAAGTAGAGGAGGCCGAAGGCGGCCGCCGTCACGCCGAAGAAGAGCAGCGTCAGCTTGTCGCGCAGCGAGCGTCCGCGTGGCGGCCCCGGACGCTGGCGGCTCATCGGCGGTCGCGGAAGCGGTAGCCGACGCCGCGCATCGTCTGGACGAGCTCCGGGGTCTTGGGGTCGCGCTCGAGCTTCTCGCGCAGGTGGCGGATGTGGACGTCGACGGTGCGCGGGTCGCGGTAGGCGGAGTCGCCCCAGACGCGCTCCAGCAGGGTCTGGCGGCTGTAGACGCGGCCGGGGTTGCAGGCGAGTGCCGCGAGGATCTCGAACTCGACGTAGGTCAGCCGCACGGGCTCGTCGTCGATCTTCACCTCGCGGCGCTCGAAGTCGATCCGCAGCTCGCCGTCCTCGACCGTCTCGTGTGCCGGCTCCTCGGCGCGCGCGAGCTGCGAGCGCCGCAGCACCGCCTTGACCCGGCTGCGGAACTCGCGCATCGAGAACGGCTTGGTGATGTAGTCGTCGGCGCCGATCTCGAGGCCCAGCACCTTGTCGATCTCCTCGACCTTCGCGGTCAGCATGATGATCGGGACCGAGCTGGTGGCGCGCACCTGGCGGCAGACCTCGAAGCCGTCGATCTTCGGCAGCGTCAGGTCGAGCACGATCAGATCGAACGCGTTGTCGGCGACGCGGTCGAGCGCGGCGCGGCCGTCGAGCGCGGCGACGACCTCGTAGCCGTCCTTGCGCAGCGCGGACGACAGCAGCTTCTGAACGGAGTGCTCGTCGTCGACGAGAAGGATGCGGGGAGCCGGCTGAGCCATCGGAGTGACGCGGGTGCGGCGTAGCACCGGCGCCTGCGCGAGATTGTAGGTTGCTTCGGACGTGAGGAAGCGGCCTTGATCGAGCCCCGGATCTACCGGGCGGCGTTCGTGCCGGCACTGCTCGCGGTCGTGCTCGTGATGTTCTCGCTCGAGAGCCGGCCTCGCCCACTGCCCCAGGGGCTGGCCGCGGACGTGCTGTTCGAGGGCGATCAGGCGGCCGCCGAGGCGCGCCGGATCGCTGTCGAGCACCCGAATCGGGTGGCCGGCACGCCCGGCGATCGCGCCGTGGCGGGCGAGGTCGGCGAGGCGTTCTCCGGCAGTGGCTTCACCGTCGAGCACCAGCGCTTCAACCACGACGGAGACGAGCTGGTCAACGTGATCGGCCGCCGCGCCGGTCGATCGCGCCAGCAGGTGGTGGTGATCGCCGCGCGTGACGCGACCGGTGTGCCCGACGCGGCGGGCAGCGCCGCCGACACCGCCGCGCTGATCGAGATCGCGCGCGTCTTCGAGGGCCGGCCGTCGCGCAAGTCGCTGATCCTGGCCTCGGTCGACGGGTCGGCGTTGGGCGATCTCGGGACGACCGAGCTGCTCGACGAGATCGACGGTCCGGGGCTCGTCGACGGCGTGCTGGTGGTCTCGGGCGTCGGGGCTGACTCCGGCAAGCCACCGTCGATCGTGCAGTGGGGCAACGACACGACGCTCGCCGGCATCGGGCTGCAACGGACCGTCGCGGAGTCGCTGCGCGCGGAGGCCGAGCCTCCGGCCGCGGCGGCGAGCCCGGCGGGCCAGCTCGCGCGGCTGGCGTTCCCGCTCGGGATCGGCGGTCAGGGCGTCCTGCTGCCCCAGGGCTATGACGCGGTTCGGATCTCCGGCGACGGCGAGCTGTCCGACACCCCCGCCGGCGCGCCGATCGACGAGGAGCGCTTGGGCAGCCTGGGCCGCGCCGTCCTGCGGACGATCACGGCGCTCGACCAGGGGCCGAGGCCGGCGCACGGCCCGCGCACCTACGTGACGATCGCCGGGCAGGTCATGCCGGGCTGGGTGCTGGCGGTGCTGGCCGCCACGCTGATCCTGCCCGCGCTGGCGGCCGGCATCGACGCCTTCGCGCGCGCCCGCCGACGCCGCGCCGCCGTCGGCCCGTGGCTGCGCTGGATCGCGCTCGGCGTAGCGCCGCTGGTCGTCGGATACGGCGTGGCGAAGCTGCTCGCGCTGTTCGGCGCGACGCCCGACCCGCCGCCGGCGCCGGTCGCCCCCGACCTGTATCCGCTCGACGGGCCGGCGCTCGTGGTCCTGGCGCTGGTGGCCGGCGCGGTGGTGCTGAGCTGGATCGGCCTGCGGAGGTTCGCCGGCCCGACCGCGCGCGGGCTCGACGAGGCGGCCGGGTCGGGTGCCGGGGTCGCGGTGACGCTCGTGTTGAGCGGCGCCGCGCTGGCGTTGTGGCTGGTCGACCCGTTCGCGGCGCTCGTCGCGGCGCCGACCGTCCACTTCTGGATGCTCGCCACGCTGATCGACCCGCCCCCAGCGCGGCGCGTGCGGATCGGCCTGATCGCGGCCGGGCTGGTGCTGCCGCTGCTGCTGGCCGTCTACCAGCTGTTCGTGCTGGGCGTGAACCCGCTGGGCGGCGCCTGGTACCTGCTGCTGCTCGTGCTCGGCGGCCAGGTCGGGCTCGGCATGGTCGTCGTGGCGGCGCTGTTCGTGGCGGTCTTCGCGCTCGTCGTCGCGATCGTTCGCCGCAACGGCGACGCTCAGCGGTCGGCGCCGGGCGCGCCGCTGCCGCCGACCACCCGCGGACCGCTCAGCTATGCCGGTCCGGGCTCGCTCGGAGGCACCAGCAGCGCGCTGCGGCGCTGACCTCGGGACGAGACACCCGTCCACCGAAACGGCCAGCGACTTGACTTCGGATTTGCCACAGCCGATCACATCGCCATGAGCAACGATCTCCGTCGCAGACTCGCCGCCGGCGACTACAGGGTCGACGCCGACGCGGTCGCGCTGGCGATGATCACCCGGGCGCGTTCGCTGCGGGTCGCCCGGCGCGGATCGAACTGCTCACAGGTGCTCGTAGCCCCGGATCGCATCGAGGTCCGTCGCATCGGGCCCCGTGAACCGGAGCCCCTCCCCGTCCAGCGCGCGTCCTAGGCGCGTCAGGGGCACGTCCGTCGCGGAGGCGGCGGCGTCCCAGCGGTCGGCCGGAATGGTGAACAGCAGCTCGTAGTCCTCGCCGCCGCCGATTGCCAGCCCGCAGTCGGCGCCGTCCGCGAGCGGGACGGCCTCGGCTTCGATCTCCAGCGCGACGCCGCTGGCCCGCGCGAGGTGGCGGCCGTCGGTCGCGAGCCCGTCGCTGAGGTCGATCATCGCCGTCGCGCCCGCCAGCGCCAGCGCGCGGCCGGCGGCGAGGCGCGACGGGGGCCGGTGGTGTCGGCCGCTCGCCAGCGCCGCCGCCGCGGCGCCGAGCGCTCCGGTCACTCCGACCGCGTCACCGGGCCGGGCCCCGTCGCGGCCGACCAGCTCGTCCTCGGCATCGGCCCAGCCGGTGACCGAGACGGCGACCACCAGGGCTCCGGCACGGACGACGTCGCCGCCGGCGATCGTCGTGCCGGTTGCTTCCGCGAGCGTGGACATCCCGCGCGCCAGCTCGAGCGCGTCGGCGTCGGCGAAGCTGGCCGGCAGCGCCAGCGAGACGTAGGCCTCGCCAGGCTCGGCGCCCATCGCGGCGAGATCCGACAGGGCCGCCGCGAGCGCCTTGTGGCCGACCTCGGCCGGCGAGCTGGTCGCCAGGTCGAAGTGGACGCCGTCGGCGACCGTGTCGATCGACGTGACGGCGAACGGCCGCGCGCGGACGACCGCGGCGTCGTCGCCGGTCCAGCGGACCACGCGCTCCCCGGGGGCGCCGAGCGCCGCCTGGATCGCCGCGATCAGCTCGAGCTCGGCCACGCCTACGGCGTTTGGACTCCGCCGCCCTGTGGACTGGGCGTCGGAGTTGGCGTCGGCGCCGGCGCCGGCGCTTGGGTCTCGGGCGCCTGCTGCGGCGGCGCCTCGTAGGCGCCTGAGTTCTCGTCGCCGGTTCCGCCGCCCTCGGTGTAGGTGTCGTCGCTCGAGTAGTCGCCGCTGTCGTAGTAGTCGGTGTCGTAGCTTCCGGTCGACCCGCCGCCGCTGCTGGCGTACTTGCCGAGGCCGGCCGACAGCTCGGCCGGCTCCTCGGGCTGGGGGAAGGCGTCGCAGTCGTCGCCGTGGGCTGGCGACATGAAGGCGTGCCAGACCGGCGCGGCGTAGGTGCCGCCCTGGGCCCCGGGCATCGCGATGCCGGCGTCGGGGTAGCCGACCCAGACGGCCGTCGAGAGGTGCGGCGTGTAGCCGACGAACCAGGCGTCCTTGCCCTCGTCGGTGGTGCCGGTCTTGCCCGCCGCGGGGCAGCCGTAGTTGGCGGCTGTGCCGGTTCCCGACTGGACGTTCATCTCGAGGATCCGCGTCACCTCGTAGGCCTCGCCGTCGGTCAGGACACGCTTGCCCTCGGAGTTCGCCAGGTCCTCGCTCTTGCCGTCGGGGAAGACGACCTTCGCGATCGCGGTCGGCTTGTGGCGCACGCCGCCCGCCGCGAGCGTGGCGTAGGCGTTCGCCATCTCGAGCGGGGTCACGCCGAGCCGCAGGCCGCCGAGCCCCTCGGCCGGGTAGCAGTCGAGCTTCGTCGTGACGCCGAGCATCTTCGCCGTCTTGCAGACGTTCTCCGGGCCGACGTCGAGGATCAGCTGCGCGTAGACCGAGTTGTCCGAGGACAGCGTCGCGCGCGTCAGGCTCTGCGAGCCGGAGTAGGTGCCGCCGAAGGTCTTGACGTCCCAGTGGCCGTAGACGGGGTCGTCGATGCTCAGCGGCTTGCTGACGTAGCTCGTCGAGTCGGGGTCGATCCCCTGGCGGACCGCGGTCGCCAGCACCATCGTCTTGAAGGCCGACCCGGGCTGGCGGTGGGCCTGCGCCGCGAGGTTGAACGTGCGGTCCTGGTAGGTCCCGCTCGACGCCATCGCCTTGATCTCGCCGTTGGCGGGGTCGATCGAGACCATCGCCGAGCCGGGCCCGGCGGGATCGGCGTAGTAGGAGTTGATCGCCTCGCGCGCGACGTCCTGCATCTTCGGGTTGATCGTCGTGTGGACCTTCAGCCCGCCGCGGCGGTAGACGCCGACGCCGTAGCGCTCGATCAGCTGCTCCTGGACGTAGTCGAAGAAGTAGGGCTCGCGGCGACGTGTGTAGCGCGTGCCCTGCTTGACCGAAAGCGGGTCGCCCTGCGCCTGAGTGCTGGCCGCGCGGGTGATGTAGCCGTGGTCGGCCATCGCCTCCAGCACCTCGTTGCGCCGGGTGATCGCCGCGCGCGCGTTCTGGAACGGGTTGTACTGGGACGGCGCCTGCGGCAGGCCGGCGAGGGTCGCCGCCTCGGCGAGCGTCAGGTCGCGCGCGTGCTTGTCGAAGAACGTCTCCGCCGCGGCCTCGACGCCGATCGCCGTGCGGCCGCCGACCGTTCCGTACGGCACGTCGTTGAGGTAGTTCTGCAGGATCCACTTCTTAGAGCGTTCCTGCTCGAGCTCGCTCGCCAGCTTCGCCTCGCGGATCTTGCGCTCGATGTTGCGCTGCGGGTCGTCGATGTAGAGCGCGCGCACCAGCTGCTGGGTGATCGTCGAGCCGCCCTGCAGGCTCTTGCCCGACTCGAGGTTCTTGATCCCGGCGCGGACGATCGCGCCGTAGTCGACGCCGGCGTGCTTGTAGAAGTTCGCGTCCTCGATCGCGACCGTGGCGTTGCGCAGGTCGTCGGGCATCTCGTCCCAGTCGATCGGCGTGCGGATCTCGTCCGACTGGACGTAGCCCAGCCGCGTGCCGTCGGCGGCGTAGATGACGCTGCTCTCGCCCTTGTCGTTCGGCTTCAGCTCGTCGAGCGCGGGCGCCGAGGCGGCGACGGCGATGACGTAGCCGGCGACGGACATCGCGGCGATCGCGATCGCCACGCCGACGACGGTCATGCCGACGAACAGCGGCTTTCCGCGAGTGGAGCGACGTCGACGCTGCTTGCGTTGGCGGTAGGTCATGAGAAGGGTCCGACGGCCGGCCGTCGGGATGGCCGACGTTTCAGGATAGAGCGTCGGTTCTCAGCCGGCGAAGGCTTTCCTGCCTGAGCGACGTGGCGACCGTCCCGCGCTCTGGCGCGGATGGCGCCCAACTGCTCACCGTGAGCCGTACTCCGTCGCTCGTTATCTCGGCGATCCGGGCCTCGACCTCGTCGTGGGCGAGCACGGTGAGCGCACGGTCCGCGTCGCCGTCCGGGGGCAGCCACACGTCCACTACGACCTTCACGCGCGGGTCGATCACCGTGTGATTGACGACCGACGACTGGGCGAGCCGCTCGTTCGGCACGACGAGCCGGCGGCCGTCGTCGCAGCGGATCGACGTGTAGGCGAGTCGGATGTCCTCGACCTCACCGGTCTCGTCCTCGAACGTGACCAGGTCGCCGACGCGGATCGGCTGCGAGATCGCGAGCGAGATGCCGGCGATCGCGTTGGCGAGCGACTGGCGCGCGGCGAAGCCGACGACCAGGCCGAGCAGCGCGGACGAGGCGAGCACGCCGGTCGCGACCCGCTTGACCGACGGGAACTGCGCCATGGCGAGCGCGATCCCGATGACCAGGATCGTGACGAACACCAGCCGGCGGATCAGCCGCAGCCGGGTATCGACGACCGGCGACAGCTCGCCGGTCCGGGTCATCCGCTCGGCGGCCCTGTGGGCGTGGCGGTTCAGCGTCCGGTCGACCAGCTCGGCGATCACGAAGGCCCCGACCACGGTGACGACGGCCGTCAGCTCGTTGCGGTGCTCCGCGACGAAGGACGCCGCCATGGGACCATCCGGCATCGGCATGACGCAGGAGGCTACCCAGGCTGTAGGTGCGACCCGCCCACTGGCGGGACTCGTCGCGCGCGTACGCGCGAGCGAGGCGGTGCGGATGGCCTGGCGCGCGTTCGCGTGGTCGCGGCTGGCGATCGCCTTCGTCGCCGTCTTCGCCGCGCTGTCGGCGGGCGTGGTGGCGGAGCGCAACGCCAACAAGTTCGACGTGCCGGCGGTGACGTCGCCGCTGGGCGGCTTCGGCGACATCGTCATGGAGCCGCTCGCCCGCTGGGACGCGGTCTGGTACCTGACGATCGCCAACGACGGCTATGCCGGCGCTGACTCGCCGCGGCACGCCTTCTTCCCGCTCTACCCGCTGCTCGCGCGCGGGCTCGGCGAGCTGGGTGGCGACGGCGCGGGCGCGGTGCTGCTCGCCGCCTACGCGGTCTCGCTGGCGGCGTTCTTCGCGGCGCTCGTGCTGCTCTACCGGCTGACGACCCTCGAGCTGGGACGGCGCGCCGCCTGGCCGGCGCTGCTGCTGCTCTGCGTCTTCCCGGCGTCGCTGTTCTTCGGCGCGCCCTATTCCGAGAGCCTGTTCCTGCTCTGCTCGGTCGGCGCCTTCTACGCCGCCCGGACCGGCGGCTGGGCATGGGCGGGGGTCGCCGCGGCGGGCGCGTCGGCGACGCGCAGCGCCGGCGTGCTGCTGCTCCTGCCGCTGGCGTTCCTGTACTTCCAGCAGCACGGCCGGCGTGTCCGTCCCGACGTGCTGTGGCTCGCGCTCGCGCCAGCGGGGCTGGTCGCCTACGCGGCCTACCTCGGCTTCGCGCACGGCGACCCGCTGTCGTTCTCGCACGTCCAGGAGTTCTGGAACCGCGACTTCGCCGGTCCGCTGGTCGGCGCCTGGGACGGCGCCGGCGCCGCCTACGACGGCGTGCGCCAGCTGCTGTCGGGCAGCCGCGACGTCGCCTACTTCGAGCAGTCGGCTGGCGACCCGTTCCGCGTCGCGGCGCAGAACATCGCCCTGTTCGGCTTCCTCTGCTTCGCGCTCGTCGGCGCCGTGGGCGTGCTGCGTAGGCTGCCGTTCGCCTATGGCCTCTACGTCGTCGCGGCGCTGATGCTGCCGCTCTCCTACCCGGTCGCGGCGCAGCCCTTGATGTCGCTGCCGCGCTTCGTCGCCGTGCTGTTCCCGATCTTCATGTGGCTCGGGGCGGCCTGCGAGGAGCGGCGGATGACCGACCGCGTGGCGATCGTCTCGGCCATGGTGCTGGGCCTGTTCGTCACCCAGTTCGCGACCTGGCAGTGGGTCGCCTGATGGCCCGCACGCGCGCCGTCCTGCTCGACGCGCTCGGCACGCTGGTCGAGCTCGACGACCCGGGGCCGCGCCTGCGCGCCGCGCTGCTCGAGCGGTCTGGGATCGACGTCGGACACGGGGCCGCCGCGCGCGGGTTCGGCGCGGAGATCGGCTACTACCTCGCCAACCAGATGCGCGGCCGCGACCGCGCCGGCCTGGAGAAACTGCGCGACGACTGCGCGACGGTGATGCTCGACGCGATCGCCCTCGACGAGCTCGACCACGCCACGGTCCGCGCCGCGATGCTGGACTCGCTTGCGTTCAAGACGTTCCCGGACGTGCTGCCGGCGCTGCGCGAGCTGCGCGGCCAGGGGCTGCGGCTGGTCGTGGTCAGCAACTGGGACTGCTCGCTGCCGGAGTGGCTGGACCATGCCGGCATCGGCGAGCTGGTCGACGGAGCCGTCTCGTCGGCGGTCGTCGGAGAGGCGAAGCCGGCTCCCGCGGTCTTCGAAGCGGGCCTGCGGCTGGCGGGCTGCGATGCCGCCGAGGCGCTGTTTGTCGGGGACTCGGTCGAGAACGACGTGCTCGGCGCTCGCGCCGCCGGGCTGCGCGCGGTACTGGTCCAGCGCGCTGGCGATCCACCCCCAGGCGTCGAGACCGTGCGCTCGCTCGGCGAGCTGTCCGCCATAGTCTGACCGCATGGAGCAGGCCCCTCCGCCGTTCGAACCGGCGCTTCCCGCCGCCGAGCCGGTCGACGGCGATTCGCAGCCCAATTGGCCGCCGTGGTTCGCGTTCGCCGGCTTCGTCGTCGCGCTGATCTGCACGTCGATCGCCGCCTTGATCGTCTTCACGGTCGCCGGCGTCGACCCCGACGACGGCGACAGCCCCACCACGACCGTCGTCGCGACCCTGCTCCAGGGCGCGTTCTTCGTCGGCGTGGCCCTCGTCCTGGCGCGCTCGATCGCCCCTCCGCGCGCCTGGCACTTCGGCCTCCGCCAGGCGCCGCTCTGGCGCACGATCGGCTGGGCGGCGCTCGGAATGCTCGCCTTCTACGTCCTGACGGCGGTCTACGCGACGATCGTCGACCCGCAGGCCGAGCAGGACGTCACCGAGAGCCTTGGCGCCGACAGCGGGACGCTCGGCCTGATCGCCGCCGGGACGATGGTCATCGTCGTCGCCCCCTTCGTCGAGGAGCTCTTCTTCCGCGGGTTCTTCTACCGGGCGCTGCGCACGCGCTTCCCGATCGTCGTGGCCGCCCTGGTCGACGGGACGATCTTCGGGCTGATCCACTTCGGGTTCGACGGCGCCGACGGGCTGCTGATCCTGCCCCCGCTGGCCTTCCTCGGCGTCATCTTCTGCCTCGTCTACGAGAAGACGAAGTCGCTCTGGGCGGTGGTCGGGATGCACGCCTTCAACAACACGATCGCCTTCGCCGCGCAGGTCGACGACGGCTGGAAGATGGCGGTCGTCGCGGGCCCGCTGATGATCGTGGCCTGTGTCGTGATCCCGCGGCTGATGCCCGACGGCCCCTCCCCGCTGCCACCCGGTCCTTCGCGCGTCGGTCCCCAGGCGCAGCTATCTTTGCCCATTCAATGAAGCTCTTCATCTCATCCGCCGCCGTCCTGCTCGCCTTCGCGGGCTCCACCGGTCAGGCCGCCGCCGTCGAGGCCGAGCCGGCCGCCACTCCGACCGTGACCACGCCGGCGCCGCCACCGCCGCCGGATGCCAAGCCGACGAAGCCGAAGGCCGGCAAGGCGACGCTCGAGATCGAGGGCGGGATCGCGACCAGGAAGCTGCGCTACGTGGCCCGCGGCGACCGGCTCGCGATCGACGCCGCGGTGCGCCCCTACGTCGCCGGTCAGATCGCCGTGCTCGTGGTGCGCCGCTCCGGCAAGGTCGTCGACAAGCAGCGCGCCCGGGTCAGGCCGGCGAAGCGCGGCGCCGGCAAGGTGAGCTTCAACTTCAAGCCACGCCGCAAGGGCGTCTACAAGGCGCAGATCCATCACGCCGTGACCGACGGCCAGCTCGCGTTCCGCTCGCGCGCCGCCCGCTTCAAGGCGGTCGTGCTGAGCGCCGGCGAGGGCAAGCGCGGGACCGACACGCTGCTGCTCCAGCGCGGCCTCGACGCGCTCGGCTACGCCGTGCCGGTCACCGGCTACTACGACGACGGCACCTCACGCGCCGTGATCGCGTTCCGCAAGGTCAACGGGATGGAGCGGATCGGCTACGCCAGCCCGGAGGTCTTCAAGCTCGTCCTCCAGGGGCGGGGCGCCTTCAAGCCGAAGTACCCGGACGCCGGCTACCACGTCGAGTACGACTGGTCGCGCCAGGTGCTGGGCTTCTTCCGCAACGGCAAGGCGGTCAACGTCTACCACTCGTCGTCGGGCGCGCCGGTGACCCCGACCGTCTTCGGCACCTTCACCTTCTACCGCAAGGAGCCGGGGACCAACCACCTCGGAATGGTGCAGTCCAACTACTTCATCCGCGGCTACGCGATCCACGGCTACAAGAGCGTCCCGGTCTACCCCGCCAGCCACGGCTGCCTCCGGGTCCCCGTTCCCAACGCCTACCAGATCGACAGGCAGATCACCTTGGGGATGAAGATCATGGTGTATGTCTAGACGGCCGAGCCGCGCAGCCGCTCCCGAGAGCGGCTCACTGATGGATTGTGCTGTCCAGGCGATGACAATCCATCAGTCACGCCCGCGGTGCGCCATTAGGGCGTAACGGGAGGCGCCACCTCCTCGGGCGCGGGCGGAGTCTCGACCGGCGGTGCGGTGGCGGCCGGGTCGGGGGTGGTGGCCGGTGCAGGTGCCTCCACGGGTGACGGTGCCTGGGAGGTGGTCGGAGGTGTCTCCGAGACAGGGGCAGGCGTCGGCTCTGGGGCCGGGGGCTCGGCGACCGGTGCCACCGGCTGGGGGGCCGGTGTGTGGGGCGTCTCCGGGGCCGGCGCGGCCGGCGCGGGTGTCTCGTACACGGGTTCCGGGGCGGTCACTGGCTGCGGGGTCTCGTAGGTCGGCGTCGGTGTCGGCGCGACCTCGGCCGGCACTGGCGTGGCGACGGGCTCCGGTGCTGGGGCCGCGGCAGTGGGCGCCTCGTATGCGGCTGGCGGCGCCTGGTAGGCAGGGGCGTCTGGAGCCGCGGGGGTGGCGACTGGCTGTTGGCCGGCCGGCGCGATGCCGGTTGTCGCCGGCGGCTGCGCGAGCGTGGTCTTCGCCGTGACGCGGGCGTGGGCGACGTCCTTGCGGATCGAGGCGTTCAGCCTGGGCTTCGCGGCGGCCTTGACGGTTGGGGCGCCGGGGACGCTGCCGCCGCCGAGATATGGGCGGGGGTCGCGGGCGGAGCCGTCAACGCGGGTCTCGAAGTGGAGGTGCGGACCGGTGCAGTTGCCGGTGCAGCCGACATAGCCGATCACCTGGCCCCGGTCGACCCGCTGGCCCTGCGAGACGGCGTACTTGGTCATGTGGGCGTAGCAAGTCTCGAAGCGGCTCGAGTGCTTGACGCAGACCATGTTCCCGTAGCCGCTCTGGACGCCGGCGAAGCTGACGATGCCGCACTCGGCGGCGCGGATCGGCGTGCCGGTCGGCGCGGCGATGTCGAGGCCGTCGTGGTTGCGGCCCCAGCGCGGCCCGAATCCGGACGTGACCATGCCCTTGACGGGCGAGGCCAGGCGCAGTGGCCCGCAGGCGCCGGCTCCGGGCGACGGCGTGGACACCGGCCGGGTGCGAGGGGCCGTGTCCGCGACCGGCGCGGCCGGGGCGTCGTCGTGTGCGCCGGCCGGGTCGCCGCCGGCCGGGTCCGACCCGCCGAGGTCGACCACCGGCTCGCCGAGGCTCTCCGATGGTCCGCCGCCAATGGCTCGGCGCGATTCGCGCTCGCCGCCGCCGGCCTTGGCGCCGGTCCGTTCGCGCACGATCACCGCGACGTTGCCTTCGCGGGCGCCGGCCGCTGCCGCGGCCTGTCCCAGACCGAACAGCGCCGTCCAGGTGGCGGGGCCGACGACGCCGTCGACGGCCAGCCCGTTGCGGGCCTGGAAGTCCGTCACCGCGGCCTGGGTCAGCGGCCCGAAGATCCCGTCGGCGGACAGGCCGAGCTGGCGCTGGATCTCCGCCACCGCGTCGCCGTGGCTGCCGAGCTTGAACGCCATCGCGGCCGGCGTCGCGCCGTTGTCGATCGCGCGGTTGGCGGGCGACGCCGCGGCCACGTCGACGCCGCGGCTGCCGATCCCGAGGCCGGCGGCCGCGAGCAGGCTGCCGGTCGGTCCGGCGACCATCAGCGTGCTCAGCGCGACGGACGCGCGTCGGCGGCGGGCGACGGAGCGCCGCACGGCGGGCGCGATCGCGCGGCGGTGCAGCGAACGGTCGAGCGAACGCCGCCAGGGGTCTACCAGGGCCAGGTCTCGGTGCGAGGTCGTCATCTACCCGTGTGCTCCTCTTCCTTCGGGCCTACGGGGTTAGCTGACGGGCTCGCGCTGGAAGTGCGCTACGCGACGGCTCTGTCGCGATTCGCCCCGGACGACCTGACGGCCGCCTGTGGGTCCCCCGCTCTCAGCAGCCTGAGCTGCCGAGACTCGGCGTGAATGGTTATGTGAACAACCTTCCGGGGGCAAAGTAGCGCAGCGGGCCGCCGCGCGCTACCCCTCGCGCCAGGCGGCCCACGGCCGGTTTCGCCCGCCGCCCGGCATATGCTGCCGCCCGATGAGCGCTCGCGACAGACTGATCGCCGAGCTGCGCGAGCACGCGCTGGTGATCGGCAAGGTGACGCTCGCCAGCGGCGCCGAGGCGGAGTACTACGTCGATGCCAAGCGCGCCACGCTGCGGCCCGCGGGCTTCGCCGCGATGGGTGCGCTGGTCGCGGCCGAGGCGGAGCGGCTCGGCGCCACAGCCGTCGGCGGACTGACGATGGGCGCCGACCCGGTCGCCTGCGCGGCGCTAGGCGCCGGCGCCGACGTCAAGGCCTTCTTCATCCGCAAGGAGGCGAAGCAGCACGGCCTCCAGCGCCGCGTCGAGGGGCCCTTCCTCGACGACTCCGACCGCTGCCTCGTCGTCGAGGACGTCGTCACCAGCGGCGGCTCCACGATCCAGGCGATCGAGGCGCTGCGGGCCGAGGGCCGCGAGATCGTCGGCGTCGTCAGCGTGCTCGACCGCCTCGCCGGCGGAGCCGAGAAGATCGCCGCCGCGGCCGGCGGGGCCCCGTACGTCGCGCTCGCGACGATCGACGACGTCTACCCCGACCGCCCCGACAGGAAGGCCGCGTGAAGGTCCTCGTCACCAGCGCGCGGATGCCGTTCGCGCTCAGCGTCATCCGCCAGCTCGCGCAGTCCGGCCACGAGGTCCACTCGTCGGACACCTACGAGTCGGCGCCGGGCAACCACTCGCGCTACCTGAAGGGCCACTTCGTCACCGCCTCGCCGCGCGACGAGACGGAGAAGTTCACCGCCCAGGTGCGCGTCTACTGCGCCGAGCACGGCATCGAGCTGATCGTGCCGACGTGGGAGGAGGCGTTCTACCTCTCGACCGCGCGCGAGAGCATCGAGCAGGTCGCGAAGCTCTACACGGCCCGGTTCGAGACGCTCGCCCAGGTCCACGACAAGGACTCGTTCGAGCAGCTCGTCGAGCGGCTCGGGATCCGCGCGCCGGTCGGCGTGACCGTGCGCAGCGACGAGGAGCTGCAGGAGGCGATCGGCCGCTGGCCGCACTACTTCGGCCGCGGTGTCTACTCGCGTGGCGGCGTCACGTTGCTGACCAATCACGGCCCGCTCGCCGGCCGCGTCAAGCCCGAGGACGTCCACCCCACGCCCGACGCGCCCTGGCTGGTCCAGGAGTTCGTCGAGGGGGCGATGGTCTGCACCTACTCGACGCTCCATGACGGCAGGGTGACCGCGCACTCGACCTACCGCGCACCGCGCCAGTTCCACCACTCGACCGGCGTCCAGTTCGAGTCGATCGACGGCGCCGAGACGCTGGCGGTCGTCGAGAAGATCGGCGCCGAGCTGGGCTACGACGGCCAGATGTCGCTCGACTTCGTCGACACCGGCGACGGCCTGGCGATCATCGAGTGCAACCCGCGCACGACCGACGGCGTGCTGCTGATGGAGGGCGACGAGCTGGCGAACGGGCTGGTGGCTGGGATCGACCCCGCAACTCCGCCGCCGTCGGAGCCGTTCGTGGTCCCGCCCGGCCGCCTGATCCAGCTCGACTTCGCCGTCTTCGGCGCGCTCTTCTCGAGCGGCTGGAAGCAGATCCCCGGCACGATCCACGACCTCGTCAAGGTGCGCGGAGCGGACAGCGGCTGGCACGACCAGCTGCCCAGCCTCTACTCGTTCCTGGCCTTCTGCCACCACGAGCGGTTGAGCCTCGCCGAGCACGAGAAGCTCCAGGTGGCCATGTACGAGGACGTCTCCTGGGACGGCGGGCCGATCGCCGGCATGACCGCCGTGCAGGCGGCTGCGCTGGACCGGCTGCACAGCTAGGGCGCAGAAGGTTCGCCGCTCGGATGGAGCGGCTCGTCGCGATCGTGGGTAAGGGAGCTGTGGTGAGAACGGAGCATCCCCACTGATGCCTGGCGCCAGGCTGGCCCACCAGGCATTTCTCTACGACGGCGCCGCGCAGTTCGCGGAGGCGATGGCGCCGATCGTCCGCGCGGGCGTGCAGCGCGGCGACAAGGTGCTCGTGGCGGCCAAGCGCGCGAGCACCGAGGCGCTGCGCGACGAGTTGGGCAGCGATGGCGCGGCGGTAGAGCTGCACGACACACTGGAGTGGCACCCGCGGCCGGTCCACCGCCTGATGGCCGTCCAGCGGACGCTCGCCGAGCTGGCGCCCGACAGCCAGCTGCTCGCGCTCGGGGAGCCGATCTGGACGGGATCCGCCGCCACCCGGCGCGAGTGGGCTCGTTACGAGTCCACGATCAACGTCGCGCTCGCCGACGCCCCGCTGCGCTTCCTCTGCCTCTACGACCGCTCTGAGCTGCCGCAGAGCATCCTCGACTATGGCCTCGAGACCCATCCTGAAGTCGTCGAGGGGGGTGCCGCCTGTCCGTGCGCGACCTTCGAGCCGCCCGCCGACTTCGTTCGGAGACTCGACGCCGGCGGGCGGACCGAGCCCGACCAGGACCACCACGACATCCCGTTCACGGGCGACTACCACGCGTTCCGCGACCTGCTCGCCAGGCTCGCGGTCGAGTGCGGGATGGACGTCGACCGCGCCGAGGAGCTGGTGCTGGCCGCGAATGAGGTCGTCAGCAACTCGGTGATCCACGGCGCGCCGCCGGTCGCCGCACGCTGCTGGACCGCCGACGGCGACTTCGTCTGCGAGGTCAGCGACGGCGGGCCCGGGGTCGCCGATCCGTTCGCCGGCTGGACGCTTCCCGCGCCTGGATCGCCCGGCGGTTGGGGCCTGGCGGTGGCGCGGCGGATCTGCGACGCGCTCGAAGTCGCCGGCGGCGACGGCTCGCGAGTGCGGCTCTACGCCGCGTTGCGTTCGACGTAGGTCCAGACCTCGCTGAGGTCGGCGGCGAGCGCCGGGACGTCGTCGCCGCCCGCGTTGACGAGCCGGTGGACGATCATCTGGTGGACGCCGCCGACGAGCAGCTCCGGCAGGACGTCCGGGACGTCGAGGTCGCCGAGCCAGTCGGCGACGACGGACGACAGCCAGCTGAGCGTGGCGGTCAGCCGCTGCTGCCCGGCGATGCCGGAGGTCGGCACGTCGAGCAGGCAGACGCGGGCGAGCTGCGGCTCGTCCTCGACCCACTGGAGCACGATGTCGGAGATCGCGTCGAGCCGCTCCTGCGGCGTGACGCCGCGCTCCTGGGCCTCCCGCACCACGCCGCGCACGCACTGCGCCGCCTCGTCGTAGATCGCCAGCAGGCAGTCGTCGCGTGTCGCGTACAGCTCGTAGAAGGTCTTGCGCGACACCCCGGCGCGGCCGATCACGGCGCGCACGTTGGTCTCCGCGTAGCCAACCTGGCCGACCACCTCGACCATCGCCTGCATGATCCGGCTGCGCTGCGAGGCGGTCACCTCGGAGCGGGTCAGGCCGTGCAGGCCGCCATTCAGCTGCTGGGGCCGGGGCCGGTCCCTATAGCGGGCGGCCGCCGCGGTCGTGGAGGTGTTGAGCGCTACCGCGATTGATAAACAGTAGCCTACGGTTGAGCGCCAGTCAACATAAACGTTACGTGTCCTGGCTGGACTCGGCCGCTAGCCGCGATGTGGCCCGCGGGTGCGGGCGGCGCGGCGGGCGGGGGTGCTGCGGGAGCGCAGGGCGCCCTTGTTGGCAACGGCGATTGCCTCGTCGGGTCCGGTGAAGGGGGCGAGGGCGATGAAGGTGGCGGCAGGAAGGACCTGCAGCAGGTGCTCGGCGCCGCGGCGCTGGATCTGCTCGTAGATCAGGCCGTGGACGGCGCCGCCGATCGCCTCGACGGCGAGCGGGCTGGCGCCGGGCTCTTGGTCGACTCCGGGCTGGAGAATCTCCTCGAAGAGGCCGTATGAGCGGTCGCGGTGCTCGAGCCCGGGCTGGCCGGCGGACAGGATGTCGATCATCGCGATCCGCGCCCACTGCGGCTCGGCGGCCCAGAACGACAGGTACGCCTCGAGCGCCGCGCGGACCGCCTGCGGCCAGGAGCGCGACCAGCGGAAGGGGGGCAGCGCCGCCGCGCCGGCCTGGGCGACGGCGGAGTCGTAGGCGGCGAGGAACGCCTGCTCCTTGCCGTCGAAGTGCTGGTAGAAGGTCGTCAGCGACGCCGACGCGTTCTTGACGATGTCGTCGAGCGTCATCGCCGGGTAGCCCTTCTCGGCGACCGTGGCGGCGACCGCGCCGAAGATCCGGTCGACCTGGTCGTGGACCACGAAGCGCGACACGCTGTTCAGCGGCGGGCGCGAGCGCGGCCGGCGGATCGGCTGCGGCGGGTTGCGGTAGGAGAGCGCCCAGTCGCGCAGCGCGGGCATGGTGTCGGGGAGCGTCGCCGCCTCGCCCCTTCCGACGCGCGACTCGAGGACCGTGCGGATGCCGCCGACCAGGCCGGACACGATCGCCGGCGGGACCGCCGCCCGCTCGGGCGACTGGCCGAGCGCCTCGGTGAGCAGCCATGCAAAGCTCGACTGTCCCTCGTCGGCATGCTGGAGGCCGGCGGGGCCCGCCGAGTAGACGTCGACGAGCGCGATCCTCGCGGCCGCCGGCTGGTCGACGATCGTCAGCGCAAGCGCGTCGAAGCCGCGCGCCGTCCGCTCCTCCCATGGGCCGTCGCCCGCGCAGGCATCGCGCACGGCCGCGAGGCCGGTCTCGGTGGCCGCGTCGACCGCGGCTAGGAAGCACTCCTCCTTGCCGCCCGGAAAGTGCTGGTAGAAGGTCGTGCGCGAGATCCCGGAGAGCTTCAGCAGCTCCGCGACCGGTGTCTGCTCATAGCCGCGCTCGGCGATCGCGACCACCGCCGCTGCCAGCAGTCGTTCGCGCTGGTTCTGAGCGACGAGCTCGGGCGACTGCCCGCGCCCGGGGCGCAGCATCCGGCTCCTCAGGTCGCTCGCGTCGCCCCATGGTGTCTGGCTCACGTCGCCAACGATAACCCCGGTTCCAGAGCCATTCATAGACCCATTTGGGTAGTCGTCGTTAGCTCCTAGACGCGTTTATAAAGTCGGGGAAGAGGGGGGAGCCACACAGGGCGGCCGGCGCGCAGTTTATGGCCTGTAACGGCAGGTCGATCTTCGGGCGACGATGGCCCCGAACGGTTGGCCCTTGACAAGAATCGTAGGTCAATGTTTACAATGGCATCTACAAATTCACGTGTTTCTTGTCTTCCTGGATGGCTCTTGTCTTTCGAGCCGGAGAAGGCGGAGGGGCGTGAGAGAAGTACGAGAGAGGAGAGCCGGTGCAGCACAACGCCCATCTGGCGCACGACGCCGACGCCGTTCCTGAACGCCTGCCTAGCCGGGCGGCTCAGAAGCGGGCGCGTCTGCGGGCCTGTGGGCGGGTGCGGGTCGAGCTCTCCGGTGCCGGGTGCGGTGGCGCCAGCGGATGCGACCGGCGAGTCGTCAGGACGCGGTCTTGATCTCTCCCTCTCCTGGTCAGGTCGCCGCGCCCGAGGGCTGTCGCGCCGCAGCGCTCGCGCTCGAGCCGGCTGCTCACGCGAGCGGATTCCTGACCCGATCGTGCCGGGGCGGCACAACTACGACGCGGCGGGCTGTCACGCCGCCGCCGTCGCGGGCTCGCGACGCCCGAGCCCACCGTGAGGCCACCATCCAGGCCTCTCCCGTCGGTGGAGCCGGGCGCCGCGACAGCTCAGTTCGGATCGATACCGAGGGCGGCTTCGGCGCGGTGGGTGCTGGGTTGGTTTCGTCGGCGGAGCTTCGCTTCCGCGACGCGGTCCGCTCCGACGACTCGACCAGCCGTCCGGACGGCGTGAATGACACCACCGCTTGCAGCAGCGCCGACTTCTCTTACGGATTCAAGGACACGACAACTTCAAGCGTCGCGCCGCCGGCGCGGCGCGACAGCTTCTGCACAGCATTGATGCGGACGACCGTAGCGGCCCTTCGGAGCGGTTTGAAGGGCTCCGCAAGCGTTGCCGTACGCCGGTCGCAGAGTGGTGGCCGGATGTCACACAACGTGACCGGGCGCCTGGCGCCGCGAGGACTTGACGGATTTCAACTTGCGCCTGTGGGCGCCGACTCGGCCAGCCGCCTTGTTGCGGCGGCTCGCTAGGAGGAGGACGTCCTGATGCGTAGAGCAACGAGGAGAGGACCAGTACCTATGAGGCGTGTTCGCGGCCAGTTTCTGCAGTCGGTCTCCAGGCTGGCGCTTGCCATTCGGGGCTATGGGGCCTCGAACGGGGCTGTGGTGGCGCCTTCGTCTACGGGGAGTGGTGCGTCCTCTTCGGGGACTCGTGCTAGGCGAGCGCGTGTCTCGGCTCTTGCGATCTCGGGTGTAGCCGTCTCGGCGGTAGCGATGGGGATCGGTCCGGCGCTTGCGACGGCCCAATGCCCCAATGAGGCGGTCCGTGTCCAGCAGGGAGTAACCGGCCTGCCGGATTGCATGGCCTTGGAGATGGTTTCGCCGTCGAAGAAGTTCTCGCAGGCGGCTGAGGCTGCGAGTGTCTCTGCGGATGGTTCGCGGGTTGTGTTCAGGTCGCGGGGTGGGTTGGAGGATCCGCCTGGGATGGTCGACGTCTTCGCGGGCGATTCGTATGTGGCGACGCGTGGGTCAGGGGGTTGGTCGGTCAGTTCGGCGTTGCTTCCTTCGCAGCCGACGGGCGATCTCGTGTGGGGTTGGTCGGCCGGACGGGACATTTCGCGTAGCTTCAGCCCGGATTTCTCTCGGTGGGTGGCGTTGGCGGCGGCGTTTGACCAGGCGGAGCTGGGGCAGGCGCGCGTCTTTCGCGCTGGTGTGGACGGCGCCTTCTCGCCGTTGTCGCCATTGCTGGTCCCGCTCGATGCTGCCGATCACCACCGTCTCATGATCGGCAAGTCGTACTTTCAAGGCGCGTCGGCTGACCATTCACACGTCTACTTCAAGCCGGGCTTCAGCACCACAGCCTCCTCGGGGACTAGGTACTTCACCACGACGTATCTGGACGGCGATCCGACTCCGGTTGGCGGTGAGGCGCACGTGTATGTCGCTGGGGTTGGCGTAGGTGGTGCTCCGTCGGTGGAGTTGTTGGCGCGTGATGGTGATGGGAGGGTGTGGGGGGAGCGTTGCGGTGCGCGTATCGGCGGCCAGTTCGAGTACTCGAGCGGCGGCTCGGCGTGGAACGGTCGCGATCAGGGCGCGGTGTCGCGGGATGGTTCCCGGGTCTTTTTCTCTACGCGTCCGGGGCAGACTGGGGCGGGGGTGTGTGACACGGTTGCGAATCGCTTGCGGGTGATGCGGCGCGTCGAGACGCCGTCGGGGCCGTCGATCATTGTGTTGTCTGCCTCGGAGTGCGGTCGGGTGGCGCCGGCATGCGATGGAGTCGATGGCGACGATCAGTACCAGGGTGCGTCGGTGGACGGCAGGCGTGTCTATTTCACTTCGAATCGCCAGCTCGCCGACACCGATGTCGACGGCGCGGGCTCGGGGGGCTGCTCGGACTTGCTTTCTATCGGCTGCGATCTCTATATGTGGGACGCGACGCGTCCGGCGGGGGAGCGGTTGGTGCAGGTCTCAGCGGGCGAGGCAAACGCCGATCACCCGACGGTCGGGTCGGGGGCCGGGGTCGCGACGGGCACGGTCGCGATCTCCGGCGACGGCAGTCGTATCTACTTCGTCGCCGAAGGGGTCCTGACCGATGCGCCGAGCCCCACCGGCAATGTCGCTGTGGCGGGTCAGCGCAACTTGTTTGTCTGGGACGCCGATCAGGAGAGCCTGGCGTTTGTCGGGACGCTGGCGAGTTCAGACACCGGCCATCTCTGGGGTGGTAATGGGACGTTCAAGAACGACGCCTATCCCGTCCCGTCGGTCGGGAAGGACGCAAACGGTGTCGACGTCGGCGGCGACGGGCACGTTCTGGTGTTCCGCACCGGCGCGCCGCTGACAGTCGACGACTCCGATGGAGGCGAGGCCGACATCTACCGCTACGACGCTCGCGAGCACTCGTTGCAGCGCATCTCGACGGCTGCGGCGGGCGGCTCTGACAACGGGTCCTTCGACGTCATGGGCCGCGCCCTGGTCGACGGGGGTCGGGTGGGGACTGACTTTGCTGAGCACAAGCGTTGGGTCAGCGAGGACGGCGAGACGATTGTCTTCCAAACCGACGAGGGGCTCGTGGCCGGCGACGACGACGGGCTGTTCAACGACTACCTGTGGCGCGAGGGCGAGCTCTACCGCCTGCCGGGAACGTCGCGGACTGAGCGCAGCCTTGGGAGCAGTACCGCGGCCCTGCTCGCGCCGGCTGTCTCACACGACGGGTCGTCGGTCGCGTTCGAGGCCATCGAGCAAGTGCTGCCCCAGGACGGAGACGTGGTCGCAGACGTCTATGTCGCGCGTGTCGGCGGCGGGTTTCTTCAGCCCGACCCGTCTGTTGTGTGCGTGGTCCTGGCCGACAGCTGCCAGGGCGGCGGGGCCGGCGCGGTATCGACCGACACCAAGACCTCGCCTTCGACAGCGGGTGACAACGCCGCTGTCAAGGCGCGCAAGACCTTGGCGATCGGAGGACTGTCGAAGAAGGCGCGCAAGCGCGCCGCCCGCCGCGGCGTGCTGGCGATCCGGCTGCGCAGCTCGGCCGGCCGGGTGCGCCTGACCGCTAAGGCCAAGCTCGGCAAGCGAACCGCTCGCATAGCCCGCAAGGCTGTCGATGTCCGCAAGGCGGGAGCGATCACGGTGAAGCTGCGCCTCAACCGCCCAGCCCGCAAGCGCCTGGCTGCGGGCAGGCGACTCCATGTGACGGTCCAGGCACGTCAGTCCGGGGCGCGCAGCCGAGCTATCAGCGTCCTGCTACCCGGAGTGAAGTCATGAAGCGCCCGATCCAAAACTCGAACCTCCGATTTGGCAAGACCGCTAGTCCCAAGGAGAGCATGACTTCCCCACAGCCCAGCTCCACCCACCTCCCCAAGACAGCGAAGACACGTCGCCGCCTGGTGCCCGTGGCGCTGGTCGCGGCGGTGCTCGGCGCTTTGTTGGTCGCGCCATCTGCCTCGCTGGCGGCGCCTGCCCTCGAGGTGTCGCTGAAGGGCGGCTACTCAGAGATCCAGATGCTCGAGGACGTCGGCATGACAGGCACCTACAGGCTGCGCTTCGGCGACGGCGGCGCCGGTATCGGCGAGACCGCGGACATCCCAACCGGCGCTAGTGGGGGGGTGGTCGTGTCCGCGCTCAACGCGATCTCCAACATCTCCCAGGGCGGGGGCTCGGTCTCGGTGGTCCAGAACGGAATCAATTACGGAATCTCGTTCGACGGCGGGCCGCTGGAGGGGAACGACGTCCCCCTGCTCGAAGTCCTCGACGGCATGATCGCAAGTCCCTTCCCGGCCCCGGTCAGAGTCCGCACCGGCCAGCGCGCCGGCATGCGCCGCGACGACGCGGGGATCCCGTACGTCGTGACGGTCAGGAACGCGGCCGTGGCGGGCAGTGCTCCGAGTGTTGGCGACACGTTGACGTGCGATCACAGGGAGCCGAACTGGCTGCCGACGGTGACCGTGGTGGACTCGAAGCATCCCACCGTCGCGGTGAGGTGGCTTCGGAACGGGCAGCTGATCGCGGGCGCGACTGCGACTACCTACACGTTGGTCGCCGGGGATGCCGGGGCTTCGATTCAGTGTGAGGCGACCGGTACCAACGTCAACGGGGTCACGAGGATCGCGAGTCAGCCGCCGGCGTTTGTCATACCTCAGCCTTCGCCGCTTCCTCCGGCGCCTACGAACCCGTTGGCTGCTGACTCGCGGCCGGCGATCGCTGCTGGTGCGACGACGGTCGGCACGATCCGGACGTGCAACGCGCCGGTGGCGTGGGAGCGGGTCACGGCGCCGTATCAGTTCCAGTGGCTTCGCAACGGGGCGCCGGTCCCGGAGGCAGATGGGACGACCGCCTCGCACACGATCGTCGCCGACGATCAGGGCAAGGTGCTGCAGTGCCAGGTCATCGGATCGAACGCCAGCGGCGCGACCGTGGGCATCTCCAACCCGCTGCCCGTCGGCGTGACGCAGGCCCCGAACTTGTCGGCTGCGCAGACGCCGCGGCTCCCGGACCAGAACGCGACCAGCGGCCCTGTCACCCTCGAGATCGAGCTGCCCGAGGGCCGGAACGCGGATGTGTATTACATCTACAACCCCCAGAATCCTCAGAACCCACCGTCGGATTGGGCGTGTTCGTTGACGTCTGCGACGGCCTCGGATCCGGCGAAGGTGACGTGCACACGGTCAGACGCCCTCGCACCGGGCCAGCAGTACCCGCCGGTTGGCGTTGCTTTTGGGTTGAGCGATGACATGCCAAGCATCGTGGGCGTGCGGGCGACGGTGTCCGGCGGCGGCGATCCGGATGGGGGGGTCGGCATCGACGAGTTCGACTTCTCGCAGCCGAGCCTCGGCTTTGGGTTGATTCCAGAGTCGATGAAGACGAGCCTATTCGACGAGGAGGGCAGCGAGTTTACGCGCGCGGGCGGTCATCCTTGGGCGGCGGACGCCCAAATCCAGATGAACCATCGCCACTCGCGGGGAGAAACCGCGATCGACCAGATCACTGCGGTCGAGCACCCCAAGCAGATCCTTACCGATACCCCGCCCGGATTCGTGGGCAATCCGCTCGCTCCGCCGGCGCTGTGTGACGACGCGAAGAAGGTGCTGCGGGAGGCCGGTTCGCCGGGGGGGTGCCCGCCCGAGAGCATCGTTGGAGAGGCCCGCGTCAGCGGCGGCCTCGGTAGCCAGGCGGGGCCGGGGTGGCTTACGTTGGCGCTCTTTGCGATCGAGCCGGAGCGGGGCGTGCCGGCACAGTTCGCGTTTGGTTGGAGCCTCACGAATGGGATCTATGTGCTAAACGCGCGTCTGCGTCCCGAGGACGGCTATGCGGTGAGCATCGACAGCGCCCCGATCGTCGAGGTCCCGGCGGTGGATGGTGTCCGGGCGACGCTGTGCTCCTACGGGGCCAACACCGTTCCGAATGGTGATGCGAGCAACTTCGCCGGCTGCAAGCAGGCCGGCGATCCCGGGGCGTTCGAGAAGCCGATGTTCACGAACCCGACCGCGTGTACGACCGAGCCTTTGCAGACGCGGATGTCGGCGGACTCTTGGGAGCACCCGGGCGTGTTTTCGTCGGTCGCGATCGACGAGCCGTTGATGACTGGCTGTGAGACGGTTCCGTTCACTCCATCGACGACGACGGGGCTGACTTCCCAGACACGGGATTCGGCGTCTGGGTTTGAGTTGTCGTTGTCGGTGCCCAGCGACGGCCTGGAGGATCCGGATGGTGTTTCGCAGGCGCATTTGAAGAAGACGGTGGTGGAGTTGCCGGAGGGTGTTGCGGTCAATCCGTCGGGCGCGACCGGACTTGAGGGCTGCTCTGACGTCCAGCTGGGTCTGAAGACCGACTCCGAGCCGTCCTGTCCGGACGGGTCGAAGATCGGGACGGCGACCGCGACGACGCCGGTGTTGGAGGAGACGCTGTCGGGG
>DASQKP010000006.1:0-46104 GCA_035630455.1 Thermoleophilaceae bacterium
TGTCTGGGCAGCGATCCGCTCGGCGTCCTCGCGGGCGTCCACGCCCTCGATCTTCCAGATGTCCACTTCGATCCCGAAGTCCTGGATCTCCTTGATGGCCCGGTGCATGAGGTCGGGGCGCAGCTCGGCGTCGTAGCGGCCCTCGTCCCCGCCAACCGCTTCCAGCTGGTGATCCTCGGCGGGCACCAGGAGCTCGAAGAGGAACTTCCGGTCATTGGCGTGCAGCCAGTCCGCGAGCTCCTTGAGGCGGCCGAGCTGCTCCTGGTTCATCTGGGCGTCGCCGTCCGGGTTGTAACGGACGAGGACCTTCGAGAAGTCGGGATCGAAATTCAGGATGTGATCGCCGAACTGGTCGCCGTACTCGAACTCGAAGTCGTTGCGACCGCTGGCCTCGACCGGCATCGCGAGCTTCAGGCCGCGCGCCTTCGCGTCGCGCGGGATGTCGCCGCCGAACTGCTCGTCGACGAGCGTTCCGCTGGCGGCCGGGTCGGCGCCGCGCTCGGCGGCTTTCGCCATGCCCTCGAAGATCAGGTGCTTCGCGTCCGCGATCGTCGCGGTCTGCTCGGGCGTGGGGTCGCCCTCGATGCCGAACATCTTCGTCTGGAAGGACCCGCGGTGGTCGAACGCGAGGATGTACAGCTTGCCGTCGTAGCCGAGGCTCATTCGGAGTCTTGCCTCCTAAAGGTTTCGTGGACCGCCCAGGATAGCCCCGTCCCAGAGCGTTTGCGGGGCCGGTCCGGGGGATACCCTTGCTGCGTGGAGCATCGGTTCACGGGTCCCTCCTACACGCTCGGTGTCGAGGAGGAGTTGATGATCGTCGACGCCGAGACGCTCGATCTGGCCAATTCGATCGAGGGGTTGCTGGCGGATCTGGAGGGCCACGACGCCGCCGGCGAGGTCAAGCCCGAGCTGATGGAGTCGGTCTGCGAGATCGCCACGACGCCATGTGCCGACGCGGCCGAGATCGGCGTCCAGCTCGGCGAGCTGCGCCAGCTCGTCACGTCGGCGGCCGAGCGGCGCGGGCTGGCGATCGGCGCCTCCGGCACCCACCCGTTCGCGATGTGGGAGGACCAGCGGATCGTGTCGCGGCCGCGCTACCGCGAGCTCGTCGCGGGCCTGCAGTGGGTGGCGCGCCAGGAGCTGATCTTCGGCATCCACGTCCACGTCGGCGTCGACGACCCCGACAAGGCGATCCACATCGCCAACGGGATGCGCGTCCACCTGCCGATCCTGCTCGCGCTGTCCGCCAACTCGCCCTTCTGGCGCGCCGACGTGACCGGCCTGCTGTCATCGCGGACGCCGATCTTCCGCGCCTTCCCGCGCGTCGGCATCCCGCCGCGCTACGACGACTGGGCGGACTGGGAGCAGCGGATCGAGTTCATGGTCGAGAGCAAGGCGATCCCCGACTACACCTACCTCTGGTACGACGTCCGCCCGCACCCGAAGTTCGGCACCGTCGAGGTGCGGGTCATGGACTCGCAGACGCGGCTCGAGCACACGCTCGGACTGGCGGCGCTCGTCCAGGCGATGGCGAAGGAGCTCGGCGAGCACTTCGAAGCCGGCAAGGAGCTCTCCCGCTACCCCTTCGAGATGCTCGACGAGAACAAGTGGTTCGCCGCCCGCCACGGCCTCGACGGCGAGCTCGTCGACCTGCCGAGCCGCGAGCGCGTCAGCACCAAGGCGCTCGCACGGCGGCTCGTCGACCGCCTGCGCGGCCACGCCGAGGATCTCGGCTCCGGCGACGAGCTGGGCGCGATCGAGGACCTGATCGAGCACGGCAACGGCGGCGCCCGCCAGCTGATCGTCTACGAGGCGAACCGTGATTTGCTGGAGGTCGTCGGGGAGATAGTCGCGAAGACCTCGCCGTCGGCTCCGCTCGAGAGTTGAAGCGCCGTCCGCCTTGCGGGCGCCCAGTATCGTCAGACAGATAGTGAGTCAGCCTGACCTTTTCGTGGTCTGCCGGAACTGCGGGTCTGAGGTCAGCCCGTATGTCACCGAGTGCCCTTACTGCGGCCAGCGGATCCGCAAGCGGGCGCCGAAGATCGAGCGCGACGAGGAGGGCGCCGCGCAACGCAAGCAGCGTCGCCGGCCGAAGCTGCCGCGCCTGCGGTCGGGCGAGATCGAGGGAATCGCGCCCGACACCCGTCCGGTCGCGACGTTCGCGCTGATCGGCCTGTCGCTGCTGGTGACGCTCGCGCTGGCGACCAACCAGGTGGCGCTCAACGAGGTCGGCGGGATCTGGCTGCCGCTCGACGACGACCCCTGGCGCTACTTGACGACGCTGTTCGTCTTCGACAACCTCGGCTACCAGTTCGTCGCGCTCGTCGCCGTCGGCGTCTTCGGGACGCTGCTCGAGCGGCGCTTCGGCTTCCTGGCGCCGATCGTCGTCTTCCTGCTGGCGGGAGCCGCGGGAGCGGCGGCGGCCGTCGCGGTCGATCTCTCGCCGCCGTTCGTGGACCTCAACGTCGGCTACTGGGTGCTCGGCGCCAACGGCGCGGCGCTCGGCCTGCTGACGGCCTGGACGGTCGACGACCGCCGGGCGGCACGACGGGGCGACGAGCGTGGCAACGACATGATCGGCGTCGCGGTCTTCGCCGCGGTCCTCGCCCTGATTCCCCTAGCGGTACCTGAGGCGAGCCTCGTCGCGGGCGTGGTGGGCGCCGCGGCCGGCGCGCTGCTCGGGCTCGTGCTGCCGCTCCTCGCACGGCGCTGAGCGAACAGCCCGTGCCGCGCGCCTATGATCGGACGCCGATGGCCGAGAACAGCTACAGCGACGCCGAGCTCGATGCCGCGGTAGCGGCGCTGAGCGACCCCGAGCGCTTCAAGGCGGCGGAGGCGCGCGTGATGCGCGCGGCGCCGCAGTTGCAGCGGGTCCTCGACGAGGCGATGGCGAGCAGCGGCGGGCTGCTCGACACCGTCCAGGCGCAGCAGATCCGCGAGGCCGCCGGCCACGCGGATCCCGCGGATCGGATGGCCGCGATCAGCCGCCTGATGTCCGAGGAGGCGCGGCTCGGCATGTTCGTCGGCGTCGCCGTCGGCTGGGAGCTCGCGCTCGAGCTCGAGTTGAACAGGGATACCACCTGAATAGGTGGATGGAGGAGGAGCCAGATGGAGATTCGCTTTCTAGGACAGTCGTGCTTCGAGCTGGCGGAGGGGGATGCGCGGGTCCTGATCGATCCCTTCCTGACCAGCAACCCGAAGGCCGCGGTCGCCGCGGACGACGTCGATCCGACGCACATCCTGCTGACCCACGGCCACGCCGACCACTACGGCGACACGGTCGAGATCGCCAAGCGGACCGGTGCGCCGGTGATAGCGATCGTCGAGCTGGCGAACGAGATCGGCGGCAAGGGCGTCGACGTGGTCGATCCGAACCTCGGCGGCACCGTCGAGCTGCCGGGCGGTTGGGTGCGGCTGGTGCCGGCTCTGCACACCGCCGTCTCGGCCGACGGGACACCGCACGTCGCGGCGGGACTGGTCGTCAAGCTCGGCGAGACGACCGTCTACCACCTCGGCGACACCTGCCTGTTCTCCGACCTGGCGCTGCCGGGCAGGCGCGACAAGATCGACGTGGCGCTGATGTGCATCGGCGGCCACTACACGATGGACCGCCACGACGCGGTGACTGCTGCCGAGCTGGTCGGCGCCGCGACGGTGATCCCGTGCCACTACGACACGTTCCCGCCTATCGAGGCCGACGCCGAGGCGTTCAAGCGCGACGTCGAGGCCAGCACCGGCTCCGCGGTCGTCGTCCTGCAGCCGGGCGAGACGCACAGCGCCTGACGCGGGGCTTCCGGGGCGCTGGCTACCGTTTCGCGCATGCTTCGACCTTCCAAGTGCTCAGCGGCCATGCTCGCCACCGTCCTCGCCCTCGGACTGGCGGCCTGCGGCGGCGATGACGAGGACGACGGCGGCAACACCGGCGCCGGTACGACGACGGAGCAGACCGACACCGCGACGACCGAGACGACGCCGACCGTCACCGAGACGACCGAGACCGGCGGGGGCGAGGCCGAGGGCGGCGGCGCGAAGCCGCCTTCGACCGTGCCTTCCGAGGACCAGGAGGGCGGCGCCGGCGACGAGGTCCCAGCCAGCTCGCAGGCGCTCGTCACCGGCAACGGCGGCAAGCTCAGTCCCGGCACGGTGCGCGTCCCGCCGTTCATCGCGATCCGCGTCCAGCTGCGCTCGGCCGACGGCGTCGAGTACGAGCTGACCGGCGGCGGCAAGACGATCAAGGCCGGCGGCGAGATCGAGAGCGCGGGAACGACCTTCGACGGTCTGCGCACCGGCGAGAAGCTGGTGCTGACCGGCCCTCAGGGCAAGGTCACGGTCATCGCGAACGCGGAGCCCGGCCCCTGAGGAGCGGCTAGCCAGCCGGAGGGGGCGGCGGAGGCGGCGTCGGCGTAGTGCCGGTCGTCGGCGGTGTCACCGGCGGCGGAGGCGGTGCCGGGGTGGTGGTCGTCGGCGGTGGCGGTGGCGGTGGAGTCGGCGTCGTCGTGGTGTTGGTGGGCGGGGGCGTGGCCGGCGTGGTCGTCGTGTCGGTCGGCAGCGTGACGGTGCCCTCGTCCTCCTGGACGGTGGGGTCGGGCGCCGGGACCGGAGCCGGAGCGGGTACCGGCTCGACGACGGGCGTCGGAGGGGCAACGGCAGCGACCGGTGCGGGCTTCGGCTCGGCCGGCTTGACGGGCACCACCTTCAGCTTCTTCGCCGGCTTGGCCTGAGTGGCCGCTGCGGGCGGGGCCGGGTGGCTGGAGATCGACTGGATCTGGGCGGTCATCGGCTCGGCGGGCTTGGTGACGTGCTTGACCTCGACGGCGCCCGCGGTGACGATCGCGGCCGCTGCCATGCCGGCCGCCGCCTTGCCGGCGAGTCCCCCGCCGATCGCCGAGATGCCGCCACCGATGGCGGCCGCGCCACTGCCGGCGGCGACGGCGCTGCCCGCGGCGATGCTCGCTCCGCCGGCGGCGGTGCCCGCTCCGCCCGCCGTCGCGGCGCCACCGGCCGCCGCGCCGCCGAAGCCGAGCTTCGCCAGGCCGAGCTTCTGAAGGACGATCAGCGGTCCGAACGGCGCGATCGCGGCGAGCGCCTTCGTCGTCTGCTTCAGCTCGCCGCGGAAGACGCGGCACTGCGGGCAGGCCTTGAGGTGACGGCGGACCGGAGGCGAAGTCTTCGTCAGTCCCTCAGCGACCTGTCCGAGCTCCAGCCGCACCTCCGCGCAGGTCAGCAGCCGCGCCTCGGCGGCCTCGGCGAGGCTGACGCGGGCGCGGACGAGAAGCGACTTGACGCTCGGCACCGTGGTGTCCATCGCCTCGGCGATCTGGTCGTAGGAGAGCGCGTCGATCTCACGCAGCAGCAGCGCCGAGCGCTGCGTCTCCGGCAGCAGGCCGACGTCGGCGACGATCTGGCGGAACTCCTCGCGGCGGTGGACGGTGTCCGCGGTCGACGTGCCGTTGTCGCGCTCGAAGATGTCCATCGAATCCTGTCCCGACGGCTTCGGCTTGCGCAGGTGGTTGAGGCAGCGGTTGCGCGCGATCCTGTAGAGCCAGGGGCGGGTGTTGATCGGCCGGTCGTCGGCGAGCAGCGCGTTGTAGGAGGCGGCGAAGACCTCCTGCAGGACGTCCTCGGCGTCCTCCTTCGAACGCAGCATGTGCTGGCAGAACGCCAGCAGGCGGCCCTGGTAGCGCTGGACGAGCGTCTCGAACGCGGCCTGGTTGCCGCGTCGCGTCATCGTGATCAGCTGCTCGTCGCTGCGCAGCTTCAGCAGCGGTGACCGCCCGGCGGCACCGGCGAGTCCTTGGCTTGTTAGTGCGGAAGCCTCCACGCGTCACCCTGGGAGTACCCGTTCCCTGCCTCTGGGACACGGTAGCGGGACGTTTGTTGCGCTCAGGTTGAGTTGGCTTGCAATGCCCGGGACGGGATTCGAACCCGCACACCCCGTGGGGTCACGCGTTTTAAGCGCGCTGCCTGGACCAATTCGGCTACCCGGGCCAGACGATGGTAGACGGACGTTCGACGGGAACCGTCGGCTCTCATCGGGGTTGCGCGCGGAGTCGATGCGAACGCATGGGTTCGGGTGTGCCGCTACTCGCGGCGCTGGCTCTGCTGCTGGCGCTTTCCACCGGCTATCTGCTGGCGGCGGCGCGTGCCCGGAGGCTGAGCGCGCAACGCGCCAGCCTGCTGGAGGAAGTGGGCCTGTTGCAGCGCGCGCTGTTGCCGCCGGTTCCCGAACAGCTCGGCGCCGTGCGGACGTCGGTCGCCTACCGGCCGTCGGAGGGAATGGGGGCGGGCGGCGACTTCTACGACGCGCTGACGCTGCCCGGCAATCGCGCGGCGTTCATCCTCGGCGACGTCGCGGGCCACGGCCGCGAGGCCGTCGCACAGACCGCCTTCATGCGCTTCACGTTGCGCGCCTATCTAGAGGCCGGCATGGCGCCGCGCGAGGCGCTTCAGGTCGCCGGACCGGTGATCAGCCACCACCTCGAGGACGGGGTCTTCGCGACGGCGGTGATCGCCGTGCACGACCCGGCGACCAGCTCGCTCGTCTACGCCTGCGCCGGGCATCCGCCGCCGTTGGTCGTCGGGCCGGAGCGGCCGGAGGCCGTGCTCGCCGCGTCGTCGCCGCCGATCGGGCTCGACCTCAAGACGGGACTGCGCCAGACCACGCTGCCGCTGCGGCCCGGCGCCGTGATCTGCCTCTACACCGACGGGCTCGCCGAGGCGCGCAAGGCGACGCGGATCCTCGGCCGCCCGCGGATCGGCGACTTCGTCGAGCAGCTCAGCCCGACCGCCCCGGCCAGCGAGCTGCTCGCGCGGGTCGCGGCCGAGGCGCGGGTCGTGACCGACGACATGGCGGCGGTGCTGATCCGGCCGACGGGCGCGACCGGCGAGCCCGGTGCGCGCCACGAGCAGCTGGAGGTCGACGTCGACGACGCCGCGAGCGGACTCGCCGAGCAGTTCCTCGCCGCCTGTCACGTCGGTGAGGCGGAGCGTCCTTGGCTCGCCTCGGAGGCTCGCCGGCTCGCCCGCGAGCACGGCACGGCGGTACTCGACGTGGCATTCGCTTCCCCGCAACCGGTCGCCGCAGTGCTGCCGGGCAACGTCGTCAGCATCGGCGCGGCAGCCAACCGCCCGCCGACGGTCGGCCACTGGCCGCCGCCGGCGCTGCGGCGTACGGGCAATTCGCCCTAAGCCGGGTCGGGGCCGACCTTGACGAGCATCTTGCCGATGTTGTCGCCGGACAGCAGGCCGTTGAAGGCGGCCGGCATGTTCTCGATCCCGTCGACGACCGTCTCGCGGTAGCGCAGCTCGCCGGAGCCGACCCAGCCGCCGACCTCGTCGATGAACCGGCTCATCAGACCGAAGTGGTCGAGCACGATGAAGCCGCGGATCGTCAAACGCAGCGGCAGGACGGCGAGGAAGTTGTCCGGTCCGGGCTGCGGCTTCTCCTCGTTGTACTGGGCGATCGCGCCGCAGAGGGCGATCTTGCCGTGCAGGCGCATCCGCGCCAGCGCGGCGGAGAGGTGGTCGCCGCCGACGTTGTCGAAGTAGACGTCGATCCCCTTCGGCGCGTGCTCGCGCAGCGCGTCGGCGACCGGCGTCTCCTTGTAGTTGAACGCCGCGTCGAAGCCGAGCTCGTCGGTCAGCCAGGCGACCTTCTCGGGCGAGCCGGCGCTGCCGATCGTGCGGCAGCCGCGCAGCCGGGCGATCTGGCCGGCGGCGCTGCCGACGGCGCCGGCGGCGGCCGAGACGAAGACGGTCTGGCCCTCCTCGATCGGGGCCACGTCGGTCAGGCCGGCATAGGCGGTCAGGCCTGGCATGCCGAGCACGCCAAGCGCGGTCGAGATCGGCGCGACCGCCGGGTCGGCCGGATAGCCGCCGTCGACGACCGAGTGCTCGCGCCAGCCGGCCTGGTGCTGGATCCAGGCGCCCTCCTCGAACGGGCCGTCGTTGGAGGCGATGACCTGGCCGACAGCGCCGCCCTCCATGACCTCGCCGACCTGGAACGGCGGCAGGTAGGACTTCACGTCGCGCATCCGGCCGCGCATGTAGGGATCGACCGAGAGGTAGCTGTTGCGGACCAGGACCTCGCCGGGCCCGGGCTCGGGGACCGCCGTCTCCGCGATCTCGAAGTTGTCGTCGGTCGGCTCGCCGTCGGGTCGTGAGGCGAGACGGATCTCGCGGGAGGTCGCGCTCATGGGGTGACCCTATGGCCTGGGGCGGCTGCGGCCATGGCAATAGGATCGGGCGATGGGAGCTACGGAGCAGGAGACCGAGGCAAGGCTGCACGGAGGGAGGCTCATCGCGAAGCGCCTCAAGGCGCACGGTGTGACGAAGCTGTTCACCCTTTCCGGCGGGCACATATTCCCGATCTACGACGGCTGTCGTGAGGAGGGAATCGACATCGTCGACACCCGTCACGAGCAGACCGCGGCGTTCGCGGCCGAGGGCTGGGCCAAGGCGACGCGCGAGCCGGGCGTCTGCGCTGTGACCGCCGGCCCGGGCGTCACCAACGCGATGAGCCCAATGGGCTCGGCGCTCATGAACCGCTCGCCGATGGTTGTGCTCGGCGGCCGTGCGCCCGCGATGCGGTGGGGGATGGGCTCGCTCCAGGAGATCGACCACATCCCGTTCGTCGCTCCGCTGGCGCGGCTCGCGAAGACGGCCGGCTCGACGGCGGAGATCCCGGCGCTGATGGACGAGGCCTTGGCTGCCGCTGCCGGACCGCCCGGGGGCCCGGCGTTTCTCGACTTCCCGATGGACTACGTCTTCATGGACGTCGATGTCGACGCCGACGGTCCGGCGGCCGAGGTCGACCCGCTGCTCGTCCCGGCGGCCGAGGGCGTCGAGGCGGCGGCCGAGTTGCTGCGCGGCGCCGAGCGGCCCGTGATCATGGCCGGCAGCGGGCTCTACTGGGCGCACGGCGAGCACGCGCTGCGGGCGATCGCCGAGGAGCTGCGGATTCCGGTGTTCGTCAACGGGCTGGGCCGTGGCTGCATCCCGGCCGACCACGAGCTCGCCTTCTCGCGGGCGCGCGGTCAGGGGCTGAAGGGCGCCGACGTCGCACTGGTGATCGGCGTGCCGATGGACTTCCGGCTCGGCTTCGGCGACTCGTTCGGCGAGGACACCAAGATCGTCGCGATCGACTCGTGCGCGCCGGAGCGGGCGCACCCGCGCGAGGTCGCTTTCGACCTGGTCGGCGGCGTGCCGGCGACGCTCGACGCGCTGCGCGAGGCCGCGGCCGGCGGGCCCGACCGCGCGGGCTGGATCGAGGCGCTGCAGGCGGGCGAGAACGAGAAGCGCGCCGCAGAGCAGGAGGAGCTCAACGACCCGCGCGCGCCGCTGCACCCCATGCGGCTCTACAACGAGCTGGCGCAGGTGCTCGACCGCGACGCGATCGTGATCGGCGACGGCGGCGACTTCGTCTCCTACGCCGGCCGCGTGATCGACACCTACGAGCCGGGCTGCTGGATGGACCCGGGTCCGTACGGCTGCCTCGGCGCCGGTCCCGGCTACGCGCTGGCCGCGAAGCTGGCGAACCCTGATCGCCAGGTCTGCCTGCTGCTCGGTGACGGCGCGTTCGGCTTCAGCGGGATGGAGTTCGACACGCTCGTGCGCCACGACGTCCCGGTTGTCGCGGTGATGGGCAACAACGGCATCTGGGCGCTCGAGAAGCACCCGATGGAGTTCCTCTACGGCTACTCGGTCGCCGCCGACCTGCAGCCGGAGTGCCGCTACGACCAGGTCGTCGAGGCACTTGGCGGGCACGGCGAGCTGGTGTCGCGGCCGGAGGAGCTGAAGCCGGCGCTGGAGCGGGCGTTCGCGAGCGGCAAGCCGGCGCTGGTCAACGTGCTGACCGACCCGGCGGTGGTCTACCCGCGCAGGTCGAACCTGGCGTAGGGCCGGCTGCCTCCGATCCAGCGCGACCTAGGAACCGACCCTAGAAATAGAACCGCCCGCTTGCGCGGGCGGTTCCTTGGACGACCCAGTCAGGACGGGCAGGGGTACATGTCTTGATTGGGTCTGACAGCCCGGACGGCGGGAGGCGCCGATACATGCGGCTACGCCCGGGCCTATGTACCGGGATGACGGAGGTGTCAGCGGTCTTGCCGCATGGCTCCTCCTTCCCGGCTAGGCGCACTATACGCCGGAGCGGACAACCTGCAAGTACAAAATTCTCGCCGTCCTTTTACCCAACTGGTAAGACCAGTCTAGAACCACGAATGGCTCTAGAGCGCGGTTTCCAGGAGGTCTATGCCTATTGGATTAGGGTAGCGAGTGCAGCGCCGTCGAGGATGTCGGACTCGCTCACCTCGACATTCCGCACTCCAAAGAGGCGTAAGGCCTCGACGAGGATCACGACGCCCGCGACGATCGTCGGCGCGCGGTCCGGATGGAGGCCGGTGACGGCGCGCCGACGCTCGAGCGGCAGCACGGCCAGCTGGGCCAGGATTCGCTCGGCCGTCGCGAGCTCCAGGTCGTAGCCGTCGACCTTCTCGGGGTCGTAAGGGGCGAGCTTCTGGTCGATCGCGGCGAGCGAGGTGGGTGTGCCGGCGACGGCGATCAGCTTGTCGACGCTGGTGCGGATCTCGGCGGGGACGGCGTCGACGATGATCCGGCAGGCCTCGTCGGCGAGCGCCTCGAGCTCGCCGTGGCGGGGTGGGTCGTGGGCAAGGTGGCGCTCGGTCTGGCGCACCGAGCCGAGGTTGGTCGAGACGTGGAAGCTGGGGGTCTCGCCGGGGTGGCCGCTGACGAACTCGGTGCTGCCGCCGCCGATGTCAATCACGAGCGTCTCGGCGCTGGCGGGCGCGCGTCCGGCGGTCGCGCCGAGGAAGGTCAGGCGTGCCTCCTCGTCGCCGGTGATCGTGCGGATGTCGAAGCCGGTCTCGTCGCGGACGCGGTCGGCGAGCTCGGCGCCGTTGTCGGCGTCGCGCACGGCGCTCGTGGCGACGGCGATCCGCTGCTCGGCTGCCGCGGCGTCGGCGATCTCGCGGTAGCTGGTGAGCGCGGCGAGGACGCGGTCGATCGCCGCGGGCTGGAGGCGGCTGCTGCCATCGACGCCTTCGCCGAGCCGCGTGACGGTCGTGTGGCGCTCGATCTGGGTCAACTGCCCGCTGGCCGCCACGTCGGCGACCAGCAGGCGGGTTGAGTTCGTCCCTAGATCTGCGACAGCGAGTCGCATGGCCCGAGGTTTACTGCTCGGGCGACTCGCACAGCTTCTGCGGGTTGCTCTTGCAGAGCTTGTAGTTGTTGCCCGGCTCCATCAGGTGGCGGGCCGTGATCGCAGTCGGGACACCGTTGCCGGCGCCGGCCGTGACGACGTACAGCGAGCCGTTCTCCCAGTCGCCGAGTCCGCCGAGCGCGGCGTTGGCGCCCGTCACGGCACCCTCCTGCTCGCCGTCGGCGATGCCGACCTTCTTGCCCTTCTCGAAGCCGACGCGCTTGCCCGCGCGCAGACCGGCTCGCAGGCCCTCGCGGTCGCCGCGCCGCTGGCCGCGGACCGCGCCGACGACACGGCCGGCGTTGTAGATCTTGCGGTAGGCGGGCTTGCCGGCGGTGTACTTGGCGGCCTCCTCGGCCTTGCCCTGCGCGATGCCGTCCTCCTTGCCGGAGTCGGACCCCTTGCTGTGGCCGAGCGCATAGCCGCCGCCCGCGCCGATCACCAGGGCGATCAGCCCAGTCGCAACCAGGGCCCCGGTACCGAACCCGGAGCTACTCCCGCCCGACTCGGATCCTGCGCCAACACCATCGCTCACGTCGACTCCTCTCGAATTCCACCTACCAGAAGCCCTATTTCGGGTTCGGGGCGGCAGTCCTTCAGCCGCGGGCCGGCCGGCTGGCCTCCATTGCCGCCGATGAACGCCCGCTTGCCGCGCGTTGACTCCCTCGCCCGGCTTGCTAGCCTCTACAGAGCGACGCGGGGTGGAGCAGTCAGGTAGCTCGTCGGGCTCATAACCCGAAGGTCGCGGGTTCGAATCCCGCCCCCGCTATTCGTCGGAAAGCCGCTTGTGGAGCGGCTTTCCGCGTTTTCGGGGGTTGTCCGAAACGCTCGAAAACCGCCCTGGGGCAACAGATGGGGCAACACGAGCTTCGGGAGAGGTTCGGCCGCCGGCCTTGAGATGGGTCTTCCGTCCGCCTACGGTCGCTGACGGCAAGCGACAAGAGAGTGGCCCCGGCGCAGCGCTAACTGCCCGGGGCCTGGCACCGAAGGAACGTGGCCTTCGATGCACCGGGATGGTCCCACAAGCCCGTGGCTTACCGGGCTGGGTTCCGGTGCAGTCGGCCGCCCCTTCGGTGCCCCTATCGAAGGGAGCCGGGATGGGCATCACGATCGGGCGGGAGCAGCGGGACGCGATCTATCAGGAGGTCGCGCTCGACCTCAACGGGTTGACGGACCTGTGGACGGAGTTCGACCGAGGCAGCTTCGATCGGGCTCGGGAGTTGCGGACGCGGTTCGAGCTGGACATGCGGCTGCTCGACGACATCGGGTGGGAGCCGGAGCAGGAGGCCGGTAAGTTCGAGTTGACGATGGACGGCGTCGACCTCGCGGCGGTCGTCTCCTATCTGATCGGCGAGACCGGGGCGATCCTGCGCACGCACATCGTCGAGCCGATCGAACGGGCTCCGCACGCCGAGCGGTCGGTGCGGGCGCAGACGGCGTTCGGGTCGATCCTCGCTCAGCTCGCCCAGGGCAGGGCGGTGGACGAGCAGCCGCGCGACCTTCGCGATCGGCGAGACCACTGACCGCCGCGGCTTCGTAGCGAGGACGGCGCGATGGCGCTCGCCGATCCCGACCTGCCGCCGGGGATCGCCCTGCCGGAGCTCGATGTCGATCCACCGCGCGGGTTCGCGGCGGATCGCTACCGGGCCCTGCGTGCCGTCTACTACGAGCTGCCGCGCCGGTCGCGGGTGATCGTCGTGCTGCGGCTCCCGCTTTGGGGCCGGCGTCCTTTGACGCTCCGTGCGATCGGCGAGTTGTTCGGCATCGGCCCGGAGCGGGTGCGCCAGGTCGAGCGTCACGCCGTCTGGATGCTCGTGCTCGCCTGGCAGCCGCAGAGATCGCCGGGCGACCTCACTCGCAGCGAGCAAAACGCGCTGCTGGTGCCCGTACTCGGCGCAGCGCTCGACGGCAATCCGCTCGAGGGGAGGTCTGGGCGGTCCGGCTAGAGTCGGGCTGCTATGTCGGCTAAGGAGAAGCTGCGCCAGCTCGTGGACGAGCTGAGCGAGGCCGAGGCGGCGGCGGAGTTGAAGCTGTGGTCCGCTCGCCGCAGCGGGCTGGTCGCGTTGATGGACTCCGCGCCGGTCGATGACGAGCCTTTGACCGCGCGGGACGAGGCGGCGCTCGCCGAGTCCTACGACGAGCTCGCCGCCGGCGGACAGACGGTGTCCGTCGACGAGTTCCGCCGCCAGGCGTGAGCGACCCTGCCTGGCGGTCTGAGCTCGCCCCGCGGGCACAGCGCGACCCGCGGTCTTCCCCGCCCAACGACCGTTGACCCCGGTCGGTCAGTCGCGGCCGAAGGTCGTCTTCAGTGCTCCCGTGACTGCTCGCGTGGGTGCTCGTGTGGGTGCTCGCGCCATGCTCGCGTGGCTGCTCTCGGCTCGGAACGGACGAGGCATCTCGATCGTGCGTGTGGCCTGCGTTTGCGGCCGGTAGCCGAGGCTGGCATCTATCCACAGACCTGATGTATGTCGCTGCCGTTGAGCTCAATCGCGCGCCGCGCTCGCAGGGGCGCCCCGCTGCAGTCACCCTCGTCGCGGCTCTGGTGATGTTCGCCCTGTGGCCCTCGCGGTCCGGCTCGTTGTGACTCGCCGGAACCTGCTCAGCGGAAGGCGGGGCTCGGACGCGGCCCCAGGCACGGTCGCTTGTACTCAGGTTGCCGCTGTGCAGCTCGCGATCCCCCATCAGCACCGGGATTGAGGTCCGCGAGCGCGCTTCGGAGGACCGTCCGGTCCTGATAGCATTTAGTCCGTCAACGGCAATGGGGCGGCGCCGCTGGAACGGCCCGCCCCCGGCCCACGAGGTACAAGCTCATGAGCACGGTGGATGGTACGTCGCCGACCGCGCAGAGTCCAGGCTGCGGCGACAAGCGAAGGCTTCGCAAGACCAAGACGCCTGGAGTCTTCAAGCGGATCGACGGCGAGGGCCAGGTGATCGGCTACGTGGTCGTCTTCCGCGTAGCGGGCAAGCAGCGCAAGCGTCACGCCCGCACCTACGACGAGGCGCGGCGGATCAAGCGTGAGAGCGAGACGGACCGCGACCGCGGCGAGCTCCAGGAGCGCGCGACGATCACCCTCCTTCGCTACCTCGACGAGTGGGTCGAGCGCTACCGCGGCCAAGGCCGTCGCGGCTTCCGGGAGAACACTCGCGACGAGTACCGCCGTCTGATCGCCAACTACTCCCATCGCTATTTCTCGGGCAGGCTCAAGCTGATCGACGTGACCACCTACAAGCTGGCGCGGTTCGTGGACTGGCTCGCGGACGAGGACGAGCAAGGCAAGCGTTTGGGCGATGCGACGATCGCCAACATCGTGATCCCGCTGCGTGCCGCGCTGGCGACGGCCAAGCGCGAGGGGCTGATTCGCCACAACCCCGCCCAAGGGTTCTCGCTACCCCACCGGGAGCAGATCACTGACGACGACCAAGAGGTCAAGGTGTTCAGCCGCGAGCAACTGGCCGCAGTCCTCGCCATGACCCCGGCGCGGCATCGCCTCCTGTTCGAGTTGTTGGCGACGAGCGGGCTGCGGATCAGCGAGGCGATCGCCCTTCAACGGCTTCACCTTCAACTCGACGGCAGCGAGCCCGAGGTCTGTGTCCGCCGTGCGATCGTGCGCGATCGGATCGAGCCGCCCAAGACCAAGTACGGCCGCCGCGACATTCGGCTGCCGGCGTCGCTGGTCTCCCGGCTGCGTGTCCACTTGGCCGGGCACGCCGATCAAGACTCGACCGCGCTCGTCTTCACGAACAAGACTGGCGGCGTAGTTGAGCCGAACAACCTGCGCCGCCGCGTCCTCAAGCCGCTCGTCGAGGAGGCCAACGCGCCGTGGGCTGGCTTCCACACCTTCCGGCATACCTTCGCCTCGATCCACCTGAGCGAGGGCACCAACCTGCTCCAGCTCAGCCGAGCGCTTGGCCATCACTCTGCTGCGTTTACGCTCACGCGCTACACGCACCTGCTGCCGGGCGATGAGGCCCCGGCGCTTGACCTGACGACAGACATAGCCGTCGACAAACTGCCCCAGTTGGCGTCTGGCCGACGTCTCCCGTAGGATCGCCGATGGTGGGAGCGGAGGCGATTGTCGAGGGTGTAGTTCAGGGTCGGAGGGGCGCGAGAGTCCTGACGGCTCTCGAGTTGTTCGCGGGCGCCGGCGGACTGGCGATCGGAGTTCACCGAGCTGGCTTCGAGCTCACCGACCTTGTCGAGTTCAACGAGGCGTGCTGCGAGACGTTGCGATTGAACGCCGATCACCTGGGGTGGAAGGACACTCGGGACCTCCATGCGCGTGACGTGCGCGGGATTGACTTTGCGGCATATCGCGATCAGGTAAGCCTGTTAGCAGCTGGCGCGCCCTGCCAGCCGTTTTCCAATGGCGGGCGTCGTCAGGGACGACACGATCATCGCGACATGCTCCCCGAGGTGGTACGCGCTGTCGCTCAAGTCAGGCCCCGCGCCTTTGTGATCGAGAATGTTCGCGGACTCTTGTTTGAGAGCAGTGCCGGCTATCTCAAGTCGATTGTCGCCCGTTTGCGTAATCCCACCGTCGAGAACCCGAGTACGCCGGGCAGCGAGGACCTCTACCACCTGCGAGCAGGACCACCTAGCGATCAGGACATGTATCGCGTCGAGTACAAGGTGCTCAATGCGGCCGACTTCGGCCTGTCTCAGAATCGCGAGCGACTGTTCATCGTTGGTGTTGCTCAAGACGAGGTCGAGTTCCAATGGCCCGTTGGATCGTTCAGTCGCGCCTCGCTGATTGAGGACCTTCGCGGCGATGCCTACTGGAGCGACCATCCTCAAGTCTCGCTTGCGGCGCGCGACCGAGCGCGACGATTGCTACCTGCTAAGCCCCTCGCACGAGAGGGTCAGCGGTGGCGGACGCTGCGCGACTTGCTCGCCGAACTCGGCCCACCCGCGAAGACTCGCGACGACGCTGCGGACGCCTCGCATGTCTTGGTGGCCGGTGCTCGACTTTACGGTCGCCACACAGGAAGCCGCGTTGATTGGGTCGGCAAGACAGTCAAGGCTGGTGTGCATGGGAGTCCTGGTGGTGAGCACATCGTCGTCTTCAGCCCCAAGCGATTTCGCTACCTATCCGTTCGCGAGTGCGCCGAGCTTCAAGGATTCCCGCGGACCTTCCACCTGCCGGCGAAGCGAACTCCCGCTATGCGTCAGCTAGGAAACGCGGTGCCCGTCACGGTCGCCGAGGCCGTTGCGACCCAAGTCCGAAAGTGCCTAGACCAGCTAGGCAGTACCCCGACCAACTGAGAGCCACAGTGACCTCACCCGCAGCTACCGAGACCATCCAGGTCCTACCGCACCCGCGGATCCTCAGGGCACTAGCTGAGATCGACTTCGACCGCTGGCAGTGCATCGCGGAGCTGGTTGACAATGGGTTTGACGAGTTCTTGGAGATGGAGCGCGCTGATGAGGTTGGAGATCAAGTCCCTCGCGTCCACGTCGCGCTTCCAAGGTCTGCGGACGGCAAGATCGTTGTCTCGGACAACGGTCGCGGCATGGTCCTCGATCGCATCAAGAATGCGGCCCGCGCCGGCTATTCGGGGAACGACCCGCTCAGCAAGCTGGGCCTATTCGGGATGGGCTTCAACGTCGCAACTGCCCGTCTAGGCGGAGTGACGACCTTTCTATCGACCCGTGACGGTGATACCGAGTGGGTGGGTGTACGGATCGACGTGCGCGACATGGGGGACGACTTCTCCGTGCCGGTCGTCCGGATACCAAAGGATGATCCAACCGAGCACGGGACTCGAATCGAGATTTCTGATCTCACCCAGCTAGCGCTCCCCTTTACAGACCCCACGAACCGGACTCGCGTGCGCGCGCAGCTTGGAGCGATCTACTCACAGCTGCTCGACGAGCGCGGCTACGAGCTAGTAGTCGATCAGACGTCCGTTACTCCGTATCGCCACTGCGTGTGGTCCGCCGAGCGTTCGGTCGTGCGTGGTGGCAGGACGATCCCGGCTCGAATTGAGATCGATGAGACCCTTCCGCAGGCCAAGGTGTGTCCAGACTGCGGCGCCTGGCAGGACAAGGACAACGAGCGATGCCAGCAGTGCGACTCTGACGGGCTTGTGTCGCGCGAGCGGCGCGTACACGGCTGGTTGGGGGTGGCCCGCGAGCTCGACTCCAAGGACTTCGGAATCGATTTCCTACGTAACGGTCGCAAGATCCTGAGATTCGACAAGCGGCTGTTCGAGTGGGTCGATCCGGACGACGCCTCCGGGGCCGCGATCCCCGAGTATCCGCTTGAGGTTCCGTATACAAAGGGCCGCATAGTCGGCGAGATCCACCTAGATCACGTCCCCGTGATCTACACGAAGGACGCCTTTGACTTCTCCGATCGGGCATGGAAGACAGCCCTACGGATCATCCGCGGTGAGACGAGTCTTCTGCCTAAGACGGCCAAAGATCGCGGCGACGCTCCGAACGAGTCCCCACTGGCGTTGCTCCACTCCGGCTACCGGCGTAACGATCCCGGTGCGAACTACTTAACGGCCGGGGACGGCAACTCACGCCTAGACACGAGCGATTGGGTTGCGGCGTTCCACAAGGGCGTCGAGGAGTACCAGGACGACAGCAAGTGGTGGGAGGCCGCAGCCGAACACGACAAGCTGAAAGAGGAGATCAAGCTCGACAAAGAGCGGCGTCAGCGCGAGCAGGCGGCATCAGACCGCGGTGAGCGCGAGGACCCCACAAACGAGTTCTTCACCGGCGACGCCCCCAGCGGCGACGGAGCCGGCCCGGCCGCAGAGCCCGCAGCCACGCCACCGCGCCCCCTCACAGAGCAAGAGCGCATCGAGCAATGGGAAGCCGCGGGACGACCCCTACCAGCCCTAAAAGCGGAGTACACCGCCAGAAGCGTCGGAAGCCAGGCCGTTTCCCTCGACGCCTACGCCGTCACCGGAGTGCCAGTCGTCGTTGAGGGCGGCGAGCGGGTACCCGTCCATCTTGTGTCACGCCCCAAGGGCGCATTCACGGCGTTCGTTGATCTAGACCATCCCTTGTTCGTCGAGTTCGACGACGACCCCGAGGACCTGGTTCTCGTCGCGCTTGCGCACATGCTCATCACCCGATCGCGATCTGGCGCGTCCGTGCCCCTCACCGCCGTGTACTCCGACCTGAAACAGCGCTACCTCAGCCAACGGGCTGTCAACGCGAGTTCGCTGCAAGCCGAGGCCAACCAACTGCTAAGCGACTTGCAAAACCGCATGACGCCGCTGATTGCCGACGATCCGACCCGGCCCTGGCACCACGCCCTAGCCGACCATGAGCGGGCTTTGGCTCGCGAGCGGATCGTTGACACGATCAAGACAGCTGATATCGACGCGGTAGTCAACACCGGTGACTACCTGCCGCTGATCCCCGCGACGGCTGTTCCGCGCATCGTGTCTCAATGGCCCGAGGCCTTCATGGGCCATCGGCTTTTCGCTCGCCCCTACCAGGGGCTGGAGCCCGCCAGTCAGCAGCAGGCGCTCGGGCGCATCGTGGGCTACCTAAACGACATCGCCTGGCTCGCCGGATCTCCCGTCGGTGCTGACCGTGACGATCTCATCCGTGCCCGGCTAAGCCTGCGGCTGTTGCCTGACGAGCTCGCCGCCGAGCATCAGCCAGAGTGACCGAGGCGGCTCTCACTAGCGCAGATCGGCTGACGTTCCTTGATCCGGGCCGCCTAGGACTTGGCGGCCCCTATGCCTTTGCGCGCGCCGGCGAGCGCCTCTTGCTGCATCTTGGCTTCACGGACATACGCAACATCGACGGCGCGGGAGACGAGGGCGGGGACATTCTCGCGGCGCGAGCAGGCGTCCGGTGGGTGTTCCAGAGCAAATGGACCAGCGGCCAAACGATTGATCGCAAGGCAGTCGAGCAAGCTGACGCGGCCAAGACCGTCTACCGGGCCGATCGAGCCGCCTTCCTGACGAACGCGCGAGAGAGTCCCACCGCCAAAGCCCGGCGGGAGGAGCTCGCGCTCGTCGGATCGCGCGTGGACGCCTGGCAGGGCCGCGACGTAGAGACCTTCGCGGTGAAGATCCCCGACTACCCTCCGGGCAGGCTCGACGGAGACGCGCTACGGCCCTACCAGGTTGCGGCCGTGAGCAAGATCCGCGTCGCTCTAGAGCAGCGCAAGCGCGCCCTAGCGGTCCTCGCGACCGGGCTAGGCAAGACCGTTGTGGCCGGGGAGGTGATCCACGCCCATCTCGACGAACATCCAGACGACGATGTGCTCGTGGTCGCGCACACGAAGGAGCTAGTCGCTCAACTTGAGCGCGCGCTTTGGAAGCACCTACCCAAGCAGGTCGCCACACAAGTCCTGACCGGAGACAAGCGCCCCCCGTCGCTCAGCGGCGTCACGTCTGCCACCGTCGCGAGCGCGGTCAAGGCCGTCGAGGACGGATATCGGCCGTCACTAGTCGTGGTCGACGAGGCCCATCACGTTGGCGAGACGGGCCACTTCCAGCAGCTTCTAGACATGCTGCCCAAAGCGGATCAAGTTGGCGTCACCGCTACGCCATGGCGCGGTGATGGCTATGACCTCTCTGAGCGCTTCGGCGAGCCCGTCTTCCGCATGGGAATCGCGGACGGGATGGCCGCCGGATACCTCGCCCAGGTGGACTATCGGCTTCTGGTGGACGAGGACATCGACTGGGAAGACATCGCACGCGCCAGCCAGCAAGGGCTAACGGTCAAGGATCTCAATAGCCGCCTCTACCTTCCGCAGCGTGACGAGTCGATAGTCGACTCCCTTCGGGAAGTATGGGATCGAACCACCGGGCCGCGGGCGATCGTGTTCTCTCGAACGATCAACCACGCCGAGGAGTTCGCGCAGCTGCTACGAGAGCGGGGGTGGCCGCGCGCCGAGGCGCTGTCCAACCGTCAGTCCAAGCGCCAGCGCAACGTCCTGATGAGCGAGTTCGCCGATGGTCGTGTCCCGATCATCACGGCGGTCGACGTGCTGAACGAGGGGGTAGACGTACCCGACGTCAACATTCTCTGCTTCCTGCGCGTAACCCACTCTCGCCGCATCTTCATCCAGCAGCTGGGCCGCGGCCTACGGCTCCGTCCCGGCAAGGACCGCGTGACCGTGCTCGATTTTATCTCGGACATTCGCCGCGTCGCGGCGACACGCAAGCTCGAGGAAAACATCGAAGCCCAAGAGAAGCGGCTGCGCGAGAAGGACATCGAGCGATTGCAGGTCCCCGGCTCGTCCTTCCTCTTCGAGCAGCCCGCGGTCGGAAGCCTCATGGAGGAGTGGATTCGCGATGCCGCCTCGCTTGAGGACGCCGACGAGGAGGCTCGCCTTGAGTTTCCAGTCGGCTTCAAGCCAGACTAGGACCGTCCACGATGGCCGACAAGGTCGACTCTCGAACCCGCAGCCGCATCATGGCCCGTGTCCGCTCCAAGGACACAGGACCGGAGTTACGCCTCCGTCGCGCTCTATGGGCCGCCGGTGTGCGAGGGTGGCGGTGCCACGTCCGCAGCGTCCCCGGTACACCTGACCTCTGCTGGATCGGTCGCCAGGTCGCCGTGTTCGTCGACTCGGCTTGGTGGCACGGCCATCCGTCGCGGTGGACCCCTGGACGCCATCCTCCGAAGTGGGACGCCAAGATTCGAGCCAACAAGGCCCGCGACGTCGCGGTCAATCAGCAGCTAGCTGATGCGGGCTGGCGCGTCGTAAGGATCTGGGACTTCGAGCTTGAGGCGGATCTGCCCGCTGCCGTCGCGCGAGTCCGGGGCGAACTCGATAGTGGTGGGCGACACAGCTAGCTCGTGAGACGCTGGGCAACCACTGCCCTGGGCACGACCGGGCGACCTCCAGAGCTTGGGTCCGCCCTAGGTCATGCGGGGCGATGAGGCGATCAGGCACTAATCTCGCCGGGTGGACAGCGTCGATGCGCGAGCGCATCTTGAGGCTCTAGCGGGCCAGACCATCTCGACGGTTGCAGGCCGGGACAACACTGTCGTGGCGGTTCGGGGCGATGAGGTGTTTGTACGCACGGATGAAGCCAAGTCGCCTGGGGGGGAGCCCATCCCGATTCAGTGGGTTCAGGATGCCGCAGATACCTTGTTCGCTGAGGGCGAGATCGCCATCAATGTCGAGGAGGCTTCTCATCGGAGCGCGTTCGTGGGGGCTGTTCTGAGCACGATTCCTGGCGCAAGGGCTCTACGTCGGCCGGCGCGCGTAGTGCTCGACCGCGTCCCGATGGCCTCGCCCGGACGCAACCCGCCTTGGGAGTACGACGAGCTTGTGCTCGCGCTTGACGTCTACTTTCATGAGCCGGGAGCCAGACAGTCGAAGAATGACCCGGTGGTGGTTGAGCTCAGCCGCGTTCTGCGGGCCTTGCCGTTGCCCATCGAACGACCTGACCCCGAGCGCTTCCGCAACGTCAACAGCGTCTTCATGAAGCTCCAGAATTTCAAGGCTGTCGATCCCGACTACACGGCCGACGGACGAGCAGGACTTGGAGCCGGCGCCACCCGACGGGAGCGGACGCTGTTTGACCGATACAGCGGCAACCGGGACGAACTCCGCGCTCTCGCGCAGCAGATTCGAGACCGCATCGACGACGGTGGAGAGGCCCTGCCAAGCGCGCCCGAGGAGGGTGAGGAAGGCGCTGTCGAGGGACGCGTCCTGTACCGCGTCCATAAGACGCGGGAGCGCAGGAAAAGCGCGGATAAGAAGCGTGCCGTGATGGAAGCGACGGGCCGGCTCGAGTGCGAGGCGTGCGGTTTCGATTTCTTCGCCACCTATGGCGACAGAGGCCATGGATTCGCCGAGTGCCACCACACCCTGCCGCTCTCGAGTGGTAAGCGCACCACGTACTTGCGCGACCTAGCGATCGTCTGCGCAAACTGCCACCGGATGCTCCACCGCGGGGACTTCATGAGCGTCGATGCCCTCCGCGAGCTGCTAGGTCGCTACTAGTTGCTCGGTCTTCGGCACGCATCTGCTGGGGCAACAGATGGGGCAACACGCCCCACAGATTCCAGACGATTCCAGACGAACTCGACCCGCCCGAAACCGCTTTAGAATCGCCTCCACGGTGCCCAGCCGCACCCCCAAGCGCGTACTCATAACCCGAAGGTCGCGGGTTCGAATCCCGCCCCCGCTATTCGCAAAGGCCCCGCAAATCGCGGGGCTTTTGCTTTCCAAGGGATCCTTTAGCTAGGAGCTATGTTGTGCGCGTTAATAGCCGTTGGTCACAACCACCGTATGAATTCTGCTAGCTGCGAAGGTACCCTTGGGCTGAGGCCGAGGGCAGCAAAGAAGGTGATGCAGAGGACGAGCATGCTTCGCCGACGTCGCCATCGGCGATCTCGAAGCTCCTCGCGCTTTACCTCAAGCTCGAGTTCAGCGGGCGTAGAGAGAGCTGAGATTCGATTCAAGGTAGATACTCCTATGAACCGACTGTCTCGTCTACTCGCTTCGCGCGAGGTGCGCGCGCCCGGCCGTGGTGATCTCCCAGACCCCTCGCTGAGAGGTATCGCTGAGGAGGCCGCGCTCCTTCATCCGTAGCCGCGCAAATCGGGCACGATTTCGCCACCGCACCTCGCCGTTTCTCAGGGTCTCTAGGTCCCGGTCTTTAAGGGCATTGCCCATCCGTTCCTCGAGGGCATCAATGACATCGTTTGCGGGTGCCGAGCCCCCGGCGTCGGCAAGAACGCTGAGGATAGGTCGCCAGTATTCGCCGACCGGGAGGATCGAGCCTGGAGGAGCCGGTGCCTTGGTCTTAAGGGCCTTGCTGCCCTGGTCACCCCTGGCTTCGGCTTCCGTCTGGTTAAGCAGACGACCAATGACATCGTTAGGTGTGTCGTCGAAGGATGCGGATCTGCGGAGCAGTCGCTGGTAATTCGACGACGAGATTCCAATCGTCGGCATATTAACAACTTAGCATAAGAGCTTATTGTCGGTGGCGGGATCCAAATTGAGGCGGAAAGTTGAAGAGCGGGCTCAGCCGGGCTCAAAGGCCCGAGCACGGTCACATCGCGATAGAGAGACGCTCGGTCGGCGCGCCGTCCTCGGCGTCCGCGACTGAGACGAGATCCGAGGTGACTGAGCACGCGCAGGGCCGTGAACCTCGCGTGATCTCTGAGAGCGCCGATACGCGTTTCCGGGTGCTGCAGATGGGAGACTCCGTCCATGGAGGCTCGAGAGTGGAAGACCGGTGCCGCCGCGGCGGGGGACCGGAGGCCCTGCGGCCAGATCAAGTCTCGGGAGCGGGTTCGGGATCTGGCCGAGGTCTACACGCACGAGCGCGAGGTCAACGCGATGCTTGATCTCGTTCCAGACATGTTCCCCAGCGAGCGCCAGCCGGCCAACACGGACCGCACCTTCCTCGAGCCGGCGTGCGGCGACGGGAACTTCCTCGTTGAGATCCTGCGTCGTAAGCTCGCGTACGTGACGCGGCGGCGCTACGGGCGGAGCGAGCGGTTCGAGCACAGGATGCTGCGCTGCCTGGCGTCCGTCTACGGGATCGACATCAGCGACGACAACGTCCGGGAGTCGCATGGGCGAATGCGGGCCGTACTTGATGCGCATGCCGGGACGCACCTGGGCGCCGGTGGCACCACGCCCGGATTCTGTAGCGCGGCCGACACCATCCTCAAGACCAACATCATCTGCGCCGACACGCTCGCCGACGCTAGCGAGATCGAGTTCGTCGAGTACCGGCCGGGAAGCGCGGGCACCTTCACTCGCCAGTGGTCGTCCTTGGAGCCGCGCGTGAGCGAGCTGAACTTCTTCTCGTTTCGGCCGCGCCGCGACGCGGTGCCCATCCACTACTCCGATTTGAGCGACAACCCTGGGCCAGTCGCTTACGGTCCTGCCGAGAGGACCGCTGCGTGATGCAGGTTCGCGACCGTCAGCACGTCCCCGACATCCTCGACTGCCTCGCCCAGCTCTCGAGCGACGAGGTACCGACGCCGCCGAAGCTCGCCCGAGCGATGCTCGACCTCTTGCCTGAGGATGTCTGGAGCGATCCCACGCTACGCTGGCTCGACCCCTGTTGCAAGTCGGGTGTTTTCCTGCGTGAGATCATTATCCGCCTGCTCGAGGGCCTCGCCGAGTGGCAGCCGGACTTCGAGAAGCGCCGGGAGCACATCTTTCGCAGCATGGTCTTCGGCGCGGCGATCACAGAGGTGACCGGCTACGTCTCTCGTCGCACCGTCTACTACTCGCGCGATGCGTCTGGCGACCAATCGGTCGTTCGTTTCGATGAGGAGGCGGGCAACCTGCCGTTTGTCCCCGCAGTGCATGACTTCGAGAAGGGCCGCTGCCGATCATGCGGTGCGCCCGAGGACCTTGAGCGCGGGGATGCCCGCGAGAACTACGCCTACGCGTTCCTCCACGGGGCGTACCCGACCGAGGAGATGAGAGAGATGAAGTTCGACGTGATCGTCGGGAATCCGCCCTACCAGATCGACAGCGATGGAAACACGCGCACGAAAGCGATCTATCAGCTGTTCGTCGAGAGGGCGATTGATATGAATCCCCGCTACGTCTTGATGATCACGCCCTCACGCTGGTTCGCGGGGGGCCTAGGGCTTGACGGTTATCGGGCTCGCATGCTCAAGGATCACCGACTGGCCAAGGTTGTGGATTATCCCCAGTCGAAGGATTGCTTCCCAGGAGTTAAGATACGCGGAGGGGTGTCCTACTTCCTCTGGGACCGGAATCACAGCGGCGGATGCACAGTACGGACCGTTCGGGGGAACGTCACTGGACAACCCATGACGCGGAATCTGGACGCCTACGACGTATTTGTGCGCTTCAATGAGGGCGTCGGAATTATCGAGAAGGTTCGCTCCAAGGGTAATCCGACAATGGATCAACGCGTCTCACCTCTCGTACCCTTTGGGCTTCGCGCAAAATTCCGCGATTACGTAGCGGCCGATTCGCCGGGAGCGATCGCACTGCACGTCATGGGCCGCAAGATCGAGTGGATCGACCCATCTTCGGTTACGAACCACGAGCCGTGGGTGTCGAAATGGAAGACGCTGCTCCACGCTGCATACGGTGAGGATAATGAGGGGCCGTATTCCGTAATCGCAAATCCGCTGGTCGCTGCACCGGAGTCAGCATGCACCGAGACCTACCTTGTGATCGGGGCCTTTGATACCCAGGAAGAAGCAGAGAACCTGGCCGCATTCCTTCGGACGCGTTTTGCTCGCTTCCTTATCTGGTTGCGTATGAACACGCAACACATCCGAAGAGAGTTGTTCGCATTCGTTCCAGATCTCGACTGGACACGTAGTTGGACCGATGACGATCTCTACCGATGCTTCGGGTTGACTGAGGCGGAGATCGCGACAGTCGAGGCGAACATCAAGGAGATGTCCGCGCCTGAGTTCGTCGCGGCGTGAGTAACCGCATCTACGCATATACGGTGGTGGGCAAGGACGCCGAGCCGTGGGAAAGAACGGTCGGTCAACGGCATATCACCGGCGCGGGCCTGATCAAGGTCGGGCAGACGACTAAGGCGAGCGCGGAGGCGCGGATCAAGGAGCAGTTGGGCACGGCCTATCCGAACCTCGACGGCGTGGAGATCCTGCTCGACGCGCCTGCTGTCAAGGTCGACGGGACCGAGTTCAGTGACCACGAGATTCATGCGACGCTCGTCAAAGCGGGTATCAGGCGACCCGGCGGCGAGTGGTTCGAGGCGACTCTGGACGAGGTCCGTGCCGCGATCAACACAGTCACCTCCGGCGTGGCGTTTGACGCGAAGCGGACCGACACGTTCGGCATGCGCCCGGAGCAAGCGCGCGCAGTTGAGCTAACTGCTCACTACTTCCACGCGCGTGATGGCGGTGGCCGGCCGCGGAAGTTCCTCTGGAACGCAAAGATGCGCTTTGGGAAGACCTTCACGGCGTACCAGCTCGCCAAGAAGATGGGCTGGACCCGAGTGCTGGTCCTTACCTACAAGCCGGCCGTTCAGACCGCCTGGCGCGATGACCTACTTGGACACGTTGATTTCGCCGATTGGCACTTCGTCGACCGGGACACGCCGATCGCCGAGGCCGACGATCTGCTGAGCGGCGCCGCCCCCGTGGTCCGCTTCGCCTCCTTCCAGGACTTGAACGGGAGGGCCACGAACGGCCTACCCAAAGCCCACAACGAGTCGCTGCTACTTGCCGACTGGGACTGCATCGTCATCGACGAGTACCACTTCGGCGCTTGGCGGGATTCGGCCCGCGACCTCTACGACCCCACCGACGCGCAGCTGGCCGTGGACGAGGAGCCCGAGGACTGGGTGACCGAAGAAGACCTCGGGTTGAAGGCTGCCCACTACCTCTACCTCTCCGGCACGCCCTTTCGGGCAATCACCAACGGCGAGTTCACCGAGGACGCGATCTTCGACTGGACCTACGTGGACGAGCAAGGGGCCAAAGGGGGCTGGGAGGACTCCGAGGGCCCAAATCCTTATTGCGAGCTGCCGCGGATGGAGATGTACACGTATGAGTTGGGCCCCAATGCTGTCGCCTATGCCGAGGACGGCGAGTTCAGCGGCTTCTCGCTTAACGAGTACTTCAAGGCGACGAAGATCGACAGAAGCAGTGGCTTCACCGGCCAGGGTGCCTATCTGTTCGAGGACGAAACCCGCGTGTCGGAGTTCCTCGACATGCTACGCGGCAAGCTCAGCGAGCAAATGAAGATGCAGGTCGTCGCCGGGCAGAAGGCGCCGTTTCCGTACGAGAGCCCCGTCTTCACCAATCCGATTAAGCACTCCGTTTGGTATTTGCCTGACGTCGCAGCGTGCTTCGCGATGCGCGACATGCTCGACCGGCACCCCTACTACTCGGACTTTGAGGTCGTCGTCGCAGCGGGCAGCCGCGCCGGCCAGGGCGCCGATGCCAAGCCGCCCGTGGAGGCGGCGATCGGCAAGGCGACGAAGGACAACCGTTCGGGATCGATCACCCTCTCGTGCGGCAAGCTAATGACCGGCGTTACCGTCCGGGAGTGGGGCGCAATTCTCATGCTGCGTTCCCTGAAGTCGCCCGAGTCTTACTTCCAGGCGGCGTTTCGAGTGCAGTCGCCCTGGGCGTATCGCGATGCCGAGGATGGGCTCGACGTGCAAAAGCCCACCTGCTACGTGTTCGAGTTCGACCCGAACCGGGCGTTGGCGCTGGTGGCTGAGTATGGGGTACGGCTTGCCGCCGAGGGTGCGGAAACGCCGTCAGAGGCGATCGGGAAACTGCTCGACTATCTACCAATCTTCGGCTTCTCCGGGGGCTCGATGCTGCAACTCGACGCATCCGCAGTTCTCGATTGGGCGACGGCTGGGACCGGCGCAACCGCTCTCGCGCAGCGATGGAACTCGCCGTTGCTCGTCGATGTCAACGAGCGCACCCTCTCAGCGGTTCTGGAGCATCCTGGACTGCTGGAGACCCTCGCGCAGATCGAGGACTTCCGCGCCCTAGTCGACAACGCCGAACATGTCGTCACGTCGACGAAGATGCTTAAGAAGGCCAAGCGCGAACAGGGCGGCGAGCTTGATCCCGAGCAAAAGCGGGAGCAGTCGGAGACCTCCAAGCGACGCAAGGAGATCCGCGAGAAGCTGCAAAAGTTCCTCGCGCGGGTTCCGGTGTTCATGTACTCGACCGACTTCCGGGAGGAGGCGCTCAAGCACGTGATCGAGTCGCTGGACCCGGGCCTCTTCGAGCGGGTGTCTGGACTCACGATCGCCGACTTCGAGCTGCTCAGCGACCTCGGTCTGTTCAACGCCCGCAATATGGATGCCGCGATCTACCAGTTCAGGCAGTTCGAGCGGGCGAGTCTCCGCTATGCGGATGCGGATGACGTCGATAACGAGCACGACATTGGGCTTTGGGATCGGACCGTCGGTAAGTGAACGGTCGCGCGGACGGCAGCTGACAATGGGCCGGGACGGCACCTGGCTCCAACCCGCTCCGGTCACACCGCTGACTGGTGACGAGTCGCTGTCAGGCACAGGGGCGACGGTCCGGGACTTCTGGAGCTTCGCGCTCAGCGATCTGAAGACCAACATCGCTCGCGGCGTCCTTGCCGAGTTCCTGGTTGCGCGAGCGGTTGGCGCCCAGGAGGCAGTCCGCGTCTCCTGGGACAACTTCGATGTCAGGACTCCGGAGGGCATCCGGATCGAGGTCAAGTCGTCCGCCTATCTCCAGGGCTGGCATCAGAAGGTGCTTTCCACCATTCGCTTCTCCGGTCTCACGGGGTTGGCTTGGGACGACAAGGAGGGGTGGGGCGCCGAGCGGGAGGTGCGAGCCGACGTGTTCGTCTTTGGCATTCAGACACGGAAGACGCATGAGGATTACGACGCTCTCGACGTCGCCCAGTGGGACTGGTACGTCGCGTCGGCAAGTAGCGTCGTCGAGAACGGCATCCGTTCGGTAGGGATGGGCTTCCTCGAGCGCTACGCCGAGGGGCCGCTGGGCTACGAGGAGATCGCCAGCGCTGTTAGAGCCTCGGCTCGTCCCTAAGACGTGCCCTCCCCGAAGCGTAGAGACCGCGAACCGTGGTTAGGGCGCCGACGAGTCATTCGACCCGGGGAAGCGGCAACTCGGGAAAGCCTAGAGCCGATCCTTTCCTAAGACCCAAACTTGGGATAGGATGATGGTTAGGAAAGGAACAGCACGATCCTTTCCTAAGACCAGGGTCAAAGAAAGGATCGCGGTGCGAGGGCGGCACATCCATCAGATCTGGCAGGCAGATCCAGCCATCTATGCGCCTCCGCGCTACCGGCGCGCCTGCGAGTACGAAGCCTTCATCCCCGAGCCGGTGGCCGGCGTCGATGTCGTCCTTCCCGGCGACGTTGCCGGAGTGATCTCCGATGCGGAGAAGGCGATCGCTGATTTGAACCGCGTGGCCGGGCCGGAGCTGATGCCACTCGCTCGCTTGCTGCTGCGAACCGAGTCCATCGCCTCCTCGAAGGTCGAGGGCATGCAGCTCGATGCCCGCAGCCTCGCGCGGGCTGAGGCCAATCAGGAGACCGGGCGCAAAGTCGGGTCGGGCGCCGCCGAGATCCTCGCCAACATCGACGCGATGCAGCTCTCGATCGAGCGAGCTGCGGACCTCGAGGGGGTGGGTCCCGCGGACTTCCTGGACATCCATCGAGTTCTGCTCGAACGCGCGCCGAACTCTCAAATCGCCGGGAGGTTCCGCACCTCGCAGAATTGGATCGGCGGCAACGACTACAACCCCTGCGGTGCGGCGTTCGTGCCCCCACCGCCGGGAGAGGTCGATCCCCTACTCGACGATCTATGCGCGTTCGTCAACGACGTCGCGCTTCCGCCGCTCGTGCAGGCCGCGATCGCTCACGCGCAGTTCGAGACGATCCATCCCTTCGAGGATGGGAACGGCCGGACTGGCCGCGCCCTGGTTCAGGTCGTCCTTCGAAGGCGCGGTCTGACACCCGCGTTCGTTCCCCCGATCAGCGTCGTGCTCGCTCGCGACAAGGATCGTTATCTGAAGGGTCTGACACTGTTCCGCGAGGATCGCCTGGCCGAGTGGATCGAGCTTTTCGCCGCCGCGACCGCCGAGGCCGCCACACTTGCTGCTCACTACGCGATCCGGGTTCGCGATCTGCAGGATGAGTGGCGCGAGCGCTTGCGTCAGCACTCGAACCCTCGTGCGGACGCAGCCGCCTGGAGCCTGATCGCGGTCCTTCCCGCTCATCCGATCATCACGGTGCCGGTCGCCGTCGCGGCCGCCGGTCGAACAAAGCCCGCCGTTGCGAACGCGATCGAGCAAATGGAGGCTGCCGGCATCCTCAGGCGTCTCACTGAATCGGCGCGCAACCGGGCATGGGAGGCCGAGGGTCTTCTCGACCTGATCGTTGGACTCGAGGCCGGTGTCTCCTCCGCGAGCGGTGCGTGACCCCGAGGCGACTGCCGTCTGCTGCTACTATTGCAGGTGCGCTCGGAGCTGCTCGGCGAGGTAGTGGGACGGGTCCAGCGTCGGCATGAACGGGAACGGGCGCTCGGCCGGGTTGCGCTCGGTCTCGTCGTCGATGTCGTAGCGGCGTTGCTTGAAATCGAGCAGCCCGGGTAGCCGAGGGCATGGCCTTGGACGAGAATGCCACCAAGGGCGGCAAGCGCCTGCTTTCGATCTACCTCAACGACCAGTTGGCCGCCGGCGTGCTCTGGCGCGAGTTGGCTCGCCGCTCCTGCGCCAGCAACGAGGGCACCGAGCTTGGCACCGCGCTGGAGGAGGTTGCGTCGGCGATCGCCGAGGACGTCGAGACCTTCCGGCGCATGATGGGCATGCTTCGGCATCCCTCGCGGGCGGGCGAAGCCAGCTCTCGCCGTCGTCGCCGAGCGGGTGGGTCGGCTCAAGCTCAACGGCAGCCTGACCGGCTACTCCCCGCTGAGCCGGTTCGTGGAGTTGGAAGCCCTTGTCATGGGAATCGAGGGCAAGAAGGTGCTCTGGCAGACGGTGGGCGACATCGCCGGCGTCCGGGCGCGGCTGCCGCAACTCGACTTCGACGAGCTGATCGCACGCGCGGACGCTCAGCGCCGCCGGCTGGAGCCGTTTCGCGTCGAGGCCGGGCGGCGGGCGTTCAGCCCCACCTCCGAGTGACCCTAGCCGGCGTTCAGCGTTCGCTGCAGGTTGTCGAAAACCTTGGTCCAGCCGCCCTCGTGGGACCGGACCGCCTCCTCGTCCCAGAGGCCGCTGTGGGTGAAGCGGACGGTGGTGACGCCGTCGGTCTCCTCGAAGTCGACCTCGATCAGCTGGCGGATCGGGTTGTCGTCCCAGAGCCAGGTGAAGGCGAGCCGGTTCGGCGGGTCGATCTCGGTGTAGAGCCCGCCGCCGTACTCGGCGTCCTCGTGCGGGTCGCGCATCACCACGCGCACGGCGCCGCCGACCTGTAGGTCGACCATGGCCTCGGTGGTCTCCCAGTCGTGTCCCGCATGGAACCAGCGCCGCATCACCTCCTCGCTCGTCCAGGCGTCGAACACCTTCTGGGCGGGCGCGCGGTAGGTGCGCTCGATTCGCAGCGTGTGGTCGACGGTGGTCATCTGCGTGGCTCCCTTACCCGGCGCAGGCGCAGCGCTACCCAGGCGCGCGCCAGCAGGAGGCCGGCGCTCGCGCCGGTCAGCGACGGCAGCGCCTCCTCGATCGGCACGCCTCCGAGGTGGGCGATCATGTCGCCTCTCCGTACTGGTCGTGGAGCCTCCACCACTGGTAGGGCGCTGTCTGCGGGTAGCCCTCTGGCGAGTCCTCCCACTCCTCCTGGCGGCCGAGCGCCGTCAGATCGAGGTAGCTCCAGGTGCTGCCCATCGCCTCGTCGCCGCGGTTGTTGACGAAGTAGGTCCGGAAGACGTCGTCGCCATCGCGGAAGAAGGCGTTGGTGCCGTGCCACTTCTCGACGCCGAAGTCGGCGTCGAAGTCGTCGGTCAGCGTGTACCAGGGGATGTCCCAGCCCATCCGCGCCTTCCAGCGCTCGATGTCCGGCTGGGGGGCGCGCGAGACGAACGCGAGTGTCGTGTCGCGCGCGTTGAGGTGCGCGAGATGGGCGACCTGGTCGCCGACGAACGAGCAGCCGCGGCAGCCGCGCTCGGGAAAGCCGGAGACGCCGGGCTCGTAGAAGAAGCGGTAGACGACCAGCTGGCGGCGGCCCGCGAAGAGGTCCTGAAGGCTCGCCGGGCCGTCCGGCCCCTCGAAGCGGTACTCCTTCTCGACGGCCATCCGCGGCATCCGGCGGCGCTCGGCGGCCAGCGCGTCGCGGGCACGGGTGAGCTCCTTCTCCTTGACCAGCAGCTCCTCGCGCGCGGCGTCCCATTCCTGTGGCGACACGACCGGTGGCATGTTCATCGGGTTTCGTCCTCCTTGAGGTTACTCGTCGACTACATCGAACAGGCGCCCCCACAGGGCGCGCTGGTGATCCATCCAGTCGGCGGCCTCGCTGAGCACCTCGGGCGCCAGCGAGAGCCGGTGCGTCCGGCCCTCGACTACGCGCGTCACGACGCCGGTCTCCTCCAGCAGCTTCAGGTGCTTGGAGATCGCGGGCTTCGAGACGCCGAAGCCGCCGGTCGCCTCGCCGACGGTCGCCGGGCCCTCGGCCAGGCGCTCGACGATGCCCCGGCGGATCGGATGCGCGAGCGCCTTGAACGGATCATTAACCATAAGGTTAACAATACCAAAGGCGCCAGGGATTCGACTCGGGCTCGCTGCTCGTTCGCGCACCAAGTAGCGGCCCTCGCTACGCTAGCCGGCGCGTCGTACGGCGCTCTCGATGCTCGCAACGTTGCGCGGCAGTACGTCGACGATGCGCCGGCCTCCGAACGCGACGCTGACCACTGCGCCGTCGAACCGTGCCGCGATCCGGCGCGCGTCGTCGGCCGCCGCCTCGGGCACGCCACACTCGGCGAGGAAGCGCTCGAGCAGCGGTCCCTCAAGCTCCTTCGCCGTCAGCTCGAGCCGCTCTGTGCGGAAGCTCCCGGCCGTCACGCGGGCCGTGGGAGTCAGGACGCAGGTCGCCATGTCGTCGGGCACCGTGACTGCCTCGGCTGCGACGCGTTCGAGCAGTTCCGTGGCCGTTGCCTCGGGACCGAGGCCTTCGACGATCTCCTGAAGTCGCTCGCGTCCGAGCAGGCCATCGGCGGTGCGTGCCTCGATCAGCCCGTCGGTGTAGAGGCACGCCACAGCCCCAGGACCGAGCGGCACCGTTGTCTGGCGCATTCCGGTCGGCTCGCCGACACCGATCGGCGGCGAGGAGCCTGCGATGACCGGCTCGAAGCCAGCGGCGCCGACGAGGATCGGCGCCGGATGGCCGGCACTTGCATAGGTCAACGAGCCGCTGCTGGGGTCGTGGGTCGCAAGCAGCACCGTCGCGAAGTCCCCGTCGAGCCCGTCACCGATCACACGGCCCGCTACCTCGAGGGCGGTCGACGGCTCGAGGCCAGCCTCGAGATAGGCGCGCAGCGTGTAGCGCATGAAGGCAGTGCGCTCGAGCGCCGCCCGTCCGTGACCGGACACGTCGCCGAGCACGAAGCCGGCGCGCCCACCGGGCAGCGGAAGCGCGTCGTAGAAGTCGCCGCCGGCGCCCGGTCCATCGGCCGGCCGGTAGGCGACCGATGCGGCGAGGCCGCCGAGCTGGTCGGGAATCGTTGGCAGCAGCGCCCGCTGTAGTAGTCCGACGTCGCCGAGTAGCTCGCTGCGCTGGCGGGCGAGCGAGCGGGCGCGCAGGGCACTGAAGGCGTAAGCGCCGGCGAACAGCAGAGCGAGTGCCCCGAGCGCGGCGATCGCGAGCTTGATCCAACCGGGGACCGTCTCGACGATGTCGCGAACCGTGCGCACGATCGGCGAGGGACGCGCATCGGGAGCGCTGTCCTTCCGGACGTCGGCGGGGCGCTCGCGCGGCGCCGTGGTGGCGAGCGGCGTGGCGGCGCCTCCCGCGAGGTTCGATGGTGTTGCCGCCTTCCTCGACGCGGTGCGCCGCTGCTTGGCCGACGGGTCGGGGCGACGGGTTTGCGCTTTCGGCGTCGATGTGGTCTCGACCGGAGGCGTGGGCGCGGCCGGCGGGGCGGTCGTCGAGACGGGAGGCGAGGACTGGGACCGTGTCGCCGGCGCTGGCGCTGGCGGTGTACCCGCCTGCTGGGCCTGCTTCGGGCCGCGATGTTGCTCGGGCTTGGCAGCCTTGACCTTGACGGGCTTTGCCGCCTTCACTGGAGCGATGTCTTTGGGCATCTTGGTCTTCTCGACCGCTACGCCAAGTCCCGGCGCCTCAGTCAGTCCGCGTTTGGCCAGTCCCGGCGGCAGCTTCGCCGTCTCCGGTTTCTCAGCCGGCGCAACTGGGGCCGCGATCAGGCCGACGATGATGGCGACGCCCACGGTGGCACGTAGCGCGTTGCCGCCGGCGCGGACCCTCAGGCGCCGCGCCCGCATGCGCAGCGAAATTTCACGCGAGGGCACCCTTTGGGTGTCGGAGCGCCGCCCATCCGGTGCTTAACCGCGAGCTCGCCGGTCGAACAGACGTCCAGTGCGCCCTCGACCGCGGCGTGAGCCTAGCCCCGCCCGTCCTCGCCGGTGCTGCCCGGCCGCACCAGCTCGTCCGCCAGTCGCTGTGCCTCGGACACCGGGTCGCCGCCGAGGTGGCGTGCCCCGAGGCGCTCGGAGAGGGCGGGGTCTGCGCCGGGGCCGGCCAGGACCAGGCGGGCCTCGCGGGCGAGTTGCTCGAGGTCCGCTGAGCAGGCTTCGAAGCGTTGGGGCACGGCAGCGCTGACGACCAGGACGTCGGGCGACAGTTCGCGGGTGGCGTCGGCGGCGGTGGCGACCGGCGTGTCGGCGCCAAGGTAGGTGATCCGCAGGCCTCGGGCGCGCAGCGCGAGGCCGAAGATCAGAAGCGGCAGGTCGTGCAGCTCGCCCGGCGCGCAGGCGAGGATGGCGCGCGGGCCGGCGCCGCGGTCCCAGCCGCTTGCGAGGGCGAGGAGCCGCCCGCGCAGCACGTTGGAGGCGAAGTGCTCCTGGGCGATCGAGGCTTCTCCGCGCTCCCAGCGCGCCCCGAGCTCGGCGAGGTAGGGGAGGACGAGCTCGTTCAGGACCGCGTCGGTGGTGAGTGTGGTCACCGCCTGGTCGAGGACGGCGTTCGCGGCCGCGTCGTCGAAGCGGTCGAGTGCTGCGCGGAGATCGGCGAGCGCCGCCGGAGCGAGCCGTGCCTCGGCGCCTGAGGGCACCGGCTCTGCGACGGCCAGCGCCGCGGCCTGGCCCGCCGAGAGGCCCGCGGCGAGGTGCGCCTGCATCGCCCGCAGCCGCGCCAGGTCGGCGTCGGAGTAGAGGCGGTAGCCGCCATCGGAGCGCGTCGGCTCGAGCAGCGCGTAGCGGCGCTCCCACGCGCGCAGGAGCTCGGGCGCCACGCCGATCCGGCGGCTCAGCTCGCCGATGCGCATGTAGCCGGTCATGGGCGCAGTCTAGAACCTTGAACAAACACTTGACAACCTGCGCATCGCCCTCTAGCCTGGCGTCAACACTGTACAAACCCTCTACAAGAGGAAGGACCCAGGAGGAACGATCATGCGAAAGATCCTCATCACTCTCACTCTCACCGCGTTCGTCGCAGCAGGCGTGGCGGTCCCCGCAAGCGCGGGCCAAGAGACCAAGAAGGCGAACATCGTCGAGACGGCACAGGGCGCCGGTCAGTTCAAGACGCTCGTCAAGCTCGTCAAGAAGGCCGGCCTGGCGAAGACGCTGTCGGGTCGCGGGCCCTACACGGTGTTCGCTCCGACCGACGCCGCGTTCGCGAAGGTGCCCAAGAGCACCCTCGACGGCCTGATGAACGACCGCGCCGAGCTGCGCTCGGTGCTGCTCTACCACGTGGTGTCCGGCCGGGTCACCGCCCGCAAGGTCACCAAGCTGCGCTCAGCCGAGACGCTCAACGGCGCCCGGGTGCGGATCCGCGTCCGCGACGGCAAGGTGTTCGTCAACAGGGCGAAGGTCGTGACCGCCGACGTCAAGGCGTCCAACGGCGTGATCCACGCCGTCAATCGCGTTCTCATCCCGCCGGCCGACTGACTGTCCCACGGCTGCTCCCAAGCTCCCCGCGGCCCCCACGGCTCCCGCGGCCTCGCGCCGCGGGAGCCGTTTTCAATCCCTAGCTCAGCGTGACGTGCTCGAACTCGACGCGGTCGTGCTCGATCCTCGCGAGGCCCATCGTGTGGGTGGGCGCGCGTCGCCGCTCGGTTGGGCTGCCGGGATTGAAGATCTGGAAGTCCGCGGCCTTCTCGTGCAGCGGGATGTGCGAGTGGCCGAAGACGACGGCGGCCGCCGAGGGGAACCGCTTGCGCATCCGCTCCAACCGGCGATGCGCCCGGCCGGCGTCGTGGATGACCGCGATCTCGACCTCACCGCAGTCGATCGTCGCCGTGGCGGGAAGCTCACGCCGCAACTCGGCGCTGTCGACGTTGCCGTGGACCGCCACCACGGGAGGACCGAGCGATCTCAGCTGGGCTAGTACCGCCGTGGTGTTGATGTCGCCGGCGTGCACGATCAGATCGGCCTTCCCAAGCAGCTCGACGCACCGCTCGGGCAGCTGCCGTGCCCCCTCCGGCATATGGGTGTCGGAGATGATGGCGAGCAGCAGCTTTCGCACTCTCCGGCGACCATGCCCGGAGGTCGCCGGTTCGAATCGACGCCTCTACTGGCACGCCCCGCGGACACTGCAGGCGACAGCTCGGCGCGACCAAGCGTCGCGCCGAGCGTTCGTAGAGCGTGCCGTTACCTGCTGCGGCGCAACAGGGCCCGTCGCAGCGGCGGGCGGCTGTGGTTGGCCTGGGCGAGCATCGCGTTGACGACGACAAGGCCGACGCCTGACGCGATGTTGGCGATGCCGAGCGCCCCGAGCGTCCGCTGGATCCGTGCGGCCGGCTTCGGCGTCTCCTCGGCGGGCACTGTCCCGCGCTCGATCGGAACCGCCCCCTCAGGCTCCGCCTTGGCCAGCTTGGATCCCCCGATGCCGCTCGCCACGCCGGTCAGGAGAGCCGCGACCGTCAGGCCGTCCTTCGCCTTGGCCAGGTCGCGCTCCCTGCTCGAGAGCCGGTCGGGGCGAGTCTCGGTCAGGCGCGACGCGAACCAGCCCGTGGCCACGGCGCCGAGCGAGACCGCGTTGATCATGTTGTAGCCGTTCCAGGCTGCGTTGACGACCTTGCCGCGCTCGCGGTGGTCGCTGATCTGGGCCACGGAGGGGTTGAGGGCGAACTTGCCGAACATGCTCCCTCCGAGCCAGCTGGCCAAGCCCCAGTCGTGGGCAGCACGGGCCGCCTCGGCAACTGTGTCGTTGGTCATGGGGACCTCCTCGTTGGTAGGTAGGACGGGGTACCCGTCCCAGTCCCGCCAAACCTTTCTCAGCACGCTGCCGTCAGCGGCGGTAGACGAGATGGGTCACGTGGGGCGTGGCGCGGCTGCTCACCGGCGTCAGCTCCAGTCCCGCGGTGCCCGCGAACAGGCGCTCGCCGCCGCCGGCGACGAACGGGGCGACGTGGAGTCGCAGCTCGTCGACCTGGCCGGCGGCGAGGTACTGGTTGAGGACGCTGGGACCGCCGGCGATCGAGACGTCCTGCTCGCCGGCGGCGTCGCGGGCCCGCTCGAGCGCCGCGTCGATCCCGTCGGTGACGAAGTGGAAGACGGTGCCGCCCTCCATCTCGATGCTGGGGCGCGGGCGGTGGCAGAGGACGAACGTGGGTGCGTGGTAGGGAGGGTCGGCGCCCCACCAGCCCCGCCAGTCGAGATCCCACTCGCCCTCGTCGGACGAGAACATCTTGCGCCCCATGATGTAGGCCCCGGCCTTGGTGATCGCCGCTCGCTCCTCGGCGTTCTCGTCGACGTGGTCGAACATCCACGCGTGTAGGCGCTCCGGATCGATGTCGCCGAACGGCTTCTCCCGGCTCTGGTTCCTGCCGCTTGCGTAGCCGTCGAGGGTGATCGTCATGTCCGCGGTGACCCTGGGCACGTCTCTCCTGTCGTCAAGCGGGTTATGCGCTGGGCAGCAGGGTATCGCTGCCGACCCTATGCTCCGGGGACATGGCGCTTCAGCGGATGGACAACGTCCTCGTCGTCGTCGAGGACCTCGAGGCCGCCAAGGCGTTCTTCGTCGAGCTCGGCATGGAGCTGGAGGGCGAGACGCAGGTCGAGGGGGCCTGGGTGGGCCAGGTCGTAGGGCTCGAAGACGTCCGCGCCGACATCGCCATGCTGCGGACGCCGGACGGCCACAGCCGGGTCGAGCTGTCGAGGTTCCACACACCGCCGGCGGTCAGGGCCGAGCCGGAAGACGCGCCGGCGAACGCGCTGGGCATCCGCCGCATCATGTTCGCGGTCGACGACATCGACGACGTCGTCGCCCGCCTGCGCGGCCACGGTGGCGAGCTCGTCGGCGAGATCGCGCAGTACGAGGACAGCTATCGGCTGTGCTTCCTACGCGGCCCCGAGGGCATCGTCATCGGACTGGCCGAGCAGCTCGGCTGAATCGCGCTCGAGCCGGACGTCGCTGTGACGGGCCCCGACCCGCCGATGAGTTCCGTCGCCGTGGCCGGTCTTCTTCTCTAGAGACTCCGATCACCTCGAAGGAGGCACCGTCAAATGACCTCGAGCAGCAACGCGAAGATCTACCCGCACCTCTGGTACGCCGAGGAGGCGGAGGAGGCGGCGAGGTTCTACGCGTCGGTCTTTCCGGACTCGCGGGTCGACAGCGTGACGCCCCTGTTGAGCGAGTCGCCGAGCGGGCCTCCGGGGTCGGTGAAGGTGGTCGACTTCACGCTCTTCGGCCAGCGGTTCCAGGCGATCACCGCGGGGCCGCATCACGAGTTCAACGACGCGATCTCGCTGGTGGTGGCCTGCGACGACCAGGCGGAGCTTGACCGCTACTGGAACGCGTTGCTCGAGGACGGGGGCGAGCCCCAGGCGTGCGGATGGATCAACGACCGGTTCGGCGTCCGCTGGCAGATCGTTCCCGCGGCGTTGGGCGAGATGATGCGCGACGCCGACCCGGCGCGCTCGAAGCGTGTCTCCGACGCCTTCCTGAAGATGGTCAAGCTCGACATCGCGGCGCTCGAGGACGCATACCGGTCCTGAGTTTTGCCCGGCCGTCGCCGGGGTCAGCATCCTGAATGTTCGGCGCTACTTGCTGCCCAGGCCGTCCACGAGACCGGCCAGACGGGTCAGCGTGTCGCCCTCGTTGCCGTCGCGCGGCACGGTGATCGTGATGGCGCTGTCGGTTATGTCGATCGAGGTGGTGCTCTCGTCCTCGAGGCCCTCGTCCTCCTCCTCCTGTTGCTCGACGTCTTCGGGCTCCTCCTGCTTACGGGCCATGTCGACCTTCCTTCGGGGTAGGGGGAGTGACGCTTTACCCCGTTGGAAGTCCCGGAACCGACTCTCTTTGGCGTTAATTGGAAAGGGGGGTGACGATTGGCGTCGGTTACCTGGAGTTCAACCGGGTACGACCGTGCTGACATCGAGATCGAGGAGGACGGAAATGGCCTCGCCCGTCGACGATTTGACAGACATGGTCGGCTCAACTCTGGGGCGCTTCGCGCGTGAGGCGACTCACGCCGTTTCGCAGAACGGCCGCGGGAGCAGCTTCCCGTTGGGCAAGAAGGACGGCGGCGGCGGCTCCTCGGCCGTTCGCGGCGTCGTCGCGGGAGCCGCGCTGGCGGCTGCCGCGCCACTGGTCGGCAAGGCGGCGAAGGGCGCCGTTCTGAAGCGCGTCGGCGACGTGAAGAGCAACGTGACGGACGCCGTCGGCAAGAAGGTGGACCAGGCGACCGACGTGCCGGAGGTCGCCAAGGAGGCCGGCAAGAAGATGATCCCCGGCGTCGGCGGAGGCGACGGCGGTGGAGGTGGATCGAAGAAGGGGACGCCGGGCGTCGGCAAGGGGCGGCGGATGCCCGTCCAGCAGGCGTTCGACATCGCGGTGCCGCTGGAGGTCGCCTACAACCAGTGGACCCAGTTCGAGGAGTGGTCGCAGTTCATGCACCGCCTCACCCAGATCACGCAGGAGGACGACTGCACCGTGTCGTTCAAGACGAAGGTCTGGGGGATGTCGAAGGAGTTCGTGGCCGAGATCGTCGAGCAGCGCCCCGACGAGCGAATCCAGTGGAACGTCAAGCAGGGCGTGACCCACACGGGCGTCGTGACCTTCCACGAGCTGGCGCCGCGGCTGACCCGCGTGCAGGTGTCGCTCGACGTCGACCCGGGCTCGCTGATCGAGAAGGCGGCGCGCGGGATGCGCCACATCAAGCGGGCCGTGCGCGCTGACATGGCACGTTTCAAGGCGTTCATCGAGATGCAGGAGGTCGAGACGGGTGCGTGGCGCGGGGTCATCCACGACGGCGAGGTCGTCGAGGAGCATCCGAGCGACTACGACAGCGATCGCGAGTACGCGGACGTCGACGACATCCAGGACAGCGAGCACTCCCACGAGCCCAGGGAGGCAGCGGCCTCGGCCGCTCGTCCGACGAGCCGAAGCTCCAGCTCCAGCTCGTCTTCGCGCAAGGGCAGCGGCAACGGCGGGTCGGATCGCCACAACGCCCGATCCCGTTCCGCGCGGCACAACGCCCGCTCGCGTTCGAAGACGCCGGCGAAGGCCGCCGCCGGCCGCAAGCGAAGCGGCTCCAAGTCCAAGTGAGCGAAGGAGCGTAGGTGCGCGGCTTTCTGCAGAAGGTGGCGGCCGACCGGATGACCGGCGAGCGTCCGGCGCCGCCGCGCGCGCTCGCCGCGGCGGTCGTCGCCGGCTCTGCGGTGGCGGCGGTCACCTACCGGCTCCTGCGCCGCGAGCAATCCTAGGAGGATCGCCATGGCGGTCGACATCGAGCGCGTGGTCACGGCGGCGGTCGACTCATTCCTGCAGGACGGGGAGGACGGGGCCCGCCGCGCGGGCCGCGGCCGGGGCGGCCGTGGGCGACTTGGCACGGCGAGTGCCGTCGCGATCGGGGTCGGTCTGGGCCTGGCCGGGCAGGCGGCGTATCGCCGGGTCCGCGCAATCGATCTCGAGAACGCCGCGAGCGCGTTGGAGGATCGACTCAAACGCTGACTGGCCTCACCGATATCGGCGGCGACGTCGCACTCGGGGGTTGTTTTTTAGAGACACGTTTGTCCGCTTTTCGGTTGGGTAGGTGGCGGGTCCGCACACCGGAAATGGAGGCTCGTAATGGCCGAGGCCAACACCGGGGGGCAGCGCAGACAGCGCAAGACGAGTTCGTCGAAGAGCAGCCGCAACGGCAAGCCGTCGTCACGGAGCCGGAATTCGTCACGGAGCAAGGACTCGCGCCCCGACGTCCCCGATTACTCGATCGTCGACCCCGAGAAGATCCCCGAGGGTCCCGACGTCCTGCTCGACATCCCCGTCGTCAAGGTCGACGAGATCGACCTCGAGGTCGATGACCTCCGCGCCCAGGTCGCCGTGCTGGCCGAGGTTCGCGATCTGGTCGAGATCAGCGTCGGCGCTGACGTCGGTCTCGGCAAGGTCGAGCTGAAGATCGAGGGCGTCGAAGCTCAGGTCCTGCTCAAGGCGAGGCTCGACAACGTCAGCCGGATCCTGGGGCGCGTGCTCACCTCGCTCGACCGCAACCCGGAGCTCCTCGAGAGCATCGGGAAGGCCGTGGAGGACGTCGGCCAGGGCGCCGGCGAGCTGGTCGGCCAGACCGGCGAGGCCGTTGGCGAGGTCGGCAAAGGAGCGTCTGGAGCCGTCAAGGACGTCGGCCAGGGCGCCGGCCAGGGGGTGCGGCAGATCGGGCAGGGCGCCCAGCAGGGCGTCGCCAGCGTCGGGCAAGGCGCACAGAAGGGTGTCGCCGGCGTCGGCCAGGGAGCCGGCAAGGGCGTCGCCGAGGTCGGAAAGGGCGCCGGCCAGGGCGTCGCCGGGGTGGGCAAGGGCGCCCGCCAGCTAGCTGGGAAGTCCGGTAAGGGCGGGGGTGGATGATGGCTGCCACGAAGTCGAAGTCGAAGTCGAAGCCGGGCGCCGGGCGCCGGGCGTCCGAGAAGACCGAGAAGTACCGCTTCGCCCAGAACCTCGAGGGACAGGGCACGGCCGCCGAGCGCGAGTACCGCGACTACGCGCTCGAGGACTCCGACTCCCGCGGCGAGCCCGACGTCCTGCTCGACGTCCCGGTCGTCAAGGTCGACTCGATCCACCTCGAGGTCGACGACCTCGACGCGCACGTCGAGCTTCGCGCCAAGGTGCTCGACCTCGTCAAGCTCAACGCGGGCGTCGACGTCCATCTCGGCAAGCTGCGCCTGGACATCAAGGGCGTCGAGGCACAGGCGCTGCTGAAGGTGCGCCTCGACCACGTGGCGGCGATCGTCGACCGCGTCCTCACCACCCTCGATCGCAACCCGGAGCTGGTCAAGAGCCTCGGCCGGACCGTCGAGCAGGTCGGTCAGGGCGCCGGCCACGCGCTCGACGAGACCGGCGGGGCCGTCGAGGAGATCGGCGAGGGCGCCGGGGACGCCGTCCAAGACGTCGGCTCAGGGGCCGGTCAGGCCGTGGGCGACATCGGCGAGGGCGCCGGCCAGGCGGTCGGCGACATTGGCGAGGGCGCCGGCCAGGCGGTCGGCGACGTCGGTCAAGGCGCCGGTCAGGCGGTCGGCGAGGTCGGCGAGGGCGCCGGCCAGGCCGTCGGCGACATCGGCGAGGGCGCGGGGGAGACGCTCGGCGAGCTGGAGCAGGTGGTCAGCGGCACACTCCAGAGCGGCGGCGACGTCGGTGGCAGCACCGGCGACATCGCGAAGCTCGCCACCAAGATCGTCGCCCAGCAGCTGATGGGCGCCGCGGCCGAGGAGGCGCGCGAGCTCGGGCTCGCGGCCACCCGCAAGGCGCTGGAGGTGGGCGAGCGACGCCGGCAGCGCAGGGCCGACGAGCTCAACGCGACCGAGGCGGCGCTGCGCAAGGCGGAGGAGCTCGAGGTGGACATCGAGGGCGTCGAGGGCAGCGGCCCCGAGGGCCGGATCACGATCCGCGACGTCAGAGAGGCGGCGGAGGCCTGATCGAGATGGCTCGCAAGGACCGGCACCCGCCCGAGCGCCCAGACGTCGAGATCGGCGCCAGCGTCAAGGCCGACAGCCTGCGGTTCCGGAAGAAGCCGAAGACCGAGGTCGAGCTTCACGGCGAGGTCGTCGAGCCCGACCGCCGCCACGACGTCGACACGAGCTCCGGCAGCGAGCGCGAGAACCTGCCTGACGAGGTCGAGCCGGGCGTCACCTACCGCGACGTCAGCGTCCGCTGGCACGCCACCGCGCGGATCGAGGACGACGAACGCGAGGACAACCCAGAACGGAGAAAGCGATGAAGAGCAGGGCACGAGACAAGTCCGGCGGCACCTTCGACCGGGCGATGGGAAGGCTTCGCGAGGCCGGCGCATCGCTGCGCGGCAACCCCGAGGGCAAGGTCAAGGGGCAGGGCCGCCAGGCCAAGGGCACCGCGCGCAAGAAGAAGGGCCATTTTCGCGACCTGCTGAAGCGTTGAGGGCGTGACCAACCGAGCACGGAGGGAGTGACGACATGCACACCGCGGCAGTCGACATAAGCGAGAGCCTGCAGCAGGGCATCGACGACCTGATCGCCTTCCTCCCCAAGCTGCTGGGGTTCCTGCTGATCCTGCTGATCGGCTATCTCGTCGCGAAGGCGCTCGAGAAGGTGGTGGCGCTGGCATTGGAGAAGATCGGAACGGACCGCGCCCTCGCATCCGGGCCGACCGGCCCCCACGTGGAGCGGGTGCTTCCCGGGGCCTCTCCGTCACGCGCCGTCGGCAGCGTCGTGTTCTGGTTCGTGCTGCTCGGCGCGCTCTCGATAGCGATCGCGTCGCTCGGCATCGCCGCGCTCAACGACTTCCTCGCCGACGTGTTCGGCTACCTCCCCAACGTCGTCGTCGCGATCCTCATCTTCGTCATCGCCGGCGCGCTGGCGGGATGGCTCGCGCGATCCGCCCCTCGCCTGCTCGGAGACACCCCGACGGCGAGGCTCGCCAGCACGGCGCTGCCGATCCTGGTAATGGCGATCGCCGTCTTCATGATCCTCAACCAGCTCCGCATCGCGACCGAGATCGTCACGATCACCTACGCCGCCCTACTCGGCTCGGCGGCGCTCGGCATGGCGCTCGCCTTCGGCCTGGGAGGCCGCGACGTCGCCCACCGGATGCTCGAGGACGCCTACCGCCGCCGCCAGAGCGAGCCGCCGCCCTCTACCAGTCCGCCGACCGCTCCGAAGCTCTGAGGGCCGGGAGTCGAAGCGCTCCGTCACGGAAGCTCCACGGCCGCGCCTCGCAGGCTCACCCCTCGATGACGAGGTGGGCGACGGGGAGGCCGAAGCGCTCCTTCACCTCGTCGACGACGCCCTCCTCGAGCCAGTTGCGCTCGCCCCGCGGATGGGTGAAGAGGACGATCTCGTCCGCGGCGAAGGTCGTCAGGGCGTCCTGGATCGCCAGCACCGGGTCGGACTCGCCGGTGTCGCCGGCCGCGTCGACGCCCTCCTCGTCCATCCGCTCGACTGTCTCCTCCTGCACCGCCTCGGCGCGCTCGATCGCGGGATCGGGGTCGGACATCCAGAAGCGCAGCTTGCTGTTCAGCGCCGGGGCGACGACCAGCACCTCGGCGTCGTCGGCGCGATCCCCGATCGCCGCCCGCAGGGCGTCGCCGGAGACGGGCTCGGAGACCAGCGCGATGACCTTGCTAGCCACGGTCAGCCCTCACGGCCGGCTCCCTGCTTGACGCCGCCGCGCCGCCGCGCGGTCGCCCGCGCGACCAGGAAGCAGATCGTGCCGATCACCAACGCGGCGAGCAGGATCACGCCGATGATGATCAGGACGCCGCCGACCTCGGACGGGTTGTCGCCGCGACCCGCCCCGTCGCTCTGGGCAAGGGTGAAGGCTGTCGTGTAGATCGTCGCCATCATCGCTTGACACACCGCTACCCCGTTGCGGTGGACGGCAATCGCCTCCGCGCTCGCGCGCTGCCCGTTAGCCTGCGCGCGTGCCCGAGAAGGCCCACCTGGGGCTGCTCGAGCCGCCGCCTACGCGTCCTTGCCGTACTCGTCGTGGAGGCGCCACCACTGGTAGGGCGCGGTCTGCGGGTAGCCCTCCGGCGAGTCCTCCCACTCCGGCGACACGATCGGCGGCAGGTTCATCGCTGCTCCTCCTCAGGCGTTCTCTGCAGCGTAGGCCTCGGGGCCCTTCTCGACCGCGACCGCGTCCATCCACATGACCTCCCAGAGGTGGCCGTCGAGGTCGTGGAAGCTGCGCTGGTACATGAAGCCGTAGTCCTGCGGGTCCTTGCAGGGGGTGGCGCCGGCGGCGAGCGCGTCGTCGGCGAAGGCGTCGACGGCCTCGCGGTCGTCGGCGCTGACCGCGACGGTCAGTGCCGTGGCCTCGGTGGCGTCGGCGACCGGCTTGACGACGAAGTCGGCGAAGCGGTCGCGCTGCAGCAGCATCACGTAGGCCTGGTCGCTGACCACCATGCAGGCCGCCTGGTCGTCGCAGAACCGCCCGTCGAAGTCGAAGCCGAGCCCGCCGAAGAATGTCCGGCTGGCCTGCAGGTCGGCGACGGGGAGGTTGAGGAAGAGCAGGCGGGACATGGGTGGCTCCTTGATCGGTCGTGTTGTGCCTCAAAGACGATCCAGGCGCCCTGAACTAATCGGTAAGGGCGACTACGATCGTCCGATGCCTGTCTCCGCCGCCGGTCCGCCCACCTTCGAGCAAGACTTGGAGCGCCTGCGGCCGGCGCTGACCGGCTACTGCTACCGGATGCTCGGCTCGGGCTTCGAGGCCGAGGACGCGACGCAGGAGGCGATGGTTCGCGCGTGGCGCCGCTCGGACACCCTCGCGGAGCCCGGCGCGTTGAAGTCGTGGCTGTTCCGGATCGCCACCAACGTCTGCCTCGACCAGATCGACAGCCGCAAGCGCCGCGCGCGCCCGGTCGACCTCGCAGACGCGGGGACGGCCGACTCTCCGCTCGGCGCCCCGCTGCCCGAGACCACCTGGATCCTGCCGATCGCCGACGGCCAGGTGATCGACCCCGAAGCCGGTCCGGCGGAGCAGACGGCGGACCGCGAGTCGCTGCGGCTCGCGTTCGTCGCCGCGCTCCAGCACCTGCCGGCGCGCCAGCGCGTCGTGCTGGTGCTGCGCGAGGTGCTGCGCTGGAGCGCGAAGGAGGTCGCCGAGCTGCTGGAGACTTCGGTGGCCTCGGTCAACAGCGCCCTGCAGCGCGCGCGGGCGACGCTCGACGAGCTGGCCTTGGGCGATGCCGACGCGCCCGCCCGTCCGAGCAGCGAGGACGAGCGCCAGCTGCTGGAGCAGTACCTGGAGGCGTTCGCCGAGTACGACATCGACCGGATCGTCGCGCTGCTGCGCTACGACGTCGTCTTCGACATGCCGCCGCTGCCGCTGTGGGTGCGCGGCCCCGAGCAGGTCGGCCGCTTCATGCT
>DASQKP010000007.1:0-6007 GCA_035630455.1 Thermoleophilaceae bacterium
CTCGAGCGGGCGGAGGAACACCTCGACTGGCGCCTGCCGGGCTACACGCACCTCCAGCGCGCTCAGCCGGTCTACCTCTCGCACCACCTCCTGGCCTGGTTCTGGAAGTTCCGCCGCGATGTCGACCGGTTCGACTTCTGCGTGCGCGCGAGCGATTCCATGCCGCTCGGCGCGGGCGCGCTCGCCGGCGTCAACTTCGACACGAGCCGCATGTTCGTGGCACAGGAGCTCGGCTTCGGCGGCATCTCCGAGAACTCTCTCGACGCCGTCTCGAACCGCGACTTCGTGCTCGACTACCTGTCGGCGGCCGCTACCTGCGCGACCCATCTGTCGCAGCTCGGCGCCGAGCTCGTGCTCTGGTCGAGCGAGGAGTTCGGCTTCTGCCAGGTCGCCGACCGCTTCGCCTCGGGCTCGAGCCTGATGCCGCAGAAGAAGAACCCCGACGTCGCCGAGCTGCTGCGCGCCAAGGCGCCGCGCGTCGTGGGACGCCTGACGACTCTCCACGGCGTCCTCCACGGCCTGCCGCTGACCTACAACAAGGATCTCCAGGAGGACAAGGAGCAGCTCTTCGACGCGATCGACACCGTCGAGCTCTGCCTGCGCGTCGCCCGCGAGATGCTGGCGACGATCTCCTTCGACCAGGAGCGGATGGCCGCCGCGGCGACCGACGAGCTGCTCGCCGCGACCGACATCGCGGACCTGCTCGTCAAGCGCGGCGTCCCGTTCCGCCGTGCCCACGGGATCGTCGGCGGCGTCGTCCGCACTGCGGTCGACCAGGGCAAGGCGCTGTCCGAGCTGACCGAGGCCGAGCTGGCGGAGATCGCTCCGGAGCTCGACGGCGAGTACTACGAGCTGCTCGGCGACCGTGCCTGGCTCGAGTCGAAGGTCTCCGACGGCGGCACCTCGCTGGCCCGGGTCCGCGACCAGCTCGCCCAGGCACGGCACCTGCTGGCCGAGTCGGGCGCGTGACGAGCAGGCTGAGTTCGCCGCCAGCCGGCCTGGCGCCGCGGGGGGCCCGGGGGGCGTGAGCCCCCCGTTGGCATCGTCCTTTTACGACCGTCCCGTAGTGGCTGTTGCGCGCGACCTGCTCGGTTGCGTCATCCGCCACGGCGACACCGCTGGCCGGATCGTCGAGACCGAGGCCTACCACCACTCCGAGCCGGCCTGTCACGCCTACGTCGGCCTGACGCCGCGGACACGCGTCCTGTTCGGACCGCCGGGCATCGCCTACGTCTACCGCTCCTATGGGATTCACGCGCTGCTGAACGCGGTCTGTGAGCCGGAGGGCCAGGGCGCCGCGGTGCTGATCCGCGCGCTCGAGCCATTGGAGGGGGTCGACCTGATGCGCGAGCGGCGCGGTCTGGAGCGCGAGCGCGATCTCTGCTCGGGCCCCGGCAAGCTGACCCAGGCGCTCGGTATCGGGCTGGAGCTCAACGACACCCCGCTCTACGCCGCCGATCCCGTCGCTCGCCGGCCAGGTGCCGCAGGGGGCTTGGGCGGCGTGAGCCCCCCGATCTCCTTTCATGCGCGCCCGCCCGGCGAGCCACCGCCCAGCGCCGCCTGTGAGCGGATCGGCATCACGCGCGCGGTCGAGCTGCCGTGGCGCTTCTGCGAGATCGGCAGCCGCCACCTCTCGCGGCCGGTCCCTCGCGGCTAGCGGGACTGCTACTGAGGCGCCGCTGCGCCGCCGCCGCCGCCCGGCGTCGGCGTTGGCGTCGGAGTGGGGGCGGGTGTCGGCGTGGGGGTGGGCGCCGGGTCCGGAGTGGGCGTCGGAGCGGGCTCGGCCGGCTGTGAGCCGCCAGGCGCCGGAGTGCGGCCGTCCGGCGTCTCGTCGCCGCCGTCGGTCTCCCCGCTGTCGCCGTCCGGAGCGCCGGTGTCCGGCGTCGTGGGCGAGCTCGGCGGAACATAGGTCCCGCCGTCCTCGGTCGTCTCGTCCCCGTTCTCGCGCGCCTCGCGCTCGGCGGCGCGCTGGTCGCGGATCCCGATCCAGGCCATCATCAGGTCGTGCCAGATCTCGGTCGGGTAGGTGCCGCCGGCGACCGGTCCGCCGAGATACTCGGTTTCCATCGGCTTGAGCTCGTCGGGGTAGCCGACCCAGACCGCGACGGTCAGCTCGTTGTTGAAGCCGACGAACCAGGCGTCGCCGTAGTTCTCGGTCGTTCCGGTCTTGCCGGCCGCGAACTCGCCGATCTGCGCCGCCTTGGCGGTCCCGCCGGTGACGACGCCCGCGAGCATCGAGTGAACGGTCTCTCCGACGGAGTCGGAGAAGACGCGCTCCTCGCGGCGCTCGTTCTCGACGTCGCGGCCGCCGCCCTTGACGCTCTCGATCGCGACCGGTCCGTTCTCCGACGCGGCCAGGGTTCCGGAGACGCGCCGGCCCTTGTTGGCGATCGTCGAGTAGGCGTACGCCAGCTCGAGTGGGGTGAGGCCCTCGCTGAGACCGCCGAGGGTCATCGCGGGGTTGGTCGAGATCTCGGTCTTGACGCCCATCCGGTTGGCCAGCCGCGCGACGCGCTTGGTGCCGACCTTCAGGCCGAGCTCGGCGTAGACGGAGTTGTCGGAGTTGGAGGTCGCGCTCCACAGCGACGCGACGCCGGAGTAGGAGTCGTCGTAGTTGTTGACGACGAACTTCTCGGTAGCGGAGCCCGGGACCGGGAACTCCTTCGGCTGCGAGGTGAACGTCGCGTCGGGGCTCATCCCGTCGGCGAGCGCGCGCACCAGGATGAAGGGCTTGAACGACGAGCCGGGCTGGCGATGGCCGTTGGTCGCGAGGTTGAACGGCCGCTCCTGGTAGTCGGGGCCGCCGACCATCGCCTTGACCTCGCCGGTCTTGTTCTCTATCGCGACGAGCGACGCGGCCGGCCCGATCGCGCCGAGCCGTCCGGAGATCGCCTGCTCGGCGGCGTCCTGCAGATCGGGGTCGAGCGTCGTCGTGACGTCCAGCCCGCCGCCGAAGACGGCGCCCGGGCCGTAGCGGTCGACGAGCTGCTGAGTCAGCCAGGTCGTGAAGTACGGCTGGTTGGAGTGCGGCTGTGGCTGCTGGATGTCGTCCGCGTCGGGAAGCTCCTCGCGGATGCCCTCCTCGTAGTCGGCGCGCGTGATCATCTCCTGGTCGAGCATCCGCTGGAGCACGATGTCGCGGCGCGCCTTCGAGTCCTTGGGGTTCTGGACCGGGTCGTACATGCTCGGCGAGGCGATGATCCCGGCGAGCAGCGCGGCCTGCGCCGGGCTGACGGTCAGGGCGGCGGGATCGTCGGCGCCGCTGGCCGGGTCGACCTCCTCGGCAGGCACGACCGCGCCCGTCGCGGGGTCGATCGTCGTGGTCGCGTCGTCCGAGCGGAAGTACGTTCGAACGGCGGCCTCGATGCCGTAGGCGCCGTTGCCGAAGTAGACGCTGTTGAGGTACTGGGTGAGCACCTTCTGCTTGCTCCACTGGCGCTCGAGGTGGTAGGCGAGCGCCGACTCGCGCAGCTTCTGGAACACCGAGCGGTCGGACTGGGCCGCCAGCGCGTTCTTGACGAACTGCTGGGTGATCGTGGAGCCGCCCTGGGCCGCACGGCGGGCGAGCACGTCCTGGAACAGCGCGCGGGCGATGCCGCGGTAGTCGACGCCCTCGTGCTGGTAGAAGCGGCGGTCCTCGATCGAGATCACCGCATTGGTGATGTTCGGCGAGATGTCTTGCTCCTCGAGCAGGATCCGGTTCTCGTTGCCGGTCAGGCGGGCGAGCTTCTGCCGGCCGGAGGCGCGATCGGAGTAGACGGTCGAGTTCTTGGCGCGGTCGTACTCGGCCTTGCTCTCGAGCTGCGGCAGGTCGCTCGCGACCGCCATCATCATCCCGAAGACGGTCGAGACCAGAGCGAGCGCGCCAAGTCCGGTCAAGATCAGCAGCAAGCGCAGCTTCTTGACCTTCGGCTTGCGCGCCGGCGGCTCGCCGGCCGCCGGTGGCGAAGGGTGGGGAGACATCGCAGAAGAGGGTAGGGGAGTCGGGATCGCCGGTGTCGCGCGCGCCGTTTAGCATTGGCCCCCATGACGAAATCCGCGGCGGAGGACGCCCGCTATCTCTGCCGCAACGCCGTCGAGGCGCTTCCCGCCGGGATGATCGAGCGCCAGCTCGGGGAGGGGCGGCCGCTACGCGTCAAGCTCGGGATCGACCCGACGGCGCCGGACATCCATCTCGGCCACACCGTCGTCCTGCGCAAGCTGCGCGAGTTCCAAGACCTCGGCCACACCGTCGTTCTGATCATCGGCGACTACACCGCGCGCGTGGGAGACCCGTCGGGACGCTCGGCGACGCGGCCGGTGTTGTCGGGCGAGCAGATCGACGCGAACGCCGAGACCTTCCAGCGCCAGGCCTTCAAGGTGCTCGACGCCGAGCGGACCGAGGTCCGCCGCAACGGCGAGTGGCTGGCGATGGCGATGGAGGAGCTGTTCGCGCTCGCGCGAACGACGACCGTCGCCCAACTGCTCGAGCGCGACGACTTCGCCAAGCGCTATGCGGCCAACGAGCCGATCTCGGTGCTCGAGCTGCTCTACCCGCTGCTCCAGGGCTACGACTCGGTCGCGGTGGAGGCGGACGTCGAGCTCGGCGGGACCGATCAGAAGTTCAACCTGCTGCTCGCCCGTCAGATCCAGCAGGCCTACGGCGTGCCGCAGCAGTCGGTCCTGACCATGCCGATCCTTCCGGGCATCGACGGCGTCCAGCGGATGTCGAAATCGCTCGGCAACTACGTCGGCGTCACGGAGCCGGCCGACGAGGTCTTCGGCAAGCTGATGCGCGTCCCGGACGCGGCGATGCCGGTCTACTACGACCTGCTGCTCGAGGGCGACTTCGATCCCGAGCGCCCGCCGGTCGAGTCCAAGCGCGCGCTAGCGCGCGGCATCGCGGCACGGCTGCACGGCGAGGACGCCGCCCGCGCCGCCGAGCAGCATTTCGACCGTCTGCACGTCGAGCGCGAGCTTCCCGACGAGATCGCCGAGCACGCCGTCGCGGCCAATGGCGACGCCGTCCATCTGCCGGCCGTGCTGCGCGACGCTTTCGGGATGTCGACGTCCGAGGGCCGCCGCCTGCTGGCCCAGGGCGGGGTCAAGATCGACGGAGAACCGGTCGACGCCGGGGATCTGGACGTTCCAGCCGCGCGGCTCGACGGCGTCGTGCTGCAGGTCGGCAAGCGCCGTTTCGCGCGTTTGCGCATCGATTGAGCGACGGATCGACCGCCACCGCGACATTCTGCCGGCGCAGCGCTATACTTCTTCGTCCCTTCGGATGAGCAAGACCACGGAGATGCCAGGCGCTTAGCCCTCTGTCGCGAGACGAGAGCTGTGCTGGGCCTCTACGGAGGCCTTTCTCATGTGCAGGGACGTATCGAAGGGCGGAATCACCGCCCGAGGGTGCGGGCGGTCTTTGAAAACTCAACAGCATGTGCGACCGAATCCGCAAGGATTCAGTCGCGTCCAGGTTCGACCCTGCGCGATCGGCTTTGCCGATGGGCGTGGGGCTTAACTGAGTAGGTAGTAAGAACCCGTCGATCCGAGGGTCCCGCAACGTGTACGCAGGGCCCGCGCAGTACGGATACGACAGCTTTCCATGAAGCATTTTTCACGGAGAGTTTGATCCTGGCTCAGGACGAACGCTGGCGGCGTGCTTAACACATGCAAGTGGAGCGACGAACCAGGGCTTGCCCTGGGGCAGAGCCGCGAACGGGTGAGTAACACGTGGGCAACCTGCCCCGATGACTGGGACAACCCGAGGAAACTCGGGCTAATACCGGATGTGCTCCCTCACATAAGTGAGACGAGTAAAGGAAGCTTCGGCCTCCGCATTGGGATGGGCCCGCGGCCCATTAGCTTGTTGGTGGGGTAATGGCCTACCAAGGCAACGATGGGTAGCTGGTCTGAGAGGACGATCAGCCACACTGGGACTGAGACACGGCCCAGACTCCTACGGGAGGCAGCAGTGGGGAATCTTGCACAATGCGCGAAAGCGTGATGCAGCAACGCCGCGTGAGGG
>DASQKP010000008.1:0-107229 GCA_035630455.1 Thermoleophilaceae bacterium
TGGCCGCCTCGATCGCGTCGAACATCACCGCGCCGGGGTCGGAGCCCTCGTTGGCGCGGACGATGTCGCAGCCGGCGCGCTCGGCCCAGACCTCGAGCTGCTCGGCGGCGGCGGCGCGGAAGGTGTCGCCGGCGGCCAGCAGCACCGACTGCCCGAGCTCCTTCTGGAGGTGCCAGGCGATCTTGCCGATCGTCGTCGTCTTGCCGGTGCCGTTGACGCCGACCATCAGGATCACCGTCGGCTTGGCCGACAGCTCGATCGTGTCGCCCTCGACGCGTGCGGTCTCGGCAAGCAGCTCTTTGAGCCGCCGTGTCAGGTCCTCGCCGCTCTCCAGGTCGCCCGAGGCCGCCTCGCCCTCGAGCCGCTCGACGATCGACGCGGTCGTCGGCGCGCCGACGTCGGCGTAGATCAGCGCCTCCTCGAGCCGCTCGAACGCCTCGTCGTCTAGCCGCTCGAACATCGTCGCCTGGATCTCGGCGCCGAGTGCCTGGCGCGTCTTCGACATGTTCTCGCGCAGCCGCTTGAAGAAGCGTCGTTTCGGCTTCTCCTCGCTGTCCTCGACAACGGCGTCAGCAGCAGACGCCTCGATCGGCTCCCCGCCCACAACGAACAGCTCATTCCACTCGCGTGCCATCAGCGCCGAGAGGATAGGGGCGACACCGCATAGGATCAGTCTCATGTCCGCGTGGGTGATCTGGATCGTGGTTGCGGGGTTGCTCGCGATCGGCGAGATCGTGACCCTGTCGTTCTTCATGGGGCCGATCGCCGTCGCGGCCGTGCTGGCCGCCGCCGCTGCGCTCCTGGGGGCCGGAACCGCGCTTCAGATGGTGGTGTTCATCGTCGCCTCGGCTGCTTCGCTTGTGGTCCTGCGGCCGGTCGCGCGCCGTCACCTGATGACGCCGGCGAGGATCCGGACCGGGACCGCGGCGCTGATCGGCGCGCCGGCGGTCGTTCTGGAGCGGGTCGACCGCGACGGGGGGACTGTGAAGCTGGCCGGCGAGGTCTGGTCGGCGCGGACCTATGCCGAGGACGAGGTGCTCGAGGCGGGTACCCGTGTCGAGGTCATGCAGATCGAGGGCGCCACGGCGCTGGTTGCGAACGGGCTTGGAGGCTGATGTGGCGACGTTGATCGTTCTAGGAGTCGTGGCGCTGGTGGTGCTGTTCACCATCGCGCAGGGTGTGCGGATCGTCCCGCAGGCGCGTGCGGGGATCGTCGAGCGGCTCGGCCGCTACCACCGGACGCTCGATGCCGGGCTGGCCCTGGTCGTTCCCTACGTCGATCGCGTCCAGCCTCTGATCGACCTGCGCGAGACGGTCGTGTCGTTCCCGCCGCAGCCGGTGATCACCGAGGACAACCTCGTGATCAGCATCGACACGGTCATCTACTTCCAGGTGACTGACCCGAAGGCCGCGAGCTACGAGATCGCCGACTACATCGGCGCGATCGAGCAGCTGACTGTGACCACGCTGCGCAACGTGATCGGCGGGATGACGCTCGAGGACACGCTGACCTCGCGCGACAAGATCTCAGGCGCCCTGCGGATCGTGCTCGACGAGGCGACCGGCCGCTGGGGAATCCGCGTCAACCGCGTCGAGCTCAAGGCGGTCGACCCGCCGCAGTCGATCCAGGAGGCGATGGAGAAGCAGATGCGAGCCGAGCGCGACCGCCGCGCCGCGATCCTGACCGCCGAGGGCGTCAAGCAGTCGCAGATCCTGACCGCCGAGGGTGAGAAGCAGAGCGCGATCCTGCGCGCCCAGGGTCGCCGCGAGGCGCAGATCCTCGAGGCTCAAGGTGAGGCTCAGGCGATCGAGACGGTCTTCGAGGCCGTCCATCGCGGCGATGCCGACCAGAAGGTGCTCGCCTACCAGTACCTGCAGAAGCTGCCGATGATCGCCGAGGGCGACGCGAGCAAGCTCTGGATCATCCCGAGCGAGCTGACCAACGCGCTCGGAAAGCTGGGCAACGTGCTCGGCCCACAGACGGAGCCGGAGGATCGGCCCCAGCCGCCGCCACCGGAGCCGCCAAAGCTGGTCTAGGACGATGGAGCTGACGGAGGGACAGCGCCACGCACTGGGGGCGATCTGCGACACCGTTTGCCCGGGCGGCGACGGCCTGCCGTCGGCAAGCGAGCTCGGCGTACCCGAGGCGCTGCTCGAGGCGATCGACCGCAACCCGCGCGCGTCGGAGCGGCGGCAGCTCGCGCAGCTGCTCTCGCTCTGGGACAGCCAGCCGCTGACTGCGATCGGCGGAGGAGGCTGGAAGCGGTTCTCCGATTTGCCCCAGGAGGCCCGCGAGCGCGTCCTGCTGTCGTGGTGCGACTCGCGGCTGCCGCAGCGACGGGCGGCCTTCCACGCGCTCTGCAAGGGGACGCGACTCTTCTACTGGATGCTCCCCGCGCCGGACGGGAGCCCCAGCCCGGCGTGGGCGGACATCGGCTACCCCGGTCCGCTCGGTCCCAACGATCAGGCGCCGCCGAAGGCGATCGTGCCGCTGGCGGTCGATGGCGACACCGACCTGGAATGCGACGTGGTCGTCGTCGGATCGGGCGCCGGGGGAGGGACGGCGGCCGGCGTGCTGGCCGCCGCCGGCCTCGATGTCGTCGTCCTCGAGGCCGGCGGCTACTACGACGACGCCGACTTCGACGGCTCGGAGCGCAACGCGATTCGCACGATGTACGCGGGCGCGCCTACCGCGAGCGCCGACCAGAGTCTGTCGCTGCTCGCCGGCGCCTGCCTCGGCGGCGGGACCGTCGTCAACTACACGACGTCGTTCCGGACGCCCGACGCGATCCGCGAAGAGTGGGCCGGACACGGCGTCCACGCCTTCGCCGAGCGCACCTTCGACGCCAGCCTCGACGCCGTCTGCGACCGGCTCGGCGTCAATCAGGAGCACTCCTCGCCGTCGTCGCGCGACCGCGCGCTGCGCGAGGGCTGCATGGCCCTCGGCTGGCACATCGACGCGATGCCGCGCGACGTGCGGGGCTGCGATCAGGGCGAGATCTGCGGGTACTGCCCGTTCGGCTGCCGGCTCGGCGCGAAGCAGTCGACGGTCAAGACCTGGCTCGCCGACGCCCACGCCGCCGGCACGCGGATCCTCGTCGGGACCAAGGCCCGCACCGTGGTCGTCGAGAGCGGCGCGGCACGCGGGGTGGAGGCGGTCACCGACGCCGGCCACCGCGTCACCGTCCGGGCACGCGCGGTCGTCGCGGCGTGCGGCTCGATTCAGACGCCGGCGCTGCTGCGCCGCTCGGCGCTGCGCAACCGCAACGTCGGCCAGCACCTGCACCTCCATCCGGTGACCGTCGCCTGGGGGCTGTTCGACGACGAGCTGCGGCCGTGGGAGGGGGCGATGCAGGCGCTCTACTCCGACCAGCATTGCGACCTCGAGGACGGCTTCGGAGTCAAGTACGAGACCGCCGCGATGCACCCGCACGTCGTCAACGGGTTCTGGCCATGGCGCGGCGGCCGCGCTCACCACGAGCTGATGCGGGCGCTGCCGAACGCCGCCGGCGTCGGCGCGCTGCTGCGCGACCGCGACGCGGGAGAGGTGCGCGTCGGCCGCGACGGCGAGCCCGTCGTCCGCTACCGGCTGTCGACCTTCGACCGCGACAACCTGCGCACCGGCCTCGACGGCGCCGCCCAGATCCTCGAGGCGGTCGGAGCGAGGCGGATCTTCAGCTCGCACTCCGCCTGGGTCTCCTACGACCCCGGCACCAATGGAGACCGGCACCGCTTCATGCGCGACGCCGACCGCTGCGGCTGGGGACCGGGCCAGGTCTCGCTCGCCTCGTTCCACATCATGGGCACCGCGCGGATGGGGGGCACGCCCTCGACCTCGGCCTGCACGCCCGCCGGCGAGACGTGGGACGTCCGCGACCTCGTCGTCTGCGACGCCTCCGCGTTCCCGAGCGCCTCAGGCGTCAACCCGATGGTCTCGATCGAGGCGATCGCGCATATGAATGCATCCGCCCTCGCCGCCCGGCTAGCCTGACTGCGTGTTCGACACACTCGCCGACCGACTTCAGGGCGCCCTCGGCGACGTCCGCTCACGCGGCGCGCTGACCGAGGAGGACGTCGCCAAGGCGATGCGCCAGGTGCGCCTCGCGCTGCTCGAGGCCGACGTCAACTTCAAGGTCGTCAAGCAGTTCACCAACGCGGTAAAGGAGCGGGCGACCGGCTCCGACGTGCTCGACTCGCTGAACCCCGGCCAGCAGGTCGTCAAGGTCGTCGCCAGCGAGCTGACCGAGCTGATGGGCGGCTCCGGCCGCGAGCTCGTCTTCTCGAAGAGCGGCCCGACGGTGATCCTGATGGCCGGCCTGCAGGGCTCCGGCAAGACGACCGCCTGCGGCAAGCTCGCGCGCCAGCTCAAGGAGGACAAGGGCCTCGACGTCGCACTGGCCGCCTGCGACCTCCAGCGGCCGGCGGCGGTCGACCAGCTGATCAAGGTCGGCGAGCGCGCGGGGGCGACCGTCTACGAGCAGGGGACAGGCCGCGACCCCGTCGACGTCGCCGAGTGGGCGCTCGGCCAGGCGCGCGCCGAGAAGCGCGACGTGCTGATCGTCGACACGGCGGGCCGCCTGCACGTCGACGCCGAGCTGATGGACCAGCTCAGCCAGATCAAGAAGCGCACCAAGCCCCACGACGTGCTGCTGGTGGTCGACGCGATGACCGGTCAGGACGCCGTCAACGTCGCCGAGGCCTTCGCCGACGCCACCGCCTTCGACGGCGTGATCCTCAGCAAGCTCGACGGCGACGCGCGCGGTGGCGCCGCGCTGTCGGTCAAGGCGATCACCGGCAAGCCGATCCTCTACGCCTCTACCGGCGAGAAGCTCGACGCGTTCGAGCGCTTCCACCCCGATCGCATGGCCCAGCGGATTCTCGGCATGGGCGACGTGATGACGCTGATCGAGAAGGCCGAGGCGCGGATCGACGAGCGCCAGGCCCAGGACCTCGAGCGCAAGATCCGCAAGAACCAGTTCACGCTCGACGACTTCCTCGAGCAGATGCAGCAGGTGCGCAGCATGGGTCCGCTGCAGAACATCCTCAAGATGCTGCCCGGGGTGGGGCAGCAGTTGAACGGATTGAAGGTCGACGACAAGGAGCTCGACCGCCTCCAGGCGATCATCACGTCGATGACCCCGGCCGAGCGCGCGAATCCGAAGATCATCGACGGATCCCGCCGCCGGCGGATCGCGCGCGGGTCGGGAACCAACGTCCAGGCGGTGTCGAATCTCGTCAAGCAGTTCGCCCAGATGCAGAAGCTGATGCGCCAGATGGCGCGCGGCAAGATGCCCTCGCTGGCGCAGATCGCCTCGGGCCGGTAACGTTCCCAGGCCGGTTCACAGATTTACCGGTATCCAACTAGCACCCGATTAGAGAAGAGACCTTGGCCGTAAAAGTCAGGCTGACCCGCGTCGGCTCCAAGAAGAACCCGATCTGGCGAGTAGTCGTCGCCGACGGCCGTTCGCCGCGTGACGGCCGCTCGATCGAGACGATCGGGCACTACAACCCGCAGACGCAGCCGTCGCGGATCGAGATCGATCGCGAGCGTCTCCAGCACTGGCTCGACCGCGGCGCTCAGCCGAGCAACACGGTCAAGAAGCTGATGCGCGCCGAGAACACCGGCTACGAGATGCCCGCGCGCGACGTGCCCGCGCCGGTCGCGACGCCGCCCAAGCCGGCCGCCGAGGCTGCGCCGGCCGACGAGCAGGCCGAGGCTCCGGCCGCCGAGGCCGCGGCTCCCGGAGACGAGGCTCCCGAGGGCAAGGCTCCCGCCGATGCCGCCGCCGAGCAGGCCGCGGCCGAGCAGGAGGAGTCCGAGCAACCGGCAGCTGAGCCCGCGGCGGATGCCGAGGCCGACGCCGACGCGACCGCTGCAGCCGACGCGCCCGCCGAGGGCGACTCCAGCGACGACTCCTAGCCGGCTGGCGTGGAGGAGCTGCTCGCCTACCTGGCTCGCGCTCTCGTCGACGACCCCGACTCGGTGTCGGTCGACTCGTTCGAAGAGGAGGACGGCACGATCGTCCTCGAGCTGCACGCCCCGCCCGACGAGGCCGGCCGCCTGATCGGCCGCGGCGGGCGAACGATCTCAGCGCTGCGCACCGTCCTCAAGGCGAGCGCGACGCGACGTGAGAAGCGCGTGCTGATCGACGTCGTCGACGCCGTCTGATCCGCGTGGCGACCGAGACGCGCCTGGTGACGGCCGGAGTGGTCGGCCGGACGCACAGCCTCGACGGCAGCTTCTACGTCGAGCGCCCGGAACATCCCTTCGGCCTCGGCACGGTCGTCCGCCTCGAAGGGCGCGAGCGCACCGTCGACCGCCGGGCCGGGACCGACGACAAGCCGCTGGTGCGGTTGGCCGGCATCGGCACGCGCGAGGCGGCGAGAGCGCTGCGCGGTGAGCTGCTGCTCGTCGAAGCGTCGCTCGACGAGGGGGAGTGGCTCGCCGCGGACCTCGTCGGCTGTCGCGTCGAGGGACTCGGCGCCGTCGTCCGCGTGATCGACGCGCCGTCCTGCGACCTGCTCGAGCTCGAGGGCGGCGAGCTGGTGCCGCTGATCTCCGATGCGGTGCGCGACGTCGACCTCGGCGCGCGAACGATCGAGATCGATCGCCGCTTCCTACGCCTCGAGACGGAGGAGGGCAGGTGAACATCGACGTCTTCACGCTCTTTCCCGCCTGGTTCGACTGGTTCCTCGAGCAGCGTCACGTCCGCAACGCGCTCGACCTCGGGCACCGGCTCGAGACCGTCGACCTGCGCGCCACCACGCCGCTGAACGCCGGCCAGGTCGACGACACGCCGTACGGCGGCGGCGCCGGGATGGTGATCCGCGTCGACGTCGTCGAGGCGGCGCTCGCGGCCCGCTGGGACGCCGACCCGGTCGACGGCCGGGGCCGACGCCGCGTGATCGCGCTCGCCGCCGCTGGCCGCCAGCTCGACGAGCAGCTCGTCAACGAGCTCGCCGCCGAAGAGGAGGTCGCGTTTCTCTGCGGCCGTTACGAGGGCTTCGACGAGCGCGTCAACGAGCACCTCGCAACCGATGTCGTGTCGATCGGCCCCTACGTTCTCGCCGGCGGCGAGCTGCCGGCGATGGTCGCCTGCGACGCGATCCTGCGCAAGCTGCCCGGCGCGCTCGGCCACGTCGACAGCGCGCTGGAGGAGTCGTTCTCCGCTGCGCTAGGGGGCGCGCCGGAGTATCCGCACTACACGCGGCCGGCCGACTGGCGTGGCCACGACGTCCCTGAAGTGCTCCGCTCGGGCGATCACGGCAAGGTCCGACAGTGGCGCGCAGAGCAGAGCCGGCTACGGCTCCGCTAGGATTCGCCGTCGCGCGAAGCACCCAGTGGTGCTCGCGCCTTTTCATGCCATGAGCGGAGTCATCGAAACCATCGAGCGGGCGCAACTGCGGCCCGTGCCCAAGTTCCAGGCTGGGGACCGTTTGCGCGTCCACTTCCAGGTCGTCGAGGGCACTCGCAAGCGCACCCAGGTCTTCGAGGGCGTCGTCATCAAGCGCCAGGGCAGCGGCGCACGTGAGACGTTCACCGTGCGCAAGCAGTCCTTCGGCGTCGGCGTAGAGCGGACGTTCCCGATCCACTCGCCGAAGATCGAGCAGATCGAGGTCGCCGGTCGCGGCGACGTCCGGCGCGCGAAGCTCTACTACCTGCGCGATCGCGTCGGCCGCAGCGCCCGCGTTCGCGAGCGCCGCTTCGGCCGTGACGACGACGAGCTCCAGGGCGTCATGCCGCCGCCCGAGACCGATGCCGTCGTCGACGCTCCAGAGCTCGACGCTCCAGAGCTCGACGCTCCGGAGACCGTCGAGGAGCAGGCGCCGGAGGCCGAGGTCGCCGCCGAGCCGACCAGCGAGACTGTCGAGGCCGAGTCGACCGACACCGTCGGCGAGTCGCCAGCACCCGAGGCGGAGGCCGCCCCGGCCGACGCCGAGGACACCAGCGCCAAGTCGGACTCCTGACGGGCAACGGGCCGGAGGGTTAGTGGCTCGGGACGGCAAGCAGAGCACCGGCGGCTCGCTGATCGAGCTCGTCGTGATCGTCGCCGTGGCGCTGGGTGTCGCGCTCGGCATCCAAGCCTTCCTCGTCAAGCCGTTCCGCATTCCGAGCGAGTCGATGGTTCCGACGCTCGAGATCGGGCAGCGGGTGCTCGTAAACCGTCTCGGAGAGCACTTCGGCGATCCCGAGCGCGGTGACGTCATGGTCTTCAAGCCGCCGAAGGGCGCCGACGACAACATGTGCGGCGTCAGTCACCCGGCCGAGCAGCCATGCCCGCGCTCGGCGCCAGGGAAGTCCGAGACCAACTTCATCAAGCGCGTCGTCGGCCTGCCCGGTGAGCGACTGTCCGTCAGGGCAGGTCGCGTCTACATCAACGGCAAGCTGCAGAAGGAGCCGTTCATCCAGCCTGACGCGCAGTGCGCGCTCTGCAACATGCCCGATCCGATCGTCATCCCGGCGGGGCAGTACTACATGATGGGCGACAACCGTGGAGCAAGTGCGGACAGCCGCGAGTGGGGCCCCGTGCCGAAGGACAACATGATCGGCAACGCCTTTGCGACCTACTGGCCTCCAAGTAAGTGGGGCGGCCTCTAACACTCCGGGTCGGCGCCTATGATCGGCGCGACGTGGGTGATGCGAGCACAGCAGGGCCGCAGAGCAAGGCGGTGCGACGGCGGAGGAGGAAGGCGGCGCATAGCGGCCGCCGGCTGTTCGCGTTCGACCGGGAGCTGGGTTCGCGGTTCGTGGCCGGCGCCGACGAGGCCGGGCGTGGCTGCCTCGCGGGGCCGCTGGTCGCAGCGGCGGTGCTGTTCGATCTCGAGCGGCTGACGCTCGCCGACCGTCGTGCGCTGACGAAGCTCAACGACTCCAAGCAGCACAGCGAGGAGGCGCGAGAGGAGCTGTACCCGCTCGTGATGCGGGCCTGTGCGCGGACCGCTGTCGTGTCGCGCTCGGTGCGGGCGATCGACTCGCGTGGACTGCACGTGAGCAACCTCGATGCTCTGCGTGCAGCCCTGCGACGGGTCGCCGTGCCCGGGACAATCTGTCTCGTCGACGGGTTCCGCGTGCCGCCGTTCGAGCACGAGCAGCAGGCCGTGGTCGACGGCGACGCACGCAGCGCGGCGATCGCCGCCGCCTCGGTGCTCGCCAAGGTCAGCCGCGACCGCTACATGCGTCGCGCCGCCGAGCGCCACCCCGAGTGGGACTTCGGCGCCCATGTCGGCTACTCGACACCGGACCACCGCGCCGCGATCGCCGCTCACGGCCCCTCGCCCATCCACCGCATGTCGTTCAACTCCATCGCCTACCAGCAACTGACACTGGGCTAGAACGCGTCCTCGACGTGGTCGAGGGAAAGGAGACGTCCTTGGCGGTCGACGACGATGCCGACGGCATCGAAGCGGATCCAGGCGGGGGCGGGGGAGAGCCTGGGGCGGGTGCGCAGCCATTCGGCCGCAAGCTTGCGGATGCGCTTGCGCTTGACGGGGCCGATCGCGTCGAGCGGGCCGTCGGGACCGGCCGAGCCGCCCGTCACGCGTGTCTTGACCTCGCAGAAGACGAGGCAGCGGCCGTCGCGGGCGACGATGTCGATCTCGCCGGCACGCCCGCAGCGGCTGTTGCGCTCGATCAGCGTGTAGCCGGCCCGCTCTAGGTGGCCGCAGGCGATGTCCTCACCATGGGCGCCGAGAAGGATGCGGGCGTTGCCGGCAGTCACTCGCGGGACGCTAGGCGGGGCCGGGTAACGGCGGACCGACCTGTGTAACGAGTCCGCGACGGCGATCGCGACGGGCTGTCACGGAGTCGCTACGCAACTGCTGTGACCGGTGTGTCGGGCCCGCCTAGCGTGCTCTCCGTGCTAGCCAGCGTTCCCACTTTCGCCCTCGAGGGCGTCGATGCCCGCGAGGTCACCGTCGAGGTCGACGCCCGCCGCGGCCTGCCGGTGTTCACCGTCGTCGGCCTGCCGGACACCGCGGTTCGCGAGGCGCGCGAGCGGGTGCGGTCGGCCCTCCTGAACAGCGGGCTGGAGTTCCCGCTCCAGCGCCTGACGGTCAACCTCGCGCCGGCCTGGGTGCGCAAGGCGGGTGCGAGCTTCGACCTGGCGATCGCCGTCGGCGTCCTCGCGGCGAGCGGTCAGGTTCCCCCGGAGGCGCTCGAAGGAGTCGCTGTCTCCGGAGAGCTGTCGCTGGGCGGCGCGTTGCGGCCCGTGCGCGGGGCGCTTCCGATCGCTCTCGGCTGTCGAGCCGCCGGTCTGCGGCGGCTCGTCGTGTCGCCGGAGATCGGCGGCGAGGCCGCCTTGGTCGAGGAGCTCGAGGTCTGTCCGGTCCCGAGCCTGGCACGGCTCGTGGACCTGTTCCACGGCCGCTGGAAGCCAGAGCCGCCCGCGCCGCGCGAGTCGCGTACCGCCAGCCGTGCCGTCGCGCCACCCGACCTCGCCGACGTGCGTGGACAGGCCGATGCGCGACGGGCGTTGGAGATCGCCGCGGCCGGCGGTCACAGCCTGCTGATGATCGGCCCACCCGGGGCCGGCAAGACGATGCTGGCCCGCCGCCTGCCGGGCATCCTGCCGCCGCCGACGATCGAGGAGGCGCTCGACATCACCCGCGTCCAGAGCGTCACCGGCAACAGCGGCGACGGGTTGGCCAGCGAGCGTCCGTTCCGGGCGCCCCACCACACGATCTCCGCCCAGGGACTGGTCGGCGGTGGCGCCCGGCCACGGCCGGGCGAGGTCACGCTCGCGCATCGCGGCGTGCTGTTCCTCGACGAGCTGGCCGAGTTCGCGCGCCCGGCGCTGGAGGCGCTCCGCCAGCCGCTCGAGCACGGCAGCGTCGACATCGTCCGCGGGCAGGTCGGCCTCAGCTTCCCGGCGCGGGTGCTGCTCGTCGCGGCGGCCAACCCGTGTCCGTGCGGAATCGGCGGCGACCGTTGCGAATGCGGTGTGCTGACACGTGAGCGCTACCGCGCCCGGCTGAGCGGGCCGTTGATCGATCGGATCGATCTCGTCTGCCAGCTCGCTCCGTTGCCGGCACTGGCGCTCGCCGCCGACAGCACGCCGGGCGAGAGCTCGGCCGTCGTGGGGGCGCGGGTAGTCGTCGCACGCGAGCGGCAGGCGACACGACTGGCCGCCTCCTCGGCGACGTGCAACGCGGAGCTCGGCACCGGGGCGACGCGACTGCTGGTGCCGCTCACCGCCAAGGCCTCGCGGCCGCTTGCGGCGGCACTCGACGCCGGGATGCTGACTGGCCGCGGCCACGATCGGGTGTTGCGTGTCGCGAGGACGATCGCCGACCTGGCGAGCCGGCAGCGGGTCGGCCACGACGATGTCGCCGAAGCCCTCGGCTACCGGGCCGTGGCCCCGGGGCGGACGGCGGCGGCGTGAGCGGAGCCTGCGACAGCTGCCTCCGACGCGGCTACCTGATCGGCCTGCTCTCCGGCCGGATCGCGGGGCTGCTAGGTCGTCCAGGCGCGCCGTTGGAGCTACTTGCGCTCGACGACACCTCGTTGGCGACCGCAGTCGGAGGCAGGGGGAAGCAGGAGGCGCTCGCCTTTCTCGGCCGCTTCGAGCCACGACGCGCCCGTGCCGACCTCCGCCATACGGGCGTGGCGGCGGTTTGTCAGCACCACGAGAGCTATCCGTCGGCGCTCCAGGACCTGAACGACCAGCCGGCCGTCCTGTTCTGTCGTGGGCGCGTCGAGCTGCTGGCGGCGGTCGAGGCCGAGCCGGCGGTGACGGTCGTCGGGACGCGCGACGCGACGCCGGATGCGATCGAGGTCGCACACGGCCTGGGGCGCGGGCTCGGCGTCGCCGGGATCACCACGATCAGCGGCATGGCCCTCGGGGTCGACGGCGCGGCGCACCGCGGTGCGCTCGGCGCGCGCGGGGCGACGATCGCGGTGCTGGCCGGCGGTCCCGACGTGGTCTATCCACGCCGGCACGGCGACCTCCATCGCCAGATCGTCGAGAGCGGCCTGGTCGTCGCCGAGCTGCCGCCCGGCCAGCGGCCCTATCGCTGGAGCTTTCCGGCGCGCAACCGGCTGATGGCCGCGCTGGCCCGGATGACGGTGGTGGTCGAGGCGGGGGAGGCGTCGGGCACGCTGATCACAGCGGACTTCGCTCAGGACCTCGGCCGGACGCTCGGCGCCGTGCCGGGGCGGGTTTCGACGCGGGCGGCCGCCGGCAGCAACCGACTGCTGCGCGAGGGAGCGGCGGTCGTCCGCGACGCGTCGGATGTGCTCGACGAGCTGTTCGGCGTCGGAAGCGGCGCGACTGCTCCGATGCCCCGCGCGGAGCCTGACGTCGATCCGGTCGACCGGCGACTGCTCGACGCTGTCGAGTCGCGTCTCGACATCGACGGGATCGCGACATTTACCGGACTGCCGGTCAACGAGACGCGGGCGGCGCTGGCACGGCTCGAGACACGCGGGCTGATCCGTCGCGACGGGTTGTTCGGCTGGGAGCGGAGACGTCCGGCCCGTTGAGGCGGAGCCTGCCTATGCTGCGCTCGATGTCTGTCTCGACACCGCCTCTTCTGCTGTCGATCGCCGGATCGGACTCCGGCGGCGGCGCCGGCATCCAGGCCGACCTCAAGGCCTTCGCGCGTTGCGGAGCACACGGCATGACCGCGATCACGGCGATCACCGTCCAGAACACGGTTGCTGTCGAGGCCGTCTACCCGGTAGCTCCCGAGGCGATCGTGGCGCAGGTGCAGGCCGTGGCCGCGGACATCGGCGTCGACGCGGTCAAGGTCGGGATGCTCGGCTCCAGCGAGACGATCGCCGCCGTCGCCCGGGCGCTCGCCCTGGTCGGCGACGCGCCTGTCGTCGTCGACCCGGTGATGGTCGCCGAGAGCGGCGCGACGCTGCTCGATCCCGAGGCTCTCGACGCGCTGCGCCAGCTGATCCTGCCGCGCGCGGCCGTCGTGACGCCCAACCTTCCAGAGGCGCGTGTCCTGACCGGGCTGGGCGAGGCGGCGACGGGGGAGGAGCTCGCGGAGGCCGTCTACGCGCTTGGCCCGGGCGCGGTCGTCGTGACCGGCGGCCACGCGGAGGAGATCGCCGACGTGTTCTTCGATGGACGCGAGCCGGTCGCGATTCCCGGCGAGCGCCATCCCGACGGCGCGGCGCACGGCTCCGGCTGCACCCATTCGTCGGCGCTCGCCGCACGGCTCGCCCACGGCGACACGGCGCTCGAGGCGGCTCGCGCGGCGCGGATCGTCGCCGCCGGCGCGGTCCGCGACGGCCTGCGCGGGATCGGTGCCGGCGCCGGTCCGGTCGACGTCTTCGGCCTCGCCAGGCAGCGCGCCCACTAGGATTGACCCATCAAGTTCCTGCGCATGAAGCCCGGTCATGGTGAGGTCCTTTTGGCTGAGGGCGATCGAGACGTGCGCGAGGACGAGCGGGCGCTGATCGACGAGTTCCGCCGCCAGCTCGACGAGGGCATGTGGGCGGCGGTGCCCACCGAGCGTCCCGGCAGCGGCCGCCGCGAGGCCCAGATGGTGCGTGACTACGCCGACATCCCGCCGGAGGCGCAGCGGGTGATCTTCTTCCCGCGGGCGTCCGGGGGCTGAGCCGGATGCTCGCGCTGCTGATCACCGGCCTGATGGCGATCGTGCTCGCCGCGTTCCTGCTCGGCTCGCCGACGCTGGCCCGCTTCAGAGGACGCCGCAAGCGCCGTGTGGAGAACGCGCCGCACGCGTTCGACCCGGGCCGCGAGCGCCGCGCGGAGCAGCGTGCCCGCCAGCTGCTGCGCTCCTGCGTCAACGACGTCGAGTGGGCGATGTACCGCGACCTCGGCTTCATCCGCGTCGACGGCCAGGCGCTCCCGGACTCGCCCCTGGACGAGGACGCGCCCCCGCCGTACGCCTACCTGATCTACCCGCACAAGCCGCTCGTCGCCTACGTGCCCGAGAGCGGCCGGCTGCTGAGCGAGTACTGCGTCGAGTTTCCGGATTTGGCCGGCGGCGGCCGCACGCGGCTGCCAGCCTCCGACGATGTGCTCGCGAAGTGGATGGCGCTCACATCTGACGAGGCGCGCGTGATCGGGCGTGCGAACATGCACCTCGTGGGCCGTCAACACGATCCAGGTCACGTCCGGCGCGACATCTGGCGCCTGTCGGAGTGGGAGCGGCTCGGCGCCGGCGGCATCGGGGCACGAGCCGCGTGAGCAGAGACCTCCGCGCACGCAGCCGGGCTCAACTCGACGGCCCGGACCGGGCCGCCGCGCGCGCCTACCTGAAGGGCATCGGCCACGACGACGAGTCGCTGAGCCGCCCGATCATCGGCATCGCCAACACCTGGACCGAGGTGATGCCGTGCAACTTCCATCTACGCCGGCTCGCCGAGCGGGTCAAGCAGGGGGTCCTCGCCGCCGGCGGGACGCCGATGGAGTTCAACACGGTAGCCGTCTCCGACGGCATCACGATGGGCACCGAGGGAATGAAGACCTCGCTCGTCAGCCGCGAGGTGATCGCCGACTCGATCGAGCTCGTCGCGCGCGGCCACCTGTTCGACGGCGTGATCGCCCTGTCCGGCTGCGACAAGACCAGCCCCGGCTGCGTCATGGCGCTCGCGCGGCTCGACATCCCCAGCATCATGCTCTACGGCGGCTCGATCGCCCCGGGGACCTTCCGCGGCGAGACGGTCACGATCCAGGAGGTCTTCGAGGCCGTCGGCGCGCACGCCGCCGGCAGGATCTCCGACGCCGACCTGCACGAGCTCGAGGGAGTTGCCTCGCCGGGCGCCGGCGCCTGCGGCGGCCAGTTCACGGCCAACACGATGGCGCTCGCCTTCGAGACGCTCGGGATCTCCGCGATGGGCAGCTCGATGGTGCCGGCCGAGGAGGGCAAGAAGGGCCAGGTCGCCGAGGACGTCGGCCGGCTGATCATGGACGTGCTCGAGCGCGACCTGCGACCGAGCCGGATCATCACCAAGGAGTCGCTCGGCAACGCGATCGCCGCCGCCGCGCTGACCGGCGGCTCGACCAACGTCGTGCTCCACCTGCTCGCCGTCGCGGCGGAGGCGGGTGTCGAGCTCGACATCGACGACTTCGACGAGATCGCGGCCAAGACGCCGCTGCTTGCCGACCTGAAGCCTTTCGGCCGCTATGTCGCGCCCGACCTCTGGCGCGCCGGCGGAATGCCGCTGGTCGCCAAGCGTCTCGACGAGGCCGGGCTGCTGCACCGCGAGTCGCTCAACGTCACCGGGCTGACGATCGGCGCGGAGGCCGACGCGGCCGAGGAGATCGACGGCCAGCGCGTCGTGTTGCCGCTGGACGAGCCACTCGCACCCCGCGGCGGGTTCGCGATCCTGCGCGGCAACCTCGCTCCCGACGGCTGCGTCGTCAAGCTCGCCGGCCATGGCCGACGCGAGCACCGCGGCCCAGCACGTGTCTTCGAGGGCGAGGAGGCGGCGTTCGCGGCCGTCAAGGCCGGCTCGATCGAGGCCGGCGACGTTGTCTTGATCCGCAACGAGGGCCCCAACGGGGGCCCCGGGATGCGCGAGATGCTCGCCGTCACCGCCGCGATCCAGGGCGAGGGGCTCGGCGACTCGGTCGCGCTGCTGACCGATGGCCGCTTCTCGGGTGCCACGCACGGCTTCATGGCCGGCCACGTCGCCCCCGAGGCGACCCGCGGCGGCCCGATCGTCGCCGTCCAGGACGGCGACATGGTGATCTTCGACGTCGAGGCGCGCGAGCTGAACGTCGACCTGCCCGCCGACGAGATCGCCCGTCGCGTCGCGGCCTACGAGCCGCCGCCGCCGACGTACACGACCGGCGTGCTCGGCAAGTACGCGCGCCACGTCGGCTCGGCCGCCCAGGGCGCCCTGACCAGCTAGCTGCTCGCTAAGCCGCAGTCGCGGAGTCGCGATCGAGCTCGTTGGGGCTGACCTCGTAGGCGAGGAACCGCTCGAGCTCGTCATTGAAGGCCACGGGCCGCTCGACCATCGCGACGTGGCCGGTGTCCTCGAAGATCGTCTTGCGCGCGCCGGGGATCAACTCGACGTACTTGTCGGCGTCGCGGACCGGGATGATCGCGTCGTCCTCGCCCCAGACGACGAGCGTCGGGCAGGCGATCTCCGGCAGCCGGTCGCGGAAGTCGTAGTCGATGCAGGCGCCGAGCGCGTCGATGAAACCGGGCTTGTTGGCGCCCTTGACCAGCCCCTCGAACGCGATGTCCGGGCGCAGCCGCGTGGGGTGCCGGACGATCAGGCTGAGGATCCAGTGACGCAGCGCGGGTCGCGCCATTTGACGGCGGCGCTGTGCCGTCGAAGCACGCGTCGCGAGTGCGAAGAGCTTGCCGACGCGCAGTACCTGGTCGACCGACAGCTCGCTCTGGGAGATTCCCGCGGCCGATACGAGCATCAGGCGCTCGACGGTCTCCGGAGCGTCGATCGCCACCTCGGCGGCGACATAGCCACCCATCGAATTGCCCACCAGGACCGCGGGCGCCAGACCGAGACGGTCGCACAGCTCGGCCACGACACGGCCGTAGTAGTCGATCGAGATCTGCTCCTCCGGCATCGGCGAGATGCCGAAGCCGGGCAGGTCGAGCGCGACGACGCGACGCCGCTCGGCGAAACGCGGGATGTTCTCGAGCCAGTTCTGCCACTGGCCGCTCAGCCCGTGGACGAAGACGATCGGGCGGCGATCGCCCTGCTGGCCGACGTCGACGTAGTTGACCGTCGTACCGCCGATCTCCATCGTATTCAGGTGGCTGGCCCAGTCGACATCGCGCCAGTTCGGGCGATCGCTGACCCCGTAGCCGTCGCCGGCGCGGTCAGCTACTCGACGCCGTGCCGGAGGGGGCGGAATCGGGAGGCTCTTCACAACCTCAACGGTAACGACGTACGCAAGGGAGGTTGCAGGAGGCGCGAAGCCCTATACGCGGGCCGACACCCTGCTTACACTGAGTGAGTCGGCTCCCTTGGGCCGGAGGGGAACCCCATATCTTGAAGAGCAAGGCATTCACGTTCGTCGCTGTCCTGGTGGTCATGTTGATCGCCGGGTCGGTGGCCGTCTATGCCTACGACTCGTCGCGCAGCGACCGGATCGCCGAGGGAGTCACGATCGGCGGGATCCCCGTCGGAGGGCTCGACGCCGACGAGGCACGCGTCAAGGTCCGGCGCCAGGTCGCCCGCGGGCTCGAGCAGCCGATCGCCGTCACCTACGGCAAGACCCGCTTCACCCTCTCAGCCGAGGACGCCGGCGTTCACGCCGACGTCGGCGGGATGGTCGACGACGCGGTCGCGGCCAGCCGGGACGGGAACGTCTTCGCCCGCGTCTCGCGCGATCTGCGCGGGAACGAGGAGGACGTCGAAGTCAGCGTCAGCGCCACGTACTCGCCGAAGGCCGCGCAGCAGCTCGTCAAGCGCGTCGGCGACAAGCTGGATCGCGAGCCCAAGGACGCGACGCTCGACTTCCCGTCGCTCGACGCGGTCAAGGAGCAGGACGGCATCGCGGTCAAGCGTGGCGAGCTGCGCCAGGCCGTCGGCAGCGCGTTGCTGTCACCGACCGATCGCACCGTCGACGCGCCGGTCAAGACGACCAAGCCCAAGGTCACCCGCGACGAGCTCGCCAAGGAGTACCCGACCGTCCTGGTCGCCGATCACGCCAGCTTCGAGCTGCGGGTCTACGAGAACTTGAAGCTGGTGAAGACCTACACCGTCGCGTTCGGCGCAGCCGGCTACGACACGCCGCGCGGGTTGTTCAACATCCAGAACAAGCAGGTCGACCCGGTCTGGAGCGTCCCGAACAGCGACTGGGCCGGCGACCTCGCCGGAACCGTCGTCCCCGGAGGAACTCCGGAGAATCCGCTCAAGGCACGCTGGATGGGGATCTCCGACGGCGCGGGCCTGCACGGCACCGACGACGTCGGATCGCTCGGCAGCGCGGCTTCGCACGGCTGCATCCGGATGGCGATCCCCGATGTGATCGACCTCTACGAGCGCGTAGAGGTCGGAGACCCGATCTACATCGGCTGACCGTCGACGCCGATCTGCTCGACCGGCGCCTCCACCCATCCCGCTGCCTCCAAAGAGGCCTGGCGCTCTGAATGCCGAATGCACAGAGTGCCGATGAAGACGCCACGCTCGAGCTTGCGCATCACCGCGTACCAGAGGGTCGACTCCTCGCCCGGGCCCTGGATCGGATGCCAGGGAGCGAGCGGCTTGCCGTCGTCGTCGGTCAGGTCGGCATCGACGAGCTGGGAGCGGGCCGCGACCCGCCCGTCCTGAGTGTTGACGAAGAATCTCGACACGGCGCCCAACCCTAGTTGGGCTCGCGCCCTCGGCGCGTTCGACACCGCGTTGCGCACCCGTGGGCTCGGCGAGCAGACCCGTCGTGCCTACGGCGCCGACCTCGGTCAGCTCGCCCGATGGGCGACTGCCCAGGAGATCGAGCCGCGGGCCGTCGACGCGCGCGTCCTGCGCCGTTTCGCCGGCGTGCTGTCGGAGCGCGGCAACTCGCGCTCGACCGTCGCACGCAAGCTGGCGGCTATCCGCGCGTTCTACCGCGTGCTCGTCGAGCGCGGCGACCTCGAGGCCAGCCCGGCCGATCTGGTCGCCAGCCCGAAGCGCGAGAGCAACCTCCCGACCGTGCTCAGCCGCGGCGAGATCGACCAGCTGCTCGACTCGCTGCCGGCCTCGACACCGCTTCAGCTGCGCGACCGCGCGCTGTTCGAGCTCGCCTACGCCGCCGGCCTGCGCGCCGCCGAGCTGGTCGACCTCGACGTCGAGAGCCTCGACCGCGAGGGCGAGCAGCTGCGCGTCGAGGGCAAGGGCGCCAAGACGCGCGTCGTCCCGGCCGGCGAGCACGCCTGGCGCGCGATCGACGCCTACGTCGAGCGCGGACGGCCGGAGCTGGTCGCCGACGGCCTCGTCCGCGACCCCGCGCTGTTCCTCTCGCGCACCGGCCGGCGGCTCGCGACCACCGACGTCCGGCGCCGCCTGCGGACCGCGCTGCGGCGCGCCGGCGTGCAGGCCGCGGCTTCTCCACACGCCCTCCGGCACTCGTTCGCGACCCATCTCCTGGATGGCGGCGCGGATCTCCGGACGATCCAGGAGCTGCTGGGACACAGCTCCCTGAGCACGACCCAAACGTACACTCGGGTAGAGTCGAAACGTCTCAGGAAGGCATATGCGCAGGCCCATCCGCGCGCGTGAGGGGTACTAGGACGAGGTGGAGACAAACCTCAAGGCGATTGAGCTGAAGGATCTATGGAGCCGTTACAAGCAGGACGGCGACCAGCAGGCGCGTGAGCGCCTCGTTCTCGCGTACTCGCCGCTCGTCAAGTACGTCGCCGGCCGGATGGCGAGCGGCCTGCCCGCCCACGTCGAGGAGGCGGACCTCATCTCCTATGGCCTGCTGGGCCTGATCTCGGCGATCGAGCGCTTCGACCTCGAGCGCGAGATCCGCTTCGAGACCTTCGCGGTGACCCGCATCAAGGGCTCGATCATCGACGAGCTGCGCTCGCTCGACTGGGTTCCGCGCTCGGTCCGCGCCAAGGCGCGCGAGATCGAGCAGACCAACGCGAAGCTGGAGAACAAGCTCCAGCGCGCGCCGACCGACGCCGAGATGTCGAACGCGATGGGCGTGACCGAGGATGAGTTCCAGGCGTCGCTGGTCAAGATCGCCAACTCGTCGGTCGTCGCGCTCGACGAGCTCTGGACGGTCTCGGATTCCTCCGGCGACCAGGTTTCGCTGCTCGACACGATCCCCGACCCGCACGCCGCGGACCCGGCGCGCGAGCTCGACCTGACCGACATGAAGGACAGCCTCGCCGACGCGATCGCGCGGCTGCCCGAGCGGGAGAAGCTGGTGATCGCGCTCTACTACTACGAGAACCTGACCCTGCGCGAGATCGGCGAGGTCCTCGGCGTGACCGAGTCGCGCGTCTCCCAGCTCCACACGAAGGCCGTTCTGCGCCTGAAGTCGAAGCTCCAGGGAGACACCCTCGCCGAAGTGATGGAGTAGCGCTCCTCTGTGAGCACGACAGCGGACATCGCGATCGAGCGGCTCGGCGATTGGACGGTAGCGCGCATCGGCGGCGAGCTGGACATGAGCAACTGCAGCTACGTCCGCGACGAGCTCACGCGCTCGATACCCGGCGAGGTCGACGGCCTGGTCGTCGACCTCGGCGAGACGGTGTACCTCGACTCGGCGGCGATCGAGCTGCTGTTCGAGCTGGCGCGGCGGCTGGGTCGCCGGCGTCAGGAGCTGCGCATCGCGATGCCCGACGATTCGCCCCTGCGGCGGGTGCTGGAGCTGACCGACGTCCGCGCGGTGGCCCCTGTCCATGCGACCGTCGAGGCCGCGGTCGGGGGCCAGTAGCATCGGACAGGTGAAGAAGGAGCTCCGCCCGTTCCACGACAACGTCTCCTGCGACGTCTGCGGGCGGACCATCCTGAAGGGCGAGCGGACCGAGAACTTCCTCGCGCCGGGCGGCCACCGCAACCTCGTCTGCGAGCTTTGCTTCGTCCGCGCCGAGCACGCCGGCTGGATCCGCGAGTCGTCGGCGGACCAGATCCCGACGCGCGCCGGCCGGCCGCAGGAGCGGCGCCAGATCTTCGGTCGCCTGCGTCGTCGTCGCGACGCCCCGCTCAACGGCCAGCGCGTCGAGCCGGGATCGGCGAACGGCTTCGAGGACCTCGAGCCCGCCTCCGTCCAGGACGAGCCGAGCACCCCCTTCGACGTTCCGATCGAGGAGCCCGTAGCGCCCCCGCGGCGCCGCGAGCCACCGCAGGACCCGCGTCATGTGCGCGCCGTTCCCACGACGGCCGAGGTCAAGGTCGAGCGGGCGCTCGAGCTGTTCAACGGCTCCGAGCACCAGCGCACGGTCGCCGGCCTGACCCGGACGCTCGGCTTCCCGTGGGCGACGGCGGTCCCGGACAGCTCGGCGCCCAGCGCGGTGACGCTGGTCGTCGCCTGGGAGCTGTCCTGGTATCGCTTCCGGATCGACCTCGGCGACACCGCCGACCCGGTCGCGCTGCAGGAGAAGGGCGACGAGCTGAACGACATCGACGAGGCGCTGCGGCGCTGGAACGCTGGACTCGACGAGGAGGGCCGGCTGGTGGTGGAAGGAGGAGCTGTCTCATGATCTATTGCGTGATTCCGAGGGCGCTCGAGGACGAGCTGTACGAGAAGCTCGTCGAGCACTACGAAGACGAGCCAAACGTCGAGGTGATCGTCGACCGGCGCGCTCAGGGCGGGGTGCCCGGCACCCACGACCCGATGACCGACCGACGGCGCGTCCGGGCCAAGGGCAGCTTTCCGGCGATCGACGCGCCGGCCGGTCGGTGAAGGTCGTTGTCAACGTCGATGGGGGCGCGCGGGGCAATCCCGGCCCCGCCGCCGTCGGCGCCGTCGCCGCCGATCCCGACGGGAAGGTGCTCCTGGAGCGCGGCGCCTACATCGGAGAGACCACCAACAACGTCGCCGAGTATCGGGCGCTGCTGCTGGGACTGGAGCTGGCGCGCGAGCTGGGCGCCGACGACGTCGAGGTGATCAACGACTCCGAGCTGGTCGCGAAGCAGATCTCCGGCGCCTACCGCGTCAAGCACGCGGGGCTCAAGCCGCTCTACCTCGAGTCGATGGAGGCGCTGCGCGGCTTCGCTGACTGGCGGGTCCGCAGTGTCCGCCGCGAATCGAACACGCGCGCCGACGCCCTCGTCAACGCGGCGCTCGACGCCGAGCTGCAAGCGCGTTGACGCACCGCGGCCGCTCGCCTCACTAGTCTCGTTGGGTTGATGCAGTCACCCGTCGACAGCAACCAGGGACCTGCCCAGGGCAGGGTGTGGATGCTGGTCGAGGATCGGTCGAAGCGAGAGCTGGTCTTCGACTTCCCGTTCGACGAGGACCTCAACGAGGCGGTCAAGCAGCTGCCGGGCCGCTGGTTCGACTGGCGCCGCAAGCACTGGCGGGTGCCGGCGGAGACCGGATCGGCGAAGGTGGTGGCAGACCTGCTCGAGCAGTTCCCGGAGCTGGTCGTCGAGCCCGACGTCACCGCCTTCCTGACCGACTCGGACCGCTGGCAGGCGCTCGTGTCGGTCGTGATCCACGAGGGAGCGGGTGCTTTCGTCGTACGCACGGTCGTCGGCGACCCGCCGTCGACGGGTCTCGAGGGCGGCATCGTGACCGGCGAGGACCGCGTCGTCTTCCCGTTCGACCCCGCCACGTCGTCCCGCCTGGCGCGGCTGGAGGGGACCCGGATCGACGATCTCGCCCAGGCCTGCATCCGCCAGCTCGCGACGGGTGGCATGCCCGCCCCGGCCGAGCTCGGGGTGGAGATCGGCGAGGACGGCGAGCCCGAGCTGACGCTCTTCACGATCTGGGATCCGGCCGTCGCGCGCGACTTCAAGCAGCTGCCCGAGGCGAAGCCCGTTCCGCGCAGCGCCCGCGTCTTCAACCGCGACTCCGCCTGGGGCGTCGCGGTCCCGGCCGACCCGGCGCTCGCCCAGCACCTCGCCGAGTTCGTCGCCGCGCATCCCGGTGTTGCGCTCGACGAGCGCGCGCGCGACATGCTCGACGAGATCGTCGAGGAGCACGAGCGCGCGTCCGAGACCGTCGCGCTCTCCTACGCCGAGGACGCCGAGCTGCGCGACCTCTCGCTCGGCGGCGAGCTGCACCCGTTCCAGCGCGCCGGCGTCCGCTACGCGCTCGCTCGGCGCCGGACGTTCATCGCCGACGAGCAGGGACTCGGCAAGACCGTGCAGGCGCTCGCCGCGCTCGAGGCCGACGACGCCTTCCCGGCGATCGTCGTCTGCCCGGCGAGCATGAAGCTGACCTGGGAGCGCGAGGCCGGCATCTGGCTGCCGAACCGTCGTGTCGCGGTGCTCGACGGCCGCACCGAGGCGACGTGGACCACGGCCACCGAACAGGCCGAGATCGTCGTCCTCAACTACGACATCCTCGAGGCCCATCTGCGAAGGCTGCTCGACCACGAGCCGCGCGCGCTGGTGCTCGACGAGTCGCACTACGTCAAGAACCCGCGCGCCGGGCGCACCAAGGCCGCGCTGGAGCTGGCCGCCGGGCTGCCCGACGACGCGCTGCGCCTGGCCCTGACGGGCACGCCGATCCTCAACCGCCCCGACGAGCTGATCGCGCAGCTGCGCGTGCTCGGGCGGCTGCGCGAGTTCGGCAGTGGCGCGCGGCTCTCACGCCGCTTCCGCGCCGCCGGCGCCGACGACCGCCTGCATTGGAACCTGCGCGCCGTCTGCTACGTCCGCCGCACGAAGCAGCAGGTGCTGCCGCAGCTGCCTTCCAAGCGTCAGGACACGGTGCCGGTGCTGCTCTCCAACGAGCACGAGTACCGGCTCGCCGAGCAGGACGTCATCGCCTGGCTGCAGACGCTGCCGCTCGACCTCGGCACGCTCGACGCGAAGATCGCCGCCGCCCTGCGCGCCGAGCAGCTGGTGCGGCTGAACAACCTGCGCCAGCTCGCGGCCCGCGGCAAGCTGCCGACCGCTCTCGCCTGGATCGCCGACTTCCTCGAGTCGGGCGAGCCGCTGGTCGTATTCGCCGAGCACATCGCGACGCAGAAGGCGGTGATCGAGCGCTTCCCCGACGCCGCTCACATCCTCGGGGCCGACTCGACCCAGGCCCGTCAGCGCGCCGTCGACGCCTTCCAGGAGGAGGACGGCCCGCAGCTGATCGTCTGCTCGATGCGCGCCGCTTCGCAGGGCATCACGCTGACGCGGGCCTCGAACGTCGCATTCCTCGAGCTCGACTGGACTCCCGCCCGCCACGACCAGGCGGAGGACCGCCTCCACCGCATCGGCCAGGACAGCGCCGTCACGGCCTGGTACCTGCTCGCTCCGGACACGATCGACGAGACGATGGCGGAGCTTCTGCAGCGCAAGCGGAGCCTGATCGACGCGGTGACCGACGGCCGGGTCCAGAACGAGGAGCGCCTCGTCGACGCCGTCGTGCGCGAGCTGCGCGGACGGCCGTTCAGGCACCTGCGCGTCGTCGCTTGAAGCGCCCTCCGGCCTACTCGGCGCAGTGCTTGGCGGCGATCAGGTCGACTGTGCCCTTCGTGCGCATCGTCGACAGGCCGCCGAGCAGCTTGGCGATCGCCTTGAGGTCGAGCTCGGAGTCGAGCGTGCCGCCGCTCGGCAGCCAGTAGAGCTCGCTGCCCTCGATCGCGAGGCGGTCCTTGTCGCTGGCGTGGGCGAGGACGTCCTCGGTGGTCTTGGCGCTCGGCTTCGAGGCGAGCAGGACGACCTGGAGCTTGCCCTTCGACGCGTCGACCTGCTTGGCGGGAAACGGCTCGTGCGCGGCTATCGCGCGCGTCTCGGCGGCGTCGCGCAGGAAGACGGGCACGGCGTAGCCGAGGGCCTGCTCGAGACCCTGCTCGATCTTCGCGGCGATATCGGAGCGGCGGCCGCCGTCGGGCGCGTCGAAGATCACGTTGCCGCTGGCACGGAAGGTCGCGGCGTCCGGCAGGCCGATCTCCTCGAAGGCCGCGCACAGCTCGGAGTTGGCGATGCGGTGACCGCCGACGTTCATCCCGCGCAGGAAGGCGACGTAACGAGTCATGACGCGAGGAACCGTGTCAGATCGGCGGCGTCGCCCTCGAGCGCCTTGCGGTCGGAGGCGGGCAGGCGGCCGAACGGCGCCAGCTCCACCTGTCCCTTCGGCATCGTCCAAGTGGCGACCGCACGGCCGCGAACCAGCGCGATCGGCTTGAAGATCCCGTTGATCGTGACCACCGAGACGTTGTCGCCGAGGATCGGCTCGCGCGACGTCCAGCCGAGCAACAGCGGCTCGAACGGGCCGAGCAGGCGCGGGGGAGGCGGCTGGGCCGCGGCCGGCGGCCGGCCGGCGAGGTCGACCAGGCCGTCGTCGCGCTGCTCCAGCTCCGGCGCGATCGCCTCGAGGCCGGCGCGGGCGTCGCGCAGCGGCAGGCCCGCCCAGCGGGCGAGATCGCGGTCGTTCGCGGGGCCGTGACCGGCGAGGTAGCGCCGTGCCAGCTCAGCGAGCGCCCGGTCACGGTCGATCGGCTCCGGCTCGCCGAGCCAGTCGCGCACCAGGACGTGGGCCTGCTGCTTGCCGATCATCGGCCCACGCACCGTCAGGCCGCGCAGGCTGGCGAGCAGCAGCACGTGGAGCAGCGCCTTGCCGGCGGGCTCGCCGGCGGCCGCGGCGACTTGCTCGCGCAGCTGGTCACGGGTCTGCGGCCCGTGCTCGACGAGCGCGCGCTCGATCGCCGACACGCCGCGCTCCGCGGCGGCCTGGCCGACGCCCTCCTGCTCGAGCCGCCGCGCGTTGGCGGTCAGCAGCGTCGGCGCGGTCAGTGCGTGCAGCCACGGGTAGTCCTCGGAGCGGATCAGGTGCAGCGTGCCGCGGTTGACCCAGGTGATCAGCAGCGAGCGGTCGGCCAGCGCGCCGTCGATGTCGGCGACCGACAGGCCGCTCGTTCGCGCCCGCACCGCCAGCCGCGCCCCGCGCAGGTCCTGGCCCTGGATCGCCAGCAGCCGCTCCGCCACCGCGGTCGGACTGCGCGCCGGCTCGCCCGCCAAGAGCTGGGCTGTCAGGCGGGAAGCGGAGAGGTCGACGATGCGCGGCATCGAAGTCCCCAGCATGGCATTCGTCTACCTGCTGCGCTGCGCCGACGACAGCCTCTACTGCGGCTGGACGACCGACGTCGAGCGCAGGGTGGGGGAGCATGGCGCCGGCACGGCTAGCCGCTACACGCGCAGCCGTCGCCCGGTGGAGCTGGCGGCTGTGTTCGAGGCGGCCGACCGCTCGGCAGCGCTGCGCGAGGAGGCGCGGATCAAGCGGCTGCCGCGGGCGGAGAAGCTGGCGCTGATCGCGACGGCGTCCTAGCGGCCGAGGCGGCGCAGCAGGTCGCGCGCCACGTGGGCGAGCGGGTCGATCAGCTCGCGCACCTCGGCCACGCCCCGGCGCAGCTCGACGTCGCCGACCTCGAGCAGCTGGGGGGCGTCCTGCAGCGTCGCGAGCTTGCCGCCGGCGGAGGCGATGGCGTTGACCGCCTCGCCGATGAACCCGATCGCGCCGGTCGACGGAAGCCCGGCCTCCTGGGGGCCGAACGACTCGGCCTCCAGCCCGGCCCGCTCCGCGAATGCGCCATAGGTCCGCTTCGCCCGGCCATAGGCCCGCTGGACCGGCCCGAACAGCTCCTCCTCGAGCTTGTCGGCCGACATCACGTCGAGCTGCTCGTAGGCGGCTCCCAGCGTCGCCAGCGCGAAGCCGAGATCGTCGATCGCGTCGGCGAGCGACTCCAGGAGCTCCTGTCGTCCCTCTGCGGTCGTGTAGGCCATGCAACGGACAATAGGCTCACCTCGCGATTCAGGAGCCGTCGCCCTGCGCCCCCGCGTGGTCGGCCTCGCCGTAGGTGCTGCCCGCGTCCTCCTCGTCCTCGCCGGCATCCCCTATCGGGTCCGCCCCGCGGTCCTCGTGCGACGCATTGCGCTCGAGCTGCTCCTCCGCGCCCTCGAACCCCTCTGCCCAACCCTCGCCGCCCTCGACCACCGGGCGCTGGGCCGGATCGACCCCGGGCTCTGGATCGGGGCCGCCGATCTCCGCGGCCTCCTCGGCGGCCGCCTCCTCGGCCTCGTCCACCAGCGGGTCGTGCACGTCGCGTCGCTCAGTCATCCGGTTGCTCCCTTGGTCGCCTCCTCGGCGATTACCCCAGCGGTGCGAAGCTGAACATGGGCCGACATGCTGAGGCGGAGCGCCCCAAGAACGAGAAAACCCCGCCGGAGCGGGGCTTTCCGAGGAGCGGCTGATGGGATTCGAACCCACGACCTTCTGCATGGCAAGCAGACGCTCTAGCCAGCTGAGCTACAGCCGCGCGAGCGGCGAGTATAGCCAGGGGGCGGTCGGGCGCGCTGCCCTGGTTTGCCGCAAACCGCACGCGGGTAGCGGGCTGCCGGCCGCCTACCCGCCCGGCGGTCCGGTACCGTCTTCGGTCCCCCGAAGCGCCCGTAGCGCCTGGAATGCCAGCCACCGAGGAGCAGACCCCCGTCGTGACCCCCATGAGCGAGATGACCGCACCCCCCACTCAGAACAAGAAGCTCGTCGCCTGGGTGGAGGAGATCGCCGCCCTCACCAAGCCGGCCGCCATCCACTGGTGCGACGGCAGCGCCGAGGAGTACGACTCGCTCTGTCAGACGCTCGTCGACGCGGGAACCTTCGAGCGCCTCTCCGACGACAAGCGCCCCGACTCCTACCTCGCCCTCTCGGATCCGGGCGACGTGGCACGCGTCGAGGACCGCACCTTCATCTGCTCCGAGGACGAGGCCGACGCCGGCCCGACGAACAACTGGCGCGCTCCCGCCGAGATGCGCGAGAGCCTCGGCCAGCTCTTCGACGGTTGCATGGAGGGGCGCACGATGTACGTCGTGCCGTTCTCGATGGGTCCGCTCGGCTCGCCGATCGCCCATATCGGTGTCGAGCTGACCGACTCGCCCTACGTCGCCGTCTCGATGCGCGTCATGACTCGCATGGGCCAGGCTGCACTCGACGCACTCGGTGAGACCGGCGACTTCGTCCCGTGCGTGCACTCGGTCGGCATGCCGCTGGCAGACGGCGTCGAGGACGTCAGCTGGCCGTGCAACGCAGACAACAAGTACATCGTTCACTACCCGGAGACGCGCGAGATCTGGTCGTACGGGTCGGGTTACGGCGGCAACGCGCTGCTCGGCAAGAAGTGCTTCGCGCTGCGGATCGCATCGGTGATGGCGCACGACGAGGGCTGGATGGCCGAGCACATGCTGATCCTCAAGCTGACCTCGCCGGCGGGGGAGAGCAAGTACATCGCCGCTGCCTTCCCGTCGGCTTGCGGCAAGACGAACCTCGCGATGCTGATCCCGACGCTCGAGGGGTGGACCGTCGAGACGATCGGCGACGACATCGCCTGGATGAAGTTCGGCGCCGACGGCCGCCTCTACGCGATCAACCCGGAGGCCGGGTTCTTCGGCGTCGCGCCGGGCACGGGGGAGAAGACGAACCCGAACGCGATGGCGATGATCGAGAGCAACACGATCTTCACCAACTGCGCCAAGACCGATGACGGCGACGTCTGGTGGGAGGGGAAGACCGACGAGCCGCCCGCCCACCTGATCGACTGGCACGGCGACGACTGGACGCCGGAGTCCGACACCCCCTCCGCGCACCCGAACGCTCGCTTCGCGGCTCCCGCTGCCCAGGATCCCGCGATCGCGCCGGAGTGGGAGGACCCCGCCGGCGTGCCGATCGACGCGATCCTGTTCGGCGGCCGCCGGGCGAGCGTCGTGCCGCTGGTCGCCGAGGCGCGCAACTGGGAGCACGGCGTCTTCCTCGGCGCGACCATGTCCTCGGAGACGACGGCCGCCGCCGCCGGTCAGGTCGGCCAGCTGCGCTTCGACCCGTTCGCGATGCTGCCGTTCTGCGGCTACAACATGGCCGACTACTTCGCCCACTGGCTGAAGATCGGCGAGCGCGAGGGCGCGGTCCTGCCGAAGATCTTCTACGTCAACTGGTTTCGCAAGGACGAGGACGGCCGGTTCCTCTGGCCGGGCTTCGGCGAGAACAGCCGTGTGCTCGAGTGGGTCTTCCGCCGCGCCAACGGCGAGGGCGCCACGAAGGACACGCCGTTCGGCCTGGTCCCCGAGGCGTCCGGTCTCGACACCGATGGCCTGGACATCGACGCCGCTGACCTCGACGAGCTGCTGCGTGTCGATCCGGACGCGCTCGAGGCCCAGCTGCCCCAGGTCAAGGAGCACCTCGCCAAGTTCGGCGATCGGCTCCCCGCCCAGATCCGTGCTCAGCTCGAAGACCTCGAGCAGCGCCTCGGCGCCTAGCCTTCGAGGGACAGCGACATCCCAGCCACCGGCGCGCCTTGCGCGCGCCGGTAGGCTTCAGCCCGGACTACCTGGCGACGTGGCGGAGTGGCTACGCAGCGGCCTGCAAAGCCGTTTACACCGGTTCGATTCCGGTCGTCGCCTCTACGGCGTCCAGCCCCAGGAAGCGTCGCGCGTTCGCTGCCAGCTGCTCGAGGTCGGCGCCGGCTCGCAGCGCGGCGCCGATCGGGTCGCTCTCGCCCATGTCCCACGGATAGTCCGAGCCGAGCAGCACGTGCTCGCGGTCGCCGCGCGCGAGCAGGAAGCGAGCAGCGAGATCGTCGTGGGTTAGCAGGTCGACGTAGACGTGCTTGTGAAATGTCTCGCTCGGCGGCGCGGTGGAGTCCGCTCGCACGTCGGCGCGCGACCTCCAGCCGTGGTCCCAGCGGCCGAGCAGCCAGGGAGCACAGCCGCCGCCGTGGACGAAGGCGATTCGCAGGTCCGGGAGCTCCTCGAACAGCCCGCTGAGCAGCAGCGCCCCGATCGCGGCCGTCGATTCGACCGGGTTCCCGAGCAGGTTGCGCAGGTAGTGATGGTCCAATCCGGGCCCGCACATCTGCATCGGGTGGACGAGCACCGCCATGTCGTGTCGCACCGCCTCGCCCAGAATCGTTCGCAGCGGGTCGCGATCGAATGAGCGAGCCGCGACCAGCGGGGGGACCGTGACGCCGACGAAGGCGGGCTTCTCGAGCAGCCGGTCGAGCTCCGCCCGAGCAAGGCCGAGGTCCCCCAGCGGGAGGATGCCGAGCCCGACCAGGCGCTCCGGAGCCCTCGCGCAGGCCGCCGCTACGCCGTCGTTGACCGCCGACGCGAACGGCGCGGCGCGATCGCCTGGGGCATCCGCGGCGAACGCGTACGGCGGCGGCGCGACGGCGCGCATCCAGATTCCCGCGCGGTCCATGTCGGCCAGGAGAACGTCCGGGTTGGACAGCTCCCGGCGGGTCGTCTCGATCGGGAAGCCGTCCAATAGGAGCCGTCCGTCGACCTCGGTCAGCAGAGCCGTTCCGTCGGCTGTCGGGATCTCGTAGCACTCCTCCGGGAGGAGGTGGGAGTGGACATCGATCGATCGCCTCCGCGCGCCCGCGGAGTCAGCCACGCCGCTGCTCCGATGCGCCGAGCTGGCGGGCCAGGCCGGCATTGGTCAACTTCTCGGCCGCCAGCTCGTAGGCCTCGTCGGCGGTCCAGCCGGCGGTCCGCGTGACGAATCGCTTGATGTCCGCGTGGACCGTCGGCGAGTGCGAGCGCAGCACCGCGACGTGCTCCGAGACGGCGGCGGCCAATCGATCGTCAGAGGCGGCGACCTCGGTGATCAGGTCCAGCTCGGCAGCTCTGCGTGCGTCGATCGCCTCGCCGGTCGCTGTCAGCAGCAGGGCCTGCTTCCTCCCGATCGTCGGGGCCAGCCAGACGAGGACGATGCTCGGCGCGAGGTCCATCTCGACCTCGGGGAACCAGAAGCGAGCCGACGGGGCCGCGACCGAGATGTCGCAGATGGCCGCCAAGCCGACGCCATAGCCGGCCGCGTCGCCTTGGACCTCGGCGACGGTGATCAGGTCACTGCCGGCGATCGCTCGGTTCAGGCGGATCAGCGCTTCGGTCTCGGCGCGAAGCGCGGCGGCGCCGACCGCCGCCCGCTCACGGCCGAGGCAGAACGCGTCTCCGACCGCCCGCAGCCGGAGGACGTGGGCGCCGGCTGGTGGCGCGAGCAGCCACCGCGACAGCTCGTCGCACATCGCGACGGTGAACAGATTGCCGTCCCCATGGTCGACGACGGCCTCCATCGTGCCGTCCTCGAGGGTGAGCCGCAGGCCTTCGACGCTCATCAGTTGAGCCTGTCGGTCGCGCCGCCGTACCAGTCGACGGGCTGGGGGTCGACGCGGATCGTCGTCGAGCGGACGTGGGTGAACTCGTGGAACGACTCCCAGCCACCCTCGCGGCCGGTGCCGCTCATGCGCACGCCCCCCCAAGGCGACGCCGGGTCGAGGCGGTGGTGGTCGTTGACCCACACCATTCCGTGGAGGAGCCCCGCGGACAGCCGGTGCGCGCGTGCGACGTCGCGCGTCCAGATCGTCGAGCCGAGGCCGAAGCGGGAGTCGTTCGCCTGCGCCAGCGCATCGGCCTCGTCGTCGAACGGGATGACCGTCGCCACGGGCCCGAAGAACTCCTCGCAGGCGGCAAACATCCTGTTGTGGGCGCCGACGAGCACGGTGGGCTCGACGAAGAACCCGCTCTCGCAGCCCTCGACGACGGGCGCCTTCCCGCCGACCGCGACGGTGGCTCCGTCTTCCACGGCGTGTTCGATCGCTCCGAGCACCCGCTCCTGCGCGCGTTTCGAGATGAGCGGGCCGAGCTGGGTCTCGGCAAGCGTGGGATCGCCGATCCTGATCCGCTTCGCCTGAGCGACGAAGCGCTCCACGAACTCGTCGTGGATCGAGCGCTCGACGAGGATGCGCGTCCCTGCGATGCAGGTCTGGCCAGCGCCGACGAAGCTGCCGAAGGCGGCTCCGGCGACCGACTCCTCGAACGGCGAGTCGGCGAACACGAGCACCGGACCCTTGCCGCCGAGCTCGAGCGCCGTCTTCGCGAAGCGCGGGGCGGCCGCGATAGCGATCTGACGGCCGACCTCCGTGCCGCCGGTGAAGGTCACCTTGTCGACGTCCGGGTGCTCGGCGAGGCGCGCGCCCGCCACCGGACCGAGCCCGACGATCACGTTCAGCACACCGTCGGGGATGCCCGACCGTGTCGCGATGTCGCCGAGCAGCAGGCTGGTGAACGGCGTCTGCTCCGAGGGCTTGAGCACGACGCTGTTGCCCGTCGCCAGGGCCGCGGCGAGGCTCTTCGAGCCGATCATCAGCGGATGGTTGAACGACGACAGGATGCCGGCCACGCCGAGCGGGAAGCGGCTCGTGTAGGTGTGGTAGGGCCCCGGCATGTGGATGACGTGGTCGCGGTCGCTCACCAGCAGCGCGGCGTTGTAGCGGTACCACTCCGGCAGGCGCGCGATCTGGGCGCGCGTCTCCGCTATCGGGCGGCCGTTGTTGAGCGTCTCGAGCAGGTAGAGCCGCTCGATCTCCTGCTCGATGTTGTCGGCGAAGGCGTGGAGGCGACGCGCGCGCTCGGAGATCGCCATGTCCCGCCAGACGCCTGACTCGAACGCGTCCTTCGCCACTTCGACGGCGTGGTCGACGTCGGCGCGCTCGGCGTTCGCCACGGTGCCGAGCAAGGAGCCCGTCGCGGGGTTGAGGACCTCGAGCCGTTCGCCGGACTGGCTCTCGACCTCCTGGCCGGCGATTCGCAGGCCCCAGTGGCCCACGTTGCCGTTGTTCGAGACAGCTTCTGGCCGTCGTTGGGATTCGGACTTTTGGCGTGCCTTCGAAGTCATACCAGCTGTATACAGGTATGGCCTTCTGTTCGTCAAGTATGGAAATAACGGCGTACCTATACCGGGATTGACACCAATCGGCCAAAGCTGTATACAGTGGCCATGCACCAAGCAATCAGCAGCACGGACGGGGCCGACGGCGAGACCACGATGCAGCGCGTCCTCGACGTGATTCGCAACCGGATCGTCAGTGGCGAAGTGCCGGCCGACGCCGTCCTGAACCAATCCGTACTGGCACGCGAGCTCGAAGTGAGCCGGATCCCGGTGCGCGACGCGTTCAGGGTGCTGGCGGCGGAGGGCCTGCTGAGCATCGCCAACGGCCAAGGGCGCGTGACCTCGATCTCGGTCGCCGAGCTACAGGAGATCTACGAGATTCGGGAGGCTCTCGAGCCGCTCGCCACGCGGATCGGGCTCTCCAACGTCGGGCGAGCCCAGATCATCGTGATGGAGCGGTTGATGGAGCAGATGCACGACGCGGCCCAGGCCGACGACTTCCGAGCCTGGCTGGACGCGAACGCGTCGTTCCACCGCCAGATCTACGCGCAGTCGAACCGCTGGCGGATGATCCAGACGATCGATCGTCTCACGAGAGAGACCGACCGATATCTCTGGCTGCACAGAGACTCTTGGGTCAAGGGCGAGGTCGACGACGAGCACGGGCGGATCCTCGAGGCCGCTCGCGCCAACGACGGCGACGAGGTGGAGGCGACGACTCTCGAGCATCTCCGCAACGCCCACGACCTGATCCTCCGGCGAATGCTTCACGGCGATGGGGCGGCGTGAGCGGTCGAGTGAATTCCCTTCTCAGCACCAGCAGGGCGGGACGGCCCGTGTCCCGCTCGTTCCCGACTCTAGGAGACGAATGATGAGCAGTCAGGTGAGCGTTCCATCGATCGACGAGGTCGAGAACGTAAATGGCTTCCCGCGCTACTCGGAAGCCGAGCTCAAGCGCCGCCACGAGGCCCTGCGCGAGATGATGGACGCCAACGACGTGGACGTCGCGATCGTCGGTGGCGCCACAGCGATCCTCGAGACGTCGGTGCAGTACTTCTCGAACTGGCCGCCGCTGGTCGAGAGCTACTTCGTGTTCCCGCGCAAGGGCGATCCGACCCTGGTCGTGCGCCTCTGGAACCACGTGCCCGACGCCGAGCGGATCACGCCGCTCTCAGACGTCCGCTATGGGGGCGACACGCCCGCAGAGCAGGCCGCCACGGTCGTCGACGTGGTCAAGAAGGGTGTGCCGCAGCTCAGCCGAATCGGCTTCATCGGTCCGGTTCGCTTCGCCGACATGGAGGTCTTCAAGAGGGACCTGAACTGCTCGGACATCGTCGACCTGAACCCCTCCTACCAGAAGCTGCGGCTGATCAAGAGCGACGAGGAGATGCACTACACGCGCATCGCCTCAGCGATGAACGATCGCGCCGTCGCGGCCATGGAGGCCGAGATCAAGCCCGGGATGAAGGAGTACGAGATCGCCCGCATCGTCGAGGACCAGTACCTCGGCGAGCGCGGAACGAACCTCATCCACTTCACCCTCAGCACACCGATGAGCGACCCGAGCGTGTGCGTCCCTCACCAGTATCACCCGGATCGCACGATCCAGTCCGGTGACGCGGTCGTCACGGAGATCAGCACGACGTTCTGGGGCTACGCGGGTCAGATCCTGCGCACGTTCACCGTCGACGCCGAACCGACCCCGCTCTATCAGGAGATGCACGACGTCGCGGTGAAGGTGTACGAGGACATCCGCGACTCGCTGCGGCCCGGTACGACGATCGGCGAGGTAATGGACCGCGCCGAGGCCATCCACGACGCCGGCTTCAGCATCTGGGACGACCTCGTGCACGGATTCGGCGGCGCCTACCTGCCTCCGATCCTGCGGACGCGCCGGACGCGTGGCGCGACCCATCCGGAGGACTACGCCTACCAGGAGGGGACCGTCCTCGTGGTTCAGCCGAACGTCATCACGCCCGACTCGAAGGCTGGCGTGCAGGTCGGGAACGTCCTGCACATCACGGCTGCCGGAGCGGTCGAGCTACAGCACTATCCCGTAAAGCTGATTCGCTGCGGTTGAGTCCCAGCGTGCGAACTGGATAGCCGATGAGAATGGACTCGACCGGACTCGCCTCGGCCCCGCCAGTGGCCGTCGGCTCGCGCCGGGACGGATGGTGGAAGGCGGCGCCAGTACGGGCCGCCGTCCGCCTCGCGGGAGCGCTTGCGCTGACAGCCGGGCTGATGTCCGTTCTCGTGATCGCCCTGGGCGCGAATCCGGTCGAGACCTTCCAGGCGCTGTGGCAGGGGGCGTTCGGCTCCCCGTTCAACGTCGGATCGACGGCGATCGTCGCCGCGATCCTCGTCCTCACTGCGCTCGCGTTCGCGTTGCCCTACACGTCCGGCTTCCTCAACGTGGGCGGCGAGGGCCAGATGTACGTCGGGGCTATCGCCTCGGCCGGGGTCGGGCTGTCGCTCGCGCCGTCGACGCCGGTGGTCGTGGCACTGCTGGTCTCGGTGGCCGGAGGAGTGGTCGGGGGCTCTCTCTGGGCGGGCGTCGTGGGTGTCCTCAGGGCGTGGACCGGCGCCAACGAGATGATCACCTCGCTGATGCTCAACTTCGTCGCGTTTGCCCTGGCGAACTACGCGGTGTCGGTGCTCTGGCCGGTCCCCGGCGTCGGTCAGCAGACCCAGCCGGTGATTCCCGCGGCGCGCTTCCCGGAGCTGTGGACCAACACGCCGCTGAACACGGCGGTGCTGCTCGCGCTCGCCGTGGCCGCCGGGGTCTGGTGGATCCTGCGGCATACGCGACTCGGCTTCAAGATGCGCGTGACCGGCCTCAGCGAGGGCGCCGCGCGCCAGGCGGGCGTCGGCATTCGCGGCATCACGACGACGACCTTCCTGCTGGCCGGCGGCTGCGCCGGCGCCGCGGGCGCGATCAGCGTGCTCGGCGTCAACGGCGCGCTCTACAACGGCTTCTCCGCCGACTACGGCTTCATCGGCATCGCGGTCGCACTCGTCGCCAGGTCGAGCCCGATCCTGATCGTCCCCGCGGCGGTGCTGTTCGCGGCGCTGCGCGTGGGCAGCGACAACCTCTTTGCCAATGCGGGCATCTCGCCTTCGCTCGGCGCCGTGATCGTCGGCTCGCTGGTGATCACGCTGCTGGCGACGCGAGTGCTCCGACCGACGGCTGGAAAGGGCTGACCGTGTCCGAGGCAGCGTTCATCGCCCTGGTGGTCGTCGGCGTGCAGCTGATGGTCCCGCTGCTGCTGGCGTCCTTGGGAGAGCTCATCTCCGAGCGGGCCGGCGTGCTCAACATCGGGATCGAGGGCTGCATGGCTCTGGGCGCGTTCTTCGCCGCGGTAGCGGTGACGAGCACCGACAGCCTGATCGCCGGGCTCGCGCTCGGCCTCGCGGTAGGAGTCCTGACCGGGATCGTCCTCGCCTGGCTCTACGTCGGCCTCGGCCTCAACCAGATCATCACGGGGTTGATGTTCACGATCCTCGCGCTCGGCGTCACCGCCGCGCTGTTCGAGCGTTATACGCAGTCGGCGAAGGGCACCCTCGCTCCGCGCCTGCCGATCCCGCTGCTCTCGGACATCCCCTGGATCGGGGAGATGTTCTTCGACCACTCGATCCTCGTCTATGGCGCCGTCGCGCTCGTGCCGGTCTGCGCCTGGTTCCTGAAGGGCACCTGGTGGGGGCTGCGGACGACGTCCGCGGGCGAGAACCCGAGCGCGCTCGACTCGGCGGGCTACAGCGTGCGCCTCTACCGCTCGATCGCCGTCGTCATCGGATCGACACTGGCTGCCCTCGGCGGCGCCGTGCTGGTGCTCGCGACGTCGGGGCGCTTCGTCAGCGGGATGACCGCCGGCCGTGGCTTCATCGCGCTGGGCGTCGTCGTCGTGGCGCGGTGGTATCCGGGGCGCGCGCTCCTGGTGTGCCTGTTGATCGGGATCACCCAAGCGCTTCAGTTCCAGGTCGCGGCGATCGATGCGCTCGAGAGCGTTCCGGTCGACGTCTGGGTCGCCTTGCCTTACCTGGCCGCCGTCTTGGCGGTCGTAATCGGGCGTCGCGCCCGTTACCCGAGTGCCACCACGATCCCGTGGATCGGTCAAAAGGGGTGAAGGCATGTGTCAGTTAGAGAAACGCCAAAGCCAAGGAAGGCGTAGGACATGAATGCACAGAGGCATGAGGTTCCAGAATCAGATCGGAGGCCGCGCAACTTGGTCTCCCAGATCCGGCGGATCGGCGGTCTCCTACTGATCGTGATCGCTGCCGTCGCGATCGCGTCGTGTGGCGGATCGGACGACTCGTCGAGCGGCTCCGCCAACGGAGACGGTGGCGGTGGCGGCAACGGCGACTTCAAGGTTGCCTTGATGTCCGAGGGCGCCAAGAACGACAAGTCGTTCTCGAACTCCGTGTACGACGGAGCGAGCCGCGCCGCAAAGGAGCACGGGCTGGACATGGAGTTCGTGGGCAGCCTGGTGACACCGGACGAGTTCCTTCGTCAAGGCAACTCGTTCGCCTCGTCGGGCGTCGACCTGCTGATGTTCATCCACGGGGGGATGGCGGTGCAGGCACGCGAGGTCGCGCGCAGGTTCCCGGACGTGACGGTCTGCGTCGGTCCGGTCCAGCCGACCCCGGAAGAGGAGAAGACCGATCCCCCGAACATGTGCTACTGGGACGTCCAGCAGCAGGACGGCTCGTTCATGGCGGGCGCGCTGGTGGCAATGATGCCCGGGGTCGACCACATCGGCTCGGTCAACGCCTTCGAGTTCGCGGCGATCACGCGGCAGGCCGAGGGCTTCGCGCTCGGGGCGCGCTGCATCAACCCCGACATCAAGTTCACCCAGACGTACATCGAGACGTGGACCGATACCGACAAGGCCAGGGCCGCGGCCCAGTCGATGATCTCGGCCGGGGTCGACGTGATCCTCTCCGCGACCGATTCGGCGGTGGTCGGGATCTACGAGGCGGCACGCGATGCGTCGAAGCCCGTCTACGTGATCCCGTCGTACTTCGACGCCTACGAGCAGGCGCCGGACGTGATCCTGACGACGATCCTCCACAACCTCGACGGTGCGATCGACGACCTGATCACCCAGGCGCAGGGCGAGGGACTCGAGGACCATGCGGTGCTCGACTACGACTTCGTCAACGGCGACGTCGGCAAGCTCGCTCCGTTCCGTGACAAGAAGAAGGCGATCGGGGCCGAAAACATCGAGCGCTGGCAGACCGAGATAGTCGATGCGGTCAAGTCCGGCGATCTCGAGATTCCGGGCACGGTCACGACCGATCCGCAGCTTGGATCGGTGGGCTCGGGCACGAAGCTCGACCCCACGGAGTTCGGCTGCAAGGCATAGATGCGGACGCCGGTCGCGTCCGCTTCGCGCGGATGCGGCCGGCCGTTCACTCGAATCCAGATCAAGGAGTGACGACAATGAATGCACAGACGTCAGAAGTGCCGAAGCGGCTCGAGCTGGTGCTGCCGGAGGACACCCCGCGACCGCTGATGAGCTACAGCCCGGCGATCAGGGCGGGCAACTGGGTCTTCACCGCCGGACAGCTGGCGACCGACTTCGTGTCCGAGCTGGGCGTCGCCCCCTCGGTCTTCCCACCGAACCCCAATCAGCAGGACCGGCTCGCGCTCGAGGCTGGGTTCATCCTCGAGAATCTGCGCAAGACGCTCGCGGCCGCCGGTTGCGACATGGCGACCGACACCGTGCGGATCTGGGACTGGTACGTGCTCGAGCGTCCGACGATGGACGACTTCGCCGCCGGCGACAACTACGCGGCGGCGCCGGTGTCGAGCTGCCTCACGGCGCAGGACGGCTACTTCGAGGCGCAAGGGCAGCCGGCCCAGAGCGGCGTCGGGATCAGGCAACTGCTGATCGGCCATTCGCTGCTCGAGATCGACCTGTTGGCGTTCCATCCCGACGACGGCGAGAAGACCGTCACGCTCAGCGAGCCCGACGACCTCCCGCGCGGGGTCTTCCAGCGGCCGGCCGGCGTCCGTCGCGGCGACTGGGTGTTCCTGTCCGGGCAGACCGCGGCCGAGCTCGACGAGTCCGGGGCGATCAGCTGGCCGCGCGGATGCGAGCCTGGCCCTGACACCTGGCTCGAGCCGACCGTCGAGGCTCAGACCGAGCGTGCGCTGGATCGGCTCGACGCGATCCTGGGCAGCGCCGGATCCTCGCTCGAGGACGTGGTCAAGGCGGATGTCTACATCGGGCACCCGCGCGACTTCGCGGCCGTCGAGTCCGTCTGGAAGCGTCGCTTCCCGAGCAATCCCCCGGCCAAGACGGTCGTCCCCTACAGCGGCCTCGGCGCACGCGGCTGTCGTGTCGAGATCGCCGTGACCGCTCTGACCAGCGGCTCGGAGCTGAAGCGCGAGGCGATCGAGACCTCCGACGCGCCGGAGCCGCTCGGGTACGAGCCGCAAGCGATGCGCGCCGGGCAGTACCTGTTCCTCAGCCAGCAGATGGCGTTCGACTCGTCGGGCGCGCTGGCCGAGGGGATGCAGCGCCGTCCGGGATATCCGTTCTACGGGCAGCCGGCGAAGAACCAGGTCGACTACCTGATGACCAACGCCGCGAGGATCTGCGAGGCGGCGGGCTCGTCGGTGGACAACCTCTGCAAGCGGCAGACGTTCCACGACGACGCCATCTGGTTCGCCGAGACGTGGGCGGAGTGGGGCTCGAAGTTCGCCCTGCCGCAGCCCTGCTCGACGACCATCGAGATCGGCGGACCGCTGATCGTTCCCGGCGCTCACGTGCTGTTCGACCTCGTCGGGTACATCCCCGATGAGCGCTGAATCCGGCGATACGCACGTGTCGGGCACGACTCGACCGTCCGCGGTGAAGGGCGGCGCCTCGGCGCCGCCCTTCCGGCTGCTCGACGCGCGCGGGATCAGCAAGGGCTACGGTCGCGTTCAGGCGAACGAGGCCGTCGACTTCGACGTCCAGCCGGGCGAGATCCATGCGCTGCTCGGCGAGAACGGGGCCGGCAAGTCGACTCTGATGAACATCCTGTTCGGCCACGTGGCGCCGGACGAGGGCCAGCTGCGAGTGCGCGGCGAGCCCGTGACGCTGCGATCGCCTCATGACGCCATGGCGCACGGCATCGGGCTCGTGCATCAGCACTTCAGCCTCGTGCCGACGCTCACCGTCGCGGAGAACGTCGCTCTCGGAAGCCCGCCCTCGACGCGCCTGGTGCTCAAGCGGCGCGAGATCGAGGCCCAGGTCGAGGCGGCGGCCGAGTCGCTCGGCTGGTCGTTCGACCTCGATCGCGCGGTCGGCGACCTGCCGGTCGAGGCGCAACAGCGCGTCGAGATACTGAAGGTGCTGGCCCCGCAACCGGAGGTCCTGCTCTTCGACGAGCCGACGGCGCTGCTCGCTCCGCCGGAGGTGGCGTCGCTGCTCGACGTCCTCCGCCGCCTGCGCGCACGCGGCAAGGGCATCGTGCTCGTCACGCACAGGCTCGCCGAGGTGGTGGCCGTCGCCGACCGGGTCACCGTGCTGCGCGACGGCCGGCGGATCTCGACTCAGCCGGTCGGCAAGATCACCGAGCGCGAGCTCGGCGAGGCGGTGGCGGGAGGACACATCGCGCCGCCACCGCCGCCCAGCGAGCGACGGATCGATCGGTCGTCGCCGGTCATCCGGCTCGAACAGGTCGTCTGCAGCGCCAGTCGCGGGCACCGCGCCCTCGACGCGCTCGACCTCGAGGTCTCGGCCGGCGAGATCGTCGGGATCGCCGGGGTCGAGGGCAACGGCCAGCAGGAGCTGTTCGAGGTCTTGACCGGGCTCTCGTCGCCGGACTCGGGCTGCCGGCGCCTCAACGGCGTCGACGTCAACGACTGGGACACTCGCGCGATGCGCCGCGCCGGGCTCGGCATGGTGCCCGCGGATCGCAAGGGGAGCGGCATCGTCGGCAAGCTGTCGGTGACGGAGAACCTCGCGCTCGGCCAGCTCGCCGGGGGCACGGACGAGGACGCCAGCATCAAGCCCTGGCGGCGATCCGCGGGCGAGTCGCGAGTCGCCGAGCTGATCGAGGCATACGACATCCGGCCCGCCGACGCGGGAACCCACGCCTGCACGCTCTCCGGCGGCAACCAGCAGAAGCTGCTGCTCGCACGGGAGCTCTCGCGCGAGCCGATCGCGCTGGTCGCGTCGAACCCGACTTGGGGACTCGACGTCAAGGCCAGAGCCTCGATCCATCAACACATCAGACGGGCGCGAGACCGCGGTTGCGCTGTCGTGTTCACCTCGCTCGCGATGGACGAGGTGCTCGAGCTCTCCGACCGGGTGCTCGTGATCTTCGGCGGGCGGATCATCGTCGACGCCATGTCGACGGACCTGAACGTCAGCAATATTGCCTGCGCGATGGTCGGCAAGCGAGCTGACGAGTCGGCCGACATCGCCCAGTCGTTCGATCAGCTCCTGCCGACGGTCGGGCAAGCGAATAGCGGAGGTAGCTAGATGCCATACGTCGCCACGTCCCGAGGCCAGCTGTACTGCGAGGAGAGCGGCCAGGGGCCGGTCGTGCTCCTGATCCACGGCCTGGCCGGGGACCTCTCCGCCTGGCGGCCGCAGATCGAGGCGCTGTCCGGCTCGTATCGGACGATCGCGTTCGACAACCGGGGGGCGGGTCGCAGCGAGCAGGTCGACGAGCCGGAGTCGACCGAGGCGATGGCTCGCGACACGCTCGAGCTGCTCGACCGGCTCGACGTCGGGCGCGTGCAGGTCGTCGGGCGCTCGATGGGTGGCGCGATCGCACAGCACTTGGCGCTGATGGCGCCCGACCGGGTCGACAGCCTCGTCCTCTGCGCGTCGTTCGCGAGCCTCGACGAGCTCGGCCGCCGGGTGCTGACCAACATGCGCGAGGTGCTCGAGTGGCGGGGCAACTGGGAGGACCACGCCCGCCACTCGGTCGCGAACTTCGTGTCGGCGGACTTCTACAACCGCTCGCCCGAGGTCGTCGCCGGCATCGAGCAGCTGATCGGCGGCGAGACGCGGCTACCGGCCTGCTACGTCGCTCAGAACCACGCCTGCCTCGAGCACGACACGCTGGACCGCCTCGAGGAGATCGAGTGCCCGACGCTCGTCCTCAACGGTGGCCGCGACCCGATCTGCTCGCCGACCTGCAGCGACTGGATGGTCGAGCGGCTGCGTAATGTCGAGCAGACGACATACGACGACTCGAGCCACTTCTTCCTGATCGAAGAGGCGGAGCGCTTCGCGAAGGAGCTCGCCGGCTGGCTCGACAGGCATTCCGGAGGGTACGAGGAAGAGAGGACACGTTGAGCACCACCACCGCACGGAAGATCGAGCACCGCATCGGAGGCAGCGCGACCGCCGGGACGTCCGCGAGGACGTCGCCGGTCTGGGATCCCGCGACCGGCGTCCAGCAGGCGGAGGTCGTGCTCGCCGAACCCGCCGATGTCGATGCCGCGGTCGCCGCGGCGAGCGACGCCTTCGAGGCGTGGCGCGACGTGTCGCTCACCCGGCGGGCGCGCGTGATGTTCGCGTTCCGCGAGCTGCTCGCCAAGCACGCCGACGAGCTGGCGCGAGTGATCTCGTCCGAGCACGGCAAGGTCGTCGACGACGCCAAGGGCGAGGTGATCCGCGGGATGGAGGTGGTCGAGTACGCCTGCGGCATCACGTCGCAGCTGCAGGGCGAGTACTCGGACCAGGTGTCGACGGGCGTCGACGCCCTGTCCTTCCGCCAGCCGCTCGGCGTCTGCGTCGGCATCACGCCGTTCAACTTCCCGATCATGGTCCCGATGTGGATGCACCCGGTCGCGATCGCGACCGGCAACAGCTTCGTGTTGAAGCCGTCCGAGCGTGACCCCTCCGTCTCGAACATGGTCGCCGAGCTGTATGCCGAGGCGGGGCTGCCCGACGGGGTCTTCAACGTCGTGCACGGCGACAGGGCCGCTGTCGACGCGCTGCTCGAGCACTCCGACGTGGCGGCGGTCTCGTTCGTCGGCTCGACCCCGATCGCGAGGTATGTCCACGAGAAGGCGACCGCACAGCGCAAGCGCGTCCAGGCGCTCGGCGGAGCGAAGAACCACGCCGTCGTCATGTCCGACGTCGACGTCGACTTCGCCGCTACGCAGCTGACCGCGGCGGGCTATGGCTCGGCCGGGCAGCGCTGCATGGCCGTCTCCGTGGCGACCGCGGTCGGCGACGCCGCCGACCGGCTCGTCGAGCGGCTCGAGGCCAAGGCGCGCGACATCAAGGTCGGTCCCGGGGGCGACCCGGGATCGGACATGGGCCCGGTCGTGACCCCCGAGGCGCGCGAGCGCATCTCCGGGTACATCGAGCGGGGGATAGCGGCCGGCGCGAACGCCGTCGTCGACGGGCGCGAGGCCGACCTCCCGGCGGGCGGGTTCTTCGTCGGCCCGACGCTCTTCGACAACGTCGGCCAGGAGATGGACATCTACACGGACGAGATCTTCGGGCCGGTGCTCGGGATCCTTCGCGTAGAGACGCTCGACGAGGCGATCGAGGCGATCAACCGGCAGAGCTACGCCAACGGGGCGTCGATCTTCACGGCCAGCGGACAGGCGGCGCGCACCTTCACGCGCGAGGTCGAGACCGGCATGGTCGGAGTCAACGTCGCGGTTCCGGTGCCGATGGCCTTCTACTCCTTCGGAGGCTGGAAGGATTCGCTGTTCGGCGATCACCACATCCACGGGCCCGAGGGGGTGAGGTTCTACACGCGCGCAAAAGCGGTGACCACCCGTTGGCCCGACGACGGCGTCGACCGCGTCGCCCACCGCGGGCACATGCACTTCCCAACCGCGGTATGACCGCAGGGGGTTACGGTAGAAGCGATCCACCAGCGACGAGGAGCAGACCTATGGAGGCCAGCGCGCACGCCAACGTCGAGCAGCGGATCGCCGAGCTGCTGGACCAAGAGACCTTCGACCCGCCGTCCGATTTCGCCGACCAGGCGCTGCTGCGCGATCCAGCGATCTACGCGGAGGCGGCGCGCGACCCCCAGGGCTGGTGGGCCAAGCAGGCGGAGGACCTGCACTGGTTCGAGCGCTGGGACACGGTGCTCGACGACTCGGAGGCGCCTTTCTACAAGTGGTTCAGCGGCGGCAAGCTGAACGTCTCCTACAACTGCCTCGACCGCCACGTCGAGGCCGGCAACGGCGACCGCGTCGCATTCCACTGGCGTGGGGAGGAGGGCGAGGAGCGCGACCTCACCTATGCCGATCTGCTGCGCGACACCCAGCGGCTGGCCAACGCGCTCAAGGATCGCGGCGTCGAGGCCGGCGACGTCGTCGGGATCTACCTGCCGATGATTCCCGAGGTCGTCGTCGCGATGCTCGCCTGTGCGCGGATCGGCGCCCCGCACAACGTCGTCTTCGGCGGCTTCGCGCCCGAGTCGGTGCGAGAGCGGATGGAGTTCTCCGAGGCGAAGGCGCTGATCACCGCCGACGGCGCGCGCCGCAAGGGCAAGACCGCTCCGGTCAAGCCCGGCGTCGACGCCTTCCTCGACGACCTGCCGGCGATCGAGACCGTGGTGGTCGTCAAGAACACCGGCGACGACGTCGAGATGCGCGACGGCCGCGACGTCTGGTTCCACGAGGCGCTCGAGCAGGCCGACCCGGAGTGTCCCGCGGAGCCGCTGGACGCCGGCCACCCGCTGTTCGTCCTTTACACGTCCGGCTCGACCGCGAGGCCGAAGGGGATCCTCCACTCCACCGGCGGCTACCTGACCGGCACGGCTTGGACCCACAAGCACCAGTTCGACCTCAAGCCCGAGCAAGACGTCTTCTGGTGCTCGGCTGACGTCGGCTGGGTCACCGGCCACTCCTACATCGTCTACGGGCCGCTCTGCAACGGCGCCACGTCGGTGATGTACGAGGGTGCGCCCGACTATCCCGACAAGGACATCTGGTGGGAGCTCTGCGCCCGCTACGGCGTGACGCTCTTCTACACCGCACCGACGGCGATCCGCGCCTGCATGAAGTGGGGAGCTGAGTATCCGGCGCGCCACGACCTGTCGAAGCTGCGCCTGCTTGGCAGCGTCGGCGAGCCGATCAACCCGAAGGCCTGGGTCTGGTACCACGTCGTGATCGGCGGCGAGCGCTGTCCGATCATCGACACCTGGTGGCAGACAGAGACCGGACACACGCTGATCAGCCCGCTGCCGGGCATCACCTCGACGAAGCCGGGCTCCGCGACGCGGCCGCTGCCGGGCATCGACGCGGCCGTCGTCGACCAGGACGGCAACGAGATCGACGACGCCCAGGGCCTGCTGGTCCTGCGCGGTCCCTGGCCAGGGATGCTGAGCACGCTCTACAAGGACCCCGAGCGCTTCAAGGAGACCTACTTCTCGAAGTTCGGCCCGACGACCTACTTCGTCGGTGACGCCGCCCGCAAGGACTCTGACGGCTACATCTGGGTGATCGGGCGTGTCGACGACGTGATCAACGTCTCCGGCCACCGCCTCTCGACTGCAGAGGTCGAGTCGGCGCTCGTCTCGCACCCACGCGTCGCCGAGGCCGCTGTCGTGGGCCAGGCCGACGACGACACCGGTCAGTCGATCTGCGCCTTCGTCACGCTCGAGGGGGACCAGGACGGTGACGACGACCGGATCGCCGAGCTGCGCGAGCACGTCGCCCAGCGGATCGGCAAGCTCGCCCGCCCGAAGCGCATCGTCTGGGCCGACGACCTGCCCAAGACCCGCTCCGGCAAGATCATGCGCCGCCTGCTGCGCGACATCGCCAACGGCAAGGAGCTCGGCGACGTCACGACCCTCCGCGATCCCGGTGTCATGGCCGAGCTGGAGGACAAGGTCGCCGCCCGGCGCGACGACGCGGACGCGTAGCGGCGTCCTGGCATGACGAACGGCGCCCGCCAACAGCGACCCTCCAAGGCGCCCGCGCTGCTGCTCGGCGTCGGCCTGGGCGGCTTCGTCGACGGCATCCTGCTTCACCAGGTCCTGCAGTGGCATCACCTGCTCACCGATACGGGCGACCATCCCGCGAGCACCGTCCCGGGCCTCGAGGCGAACACATTGGCCGACGGCCTCTTCCACGTGGCGACGTGGGTGTGCGTCGCGGCTGGCTCCTGGCTGCTCTACCGAGCCTGGCGCGCTGGCAGGCCCACAGTGGCGCCCCGCGCCCAGCTCGGCCTGCTGCTCGCCGGCTGGGGCGCCTTCAACGTCGTCGAGGGCCTGGTCAACCACCAGCTCCTGGGCATCCATCACCTCCGCGACGATCTCGGCGCACCGCTCGGCTGGGACCTCGGGTTCCTCGCCTTCGGCGTCCTGCTCGTCGTCACGGGTCTGGCCATGGCGCGAGAGTCGACAGCTGACGATCTCCCCGCAACGCCTGCGTAGTGGGCCGTACTGGGCTCGAACCAGTGACCTCCGCCTTGTCGAGGCGGCGCTCTCCCAACTGAGCTAACGGCCCTTCGCGGCCGCGGAGGATAGCGGAGCAGGGAGCCGGCGAGGAGCTGGGGCGGAAGGAGAGGTCGCCCTTGTGCTCCTCACCGGCCATTGCCCTGGAGGGCAGGGGTACGGGATCAAGTACGCCCGTGCGACGCGGCCGTCATCGGGGGAAGTCCGCCGTTCGCGCTCGGTGGTTTCTACGTAGCTCGTGGACCGCGTCCGGTGGCGGGCGCGTCGCCATCCATTGCAACTGCTAGCTTGGCCGCGCCGGCCATGCGACTCTCCAGCGTCATCGCCCCCCGTGACCGTGAGTTCTTCGACCTGTTCGAGGAGGCTGGCGGCAACATCGTCCGCGCCGCGGATCTCCTCGATCGCATGCTGCGCGCGTTTCCCGACCGCGGCGACGACCTGGCGCGCGACATCCTGATCTGCGAGCAGGACGGCGACCGGATCACCCACGACATCATCCGGCGGCTGAACGAGACGTTCGTCACGCCGATCGACCGCGAGGACATCTACGAGCTGGCCTCCGGCCTCGACGACATCGTCGACCTCACCGAGGAGGTCGCCGACTACCTGATCCTCTACAAGATCGAGGCGCCGATGGAGCAGGCCCAGCGGCTCGCCCACGTGCTGCTCCAGTGCGCGCGCCAGATCGCCGAGGCGATGCCGCGGCTGCGCGGCTTCAAGGACCTCTCGCACTACACGGTCGAGATCAACCGGCTCGAGAACGACGGCGACCGGATCGTCCGCGAGGCGATCGCGTCGCTGTTCGACAACGGGATCGACCCGATGGTGGTGATCCGCTGGAAGGACATCTACGAGCGGCTCGAGCAGGCGATCGACGCGACCGAGAAGGTCGCGAACATCCTCGAGGGCATCGTCATCAAGAACTCGTGACGCTTCTGTAGCGCCGCCGCATGGATAGCGACATCATCCTGATCATCGTCGTCGTGACGGCGCTGGCGTTCGACTTCACCAACGGCTTCCACGACACGGCGAACGTCGTCGCGACGACGATCTCGACGCGCGCGATGCCGCCGAAGGTCGCCGTCGGCTATGCGGCGATCCTCAACTTCTTCGGCGCCTTCCTGTCGCTGGAGGTCGCCGCGACGATCGCCAGCGGGATCGTCGAAGCGGACCTGATCACGCCGCTGATCGTCTTCGGCGGGCTGATCGGGGCGATCGCCTGGAATCTCGTCACCTGGTACTTCGGACTGCCGTCGAGCTCGTCCCACGCGCTGATCGGCGGCGTCGTCGGCGCGGCCTTCGTGGCCGTCGGACCGGACGCGATCATCGGCGAGGGGATCCTCGGCAAGGTCGTCGTTCCGGCGATCGTCGCCCCGTTGCTGGCCTTCGGCGTCGCCGGGCTCGGCATCCTGCTGATCTACCGGATCGTCGGCCGATTGCACCCGGGGCCCGTGACCCGCGGGTTCCGCTTCGGCCAGATCATCTCCGGCGGCCTGCTGGCACTCGCCCACGGCACCAACGACGCGCAGAAGACGATGGGCGTGATCACGCTCGCGCTGATCGCCAGCGGCGAGCTGGGCGCCGGCGCGGAGCCGCCGTTCTGGGTCGTCGCGTCGGCGGCTTCGGCGATCGCCTTCGGCACCTACTTCGGCGGCTGGCGGATCATCAAGACGATGGGCAGCCGAATCATCAAGATGGACGCGGCTCAGGGCTTCGCGGCTCAGGGCAGCGGCGCCGCCGTGATCCTCGCCGCGACCCACGTCGGCTTCCCGCTCTCGACCACCCACACGATCTCCGGGGCGGTGATGGGCGCCGGCGCCGCGAAGCGCCTGTCGGCGGTCCGCTGGGGCGTCGCGGGCAACATCGTGATCGCCTGGATCCTCACGCTCCCCGCCGCGGCGGGGATCGGCGCGCTGACCTACGGCGTGACGCGCATCTTCGGCACCGGCGCGCTCGGTCCGATCATCGTCTCGGCGGTGCTGGTGGCGGCGATCGTCGTCGTCTTCGCCCGCCGGCTGCGCCAGGGCTCCGCGCTCACGGCGGCGGAGGGCTAGGCGATGTTGCCGATCGCCGAGGTTCTCGACGTCGGAGACCTGGTCAGCGTCATCTGGACGTCGATCGTCGCCGGGCTGGCGGTCTGCGTCGTCTTCTCGCTCGCGATCGTCGGCTTTGCCCGCGCGACCGATTCGCGCGAGCGGCGCGGGGTCGCGATCGCCGGCTATTTCGCGATGGCGATACTCGCGTTCGGCGCCGTGATGGCGCTCGTCGTGTTCGGCGTCATCGTGATGACGTCGAAGTAGCGGCGCCGGCCAGCCGCTCCAGCTCGTCCTCGGAGGTCCAGCCGCCCGCGGACGCGCGGACGTACGGCGTCCCGGGAAGGTCGCGGACCAGCAGTCCGGCGTCGAGCAAGCGCGCGGCGTCGGCCTGGGGATCGGCCGCCTCCCAGGAGACGAGCGTCGAGCGCCCGCGTGGGGCGACGGTCAGACCGGCGCTCGCCAGGCGCTGAGCCAGCGCGGCCGCCAGCGTCGTCGCGCGCTCCTGAATCGCCTCCAACCCGGCCTGCTCCAACACGTCTAGCGCCGCCAACGACCAGGCGCTGCGGTGCGACGGCGCGAAGCCGTTGTCGAAACGCGCCGCTCCGTCGACGAGCGCCAGCTCGAGCGGGCGCTGCGCGTCGGACAGCGTTCCGTACCCGGGCCACGCCGGGCGCAGGCCGTCGATCGCGTTCTCGCGCACGTAGAGGTAGCCGCTGCCGACCGGGCCGCACAGCCATTTCTGGCCGGACGCGGCGTAGTACTCGCAGCCCAGCGCGCGCACGTCGACGGGCACGGCGCCGAGGCCCTGCGCTCCGTCGAGCAGGACCGGGGCGGAGGCCGCGGCGAGCGCGTGGACGTCGACGACCCGGCCGCTGACCCACGAGACGTGCGAGCAGGCGACGAGCCGCGTTCGCGGCCCGACCGCGTCGGCGATCGTCTCGAATGGCACGACGCGGATCTCGACGCCACGGCGGTCGCGCGCACTGGCCAGCGGCGCGAGCAGCCCGGGGTGCTCCTCGTCGCTGGTGACGATCTCGTCGCCGGGCTCGAGGTCGAGCCCGGACAGCACCGTGTTGACGCCGTCGGTCGTGGCGCCGGTCAGCGCGACCTCCCACGGATCGCAGCCGAGCAGTCGCGCGATCCGCGCGCGCAGCCGGTCGGCGAGCGCCGCGGCGTGCTCGAAGTGCGCCTTGCCCCCGCGGCCTTCCGCCAGCTGAAGCCGCAGGTCGGCCGCCGCCGCATCCGCCGCGGCCCGCGCCAACGGCCCGACGGAGCCGGTGTTGAGGTAGCCGACGCGCTCCAGCACCGGGAACTGCGCTCTCAGCGCGGCGAGGTCCATGCAGCCGGATGCTACGGCGCGGGTACGCTCCAGCCATGCCGCCGACTATCGAACGCTCCATGCACTCGGGCTTCCTCTCCAACGCCTACCTCGTCTTCGACGAGCCCGGCGGGACCGCCGTGATCGTCGACTCGGGCGCGCCGCCGGAGCCGCTGCTGGAGTCGATCGAGCGCAACGACGTCACGCCGACCCACCTGCTGCTGACACACCACCACGGCGACCACGTCGAGTGCAACCACGTCTACAAGGAGCGCTTCGGCGTCGAGATCCTTGCTCACCCGCTCGAGGCGGCTCAGCTGCTCGACGTCGATCGCACCATCGAGCCGGGGGATCTGGTGCTCGAGACCGGCGGCCTGTCGATCGGCGCGCTGCACACGCCCGGCCACACGGCGGGAATGCTCAACTTCGTCGTCAACGGCGACGACGTCTTCACCGGCGACACGCTCTTCAAGGGATCGGTCGGCGGCGTCAAGGCGCCCGGATCGACGAGCTTCGAGGACCTCAAGGCGTCGATCATGGACGTGCTGATGACGCTGCCGCCGGAGACCAGGCTGCATCCGGGCCACACCGACCCGACGACCGTGGCCGACGAGTGGGAGAGCAACGCCTTCGTCCGCGTCTGGCGCGGCCTCGACCCGCAGGGCGAAGACCGCTGCACCGTTTGGGAGCGCGACGCCATGCTCGTCCTCTGGGCGCCCGACTACGACGGCGGCCACAAAGCCTGGGTCCGCTGGGACGACACGGGAGCCGACGACATCGTCCCCGGCTCTCAGGTGGTCAGGCCTCAGTAGTCGCCCAGTCGGTCACTGGCTGCAGACCGGCCACTGGCCGGGGCCGGATGTGTTGTAGAGGATGACCGCGCGGCGGTCCTGCTCGGCCTCCGGTGCGGCGGCCGGGTCGCCCTGGCCGCCGACGGCCTGCCAGGTCGCGACGGAGAACTGGTACTTGCCGCGGTAGAGGCCGCCACCGCCGATAGCGGTCGGATCGCCGCCCGACTCGCACTGGGCGATCGCCTGCAGGTGCGCCGGCACCGCGACCGGCTTCGGCTCCGGGTTGGCGCGCGCCCTGGCGGCCCGCAGCTTGCGCTGGGCCTCCTGGACGGCGAGCCCGCCGCCAATGGCGTCTGCGACGTACGTCGCTCCGGCCGAGGCTCCCCTCGTGTCCGAGCCGTCAGCGGCCATCGCGATCGCCGGCGCGGCGACGGCAAGGCAGAGTGTTGTCAGTAGGGCGAGCTTGCGCATATGGCGTGGACCTCCACGCGTCGGGGTCAGCTGCCGGACGAGCCGGCTCCCGCGTTCTTGTGCGTCGCTTCTGACGTGCGCGGGGAAGGGAGAGCCGGCGGGGGACCTAGGTCCGCGCCAAAAGACGGCTCGACTTCGCCAGGGTAGGGACACTTGGAGACCGGTCTGTGACGAGCGTCACACTTCGCTGGCGCGTGTAGGTTCCAGCCGCATGACGGTTCAGCTGCCAGACGAGACGAAGCTCGACGTTCCCGAGGGCGCCAGCGGCCTCGATGTGGCCCGCGCGATCGGCGAGGGGCTGGCGCGCGCGGCGCTCGGGATCAAGGTCGACGGCGAGCTGCGCGACCTGTCGGCGCCGGTCGAGGACGGCGCGAAGGTCGAGATCGTCACGGCGAAGAGCGGGGAGGACGCGCTGTGGCTGATCCGCCACGACGCGGCCCACGTCCTGGCGACCGCGGTCACGGAGCTCTATCCGGGGGTCAAGGTCTCGATCGGCCCGCCGATCGCGGACGGCTTCTACTACGACTTCGACTTCCCGGAGGGCGTCAAGCTCTCCGACGCCGACTTCGAGCGCATCGAGCAGAAGATGCGCGAGCACATCAAGGCTGACGAGCAGTTCGAGCGCTCGGAGCTGCCGGTCGCCGAGGCGATCGAGCGCTTCAAGGCCGAGGGGCAGGACTACAAGGTCGAGCTGATCGAGGACCTCGTACGCGACCAAGGCGTCGAGACCGTCTCGCTCTACCGCAACGGCCCCTTCACCGACCTCTGCCGCGGCCCGCACGCGCCCGGCACCAAGCGAATCAAGGCCTTCAAGTTGACCAGCGTCGCCGGCGCCTACTGGCGCGGTGATGCCAACCGCCAGATGCTGACCCGCGTCTATGGCACCGCATTCCTCTCGAAGGAGGACCTCGCCGCCTATCTCGAGCGGCTCGAGGAGGCGCGCAAGCGCGACCACCGCAAGCTCGGCAAGGAGCTCGACCTGTTCATGTTCAGCGAGCTGTCGCCCGGCTCGCCGTTCTGGCAGCCGAACGGCGCCCAGATCTGGACCCAGCTGACCGACCTCTGGCGGACCGAGAACGCCAAGCGCGGCTACCGCGAGGTGCGCACGCCGATCCTCTACGACGTCGACCTCTGGAAGCAGTCGGGCCACTGGGACGTCTACCGCGAGAACATGTACTTCACAGATGTCGAGGGACAGCCCATGGGCCTCAAGCCCATGAACTGCCCGGCGCACATCCAGATCTACAAGGACGACCGCCGCTCCTACCGCGACCTGCCGATTCGCTATTCGGAGGCCGGCCTCGTCCACCGCCACGAGCCGAGCGGGACGCTCCACGGCCTGCTGCGCGTCCGCCACATCACCCAGGACGACGCCCACATCTTCTGTGCCGAGGATCAGGTCAAGGAGGAGGTCCAGCGCTGCCTGGACTTCGGCTTCTTCATCTACGACATCTTCGGCTTCGAGCCGCGGCTCGAGCTCTCGACCCGCCCCGACAAGCGTGTCGGCAGCGACGAGATGTGGGACCGCGCCGAGGGCGCGCTCGAGGCGGCGCTGGTCGAGAAGGGCCTCGACTTCGAGGTCAACGCCGGCGACGGCGCCTTCTACGGGCCGAAGATCGACCTCCACATGACCGACTCGATCGGTCGCTCATGGCAGCTCGGCACGGTCCAGCTCGACTACTCGATGCCCGAGCGCTTCGACCTCGTCTTCACCGGCGCCGACAACGCCGACCACCGCCCGGTGATGATCCACCGCGCCCTGATGGGCAGCTTCGAGCGCTTCATCGGCATCCTGATCGAGCACTACGCCGGCGAGTTCCCGCTCTGGCTCGCGCCCGTCCAGGCGCTCGTCCTGCCGATCTCCGACCGTCACGTCCCGCAGGCGGAGAAGGTGGCCGCCGAGCTGCGCGCCTCCGGACTGCGCGTCGAAGTCGACGATCGCACCGAGTCGGTCGGCCGCAAGATCCGCGACGGCGAGCTGCGCAAGGCTCCCTACATGCTGATCCTCGGCGACAAGGAGCTCGACGCCGGCAACGTCTCCGTACGCCGCCACGGCGAGGGCGACCTCGGCAGCCTCACCGTCGCCGAGTTCGCCGAGCGCACCGCCGCTGAGGTCTCCTCGCGCCGGTAGGCGCGACCGACGCTATACTCGCCACGAATGCCGGGCACCGAAACCAAGCGCACCCTTTGCCGTTGACGCTCCACGTGCCCGCTCCCGACTCCCTCTCGCCTTTGACGTCTAGCCGAGCTTTCGCGTAGTGCCGGTTCCGCGTAGGTTCGACCGGCGTCCGCCGGATCGCGACGACACTCGCATCAACGAGCGCATCCGCGTTCGCGAGGTGCGGCTGATCGGCGAGGACGGCGAGCAGGTCGGCGTCTTGGAGATCGCCAAGGCGCTCGCCTATGCCCGTGAGCGCGATCTCGACCTCGTCGAGGTCGCCGCCGACGCGCGACCACCGGTCTGCCGCGTGCTCGACTACTCGAAGTACAAGTACGAGCAGGAGCAGAAGGCCAAGGCCGCGCGCAAGCACCAGAAGCAGGTCAACGTGCGCGAGATCAAGCTGCGCCCGAAGATCGCGGACAACGACTACGAGACGAAGAAGAACCACGTCGTCCGTTTCCTGTCCGGCGACGACCGCGTCAAGGTCACGATCATGTTCCGCGGCCGCGAGCAGACCCATCCCGAGCGCGGGGTGGCGTTGCTGATGCGGCTGGCCGAGGACGTCTCCGAGCTCGGCGTCATCGATCAGCGGCCGATCCAGGACGGTCGCAACATGACGATGTTGCTTTCGCCGGTGCCCAAGAAGGTGGCCGAGGATGCGGCTGAGCCCGCTCCAGACGCGGCTTCAGAGGCCCCCGCGGAGGCCCCTGCCGAGCCGGCGAAGGCCGCCGACGAGCAGCCCACTGCCTAGACCGCAAGCGCGGTCTGCTTCAATACCCGCTCGTCATGCCTAAGATGAAGTCACATTCCGGCGCCAAGAAGCGCTTCCGCAAGACCGGCACCGGCAAGCTGAAGGCTCGCCACGGCATGACCAGCCACATCCTCGAGAAGAAGAGCGCCAAGCGCAAGCGCAAGCTCGGCCGCCCGGTCGAGGTCGCGAAGGTCGATGAGGCCCGCGTAAAGGGGATGATCGGCTAATGGCCCGCGTCAAGCGTTCACTGCACGCGAAGAAGAAGCGTCGCGCGACTCTCGAGCGGACCAAGGGCTACCGCGGTCAGGCTCACTCGAGCTACAAGCGGGCCAAGGAGGCCCTGCTCAAGGCCGACAGCTACGCCTATCGCGACCGTCGCAACAAGAAGCGCGAGTTCCGCCGCCTCTGGATCCAGCGCATCAACGCCGCCGCGCGCCGCGAGGGCATGACCTACGGCTCGTTCATGCACGGCCTCAAGCTGGCCGGCGTCGAGCTCGACCGCAAGGTGCTCGCCGACATCGCAGTGCGCGACCCCGAGACGTTCCGACGTTTTGCCGACACCGCCCGGGAGGCGGCCGCTGCCTGATTCCAGGTCAGCGGTCGAAGAGCTTTCCCGGGGCGCCCAGAGTGGGCGCCCTTCGTCGTTCTAGGACCGATTTCGACACCCCACGCAGATGATCACTTCACGCGACAACTCCCAGCTCAAGCAGATCCACAAGCTCCAGCGCAAGAAGGAGCGGGACTCCAGCGGCCTGTTCGCGGCCGAGGGCGAGGACCTGATCGCGGCCGCCGAGGCGGCCGGCTGGACGCCGGAGACGCTGCTGCGCTCCGGCGAGGACGTCGAGCCGGAGCTGCTCGACCGGGTCAGCTCGCTCGGCTCGGGTGCCCGGGTGATCGGCGTCTACCGGCAGCGCTGGTCGGAGCCGGTCGGCGACGTCTGCGTCTACCTGCACGGCGTCGGCGACCCGGGCAACGTCGGCACGGTGATCCGCGCTGCCCACGCGCTCTGCGACGGGCCGGTCATTCTCGGGCCTGGCTGTGCCGACCCGTACGGCCCGAAGGCGGTGCGCGCGAGCATGGGGTCGATCTTCGCCCGGCCGCCCGCACGGACGGCGTTCACCGAGCTGCGCGGCTTCAAGCTCGCGCTCGACGGCGGCGCCGAGCGGACGCTAGGAGACGCGGTCTCCGCGCTGGCAGCAGCGAGCGGCCCCGCCCAGCCCTCGGTCGTGCTGTGCGTCGGCGCCGAGCGGTCCGGCCTGTCCGAGCCGCTGCTCGACGCCGCCGAGGCCGTGGGTCGGATCCCGATCGCGGCCGACGGCCCCGACTCGCTCAACGTCGCGATGGCCGCCACCGTGGGGCTCTACGAGCTGCGGAATAGGATGGCCGCCAATGTCTGACGCCCCGGCCCGCCTGCAGGAGATTCGCGCCGAGGCCGAGGCGGCGATCGCCGGCGCCGCGACGGCGGCCGAGCTCGAGCAGCTGCGGATCCAGTACCTCGGCCGCAAGGCCGAGCTGACGCTGATGTTGCGCTCGATCAAGGATCTGCCGCCGGAGCAGCGCGGTCCGGTCGGCAAGGGCGGCAATCAGGTCAAGCAGGCGCTCGAAGCCCAGCTCGAGCAGCGGGTTGCCGCGCTAGACGGCGCCGAGCTCGACACGCGGCTGCGCTCCGACGCGATCGACGTCACGCTGCCCGGCGATCCGCCGCGCAGGACCGGCCACCTGCACCTGATCACCGAGACGCGACGCGAGATCGAGGACGTCTTCCTCGGGCTCGGCTTCGCGGTCGCCGAGGGTCCCGAGGTCGAGTTCGACTACTACAACTTCACCGCGCTCAACCACCCGCCCGGCCACCCGGCGCGGATGCTGCAGGACACCTTCTACTTCTCCGACGACGTCCTGCTGCGCACCCACACCTCGCCGATGCAGGTGCGGGCGATGGAGCTGCAGGAGCCGCCGATCTACATCATCGTCCCGGGCAAGGTCTACCGGCGCGACCACGACGCCACCCACACGCCGATGTTCCACCAGATCGAGGGGCTGGCGATCGACACCGACATCACGCTCGGGGACCTCCAGGGCGTGCTGCTCGAGTTCGTGCGTGCGATCTTCGGCGCGGGGCGCGAGATCCGGCTGCGGCCGCACTACTTCCCGTTCACCGAGCCGAGCGTCGAGGTCGACGTGTCGTGCTTCAAGTGCCAGGGGAAGGGATACCTGGCCGACGGCTCGCACTGCAACCTCTGCAAGGGGTCGGGGTGGATCGAGATCCTCGGCTCGGGGATGGTCGACCCGAACGTGCTCGGCTTCGTGCGCGACAACGGCTACGACCCCGACAAGGTCCAGGGCTTCGCGTTCGGGATGGGGATCGAGCGGATCGCGATGCTGCGACACGGCGTGCCGGACCTGCGGCTGTTCTTCGACAACGACGTTCGCTTCCTGGAGCAGTTCGGCTCATGAGGACTCCCTACGCATGGCTGCGCGAGTACTGCGATCCGGCCCTCACGGCCGTCGAGATCGCCGAGCGGCTCGACCTGACCGGCACCGAGCTGGAGCGGATCGAGCAGGTCGGCGTGCGGTCGGCCGACAACTTCGTCGTCGGCAAGGTGCTCTCGGCCGCGCAGCACCCCGACGCGGACCGGCTGAAGGTCTGCCAGGTCGACGTCGGCGCCGGCGAGCCGAGCTCGATCGTCTGCGGCGCGCCGAACGTGGCGGCCGGTCAGACGGTGCCGGTCGCGCTGCCGGGAGCGGTGCTGCCCAGCGGCGCCAAGCTCGGCAAGGCGAAGCTGCGCGGCGTCGAGTCGCACGGGATGATCTGCGCCGAGGACGAGCTCGGCCTTACCCCCTCCGGGGGCACAGGCGGCGAGCAAAAGTCCAAGGGGATCATGGTCCTCGACGATGCGCTCGCCGCCGGTACGCCGCTCGGCGACGTGCTGCCGATCGCCGACGAGGTGCTCGAGCTGGAGATCACGCCGAACCGGCCGGACTGCCTGTCGGTCTACGGCATCGCCCGCGAGGTCCACGCCGCGACCGGCGCGCCGCTGGCTGACGACCCGGCCGAGGCCGACGCCGAGCCGAGCGGCTCCGACAGGGCCGAGGACCATGCGAGCGTCGAGATCGCGGACGCCGACGTCTGCGTCCGGTTCACTGCGCGGGTCTTCGAGGACGTGAAGGTTGGCCCATCGCCCCTCTGGCTGCGCCAGCGGCTGATCGCCGCCGGTCAGCGGCCGATCGACAACGTCGTCGACATCACCAACTACGTGATGCTGCTCACCGGCCAGCCGATGCACGCCTTCGACCTCGACAAGGTCCGGGGCGCGAAGATCGTCGTGCGCAAGGCGAGCGCTGGAGAGAAGATGACGACGCTCGACGACGTCGAGCGCAGCTTCGACCCGTCGATGGCGCTGGTCTGCGACGCCGAGGGGCCGTCGGGCATTGCCGGGATCATGGGCGGTCAGATCTCCGAGGTCTCCGAGACGACGACGCGCGTGGTGATGGAGGCCGCCACCTGGGTCGGCCCGAACGTGCTCAAGACCTCCAAGGCGCTCGGCCTGCGGTCGGAGGCGTCGACGCGGTTCGAGAAGCAGCTTCACCCCGAGCAGGCGCTCGCTGCCCAGCGACTGGCCGCACGGCTGATGGTCGAGCTGGCCGGGGCGCGGCTCGTGCCGGGGACGATCGACGCTTATCCGGAGCCGCTGGAGCCGCGTGTGATCGATCTCGGTCTCGACCGGCTCGAGCGGATCCTCGGCGTCCGGATCGACGACGCCGAGGTCGTGCGGATCCTCGACAGCCTCGGCTTCGTGTCGCGGCCAGATGACACGGTTGCCGTGACGGTGCCGCCGTGGCGCGACGCCGACGTCCAGCGCGAGGCCGACCTGGTCGAGGAGATCGCGCGGATCTACGGCCTCGACAAGCTGCCGACGACGCTGCCCGCACGCGAGCGCGCGATCGGCCGGCTGACACACCCCCAACAGCTGCGGCGACGGCTCGAGGACGCCCTGCGCGACCGCGGCATGGACGAGATCGTCGGCTGGAGCTTCACGGCGCCCGCGACGCTGGAGAAGCTGCGGCTCGGCGGAACGCCGGTGCTGGCGCTGTCGAACCCGCTCAGCGAGGATCACTCCGTGATGCGGCCGCTGCTGCTGCCGGGGCTGCTCGACGCCGCGCAGCGCAATGCGGCGCACGGTGCGCCGGCCGTGGCGCTGTTCGAGTCGGCGCACGTCTACGAGCCAGACGGCGAGCTGGACGCGCCCGCCGGGAGTCCCGAGGGCGCGACGCCCGCGACCGAGCGACACCATCTCGCCGGTCTGATCACCGAGTCGTCGCCGGCGACTTGGCGGAGCAAGGCGGGAGCCGCCGACTTCTATGCGGCCAAGGGATATGTGGCCGCGTTGCTCGCCGTCGCCGGGCTCGAGCTGGCCGTCGAGCCGACGGTCGATCTGCCCTATCTCCACCCCGGGCGGGCGGCGCGGGCGCTCGTCCAGGCCGGCGGCGAGCTGGTCGACGTCGGCTGGATCGGCGAGCTGCATCCGCTGGTCGCGCGCGAGTGGGATCTCGGCGGCGCCGCCGGGTTCGAGCTCGACGTCGACGTGCTCGCCGAGCTGACCGAGGACGTGCTCGCGACCTATGAGGACGTGACGAGCTTCCCGGCGGTCCTGCAGGACATCGCGGTCGTCGCGCGGGCCGACGTCAGCGCCGCGACAGTGGAGGCGACCGTGACGGAGGCTGGTGGCGATTTGCTCGCCGCGACTGGCGTGTTCGACGTCTACGAGGGCGAGCAGGTGGGGGAGGGCAAGCGGTCGCTGGCGCTGCGGCTCCAGTTCAGGGCGCCAGATCGGACGCTGACCGAGGACGAGGTCGTCGAGCGGCGCAACGCGATCGTCGCGGCGCTGGAGCAGATCGGAGGGCAGATCCGTGGCTGAGCATCGGGTAGCCGTCGTCGGAGCGGCCGGATTCGGCGGCGCCGTCGCGGCATCGATCGTCGACCGGCACCCGTCGTTGAAGCTGACGGCCCTAACTGCGCGCAGCGATGCCGGCAAGCGGCTGCGCGACGTCTATCCGCGCCACCGGGTCGATCTCACGATGGACGAGTTCGACGCCGACCGGATCGCCGAGGTCGCCGACGCGGTGATCCTCGGCTACCCGCACAAGGCGGCCGCGCCGGTCGTGCGGGAGCTGCGCGCGCGGGGCGTGAAGGTCGTCGACCTGTCAGCGGACTTCCGGCTGTCGCGGGAGCTCTACGAGCGCGAGTACCAGCCGCACGAGGCGCCGGAGCTGTTGGGCGAGGCCGTCTACGGGCTGCCGGAGCTGGGGCACCGTGAGGCGATAGCCGGGGCTGATCTCGTCGGCGCGCCGGGTTGCTACCCGACGGCGTCGCTACTCGGCCTGTGGCCGCTGCGTGAGATCGCAGCGGACGCGATCGTCGATGCCAAGTCGGGCGTCTCGGGCGCGGGTCGCGAGGCGACCGCGACCACCCACTTCGTCGCGGCCGACGAGAACGTGACGCCGTACAAGGTCGAAGGGCACCGCCACCGGGCCGAGCTCGACCAGGAGCTGCCCGACGGGCTGCCGGTCACCTTCACGCCACACCTGCTGCCGATCGACCAGGGGCTGATGGCGAGCTGCTACGTGACGCCGAAGTCGCCGCTGACCGGCAACGAGGTCCGCGAGCTGTTCCACAACGCCTACGCCGGCCAGCCGTTCGTCGAGCTGGCCGACGCGCCGCCCGGCGTGCGCGATGTCCGCGAGACCAACCTCTGCCGCGTCTACGCGACGGTCGAGCCGGCGACCGGGCGGGTGCTCGCCTTCGCGGCGATCGACAACCTCTGGAAGGGCGCCGCCGGGCAGGGCGTCCAGTGCCTCAACCTGATGCTGGGCCTGCCAGAGACCGCGGGACTGCTGCCGTGAGCGACTTCTTCAGGTCGAAGTGGGTGCCGCGGCCACCGCAGGCGATCGAGCTGGCGCCAGACCGCCTCCCGCACGGATACCGGGCGGCAGGGGTCCACGCCGGGATCAAGGAGCTCCCGGGCGGGGGTGAGGGGCCGCTCGACGTCGGGCTGCTGGTCTCCGACTCTGAGGAGACGGTCTCGGCCGTGCGCTTCTGCGACAACGCGCTGGTCGGCGCCCCGATCGCGGTGACGAGCGAGGCGAGGACGGCCGGGCTGCGGGCCGTGCTCGCGAACTCCGGCAACTCGAACGTCGCCGACGGCGCGCGTGGGCTGGAGACGGCGCGGGCCTCGCAGAAGGCCGCCGCGCAGGCGCTGGGGATCGACGCTGAGCTGGTCGGCCTGGCCTCGACCGGCGTGATCGGGCGGGAGCTGCCGCGCGACGCGCTGCTCGCCGGCGCTCAGGCCTGCGCCACGGCGCTTGGACCGGACAGCGAGGACTTCTGCCAGGCGATCCTGACCACCGACAAGGGCCCGAAGCGGGCTTGCCTCGAGGTCGCGCTGCCGTCCGGGGCAGTCGTACAGCTCGCCGGCCAGGCGAAGGGCGCCGGGATGATCTCGCCGCGCTTCGCGACGATGTTCTGCTTCGTCGAGACCGACGCTCAGATCGAGCAGGAGACGCTCGACCTGCTGACCGGGGTCTGCGTCAAGCGGTCGTTCGACCGGATCTCCGTCGACGGGCAGCTCTCGACCTCCGACACCGTGATCGCCTTCGCCAACGGCGCCTCCGGCGTGCGGATCGAGTCGGAGTCGCACGACGAGCTGGCGTTCGGCGAGGCGATGGACGCGCTGATGCGCCAGCTCGCGCTCGAGATGGTCGCCGACGGCGAGGGCGCGACGCGGGTGGGGCGGGTCGTGGTGCGCGGCGCGACAGACGTGGTCGAGCGGGTCGCGCGGGCCGTCGCAGACTCGCCGCTGGTCAAGTCGGCGCTGCTCGGCGCCGACCCGAACTTCGGCCGCATCCTGCAGTCGGTCGGCCAGGCGCTCGGCGCCGGGGCCCCGTTCGTCGTCGACCTCTCGATCCAGGGAATCCAGGTTGCCTCGGCCGGAGTAGTGCTCGACCTCGACGCCGAGGCGTGGAGGACGCTCGAACGGGCGGTCGAATCCCCGGAGGTGGACATCGAGCTCTCGTTGCCCGGCGAGGGCGGCGAGACCGAGGTCTTCTTCAGCGACCTGACGCACGAGTACGTGACGATCAACTCGGAGTACTCCACCTAAGTGAGAGACATGCGCGACGTCGAGACCCTTCTAGAGGCACTGCCCTACATCCGCGACTTCCACGGCCGCACGGTCGTGATCAAGTACGGCGGCGCGGCGATGATCGACGACGCGCTCAAGGAGGAGTTCGCGCGCGACGTGGTGCTGCTCAAGTACGTCGGCATGAACCCGGTCGTCGTCCACGGCGGCGGACCCGACATCACCGCCTACATGGAGCGGCTCGGCATGAAGGTCGAGTTCGTCGACGGCCTGCGCGTCTCCGATGCCGCAACCGTCGAGGTCGCGAAGATGGTTCTCGTCGGCAAGCAGAACAAGGACATCGTCCTGCGGCTCGGCCGCCACGGACAGCCCGCGGTCGGGCTCTGCGGCGACGACGGGCGGCTGTTCACCGCGCGCAAGCAGCTCGCGGGCGCCGCCGGCGACGTCGACATCGGCTTCGTCGGCGAGATCGAGCGCGTCGACGTCGACGTGCTGCGCCACATCGCCGAGGACTACATCCCGGTCGTCGCCTCGGTCGGGGCAGACGCCGAGGGCAACTCGTACAACATCAACGCCGACACGGCCGCGGCTGCCGTCGCGTCCGCACTCGGCGCGTCGAAGGCGATCTTCTTGACCGACGTGGTGGGCTGGCTCGCCGACCCGGCCGACGAGGGGTCGCTGATCGCGCAGGTGACGCTCGAGGAGGTCAAGCAGCAGCTCGGCGGCGTCCAGGGCGGGATGCGGCCGAAGCTCGAGGCGTGCGTGGCGGCCCTCGAGGGCGGTGTCCCGAACGCCCACATCGTCGACGGGCGGCGGCCGCACTCGCTCCTGCTCGAGCTGTTCACCGACAAGGGCATCGGCACCAAGCTGTTCCGGTGAGCCCCGCGTGACTCTCGCCGACCTCCAGCAGCTCGAGGCCCAAGCCGTGATGGGCACCTATGCCCGCAACCCGGTCGAGTTCGTCCGCGGCGAGGGCACCCGGCTCTGGGACGACGCCGGCAACGAGTACCTCGACTTCCTCGCCGGCATCTCGGTCGTCCAGATCGGCCACGGTCATCCCGAGCTCGTCAAGGCGATCGCCGACCAGGCGGGACGGCTGATGCACGTCGGCAACCTCTTCTACACCGAGCCCGGCATCCGGCTCGCGCAGCGACTCTCGGAGCGCGGCCTCGGCGGCAGGGCGTTCCTCTGCAACTCTGGCGCCGAGGCGATCGAGTGTGCGCTCAAGCTCGCTCGACGCAACCGCGCCGGCGGCGACTTCGTAGTGATGGAGGGCGGCTTCCACGGCCGCACCATGGGCGCCCTCTCCGCCACGCCCCAGGAGGCGAAGCAGGCGCCGTTCGCGCCGCTGGTACCCGGCTTCAAGGCCGTTCCGCGCGACGACGCGGCCGCGCTCGAGGCTGCCGTCGACGGCAACACGGCCGCGGTACTGCTCGAGCCGATCCAGGGCGAGTCCGGCATCCATCCGCTCTCCGACGAGACGCTGCGCGCCGCTCGTGCCGCCTGCGACCGCCACGGCGCGCTGCTGATCTTCGACGAGATCCAGTGCGGCATGGGGCGGACCGGCGACCTCTGGGCATGGCAGGACGCCGATGTCCGGCCCGACGTGATGACCGTCGCGAAGGGCCTCGGTGGCGGGCTGCCAATTGGGGCCTGCCTCACGACCCCCGAGTACAGCGCCGTGCTCCAGCGCGGCGACCACGGCTCGACGTTCGCCGGGGGACCGGTGATCGCGGCCGGCGCCAACGTCGTTCTCGACGTCGTCGACGAGCCGGATTTCCTCGCGGCCGTCTCACGCAAGGGCGACCGGCTGCTCGTCGGTCTCGCAGCGCTCGGCGTCGAGGTTCGTGGCCGTGGGCTGATGGTCGCCTTCGCCTGCGAGCAAGCCCCCGACCTTGCGCTCCGCCTGTTGCTCGAACAACAGCTGGTCGTCAACGCCACCGGCCCCGACACGATCCGCCTGCTGCCGCCGCTGACCGTCTCCGACGAGGAGATCGACGAGGCGATCGCCCGGGTCGGCGCCGCGCTCTGACCCGCTGGTAGGTTCCGCGACCGATGAGCGATCCCAACGACTCGACTCCACTCGGCTCCTACGAGGCCGGCCCCGGCGACGTCGAGCGTGTGCTGCTGCTCTACTCGGGCGGTCTCGACACGTCGGTGATGCTGAAGTGGATCCAGGACCACTACGGGGCCGAGGTCGTCGCGCTCTGCCTGAACCTCGGCCAGCCCGGCGAGAACTACGACGTCGTGCGCGGCAAGGCGCTCGACCTCGGCGCGCTCGCCTGCGAGATCGTCGACGCCCGCGAGGAGTTTGCGCATGACTACGTCCTGCCGGCGATCAAGGCCAACGCGCTCTACGGCGGTGGCTACCCGCTCTTCACCGCGCTCGGCCGGCCGCTGATCGCCAAGGTCGCGGTCGAGAAAGCGCGCGAGCACGGCTGCGACGCGGTCGCCCACGGCTGCACCGGCAAGGGCAACGACCAGGTGCGGATCGATTCCGCCGTACTGGCCTACGCACCCGAGATGAAGATCGTCGCTCCGGTGCGCAACTGGAAGATGGGCCGCGAGGAGGAGATCGCCTACGCGCGGGAGCACGGCATCCCCGTCAAGGGCGGCACCGAGGCTCCGCCGTACTCGATCGACGACAACATCTGGGGCCGTTCCTCCGAGGGCGGTCCGATCGAGGATCTCGACGAGCCGCCGCGCGACGACGTCTTCGAGCTGGTCGCCGATCCGCGCGAGGCGCCCGACGAGCCGGAGGACCTGGCGATCGGCTTCGAGCGCGGCTGCCCGGTCTCGCTGAATGGCGAGCGGCTCGGCCTCGTCGATCTGATCGACCGTGTCGCCGAGGTGGCGTGCCGCCACGCCGTCGGCACCGTCGACCACATCGAGGACCGGATCGTCGGCCTCAAGGTGCGCGACCTCTACGAGGTCCCCGCCGCCGCCGTCATCCTGCCCGCTCATCAGGAGCTCGAGAAGCTCGTCGGCACGATCCACCAGAACCGCTTCAAGCGCTCGCTCGACGAGCAGTGGGCCTTCCTCGTCTACGCCGGCCTCTGGTACGAGCCGCTGCGCGAGAACCTCGACGCGTACATGGACTCGGTGAACGAGCAGTGCACCGGCGAGATCACCGTGCGGCTCTTCAAGGGCCGCGCCCAGGTCGTCGCGCGCAGCTCGCCAAACGCCCTCTACGACGAGGCCCTCGCCGGCTTCGGCGAGTCCGGCGGACTCTTCTCGCAGCAGTCGAGCCCTGGCTTCATCGAGCTTTGGACGCTCCAGTCGCGCATGGCTTACAACGTCCGTAACCGGGGTACCCCCTCAGAGTGAGCTCGAAGGGCTACACCGCGCTCGGCTGGATCGTCTGGCAGATCGGCTCGCGCGTCGCCAAGCGCAAGCTCGGCCAGAACCGCTCGAAGCTGATCGCCGCCGGCGCCGTCGCGGCCGTCGTGGCCGTCGGCATCGCACTCGCCTCCGGCGACGACGAATAGCCGCACTTCGTAACGTTTCCGCAAAGAGCGGGGGCTCTTGGGCAACGGTTGGGAGCCGTCTTGTCCCACGCGTATATTCGGCGTCTCGTGACCTGCGCTCACCTCCACGTCCACTCCGAGTACTCGCTGCTCGACGGCGCCGCGAAGATCGACAAGCTCGCCGAGCGGGCGGCCGCTTATGGGCAGCCGGCGCTGGGGCTGACCGACCACGGAGTGATGAACGGCGCGGTCGAGCACTACAAGGCCTGCAAGAAGCACGGAATCAAGCCGATCGTCGGCCTCGAGGCCTACTACGTCGACGACCTGAAGTCCGAGGCGGTCCGCTACGAGCGCAACCACTTGACGCTGCTCGCCGCCGACGACGAGGGCTTCCGCAACCTAGTCAAGCTGACCTCGGCCGGCTTCCTCGAGGGCTACAAGCGCGGCAAGGCGAACGTCGACATGGAGCTGCTCGACCGGCACGCGAAGGGAGTCATCGCGCTCACCGGCTGCCTGGCGTCGCGCTTCTGCCAGCGGCTGATCGCCGACAACCCGGCCGAGGCGCGCGCCCACGCCGACCAGCTGATGCAGGTCTTCGGGTCCGACAACGTCTACTTCGAGGTCCAGAAGAACGGGATCGCCGAGCAGGACAAGGCCAACGAGGGGATCGTCAAGATCGCTCGCGAGGTCGGCCGGCCGCTGGTCGCCACCGGCGACGTCCACTACCTCGGCCGTGAGGACTACGAGAACCACTCGGCGCTGCTCTGCGTCCAGACCAAGAGCACGCTCGCCGATCCGAAGCTGACCTTCGACACGAACGAGTTCTACCTGAAGGACTCGACCGAGATGACCGACCAGTTCTCGGCCTGGCCGGACGCCGTGCCGACGACGCTGGAGATCGCCGAGCGCTGCGAGATCGACATCGAGCTCGGGAAGATGCTGATTCCCAGCTACGAGACGCCGACCGGCGAGCCCGAGGGCGTCTACCTGCGCCGGCTCGCCGAGCAGGGGCTGCGCGAGCGCTACGGCGACCCGATCCCCGGCGAGGCGATGGAGCGCCTGGACATGGAGCTCGAGGTGATCGGCCGGATGGGCTTCGACGCCTACTTCCTGATCGTTTGGGACTTCGTCAAGTACGCCAAGGACTCCGACATCGCCGTCGGCCCGGGCCGTGGCTCGGCGGCCGGCTCGATCGTCTCCTACGCGCTGAACATCACCGAGGTCGACCCGCTTGCCTACGGGCTCCTGTTCGAGCGCTTCCTCAACCCCGAGCGCGTGTCGATGCCCGATATCGACATCGACTTCTCGGTCAAGGGCCGCGAGCGCGTGATGCGCTACGTCGCCGAGAAGTACGGCCGCGAGTCGGTCGCGCAGATCGTCACCTTTGGCAAGATGCTGCCGCGCAACGCGACTCGCGACGCGGCGCGCGTGCTCGGCCTCGACTACGGCACCGGCGACCGGCTCGCGAAGCTGATCCCGGAGCCGGTGATGGGCCGCTCGCTGACCTTCGACCAGTACCTCAAGCAGGAGCCCGAGCTCAAGAAGGCCTACGACCAGGAGCCCGACGCGCGGCGGGTGATCGACACCGCCAAGGGGCTCGAGGGGATCGTCCGCAACGCCGGCATCCACGCCGCCGCCGTCGTGATCGCCGACCGCCCGCTGACCGACATCGTGCCGCTGCAGCTGATGGAGGACCGCGGCGCCTCGGTCGACGGCGAGCGCGCCTACCGCACCGTCACCCAGTACTCGATGAAGCCGATCGAGGAGATCGGCCTGCTGAAGATGGACTTCCTCGGCCTGCGCAACCTCGACGTGATCGAGGACTGCCTGAAGATCATCGAGGAGTCCGGTCGCGCCAAGCCGGACATGGCCTCGCTGCCGCTCGACGACGTCAAGACCTACGAGATGATGGCCCGCGGCGACTCGATCGGCGTGTTCCAGTTCGAGTCCGAGGGCATGCGGGACGCGCTGCGCAAGGTCCGCCCGACCGAGTTCGAGGACCTCGTCGCGCTGAACGCCCTCTACCGGCCCGGCGCGATGCGCCACATCGACACCTACGCGCGCAACAAGCGCACCCCGGACGCCGTCACCTACCTCGACGAGCGCCTGCGTCCGATCACCGAGGCGACCTACTCGGTGATCCTCTACCAGGAGCAGTCGATGCAGATCGCCAAGTCGGTCGCCGGCTTCTCCGGCGCCGAGGCCGACGATCTGCGCAAGGCGATCGGCAAGAAGAATCGCGACGCGATGGCGGCGTTGAAGGCGCGCTTCTTCGAGGGCGCGCGCGCCAGCGGCACCGAGGAGCGGGTGATCGAGGAGCTGTGGTCGGTCAACGAGGCCGCCGCCGACTACTCGTTCAACCGCAGCCACGCCGCCTGCTACGGCCTGATCTCCTACCGCACCGCCTGGCTGCGCGCCAACTACCCGGCCGAGTACATGGCGGCGCTGATCTCCTCGGTGATGTCGACCAAGGACAAGGTCCCGTTCTTCGTGTCGTGCTGCGAGGACATGGGCATCGAGGTGCTGCCGCCCGACGTCAACGAGTCGAGCCACAACTTCGAGGTCCACGACCGCAACATCCGCTTCGGGCTCGACGCGGTCAAGAACGTCGGCTCGGCCGCGGTCGACGCGATCGTCGCGGCGCGCGAGGACGGCGGCCCGTTCGCGTCGCTGTGGGACTTCTGCCGTCGTGTCGACGTGCGCGCCGTCAACAAGAAGGCGATCGAGGCGCTGATCAAGTGCGGCGCGTTCGACTCGACCGGGGCGACCCGCTCCGGGATGCTCGCCGTGCTCGAGCAGGCCCAGGGCGCCGGCCAGAAGCAGCAGCAGGACGCCGCGCTGGGCCAGGGGTCGATCTTCGAGCTCGAGGAGCCCGCGCCGGGCGGAGGGCCCGGCGGCCAGCCCGACCTTCCCGTGCCGGCGCTCCCCGACGAGCGCTCGGAGATCAACGCGTGGGAGAAGGAGACGCTCGGCCTGTTCCTGTCGAGCCATCCGCTCAAGGAGGTCCGCCACGCGCTGCGGCGCAAGGTCGACTGCTCGATCGCCGACCTGCCGGATCGCAAGGACCAGGAGTGGGTGACCGTCGGCGGGATCATCACCGAGTGCAAGAAGATTCGCACCCGCAAGGGCGACCCGATGCTGTTCGCGACGTTGGACGACCTCGAGGGCCAGGTCGAGATGCTCGTCTTCGCCAAGGTCTATGCCGACAACGCCGACAAGGTCGACGTCGACTCGGTGATCACCGTCCGCGGCCGGGTCGACAAGAAGGAGGCCGGGGAGGTCAAGCTCGTCGCCCAGGAGGTCACCGCCTTCGAGCCGACCGTCGAGGAGGTCGAGCTAGCCGCCGCCGAGGCCGCGGCCGAGCCGGACGTCAAGCGGATCTCCAAGCGCGTCACCCTCGACGTCCCCGGTGTCGTTCCAGAGAGCCTGCTCGACGAGCTGAAGCAGGTCGTCGAAGTCTTTCCCGGCGAGTACCAGCTGCTGCTGCGTGTCGGCCAACGCAGCCTCAAGCTCGGCGACGCGTTCCGCATCAAGGCCGAGGACAGCGCCTGCCTCGCCGAGCTGGGCGCGCTGCCCGGCGTCTCGATGGCTGCCTGACCTACGCAACACGCGGCCGTCCGTGCGACGCTGCTGAGGCAACCGAAAGAGAGGGACCCGTGCGCATCAAGAGACTTCCGAGCCCCGCGATGGCCGTCGCCTTCGCCGCGCTCTTCGTAGCCGGTGCCGGAGGCGCTACCGCCGCCACCGGCATGCTCGACGGCGGCGACATCAAGAACAACTCGATCACCGCCAAGGACGTCAAGAACGGTTCGCTGCTGAAGAAGGACTTCAAGCGCGGCCAGATCCCGGCAGGCAAGCGCGGTCCCCAGGGGGCCCAGGGCGTAGCCGGACCGGCTGGCCGTGCTGGCCGCGACGGGACCAACGGCTTCGGTCAACTCGTCTACGGGCAGGGCGTGGGGATCGTGCCACCTGGAGAGACGGGCGACGACGTCGTGGCCCTGTGTCCCGATGGGACATTCCCGACCGGCGGTGACGCCTTCTTCCTCGATGACGCCGACGAGCTCGTTCCCGAGCAGGAGGTGGCGGTTCAGGGTCTCGCCACCAACCTCGACGGGGTCCCGGTCGCCTGGATCGCAACTTCCAAGGTGAACGGCTCGATCGACGAGCTGCAGCTCGTCGTCGATGTCATCTGTGCCAACGCGAGTCAGGTCGGCTTCTCGACCACGTCCCAGGGGAAGACCAAGTCCAAGGTTGCGGGCCTCGATCGGCCGGGTCGGCTCCAGGTACGACGCCCCTGAGCCGTTGCCAGCCGGACGTTCCAGCCCAGGGATAGCGGTGGTCCTGGGGGCCGCCGCTTTGCTCGCCGCCTCGGCACCCTGTGCCGGGGCGGCCCCAGCCGCTCCTGGAGCACTGGCCACGGCAGACTTGGTGGGGGAGCTGCGTCAGGCCGAGGTGCGGCAGAGCTTCGGTGCCCGTTTCGCCCGGTACCGACAGGTGATCGGCGGGCTGCCGGTACTCGGCTCCGACACGGTCGTGACCGACGGCCGCGGTCGAGCAGGCAATCTTGTGGTTGAAGGCACACGCCGTGCTCGGCGTGTGCCCGCACGGGCGACGCTGGCTCGGGCCAACGCCGTTCGCACCGCCCGCCAGGCAGCCGGGGTCACCGCTCTGCGTGGGCCGATCGCCGCCGGTCAGGCGATTCTGGTCACGGGTGCCGGGCCGCGCACCGTTTGGCGGGTCGTTGTCCCGTCAGGCCAGCCGCTGGGCAGCTTCGAGGTGCTCGTCGACGCTCGTGACGGGAGTGTCCTGCGCATCCGGGATCTGCTTCGCCGTGCGTTCACCGCAACCGGCCAGGGGTCGGTGTTCGACTCCAATCCGATCGTCGCGCAGGGATCGCGCGGCGCTCTGGCCGACGCAGGCGATTCCGACAGCGCGACGCTCACCGCGCTGCGCGAGGAGGTCGCGCTGGCGCGGCTCGACACCGACTCACCGGGTTGCCTCGAGGGGCAGTGGGCGCACGCCACGATTCCCGCCGGAGAGGTCTGCGACAACCCCGGTCGCGACTTCGCCGCCCTAACGCGCGACGACGGTGAGTTCGAGGCCGTCATGGCCTACTTCCACATAGATCGTGCGCAGGAGTACATCCGCTCGCTCGGCTTCGACGACGTGCGCGCGGTCCAGCAGCGCGTGCGCGCGAACGAGGTCTTCGTCGACGAGGACGACGACCCGCTGCCGCCCGCGGAGCAGGACAACTCCTTCTACGACTCGCTGAACGGCGAGATCTCCCTCGGCACCGGCGGCACCGACGACGGCGAGGACGGCGAGGTGATCGTCCACGAGTACGGCCACGCGATCCAGGACGACCAGGTGCCCGGTTGGGGGGCGAGCGACGAGGGCGGCGCGATGGGCGAGGGCTTTGGGGACTACCTCGCCGCCGCGATCTCCGCGACCTTCGCGCCGAGCGCGACCTTCGACCCCTGCGTGGCCGAGTGGGACGAGCTTGGCTTCGGCAATCCGGCGGCAGTGCCGTGCCTACGCCGGGTCGATGGGAGCCCGACTGCGAGCGACGTCGGTCCTGGAACCGACTGCAACGGCGAGGTCCACTGTGCCGGTGAGGCGTGGTCCGGGGCGCTATGGGAAATCCGAGCCGAGATCGGCGGCCAGACTGCCGACCGGGTGGTGATCCAGTCGCACTTCAGCTTGACCCCCGCGGCCGGCTTCCATGAGGGTGCGCAGGCCCTGCTCGCCGCTGACGCCACGCTCTACGGCGGCGTCCACGTGGCTTTCATGCGCGATCTGCTCGCCGCGCGCGGTCTGCTCGACATCGAGCGGCTCGACGACGCCCCCGCCGGCGCCCGGCCGCTCACGCTTCCCGGCGACGCCGCCGGAACGCTCGCCGCCGGCGATGACGATCACGACGTCTACGCGCTGAACCTGACGGCCGGGCGTTCGGTGCTGCTTCGCCTGAGCGGCCCGGGCGGCGAGTACGACCTGCGGCTGCTGCGCCCGGGAGCGACCAGCGTCGACGATCCCGGCGCATCGGTCGCGGCGTCCGAGACGACCGGCCCCAACGAGACGCTCAGCTTCACACCGGGGCAGTCGGGCGTGCACTACGTGGACGTCGTGGCGATCGCGGGCGGGGGGCCCTACGCCCTCGCGGCCAGGCTCGACGGCGACGGCGACCTCGCCGACGACGGCCAGGACAACTGTCCGGCGGTCGCCAACAGCGACCAGGCCGACGGTGATCGCGACGGCATTGGGGATGCCTGCGACCGCTTCCCCGTCGATCCCGTCAACGACCGCGATCGCGACCGCATCGCAGCCGACGAGGACAACTGTCCCGCGGTTGCCAACCGCGGCCAGCGCGACTGGGACGGTGACGGCCGCGGCGACGTCTGCGACCGCAGCGCGCGGGTCAAGCTCGGCCGCGCGCGCCGCGACGGGCGGCGCGTGCGGGTAATCGCGACGCTGAGGCCTGACCTGCTCGGCCCGCGAGCCGTGAAGCTCGGCGTCCAGCGGCGTGTCTGCGCGCCGCGCTGCAGCTGGCGGTCGGCTCGCGTGTCGGTCAGCGCCCGCCGCGTCGGGCGCGGGCGCGTGCAACTCCGCCTGCGGCTCGCTGACGGCGACTACCGGCTGCGCGCCCGGTTGGTCGATCGCCGCTATGCGAAGGCGCGCAGCCGGGCAGTGACCGTCCCGCGCCCCTGACCCGCCAGCTGGCGCGACGCGCGGTCGTCGTGCGCGGGGGCAGCTACCCTGACCGCTGTGGAGCCGACCGCGCTACCGAACCTGGGTGAGCAGCACGAGTGTCGTCAGTGCTGCGCGTTCTGCGATCGCGTCGTCCATCCCGCCGGCTGCATCGAAAGCGGCTGTGAGTTCCTCTATCTCTATGACGACGAGGAGACCGGCGTCCGCTACATGGGCTGTATGAACAAGGTCTTTCGCGCCGAGATCGACGTCGCGGTCTACGACGCGGCGCAGCGCACCCGCCACGGCTACGGCGGCGTCAAGATGACCGGTGTGCCGCTCGAGCGGTGCCGCTCGACCGTCGAGCGGGCCTACGACGGGCACGGCGACGCCTTCGATTGCGTCAACCCAGGGTTCTTCGAGAAGCCTGGGGCCGCGGACTTCGACCTACGCGACCGACTCTAGGTCCTCGAGAACGTCTTCGATCGCCTCGCGGACGTCGCTCGGTGGCGTCCCCGCCTCACGGGCGATCGCTCGCCGCAGATCGGCGGCGATTCGGGCGGCGGCCTGCGCTCGGTCACGGCCGTACTGCTCGGCCAGGCAGACGATGCAGAACGGGGTGGTGGAAGGCGGCCGCTCGAGCGGATCGCCGCATCCGTCGCAGATACCGGCCGGCGGAGTCGGCCCGTCGCCGTGCAGCCGCTGATGGCGCTCGGCGTAGTGCGCGAGCCAGGCTTGGAAATCTGGGTGGGCGATCAGTCCCATGCAGATATGCAGGCTAGACCGTGTCGCCCACTGGGGCAAGCGGTTGTTACACAACGGTGGAGGGACTACTTGCGGCGGGCGAGGGCGCGAAGGCCGTTGCGGCGCAGCTCGCGCGCCCGCTCGATGTCCAGCGCCGTCGGCGCCTTGCCCTCCAGCCCCGGTCCCTCGAAGATCGCCGGAAGATCCTCGAAGCGCGGCTCGGACAGGAAGGCGCCGCAGCCGCGAGCGCCGATCTCGCCCTCGCCGAGCGGCGCGTGGCGGTCGCGGTTCGACCCCAGGGGAGTCAGCGAGTCGTTGACGTGCAGGCAGCGCAGCCGGCCCTTGCCGACCGTCGCCTCGCACTCGTCCATCACCTTCGCGACGGCGTCGGCGGTGCGGACGTCGTAGCCGCTGGCGAGCAGATGGCAGGAGTCGAGGCAGAGTCCGAGCCGCTCGTGGCCGCCGGCCAGCTCGACCAGCCGCGCCAGCTCGTCGAACGAACGGCCGAGCGTGTTGCCGGCGCCGGCTGTGTCCTCCAGCAGGAGATGGCAGGAGTCCGACTCCGCGAGCGCTTCGCCGAGCGCGTCGCCAACACGCTTCAACGCCTCCTCGTGGGGCTCGCCGACCGTCGAACCGGGATGCAGGACGACACCGTCCGCTGGGACCGCGTCGCCCATCCGCAGCGAGTGCTTCAGCGACGCCAGCGACTTCGTCCGGATCTCGGGCTCCTTCGAAGCGCAGTTGACGAGGTAGACGGAGTGGATGACGATCGACTTGATCGGCCCGTCGGCCATCAGCTCGCCGAATGCCGCGATGTCGTCGTCGCGCCAACGCGTCGGCTTCCACATCCGCGGCGACTGGTTGAAGACCTGGATCGCGTCGGCCCCGATCTCGACGCCGCGGCCGTGCGCCTTGACCAGGCCGCCGGCGGTCGAGACGTGTGCGCCGATTAGCATGCCGCCCCCGTGTCCATCCGAGTCAGATTCGCTCCTTCGCCCACCGGCGCCCTCCACATCGGAGGCGCGCGCACGGCGCTGTTCAACTGGCTCCTCGCCCGCGGGTCCGGGGGCGACCTCGTGCTGCGGATCGAGGATACCGACAAGGAACGCTCCACCCAGGAGAACGTCGAGCAGATTCTAGACGCCCTGCGCTGGCTCGAGATCGACTTCGACGAGGGCCCGATCTTCCAGGCCGAGCGCGCCGAGCGCCACCGCGACGCGCTTCAGCAGCTGCTCGACAGCGGCCACGCCTACCGCTCCACCGCGGCCACCGCGGAGGTCAAGGCGTGGAAGGAGCGGAACCCGGGGCGCGGCTTCCGCGGCGAGGCGGAGAGCGAGGGGGCGATCCGCCTGCGCGTGCCGGACGAGGGCACGAGCGTCGTCCACGACGTGATCCGCGGCGACACGCGCTTCGACCACGTCCACCTCGACGACCTCGTGATCGCCCGTGGCGACGGCTCGGTCCTCTACAACTTCGCCGTCGCGATCGACGACCTCGACGCCGGGATCAGCCACGTCGTCCGCGGCGAGGACCACCTGTCGAACACGCCGAAGCAGCTGCTCGTGCTCGAGGCGCTCGGCGCCGAGGCGCCGACCTACGCCCACCTGCCGCTGCTCCACGGTCCCGACGGCAAGAAGCTGTCGAAGCGCCACGGCGCCGCATCGGTCCAGGAGCTGCGCGAGGCCGGCTATCTGCCCGAGGCGGTACGCAACTACATCGCCCTGCTGGGCTGGTCGCTCGACGACTCGACGACGCTGATGACGACCGAGCAGATGGTCCAGAACTTCGACCTCTCGCGTGTGTCCAAGTCGCCGGCGGTCTTCGACGAGCAGAAGCTGCGCTGGATGAACGGCCGCTACCTGCGCGAGCTGGAGCCGCCCGAGCTGGCAGCGCGGCTCGAGCAACGGCTCGGTCGCGGCGGACTCCAGCAGGCGGCGACGCTCGCCCAGGACAAGATGCAGACGCTCGACGAGTTCTGGCCGCTCGCCGGGTTCCTGGTCGAGCGCCAGCCCTACGACGAGAAGGCGTGGGCGAAGGTGATGGGCGACGGCGCCCACGACCGTCTGGCCGCCGCGCGCGCGGCGCTGGCCCAGGTCGAGCCGTTCGACGAGGCGGGCGTCGAGGCGGCGCTGCGCGCCGTCGTGGAACAGCTCGGAGTCAAGCCGCGCGAGGTCTTCCAGCCGGTGCGGCTCGCGATCAGCGGCAGCACGATCTCACCGGGGATCTTCGAGTCGGTCGTCGCGCTGGGGCGCGACGAGACGCTCACCCGGGTCGACGACGCGCTAGCCCGCTCCTAACGCAACGCTCAAGCCCTGCAACGGGGTGCCGATAGGTGCCCTGTAGTGCAGACACTCATCTCGAACACTCCCGCCTCGGCAGCAAAGGGCATCGGCCGTCCCAGCGAGGGCCACGGCCGCCGTCTGACGGCCGCCTTCGAGGCGCTCGAGGCCTTCCCCGCACTCGAGGAGTCGCGCACCCGCGTGCTCCGCGTCGTCGGCGAAGTGCCCGCCGAGACCGGCAAGATCGTCGAGGCGATCGAGTCCGACGTCGCGCTCGTCTCGACCGTCCTGCGGATCGCCAACGGCATCTCGACGCCGCGCCGCGGCAAGATCGCGGACATCCGCGAGGCCGTCGAGATCCTCGGCCACGAGCGCGTCGAGCAGCTCGCCCAGCGTGCCCAGACCTTCGACTTCTTCGAGCGCAGCCCCGGCTGGGACGTGATGCCGGAGCGCTTCCGGCTGCACGCCGTCGCCACCCAGGCCGCGGCCGACAAGATCGCCCGCGAGATCGGCTTCGAGGACCGCGACGCGCTGCTGACCGCCGCGCTCGTGCACGACATCGGCAAGCTCGTCCTCGTCCAGTCCTATCCGGCCTACCCGGAGCAGATCCACGGCGACGCCCGCACTCCGGGCGAGCGCGTCCATCGCGAGCGGCTCGAGCTCGGCGTCGACCACGCTGTCGTCGGTGGCGTTCTCGCACGCCGCTGGGGCCTGCCCGACAGTCTCGCGACGTCGATCGAGCGTCATCACTCCGAGGACGCCGACGGCACGGCGGCGATGGTCCGCCTCGCCGACATGCTCGCCCACTACGGCCAGGGCGAGCCGATCGACCGCAACGAGCTGCTCGGCGCCGGCATGGCGCTCGACCTCACGCCGGACGCGCTGCGCAGCATGATGTACGAGTTTCCCTACGGCGCCGACGGCAACGGCGGCGGTCGCCGTCACGTCGATCCGTGTCCGCTGAGCAAGCGCGAGCTCGACGTGCTGCGCAAGCTCGCCGAGGGCAAGGTCTACAAGCAGATCGCCGGCGAGCTAGAGCTGTCCACGAGCACCGTGCGCACGCACCTCCACAACACCTACGCGAAGCTCGGCGCCGCAGACCGGGCGCAGGCTGTATTGACGGCCACTAGTCGCGGCTGGATCTAGATACGTCGCCGAGGGCGGTGGCTTCGGGGAGGCCCGGGAATCGGGCTGCGCCCTCTGGCCACCAGCCGCGGCTGGATCTAGGCCGCGACGGTCGCGCGCTTGCGCTTGCGAGCGCGCGTGATCAGCCAGGCCGCTGTGAGGACTCCGGCGGCGTCGATCAAGACGTCGCGCGGCGTTCCGGTGCGCCCACTGACGAAGGTCTGGTGAAACTCGTCGGTGACGGCGTAGCCGATTGCGATCGCCACGGCCGGCAGGAGAGCCCGCCGTCCGCCGACATGGGTCCTCAGCGCCCACCACCACAGCGCCGTCAGGGCGAAGTACTCGCCGAAGTGGGCCAGCTTCCGCATGACCAGGGCCAGGGTGCCGTGGTCCTCGTTGCCGGCCGGCATCGCGGAGAAGGCGAAGATCAACGCCATGAGCGCGAGCGGAGCGGCGAATGGGGCGGCTGTCCGCAGGGCATTGCGCATCGCCCGCAAACTAGCGTCCGCCGCCCGGGGCACGGCCGTAGCTGCCATTAGACTCGCTGCGGTGCTGACGATCACGACCAAGTCGCCGTATGCCGTCCGTGCGCTCACCGAGCTTGCGCGTCGCGGCGAGAGCGAGCCGGTCCCGATCGGCGAGATCGCCAAGGCGCGCGACATCCCGGTGCAGTTCCTCGAGGGCCTCTTCGCCACGCTTCGTCGCGCCGGCGTCCTCCAGAGCCAGCGCGGGGTCAAGGGCGGCTACCTGTTCGCCCGCCCGCCGGCCGAGGTCACCGTCCTCGAGGTGACCGAGCTGCTCGACGGCGAGCTGGGGTCCGGCCCCGGCTCCACCGACCAGGTCTGGACCGAGGCCACCAACGCCCTCAAGACCGCGCTGCGATCGACCTCGATCGCCGATCTCGCCGAGCGCGAGTCCGACGTTGGTTCGCCGATGTACTACATCTGATGACCACCGCCAACGAGATTCCCTCCAACCCGGCCGATCTGATCGGCAACACGCCGCTGGTCTGGCTGCGGCGGATCGCTCCGGACTGCCAGGCGGAGCTGATCGCGAAGCTCGAGGTGGGCAATCCGGCCGGGAGCGTCAAGGACCGGATCGGCGTGGCGATGATCGACGCTGCCGAGGCGGCGGGGGAGATCGAGCCCGGCAAGACGACGATCGTCGAGGCGACGTCGGGCAACACCGGAATCGCGTTGGCGTTCGTCTGCGCGGCGCGCGGCTACGACCTCGTGCTGGCGATGCCGGAGGGGATGAGCCGCGAGCGCCAGAGCCTGCTGCGCCTCTACGGCGCCGAGGTGCAGATCACGGAGTCGATGGGCGGAATGGACGAGGCGGTCGCCGCGGCGCGCGCGATTGCCGACGCCCGCGCTCCCGCCTTCATCCCGGACCAGTTCTCGAACCCGGCCAATCCGGAGATCCACCGCCGCACGACGGCCGAGGAGATCTGGCGCGACACCGACGGGCGGGTAGACGTGCTGGTCGCCGGCGTCGGCACGGGCGGGACGATCACCGGCTGCGGGGAGCGGCTCAAGGAGCTCAACCCCGATCTGCACGTCGTCGCCGTCGAGCCGGCCAGCTCACCGGTGATCTCGGGCGGCAGGCCGGGACCGCACCGCATCCAGGGCATCGGCGCCGGCTTCGTGCCGTCGGTGCTCAACCGGGCGATCCTCGACGAGATCGTCCAGGTCTCCGACGAGGACGCGGTCGCGACGGCGCGCGAGTGCGCGGTCCGCGAGGGTGTGCTCGCGGGCATCTCCTGCGGCGCGGCGCTGTGGGCGGCGATCCAGGTCGGCAAGCGCTCCGAGCTGGTCGGCAAGCGGATCGTCACGATCATGCCCGACTCCGGCGAGCGCTACGTCAGCGCGCCTTTCTTCGCCCCGTAACCTTCCTGTCATGCCCGGTCTAGACACATTCACGCGCGTGTCGTGCGAGGTACGCGAGGACCTGGCGGCCGCTCAGGCGCGCGATCCCGCGGCGCACGACGTCGGCCGGCTGGAGATCCTGCTCACCTACGGCGGCGTCCAGGCACTGCTGTCGCATCGGATCGCCCATGCGCTGCACCAGTCGGGCGTTCCGATCGCGCCACGCTTTCTCGCCAACCTGACGAAGGTGATCACCGGCGTCGAGATCCATCCGGCGGCGCGGATCGGCACAGGGCTGTTCATCGATCACGGCGCCGGAGTCGTGATCGGCGAGACCGCCGAGATCGGCGACAACGTGACGCTCTACCAGGGAGTGACGCTCGGCGGCACCGGCTTCGAGGGCGGCAAGCGCCACCCGACCGTCGGCGACGACGTCGTCGTCGGGTCCGGAGCGAAGCTGCTCGGCCCGGTGGCCGTCGGCGACCGCGCGAAGATCGGCGCCAACTCGGTCGTGATCCACGACGTGCCGCCCGACTCGACGGTTGTCGGCAACCCCGGCCACCCGGTGCGCGTCAACGGCAGCCGGCCAGAGGGCCCCGACGCCGACTGGGCGCATCTGCCCGACCCGGTGGCCGACGCGCTCAAGGGGATGGCCGAGCGGATCGGCGAGCTCGAGGAAATGGTCGCCGAGCTGACCGGCAAGCAGCCGGAGGCCGGCGCGCAGGTCAGCCCGCTCAGGCGCGGCGCCGGCAACGACCCCGCATCCGGCTGAGCGCGCCTCAGTAGGCGGTGGTCCGCGTGCGGTGGCGCGGGATCGCCTTGTAGCGCGGCTGCTGGCCGCGGTTCCACAGCCAGTTGTCGAGCACACGCGGCGGAACGCCGAGGTCGGCGGCGATCGCCTCGCAGGCCACGACGGCGCAGGCGCGGATCTCGCGCTCCGCGGCGCCGGGCGGCAGCAGCGCCTCGGAGTCGATCGCGGCGGCCAGCGCAGCCGAGTAGCGCAGCACGCCGTCGACGCGCAGGACGTGGGGGACGAGGTTGTCGGCGAAGATCGTCAGCCGGTCGATGTCGGCGAACTCCGCGACGCCGGCGAGCGTCAGATCGCTCGCCACGATCTGAGCGCGCTTGTAGAAGCCGGGATCGTCGAACAGGGGCATCCCGGAGGCGAGTTGCTCGGCGAGCAGCTCCGCCGAGCCGTTGGCGGCCGCGACGACCTCGAGGGCTGTCCGACCGCCGATGAACGCGCCGAGCTGGCGCAGCGCCTCGGCGTAGAGGCCCATCAGCTCATGGCCGCGCTCCTGGCCGAGCACGTCGGCGACCGTATCGGCGTCCAGCGTCGCCAGCTCGTCCGGCGCCCATGGACCTTCAGCCCGGAAGCGGTCCGTCAGCGCCCAGGCGATCGTGTTGTAGCCCGAGCACCCCGGCCGCTTGCGCAGCGTCGGAAACCAGCCCGACCCGAAGTTGATCGCGTCGAGCGTCAGCGTGAACATCGCCACGTCCTCCGCCGACCCCTCCAGGTAGTGCCGCTCAGGATCCAACACCGGCTCCGGACCCACCTCGATCGCCTCGACACGGCTCAGATCGATAGCCACATCTCGCGCCGACTCGGCGATCGCCGCACAACTAGCCCGCACCTCTTCGCACAGCCCCATAGCCAGACAGTACTTTAGGACTGCATATATGCTTTACCAGGTGGCCCGACAATCAAGCAGCAAGAGCGCAACCCCCTGGATTCCGGCGAGAGAGCTACTACGCATCGTCGAGCAGTTTCCGATGGATCCCGGGTTTGCGAATGACCTCGCTGAGCTCCGCGACGCGACGATTGCTCGTGAGGAGCTAGAGCCCGCAGACGGCCGTAGCCAGCCCTATCCTCAGTCGGGTGAGCGCGACTAGGCAAGGAGCGGAGCGGGAGGCTGTTGAGAGCCGAGTTGCGGGGCTACTGGAAGGCCTGAACGAGCCGCAGCGCGAGGCCGTGACCCACGGCGAAGGGCCGCTACTGATTCTCGCGGGGGCTGGGTCTGGCAAGACACGGGCGCTGACCCGGCGAATCGCCTATTTGGTTGGGACAGGGCAGGCGCGGGCCAGCGAGATCTTGGCTATCACGTTCACGAACAAGGCAGCCGCCGAGATGCGCGCTCGGGTGCAGCAGCTGGTCGGCAACCAGGCGCGCGCGATGTGGGTGATGACGTTCCACTCCGCGTGTGCGCGCATCTTGAGAGCGGATGCAGACAAGCTCAACTACACCCGCGGATTCACGATCTACGACGAGGCCGATTCGGTTCGGCTGGTCAAGCAGTGCATTGAGGAGCTAGGCGTCGATCCGAAGCGCTACGCACCTAGGGCGGTCAAGAGACAGATTTCCGACGCAAAGAGTCAGCTGTTGGACGCTGCGGCCTACAAGCTCAAAGTGGGCGGCTATTTCGAGCAGACGGTCGCGGAAGTCTACGAGCTCTATGAGAAGCGCATTCACGCTATGAACGCGATGGATTTCGATGATCTTCTGCTTCAGTCGGTGAGGCTCTTCCAGATGTTTCCGGAGGTATTGGAGCGCTACCGCCGTTCATTCCGCCATGTGCTTGTCGATGAGTACCAGGACACCAACCACGCCCAGTACAGCTGGCTACGCCTACTCGCCGACGAGCACCGCAACCTTTGCGTTGTAGGCGATGAGGATCAGTGCTTGGTTGAGGGGACACTCATCACGATGGGGGACGGCTCAACGAAGCCCATCGAGGACGTCCAGGAAGGAGATGAGGTCCTCTCGTGTTTCGGCAGCGGGGACTTCCGTCCAGCGAAGGTAAGCGAGACGTTTCGCTCTTCAGCTAGCAATGGAATTGCAATCACCACCCGAAGCGGACAACGGCTGATCAGTACCCCCGAGCACGTCCATTTTGCTGGCTATCACCGCACGTTGTCCCCCAAGGTCTTTCTGACCTACGCGATGATGCGGTACGACAAAGGCTTCCGGGTTGGCACGACACGTACCTATCCCAACCGGCCAGACACGGCTGTCAACGGGATCGCTCTACGGACCCTTCACGAGCATGCGGACGCCTCGTGGGTGGTGTCCGTACATGATTCTGAGGCTGAGGCACGTGCAGCCGAGATCGAGCTCTCATTGCGTTACCGCTTGCCGACGCTCCCGTTCACGGCCCGCAAGGGAGGAAGTCAGAACGGGCTCGTACACGACCAGCAGGCGATCGACGACATCTTCGCGGGCTTCCCCACGATGGCAACGGGATTGCATCTGCTCGCCGACCATGGGCTCAGCTTCGAGCACCCCCACAACTGGCCTCAGAGTCATGAGGGACGTAGGCGAAACGTAACTCTCACGCTATGCGGGTCTAGACGAGGGAGGACCGTGATGCATGGGGTCGCAGTTGGTGGCCGGGATCCGATTGCTCGCACCGCCCTGGAGACATTTGGTTTCAAGATTCGCCCTGCCAAGGCCGGAGTCGATAGCTGGCGACACGAGACTGCCTATAAGGACTACGGGCGCTTGCTCGAGTCGGTCGACCGCATGCAGAGCGCCACTCCCTTGCACGTGCGACAGGTAGCGCGCTTTGGGTCACGCAAGGAGATGCCTGGAAAGACGTCTCTGCCGTTCATTCCGGCCGCGTCGGTGCGGAAGGGCATGGTCATGTTCACGGCCGGCGGGGGATGCGACGTCGTTGAGCATGTCGAGCCTGTGGAGATCGATGTCCCGGTCTACGACCTGAACATCGAGAGCACCCACAACTTCGTCGCCAACGGCCTGGTGACTCACAACTCGGTCTACCGCTTCCGCCATGCCGACATCCGCAACATCCTCGACTTCGAGCACGACTTCCCCGACGCGGCGGTGATCAAGCTCGAGCAGAACTACCGCTCGACGCAGACGATCCTCGACGCGGCGAACGGGGTGATCCGCAACAACCGCGAACGGATCGGCAAGAACCTCTGGACCGACCAGGAGGGCGGCGAGCCCGTCCGCCTGCGCGAGCTCGAGGACGAGCACGCCGAGGCCCGCTACGTCGCCGGCGAGATCGAGCGCCACGTCGAGGGGGGCGGGTCGCGCAACGACGTCGCCGTCTTCTACCGGACCAACGCGCAGTCGCGCGTGCTCGAGGACACGCTCGTCCGCTACGGCGTCAGCTACCAGGTGATCGGCGGTACGAAGTTCTACGACCGTGCCGAGATCAAGGACGCGCTCGCCTACCTGACGCTGCTGACCAACCCGCACGACGTCGTCTCGTTCGGGCGGATCGTCAACTCGCCACGCCGCGGCATCGGCCAGACGTCGCAGGCGCGAATCATCTCCCACGCCAACACGATCGGCGAGCCGATCTTCGACGTCGCGAGCCACCCCGAGGACGTGCCGGGCCTTGGCGCGGCAGCGGTCAAGGCGGTCGGCCGCTTCATGGAGACGATGGAGAAACTGCGCGACCGCGCCGACGGCGCCCGCGTCGGCGATCTCGTCAACGACGTGCTGCACGAGGTCGGCTACTTCGAGGCGCTCGAGAAGGACCGCTCCTTCGAGTCCCAGGGCCGGATCGAGAACCTCGAGGAGCTGGTGGGCGTGGCGCGCGAGTACGACGCGGCACGCGGTGGCGCGCTCGGCGGGGTCGAGGACGACGGCGGCGGCCAGGAGCCGTCGGTCGAGGAGTTCCTGCAGCAGATCGCGCTCTTCTCGCAGCAGGACGACCTCTCCGACGACGAGGGCGTCGTGACGCTGATGACCCTGCACAACGCGAAGGGTCTCGAGTACGACGTGGTCTTCATGATCGGCTGCGAGGACGGGGTCTTTCCGCACTCGCGCTCGATCGAGGCTGGGGACGTGGAGGAGGAGCGGCGGCTCTGTTACGTCGGGATGACGCGGGCGCGGAAGGAGCTGACGGTGACGCACGCCCGGACGAGGGCGTTGTATGGGGCGCGGGAGTGGAACGTGCCCAGTCGGTTCCTTGCGGAGATTCCGGTTGAGTTGACTGATGCGGCGGAGGAGGGCGCAGTCGCGAGGGCGACAAGTTGGAGCGGGGGTGGTACGCCGGGATTTGGGGGTCCCGACTCTGCTTGGGAATCGCGCCGCCGGGACCCCCAAATTCCGGCTACTTCGGCGGCGGCTGTGGGCGCGCACTTCAACGTGGGCGAGGATGTGGTGCATGCGAAGTTCGGGGAGGGCGTGGTTACCGCTGTGGAGGCGGGTGGGATCGTGATGGTGCGGTTCGCCGGTGTTGGAGAGAAGAAGCTGATGGCGGACTATGCGCCGCTGAAACGGAAAGGCGATTGATGGCGGCTGCGGTGATCGATGGGAAGGCGGTTGCGGCCGGGGTTCGGGAGCGCGTGGCGCGTGAGGTCGAGGAGCTGCGGGCGGCTGGCGTCGCGCCGGGCTTGGCGACGATCTTGGTTGGCGACGATCCGGCCTCCGCCGTCTACGTGCGGATGAAGCGAGAGGACTGTGCTGAGGTCGGCATCGAGTCCTTTCACCATGCGCCGGCCGGTGATGTGTCGCAGGAGGAGCTGGCTGAGCTGATCTCGACGCTCAACGCCGACGAGCGGGTGCACGGGATCTTGCTTCAGCTGCCGCTGCCCGATCATCTCGATCAGGACGCGCTGATTCCGTTGATCGACCGCGCCAAGGACGTCGACGGTCTGACGACGGCGAATGCCGGGCTGCTCGCCCATGGTCGCGAGGAGGCGCTGGTCGCGTGCACGCCGGCGGGGGTCATGGAGCTGCTCGAGCACGCCGGCGTCGAGCTGGAGGGGGCGCGCGTCGCGGTGATCGGTCGCTCGATCCTCGTCGGCAAGCCGGTCGCGGCGTTGTTGCTGGCGGCCAACGCCACCGTTACCCACTGCCACTCTCGGACGCGCGACCTAGCGGCTGTATGCCGCGAGTCGGATGTGATCGTCGCGGCGGTCGGGCGGCCGAATACGGTCACGGCCGACATGGTCCGCGCCGGGGCGGTGGTGATCGACGTCGGGACCAACCGCGTCGACGGCAAGCTCGTCGGCGACGTCGACTACGCGGCGGTCAGCGAGAAAGCCGCGGCGATCACGCCCGTGCCCGGCGGCGTCGGCCCGATGACTAGGGCGATGCTGCTCGTCAACACGGTCCGCACGGCGCGGGCTCAGGCTGCCGCGGCGCCCACGGCTGCGGCCCCTCACTAGGCTCCCGCCGCGATGAACCTCCAACGGCTCAGGATCGGCGAGTGGATCTTCGGCGTCTCCGGCGTCGGGCTGCTGGTCTCGCTCTTCTTGCCGTGGTGGGGACTGGAGGGGCCATGGACATATCTCAGTCCCAGCGGACCAGTTGAGTATTCGTACTTCGATCGCGTGGCAGGCGACCCGCAGGAGACCATGAGCGCCACATGGAACGCCTGGGAGGTCTTCTCCGGCACCGAGGTCTTCCTCGCCCTGCTAGGCCTGCTTGCAATCGTCGTCTGGGTCGTGGTCGCGCGCTGGACCGCTCCCGGTCTCGGCCTGGCCGGCGAGGCCTTGCTGACGCTGCTGGCGATCGTGATGACGATCGTTGTCGTGGCTCAGATCCTCACTACCCCGGACGTGCTCGAGGTTCCTGCTCCACTTCCGCCCGCGACCCTCGAGATCGGCGCCTGGCTCGGCCTCGCTTCCACCTTCGGCATCCTCTTCGGACTGCTCGCCGCGATGCGCGACGAGCGGCTCAGCAAGCCCGGTGAGCCGACCGACTCGACCGGCGTGCGGATCGACGCGCACCCGCCGATCGAGCAGCTGCCCGGCCTACCGCCCGCCTGATGAGCCAGTCATCCGCGCGCATCCGGCAGAGCCGGCCGCTTGCGGCGGCGTCGCCGCCTAGAATCGCCGCTCGATGATCGACCGCGAGCAGGTACTCCACGTCGCGCGCCTCGCGCGCCTCCGCCTCAGCGACGACGAGGTCGAGGCGATGACCGGCGAGCTGTCGTCCGTGCTCGGGCACATCGAGAAGATCGGCGAGCTCGATCTCGCCGACGTCGTGCCGACCTCGCACGTCGTCGCGCTCGAGAACGTCCTGCGCCCCGACGAGCCACGTCCCAGCCTGCCGCGCGACGCGGCGCTCGCCCAAGCGCCCGACAGCGACGGCTCCGGCTTCCGCGTCCCAAGCCCCGGCGCATGAGCGGCGTCCTCGACCTGACCGCCGCCGCGGCGGCCGAGCGCGTGCGCGCCGGCGAGCTGTCGCCCGGCGAGCTCTGGGATGCCTACCGCGAGCGCGCCGGAGCCGACGACCTCAACGCATTCCTCTGGCTCGCCGACGACGCGCCGGAGGTGCCGGCCGGCGCCCCACTTGGCGGGGTCCCGCTGGCGGTCAAGGACCTCTTCTGCACCGAGGGCGCTCCGAGCGCCGCCGCGTCGAAGATCCTCGAGGGGTACCTGCCGCCCTACACGGCGACCGCCGTCGAGCTGCTCGCCAGCGCCGGCGCGCCGATGCTCGGCAAGACCAACATGGACGAGTTCGCGATGGGCTCGTCGAACGAGAACTCGGCCTTCGGAGCGGTTCGCAACCCGTGGGACCAGAGCCGCGTGCCGGGTGGCTCGTCGGGCGGGTCGGCGGCCGCCGTCGCCGCCGGGCTCGCGCCCTGGGCGATCGGCACCGACACCGGCGGCTCGATCCGCCAGCCGGCCTCGCTCTGCGGGATCGTCGGGCTGAAGCCGACCTACGGCTCGGTCTCGCGCTACGGGATGATCGCCTTCGCATCGTCGCTCGACCAGGCTGGGCCGCTGACCCGCGACGTCACCGACGCGGCGCTGCTGCTGCGCCACATGGTCGGCCGCGACGAGTGCGACTCGACCTCCACCGGCCACCCCGAGGAGATCGCGCTGCCGTCGGCCGAGCGGCTCGACGGCATCCGCTTCGGCGTTCCGCCCGAGCTGACCGGCGAGGGCCTGGAGCCGGGGGTGCGCGAGGTCTTCGAGGCGACGCTGAAGCGGATCGAGGAGCTCGGCGGGACGGTCCAGGAGGTCGCCCTGCCGCACTCCGGCCATGCGATCTCCGCCTACTACGTGATCGCCCCGGCCGAGGCCAGCGCCAACCTCGCCCGCTTCGACGGCGTCCGCTACGGCCGTCGCACCGCCCACACCGAGACGCTGATGTCGCTCTACGAGCAGACCCGCGAGGAGGGCTTCGGGCCCGAGGTCAAGCGGCGCATCATGCTCGGCACCTATGCGCTCTCGTCGGGCTACTACGACGCCTACTACGGCAGCGCCCAGCGCGTCCGGACGAAGATCGCCGACGACTTCCGCGGCGCCTTCGACGCCGTCGACCTGATCGTCACGCCGACCTCGCCGACCGTCGCCTTCGGGATCGGCGAGCGTGTCGACGATCCCTGGTCGATGTACCTCTCCGACGTACTGACCGTGCCGATGTCGCTCGCCGGCATTCCCGCGATCTCGATCCCCGGCGGCCTCTCCGAGGGCCTGCCGGTCGGTATCCAGCTCGCCGGCCCGGCCTTCAGCGAGAGCCGGATTCTCGACGCCGCCCACGCGCTCGAGCTGGCGACCGGCTTCGACGGGAGCGCCGCCCGTGCCTGACGTGACCTACGAGCCGGTCATCGGCCTCGAGATCCATGTCCAGCTAAAGACGCGGACGAAGATGTTCTGCGGCTGCGAGCTGTCGTTCGGCGAGCAGCCGAACACGCGCACCTGCCCGGTCTGTCTCGGCCTGCCCGGCACGCTGCCGGTCGTCAACGCCGAGGCGATCCACTATGGCCTGATGATCGGGATGGCGCTCGACTGCGAGCCCGCGCCGCGCTCGATCTTCCACCGCAAGAACTACTTCTATCCCGACCTGCCGAAGGGCTATCAGGTCTCCCAGTACGACATTCCGCTTGCCCGCGACGGCAAGCTCGGCGACGTCCGCATCCACCGCGTCCACCTCGAGGAGGACGCCGCGAAGCTCGTCCACGTCGGCGCGTCAGGCCGCATCCACTCCGCCGAGGCCAGCGCCGTCGACTTCAACCGCGGCGGCACGCCGCTGGTCGAGATCGTCTCGGAGCCGGACATCCGCTCCGCGACCGAGGCCGCGGAGTGGCTCCGACTGCTGCGCGTCACGCTGCGCCAGCTTGGCGTCTCCGACGTGAACATGGAGGAGGGGTCGTTGCGCTGCGACGCCAACGTCTCGCTGCGCCCGCGCGGCGAGGCGACGCTGGGAGTGAAGACGGAGCTGAAGAACATGAACTCGTTCCGCTTCATCGAGCGCGGCGTCGACGCCGAGATAGCCCGCCAAGAGGCCATTCTGCGCGACGGCGGCAAGATCGAGCAGGAGACGCTGCACTACGACGTCCGCAGCGGCGCGATCAGCTCGCTGCGCTCGAAGGAGGAGGCGCACGACTACCGCTACTTCCCCGAGCCTGACCTCGTCCCGATCGTCCCGACCGACGCGATGCTCGAGCGTGCCCGGACGGCGATCCCCGAGCTGCCGGCTGCTCGCGCGGAGCGCCTGGAGCGCGACCACGGCCTGTCCGCCGACCAGGCGAAGCTGCTCGCCTTCCGGACCGAGGTCGGCGATTTCTACGAGCTGGCCGTCGCCGCGGCGGGGGAGGGCGGGGACCGCGGCGCGCTCGCCAACTGGACGACCAACGAGCTGCTGACGGCACTCGGGGACGGCCGCGAGCTGGCCGACTCGAAGTTGACGCCCGACGCCTTCGCGCGGCTAGTCGGCATGGTCGTTGCCAAGGACGTCGCGCAGTCGGCCGCCAAGGAGGTCCTCGCGACGCTGGTCGCCGAGGGCGGCGACCCGGCCGCGATCGTCGAGTCGGCCGGCCTCGGCCGCACCGACGACAGCGAGCTGGCCGCGATCGTCGACCGCGCGATGGCCGAGCAGGCGGACGCCGTCGAGAAGGTCCGCGCCGGCAACGACAAGGCCGTCGGCGCGATCGTCGGGGCGATCATGCGCGAGACCAAGGGCCGCGCCGACGGCGGCGAGGTCCAGCGCCTGATCCGCGAGCGCCTGTGATCCGGGCCCGTAACGGCTAGCCTCGGCCCGGATGGCTCTCAACGTCGTCATCGTCGGCGGCGGGTTCGGCGGCCTGCACGCCGCCCGTCGCCTCGAGCGCCGGTTGCCGCGCCACAGCGCGCGGATCACGCTCGTCACGGATCAGAACTTCCTGCTCTACACGCCGCTGCTGCCGGGCGCCGCCTCGGGCTCGCTGGAGCCTCGCCACGTCGTGGTCCCGCTGCGCGAGGAGCTCGACTGGACCGATATCCGGCTCGCCAGCGTGACCGGCGTCGACCCTGACGCCAAGAAGGTGCGGATGAAGCTGCTCGACGGCAGCTCGTCGGAGATCGACTACGACCAGCTGGTCGTCTCGCTCGGGTCGGTGTCGCGCGTGCTGCCGATCCCCGGGCTCGCCGAGCACGGCGTCGGCTTCAAGACGCTGCCGGACGCCGTCGCCCTGCGCAACCGCGCGGTGCTGCAACTGGAGACCGCCGAGGAGATCGACGATCCGGAGCTGCGGCGCCAGTACCTGACCTTCGTCTACGTCGGCGCCGGCTACGCGGGCCTGGAGGGGATCGCCGAGCTGCAGGACTACGTCGCCGACGTGATCGACCGCTATCCGCGCTGCCGGCTCGACGGCACGCGCTGGATCCTCGTCGAGGCCACCGAGCGTGTGATGCCCGAGATCCCGGCCAGCCTGGCCGAGTTCGCGATGCGCGAGCTGCGTGGTCGCGGAATCGAGATCCACACCTCGACCCTGCTCGAGGAGGTCGGCGAAGGCTGGGCGCGGCTGTCGACCGGTGAGAAGGTCCCGACGCGCACCGTCTGCTGGACCGCCGGCGTCAAGCCGCCGGCCGTGGTCCGCGAGCTCGGGCTGCCGCTGACCGAGCACGGCCGGATCGAGGTCGACTCGACGCTGCGGGTCGCCGGCCAGCCGTGCGTCTGGGCGATCGGCGACTCCGCCGCCGTTCCGGACCCAGCTCACAAGGGGCAGCGCCCGAGCCCGCCGACCGCCCAGCATGCCGTCCGCCAGGGCAAGGTCGTGGCCGACAACGTCGCGGCCACCCTCGCGGGCGAGTCGCTGCGCCGCTTCCGCTACCGCACGCTCGGCGTCTTCGTCGACATGGGCCAGCACAAGGCGGTCGCCACGATGCTCGGCATACGCCTGCGCGGCTTCCCGGCCTGGTTCGCGGCCCGCACCTACCACCTGGCGATGATGCCTGGGACGGCGCGCAAGCTGCGCCTGATGGTCGACTGGACGGTCGGGCTGATGTTCGGTCGCGCCTCGGCCGAGCTCGGCGCGCTCGGTCATCCCGAGGGGCTGAGCGACGAGTGACCGCCGCCGCGACCAGCTACGCCTTCCGGGAGGGCCGGCCGCGCGACCTGCGCGCCACCTTCTCGATCTCGGCGATCGCCGTCCACCACACCGCGGCCAAGATGGGCCTGATCCACGGCCCGCCGCCGACCGACGCGCAGATCGAGGCCGAGTGGCGGTCGCAGCGCGAGCTGGTCGAGTTCATCGCCGGGCAGCCGGACGGCAGCTACTGGCTCTGCGAGGACGAGGGCGGGACCGTCGGCTACGCGCGCGTCTGCCGCTTCGCCGAGATGGAGCAGCTGACGGAGCTGATGGTGCTCCCCGGCCATCATGGCCGCGGCATCGGCACGGGCCTGCTCGAGCGCTGCTTCCCCAGCGACCCGACGCCGAACCTCGGCCGCCTGGTCGTCGCGGCCGGAGCGACCGGCGACCTGACGCTCTACTCCGACTTCGGCGTGATGCCGGTCGCCGGCCACTGGCACCTGCGCGCCTCGGCGACCGACTACGCCGAGCGGCGCGCGCTCGAGATCGACTCGACCGATCCCGCCGTCCACGTGCTCGAGGGCGGTCGCGCGGCGGCCGAATGGAAGGCGCTCGAGCCGCGGGCGATCGGGCACCGGCGGCCCGCGGTGCACGACTTCTTCGCCCGCACGCGCAGCTGCCTGGCGACGATGGACCCCGAGACCGGCAGCGCGACAGGTCTCTGCTGGGTCGGCCCGACCGGCGACGTCGGCCCGGCGGTCGCGGTCACGCCGGCCGACCTCGTGCCCGTCGTGCTCGCGGCGCTCGACCGCGTCGCCAAGACGCTCGGCCCGGCCAACTTCGGCGTCTACTGCTCGACCGACAGCTGGTGGCTGCTGCGCCGTCTGCGCAATCTCGGCTTCAAGGTCCACTGGCCCGGCTGGGTGATGAGCTCGATCCCGCTCCCTGGCTTGGATCGCTATATGCCGATGCGCCCGCCTCATCTTCTCTGACGGCCGTCCGCCCACTAAGCTGATCGCTCATGGGCGAGAGGGCAAAGGCCGGCGGCAAGAAGCTTCTCGCGGTTCTCGTGCTGCTGGTCGCGGCATGGATCCTCTTCAAGGTCGTGCTCGGCGTCGTGACGGCCGTGGCCTGGGTCGCCGTCGTCGTGCTGGCGATCTTCGCCGTCGTGTGGGCGATCCGCGTCCTCTGAGCGCGGTCGGCTAGGCAGCGGTGGAGGTCGTCGTCATCCTGTTCTTCTTCGGCCTCTCGGCCGGAGTCGTGGCGAAGATCAAGGGGTCCTCGTTCTTCATCTGGTTCATGGTCGGCGCGGTCCTGCCGATCATCGGGACGATCGCCGCCGCGCTCTATCGCAACGAGCGCGGGGAGCCGCGACGCCGCTGTCCTGAGTGCGGCCACGTCGTCACGCTCTCGACCCAGGTCTGCACCCGTTGTGGGCGGGACTTGGACTTTCCGCAGGAATAGCCGCTGGAAAGCGGAAAAAGCCCTGGTACCATCGCTTGTCCGGCGGTTCCCGGCGCCGCCTCTAATCACGTCCGGCCGGAGAAGGAGTTACCGCAATGCGAGCTGTCGACGCCATCATGGAGTGCCTCAAGGCCGAGGGCGTCGAGCATGTATTCGGCCTTCCCGGCGGCGCCAACCTCCCGACCTACGACGCGCTCTACGACGCGGGTCTGCGCCACATCCAGTGTCGCCACGAGCAGGGCGCCGGCCATGCCGCCGAGGGCTACGCGAAGGCCTCTGGCCGCGTCGGAGTGGCGCTCGCCACGTCCGGCCCGGGCGCGACCAACCTGGTGACGGCGATCGCCGACGCCGTGATGGACTCGGTCCCGACCGTCTTCATCACGGGCCAGGTGCGCACCGACCTGCTCGGCACCGACGGCTTCCAGGAGGCGGACGTCACCGGCATCACGCTCCCGATCGTCAAGCACTCGATCATGATCCGCGATCCGGAGGAGATCCCGACCGCGATCCACGAGGCGTTCCACATCGCGCGCACGGGACGTCCCGGCCCGGTGCTGGTCGACATCCCGCAGGACCTCTCGCGGGCAGACATCAAGTACGAGCCGGTCGACACGCTCGACCTGCCCGGCTACGCGCCGACGACCGAGGGCAACGCGAAGCAGATCAAGCTGGCCGCCAAGGCGCTCGCGAACGCGCGCCGGCCGGTGATCTACGCCGGTGGCGGCGTCGTCAACGCCAACGCCTCCAAGGAGCTGGTCGAGCTCTGCACCTCCGACCGCTTCCCGGTCACCTGCACGCTGATGGGCCTCGGCGCGTTCCCGGCCCCGCACGAGCAGTGGCTCGGGATGCTGGGCATGCACGGCACGCGCGCCGCCAACTACTCGATGGACGAGGCCGATCTGATCGTCGCGATCGGCGCCCGCTTCGACGACCGGATCACCGGCAAGCTGTCGGAGTTCGCGCCGCGCGCCAAGTTCATCCACATCGACGTCGACCCGGCGGAGATCTCGAAGAACGTCGCGGCGCACATCCCGATCGTCGGCGACGCCAAGGCGATCCTGCCGAAGCTGACGATCGAGTACCGCGCGTTGAAGGCCGACAGCGGCCGGCTCGACGGCTGGTGGCAGCGGATCGACGGCTGGCGCGAGAAGTACCCGCTCGCCTACGAGGACTCCGCGGACTCCGAGATCAAGCCGCAGCGGATGATCGAGGCGCTCTACGAGGTCACCGGCGGCGACGCGATCGTCACCTCCGACGTCGGCCAGCACCAGATGTGGACCGCGCAGTACTTCCACTTCGACGGTCCGCGCAAGTGGATCAACTCGGGCGGGCTCGGCACGATGGGCTTCGGCCTGCCGGCCGCGATGGGGGCCAAGGTCGCCATGCCCGACGCGAACGTGATCTGCGTCGCCGGCGACGGCTCGGTCGCGATGAACATCCAGGAGCTCGCGACCTGCGTGACCGAGGACATCCCGATCAAGGTGTTCATCATGAACAACGGCTATCTGGGCATGGTCCGCCAGTGGCAGGAGCTGTTCTGGGACCGCCGCTACAGCTCGGTCGACATGGGCTCGAGCCCGGACTGGGTCAAGCTGGCGGAGGCCTACGGAGCGACCGGCCTGCGCGCCGTCGACAAGGGGGAGCTGACCGACGTGTTGAAGACCGCTATGGAGACCGACGGACCGGTGGTCTGCGACGTCCGCGTCACCCCCGAGGAGAACTGCTACCCGATGATTCCCGCCGGCCAGGCCGCGCGGGACATGGTGGGCTGATCGATGGGCGAGCCCGCGACTCCAGAGCTGCTCAACCTCGACGACCTGCGCGAGTCGGGTAGCGGCCACACCGGTCGCAAGCACATCCTCTCGCTGCTGGTCGAGAACAAGCCGGGCGTCCTCGCGCGGATCGCCGGACTGTTCGCCCGGCGGGGATTCAACATCGACTCGCTCGCCGTCGGTCCGACCGACGACGCGAGGATCTCGCGGCTGACGCTGACCGTCGACGGCGCGACGCACCCGATCGACCAGGTCACCAAGCAGCTGCACAAGCTGATCAACGTGATCAAGATCCGCGATCTTCAGCCCGACGAAGCGGTCGCCCGCGAGCTGGCGCTGTTCAAGATCACCGCGGACGGCGACAGCCGCGCCCAGATCATGCAGTTCGCGGAGATCTTCCGCGGCAAGATCGTCGACGTCCACAAGCGGTCGCTGACCGTCGAGGTGACGGGAAACGACGACAAGATCGAGGCGTTCGAGGAGATGGTCCGCCCGTTCGGCCTGATCGAGATGGTTCGCACCGGCGAGATCGCGGTGTCCAGGGGGAAGGGCACGACCTGACACTCTGGGGCGCCGCGCACCCGCGGGCGTAGGCTTATGGCGATGTCGATGCGTGTCGCCGAGAGCCCGTTCGCGCTGGGGGTGGCCGAGTGGGAGCGGCTCGCCGGTCGAGTAGAGCGGGCGGCGGCGCTTGCCGCGCGGACCGGCGAGCGGGCGCTGGCGTCGGTGACGGTGGCGATCCCGGCCGATGTCGATGTCGCGGCGGCCGTGCTCGGGTCGCGCCGCCCCGACGATCGCTGGTTCTGCTTCGAGCAGCCGGATCGCGACGGCTACGCGGTCTGCGGGCTAGGTGTCTCGACCGGTGTCGAGGCCGACGGCTCCGGTCGCTTCGGCGCGGTGGCCAGTGCCTGTCGCGCCTACGCCGGCCGTACCTTCGCCGACGATCCCGGCGCGGACCCCGACCGGCCCGCCGGCTCGGGCCCGGTCTTCCTTGGTGGCTTCGCCTTTGCTCACGAAGGCGGGCGCGCGCCGGAGTGGGGGAGCCTGGCGCCCGCCCAGCTGATCTTGCCCGAGGTGTCGTTCGCCCGCGGTCGCGGCGAGGCTCGGATGACGCTGACGGTCGCCGTCGATCCCGGTGACGGCGCCGAGGCGCTGCTCGCTCGCGCACGTGACCGCGTCGGGTCGCTCTGGCCGGCCCCGATGCCGCTGCTCGATCCCGATCCGGCTGTCCGGCCACGGGTGTCCGGCGCACTGCCCGCCGCCCACTACGAGGAAGCGGTCCAGCGCGCAGTCGAGCGGATCCGCGTCGGCGATCTCGACAAGGTCGTGCTGGCGCGCGAGGTGCACGTCCACGCCGGCGGCCCGATCGACCCGGCGCCGATCCTCGACGCCCTGCGGGCCGCCTTCCCCGCCTGCTACTGCTACTGCGTCGGGACGCCGGAGCTGGCGCTGGTCGGAGCCAGCCCCGAGCTGCTCGTGCGCCGCGACGGCGAACGGGCGCAGACGGTCGCGCTGGCCGGAACCACCCGCCGCAGCGCCGACCCGGCGGTCGACGGCCACCTCGGCGAGCAACTATTGCGCAGCGACAAGGACCGCGGCGAGCAGCGAATCGTCACCGAGCGGATCGAGCGGGCGCTCGACCCCGTCAGCCTCTGGGTCGCCGCCGCCGACGAGCCGGTGCTGGTCAAGGTCCAGAACGTCCAGCATCTCGCGACGCCGATCCGCGCCCAGCTCGCCGAGCCGATCCCGGTGCTCGAGCTGGCGGGACGCCTGCACCCGACCCCCGCCGTCGGCGGCGAGCCCAACGCCGCCGCCCAGCCGCTGATCCCCGCCCTCGAGGGCCTCGACCGCGGCTGGTACGCCGGCGCGATCGGCTGGACCGACCTCGCCGAGGACGGCGAGCTCTGCGTCGCCCTCCGCTGCGCCCTCCTACGCGACGACCTGGCCCGCCTCTACGCCGGCTGCGGCATCGTCGCCGACTCCGACCCCGCCTCCGAGCTCGCCGAGACCGAGGTCAAGCTCCAGGCCCTCCTCCCGCTGCTCTCCTGACCACAGTTCGTCGTTTGTGTGGGTCACCGCCCATACAAACGACGAACAGAAATCAGCGAGGACTTAGACGGCTCGCGACGGTGGCGGTGAGGGCGCGGCTGATGGCGACGCTCTCGGCGCGGACGGCTGGAATCTCGATCAGGCCGGGACCGGCGGCAAGCGCCGAGGCGAGAGCGGTGGGCGTCAAGGCGACGCGGTGGGGGATGCCGGCGAGCGCGGCAAGAGCCGGCAGGTCGACATCGGTCGACGTGGCGACATGGCCCTCGTAATCAGCCGCATCGGCGTGCTCAGCCACCGGCAGGAAGTCAAAGATGCCGCCGCCACCGTTGTTGACGCAGACGATGGTGAGGTCGACGCCGGCCCGCCGCGCGGCCAGCAGCCCGCCTACGTCGTGCAGCAGCGCGATCTCGCCGATCAGCACGAACGTCGGCCGTCCGCTGGCATGCGCTGCACCCGCGGCCGAGGCGACGACGCCGTCGATTCCGTTGGCGCCACGGTTCGAGAGGAAGCGCAGCTGCTTCGGGGAGGAGGGAAAGTACGACTCCACGTAGCGGATCGGCATCGACGAGCTGACCCACACCAACGCGTCATCCGGCAACGCGCCCTCGATCCCCGCATACGCCCGCGCCTCGAAGCCCTCGGGCGACTCGGCGAACGCGCCGCTCACCATCCCGTCCGCGTCCCGCCACAGCCCTACCCAGCCGCTGTCGGCGTTTGTCCCACGGACCTCGATCGCGGTAGCCAGCGCGTCGCACGTCCGGACCGGATCCGCGTGGAGCAGCATCTCGGCCATCCGCGTCGGCTCGTTCCACACCGCGTGCGGATCCACGACGATCTGATCGGTGCCCACCAGCCATTGCCTCAGAGGCTTCGAGGTCGGTATGTCGCCGACGCGCAGCACCAGATCGGGACGCGCACGCCCAGCGAACCCCTCATCGCGCAAGAGGACGTCGTAGCGGGCGATCACGTGCGACCGGTCGTGCTCGCCACAGCGCAGGCCCGAAGTCGGCTCGGCCAGAACCGGCCAGCCCGACTCGCGAGCAAGCCCGGCCACAGCCTCGGCAAGAACCTCGTCGCCACCGCCACCACACACGATCAGCCCTCGCGGCGCCCCGGCGATCCGCTCCGCCAGCACCTGCACGTCATCCGCGTCCGGCGCACTCGAGTGCTCGCGCAGCTCGACCCACGGCCGACCGTCTTCACGACCCTGCCAGTCGGCCACGTCCAACTCCTCGACCACCGGCGCCAGCGGCTCGCGCAGCGGCAGATTCAGGTGAACCGGCCCCGGCCGTCCGCTGCCCGCCGTCCACCACGCCCGGCAAGCGAGCGCACGCACGTGCGTGGCCCAGTCACGCCCCGGATCGCCGTTGCCCACCTCGACGAACCACTTCGCCGCCGAGCCGAACAGCTTGAGCTGGTCGATCGCCTGGCCGGCGCCGACGTCGCGCAGCTCCGGCGGGCGGTCCGCGGTCAGCACGATCAGCGGCACCCGCGCCTCGTACGCCTCGACGACCGCCGGCAGCAGGTTTGCCGCCGCCGTGCCGGACGTGCACGTCACGACGACCGGCAGCCCGCTCGCCTTGGCCATCCCGAGCGCCATGAATCCGGCGGCCCGCTCGTCGATCGCGGACACCGCGTCGATCCGCTCGTCGGCGGCGAGTGTCAGCGCGATCGGCGCGTTGCGTGAACCCGGCGAGGTCACCGAATGCCGCATTCCACAGCGGGCCAGCTCATCGACGAGGGCCTGGACAGGCGCGAAAGTGCGGTTGATGGGGATCATGTGCCTGTGAGCAAGGAGAGCAGCGGCCCGTCGGTCGTCTTCGTCCCCGGCTTCATGCAAGCCGCCGAGGCCTGGTCGGATGTCGCCGAACGGCTGCCGCAACGCTACCCGAGCGTCCTGCTGCGCCACCGTGAGCACGAGCGCGAGGGCCGGATCGCGGAGATCGCTGCAGCCGCCGCGAAGCTCGACGGCGACGTCGTCCTCTGCGGCTATTCGCTCGGCGGCCGGCTGGCGCTGAACGCCGCCGTGCGCGATCCGGACCGTTACGCCGCCGTCGTGGTTCTCGGTGCCGCCGCCGGGATCGACGAGCCGACGTCGCGCGCCGCGCGCCATGCGGCCGACGAGAAGCTGGCCGCCTGGATGGAGACGCAGCCGATCGAAAAGATCGTCGAGATCTGGGAGCGCCAGCCGCTGTTCGCCGATCAGTCGGAGCGGCTGATCGAGGCGCAGCGCCCAGGACGGCTGTCGCAGGACCCGCGCTCGCTGGCGCTGCTGCTGCGGACGGCGGGGCAGGGGACGATGGAGCCGATCTGGGGGCGTCTGCAGACGCTCGACATCCCGCTGCTGGCGCTCGCGGGCGCCCGCGACGAGCGCTATCGCCGTGCCTCGCGGCGGCTGGCCGCCGAGGCTCCGCGCGGCTACGCGGCGGTCATCGAGCACGCCGGCCACGCGGCGCATCTCCAACGCCCGGGCGAGTTCGCCGACGCGCTGCTGGCGTTCATCGACGAGCGCGTGCGCTCAGTCGAGTCGGTCGACTAGAACCGCGGCCAGCACGTCCTCCGGAACGTCGACGCCCAGCCCCGGACCGTCGGGGACGTGCATCAGGCCTCGCCCAGGCCGCGGCAGCGCCTTTGCGATCGGCGAGTCGAAGACCTCCAAAGTCGCCAGGCCGCAGGCCAGCGTCAGGTGCTCCTGGCTGGCCAGCTGGAGCGCGGCCGAGATCGTCCAAGGCCCGTCGAGCGTGCTCGACAGCCACGCCGACATACCGGCCTCGCGGGCCGCGCGCAGCGCCTCGCGGGCGGGAATGAAGCCGCCGCTGCCGGCGAGCTTGACGTTGACCGCGTCGCAGGCCGCCAGCTGGGCGGCGCGCCGGACGTCGTCGGCTGTCCGGATCGGCTCGTCGGCGGCGATCGGCGTCGCCACCTGGGCACGCACCTCGGCCAGCTCCTCGAGGGTCCGGCACGGCTGCTCGACCAGCTCGAGGTCATGGACGGCGAGGGCGGCGATCCGCGCGACCGCTTCGGTCACCGTCCAGGCGCCATTGGCGTCGAGCCGCAGCGCCGGCCACGTCCCGAGCGCCTCGCGCACGGCGGCGACGCGGTCGGTGTCGTCCGGCAGCCCCACCTTCAGCTTGAAGCACGAGTAGCCGTCGCGCAGGCCCTGCTTGGCGGCCTCGGCGACCTCGTCCGGCGGTCCGGCCGGCAGCGTCATGTTGACCGGGATCGCGTCGGCGCCAGGATCGCCCAGCGGCCGCCCGCGACGGCGCGCCTGGAGATCGAGCTCCGACAGCTCCCAGGCGGTGCGCGCCTGACGTGGGGCGTCGCGCTTCGGCGGTCCGGCGGCGAGCGCCTCCCAGACCGCATCGACGCTGACCCCGTCGTAGGGCTCGAGCGGAGCGGCCTCGCCCCAGCCGGGGTTGCCCTCGTCGTCCTCGAGCCGCACGACGACCAGCTCGCGCTCGGCGAGCACGCCGTTGGCGGTTACGAACGGCTCGCGCAGCGGGATCCGCAGGCGCAGCAGCGATCTCTTCACGACAGCAGGATGCCCGCCGCGAGCAGCAGCGAAAACAGGCCGAGCAGCCGTCCCGTGTCGGCGAGCGCGCCGTTCAGCGACGGGCCGTCGGTCCGCTCCGCCACGGTCTTCCACAGCGAAGGCACGAGCGGCAGCGTGAACAGCGGCAGCGCGACCCACAACGACAGACCGCCGGCGAGCGGGATCGCGATCACGGTCAGGTAGGAGACCACGATCATCGCTTGGAACAGCCGGCGTGCCCGCTCGCGCCCCAGCCGCACCGCGAGCGTGCGCTTGCCGGCACGGCGGTCGGTGTCGGCGTCGCGGACGTTGTTGACGACCAGGATCGCCGACGCGAGCAGGCCGACCGGGACCGACAGGGCGAAGGCCTCCCAGGGCAGCTCCTGAGCCTGGACGTAGTAGCTCCCGACGACCGCCACGACGCCGAAGAAGAGGAAGACGAACAGCTCGCCGAGGCCCTCGTAGCCGTACGGCTTCGGTCCACCTGTGTAGAGCACGCCGGCGGCGATCGAGGCGGCGCCGACCAGCAACAGCTCCGGCCCGGTGATCGCCGTCAGGTAGAGGCCGGCCAGCACCGCGATGCCGAAGGCGACGTAGGTCCCGATCAAGACCCGTCGCGGTGGCATCAGCCCGCCGGCTGTCACGCGCACCGGCCCCAACCGGTCCTCGGTGTCAGCGCCGCGCCTGGCGTCCGAGTAGTCGTTCGAGAGGTTCGTCCCGATCTGGATGAAGACGCTGCCGACCAGCGCGGCGAGGAAGGCGAGTGGCTTGAACTCGTCGTCGACGATCGCCAGCGCGGTTCCGACCAGCACCGGCGCGATCGCGGCGGGCAGCGTGCGCGGCCGCGCGGCAAGCGCCCACAGGCGCAGCGCGCCGCCGGCGGCGTGGGGTGCGTCGGCGACCGGGTTCACGGCCGGCGCGGGAACTTGCCGAAGTCCGGCGCCCGCTTCTCGCGGTAGGCGTCGCGGCCCTCCTGGGCCTCCTCGCTGCCGTAGAAGAGGAGGTTGGCGTCGTGCGCGAGCTGCTGGATGCCGGTCATCCCGTCCTCGGAGGCGTTGAAGCTCGCCTTCAGCAGCCGCAGCGAGAACGGCGACAGCTCGAGCATCTCGCGGCACCACTGGACAGTCTCGACCTCGAGCCGCTCGAGCGGGACGACGGTGTTGACGAGTCCCATCTCCAGGGCCTCCTGGGCGCCGTACTGGCGGCAGAGGAACCAGATCTCCTTCGCCTTCTTCTGCCCTACCTGGGCGGCCAGCAGGCTCGCGCCGAAGCCGCCGTCGAACGAGCCGACCTTCGGGCCGGTCTGGCCGAAGCGGGCGTTGTCGGCGGCGATGCTGAGGTCGCAGACGATGTGCAGGACGTGCCCGCCGCCGACCGCGTAGCCGGCGATCATCGCGACGACCGGCTTGGGCAGCCGCCGGATCTGGACGTGGAGGTCGGTGACGTGGAAGCGTCCGACGGACGCCTTGGCGCCTGGGTCGGTCATGTAGCCGGAGTCGCCGCGCACGCGCTGGTCGCCGCCAGAGCAGAACGCGAGCGGCCCCTCGCCGGTCAGCACGATCACGCCGACGGCGGTGTCCTCGCGCGCCCGCTCGAGCGCGCCGGATATCTCGACGATCGTCTGGGGGCGGAAGGCGTTGCGCACCTCGGGCCGGTCGATCGTGATCTTCGCGATCCCGTCCGCCGTCTCGTAGCGAATGTCCTCGTAGTCGCCGGCCGTCTGCCAATCGGCGGCCGAGGCGATCGAGCGCTTCGCCTGCTCGGCCGCCCAATCGCTGCTCGTCCTGGTCTCGTCCGTGGCGGCCATCGGGCTCGGAAGGTTAGACCGCCTCGAGGCACGTACGCTTCGCCGGATGCGCGACTGGGTGAGCGAAGCGGCGCGAGCGCGACCGGAGCACGTCGCGGTCGAGGCGCACGACGGAGCCCTCACCTACGCCGAGCTCGACGAGCGCGCCGACGCGGCGGCCCGTCGCCTTGCCGCTCTGGGTGTCGGAGAGGGGGGGAGGGTCGCGACGACGCTGCCGCCGTCGGCCGAGTTTGCGGTCCTGCTTCACGCCTCTCCTCGAATCGGCGCCGCGCTGGTCCCGCTCAACACTCGCCTGACTGCCGATCAGCAGCGGGCCCAGGCTGCGGCCGTCGGAGCCGACGTCGTCGTCGATGCTTCTCTCGACGGGATGGAGGCGGCCGTCGAGCCGCGCCGCGAGCTCGACCCGGACGCCGTCCATACCGTCCTCTTCACCTCCGGCACCGAGGGCGAGCCGAAGCCGGTCGAGCTGACCGTCGCCAACCTCGACGCCGCCGCGGCAGGATCGGCGGCGGTCTTCGGCAGCGAGCCCGACGACCGCTGGCTGTCGCCGCTGCCGCTGTTTCACGTCGCCGGCCTGAGCATCCTCACCCGCTGCGCGCGCAACGCCACGACCGCCGTCCTGCACGACCCCTTCGACCTCCCGGTCGTCCTCGGCACGCTCGCCGCCGGCGACGCGTCGCTGATCTCACTCGTCCCGACCCAGCTCCGCCGCCTGCGGGACGCAGGGCTGAGCGAGGCGCCGGCGCTGCGGGCCCTGCTGCTCGGCGGCGGCCCGATCCCGCCCGATCTCGTCGAGTGGGCGCGCGAGACGGGCCTGCCGGTCCGCTGCACCTACGGCATGACCGAGACCGCCGCCCAGGTCGCCGTCACCGAGCAGTGGGAGTCGGCCGCGACGCCGCTGCCCGACGCCGAGATCGAGATCGCCGCCGACGGCGAGATCCTCGTCCGCGGCGCGATGGTCGCGCCGCGCGCGCTGTCGGACGACGGCTGGCTGCACACCGGCGACGTCGGCAGCATCGACCGCCGCGGCCGGCTGCACGTCGAGGGGCGGATCAAGGAGCTGATCGTGACCGGCGGCGAGAAGGTCGCGCCGGCAGCCGTCGAGGCGGTGCTCGCCGCGCACCCCGCCGTCGCCGACGCCGGCGTCGCCGGCACTCCCGACCCCGATTGGGGCGAGGCGGTCACGGCCTACGTCGTCGAGCGCAGCCCCGTCTCGGACTACGACCTGCTCGCCTTCTGTCGCGAGCGGCTCGCCGGCTATCAGGTGCCGAAGCGGATCGTTCGAGTCGCGGCGCTGCCGCGCAACGCCGGCGGCAAGCTCGTCCGTGCCGAAATGCCCGCCGCTGACGCCCTCGGTTAGAGTCCTCGACCGTGATCTACGACAACGACGCAGACCTCTCGAAGCTCGACGGCAAGACCGTCGCAATCCTCGGCTACGGCTCGCAGGGCCACGCGCACGCACTGAACCTGCACGAGTCCGGCGTGAAGGTAGTCGTCGGTCTGCGCGAGGACAGCGCCTCGGTCGAGAAGGCCAAGTCCGACGGCCTCGAGGTCACGTCGATCGCCGACGCCGCCAGCCGCGGCGACGTCGTGATGGTCCTGCTGCCCGACGAGAAGCAGGGCCAGCTCTGGGAGTCCGAGATCAAGGACGGCATCGCGCCCGGCAACCTGCTGCTCTTCGCGCACGGCTTCGCGATCCACTTCGACCAGATCGACCCCGGCCCCGGTGTCGACATCGCGCTGGTCGCCCCGAAGGGCCCCGGCCACCTGGTCCGGCGTCAGTTCACCGAGGGCGCCGGCGTCCCCGGCCTCCTGGCGATCCAGCAGGACGCCAGCGGCAACGCCCGCGACCTCGCGCTCGCATACGCCAAGGGCATCGGCTGCACGCGCGGCGGCGTCATCGAAACCTCCTTCAAGGAGGAGACCGAGACCGACCTCTTTGGCGAGCAGGCCGTCCTCTGCGGCGGCGTGTCAGAGCTCGTCCAGGCCGGCTACGAGACGCTCGTCGACGCCGGCTACGACCCGCGCCTCGCCTACTTCGAGTGTCTTCACGAGCTCAAGCTGATCGTCGACCTGATGTACGAGAAGGGCATCGGCGGGATGCGCTACTCGATCTCCAACACGGCCGAGTACGGCGACCTGACCCGCGGCAAGCGCGTCGTCACCGACGACACCCGCGCGGCGATGAAGGAGATCCTCGGCGAGATCCAGTCCGGCCAGTTCGCGCGCGAGTGGATCGCCGAGAACAACGCCGGCCAGGAGAACTTCAAGCGCATGCGCGAGGAGCAGGCCTCGAAGCAGATCGAGACCGAGGGAGCGAAGCTGCGCTCCAAGATGTCCTGGATCGACACCGAGTTCTAGTCGGGTGACAATCCCCGAGCACCTCAAGCCCGCCGACGGCCGCTTCGGCTGCGGTCCCTCCAAGGTCCGCGCCGAGCAGCTTGGCTACCTCAGCGACGTCGGCGCGGAGATCATGGGCACGTCGCACCGGCAGAAGCCGGTCAAGGCCGTCGTCGGCCGTGTCCGCGAGGGGCTGCGCGAGCTGTTCTCGCTGCCCGAGGGCTACGAGGTCGCGCTCGGCAACGGCGGCACGACCGCCTTCTGGGACGCTGCGACCACAGGTCTGGTGCGCCGCCGCGCGCTCGCGCTGACTTACGGCGAGTTCTCGGGCAAGTTCGCCAAGGCGACCGCTGGCGCCCCGTTTCTCGAGGACCCGATCGTCATCTCCGCCGAGCCGGGCGACGCCCCCGTCCCGACTGGCGACCCCGACGCCGACGTGATCGGCTGGGCGCACAACGAGACCTCGACCGGCGTGATGGTCCCGGTGCGACGCCCCGCCGATGCCGGCGACGCGCTCGTCCTGATCGACGCGACGTCCGGCGCCGGTGGCCTGCCGCTCGACGCGAGCGAGGCCGACGTTTACTACTTCGCCCCGCAGAAGGGCTTCGCCTCCGATGGCGGGCTCTGGCTGGCGCTGCTCAGCCCGGCCGCGATAGGGCGGATCGAGGAGCTCGGCTCCGCGACCGACCGCTGGCGTCCTGAGTTCCTGTCGCTGACCACTGCGCTCGACAACTCGCGCAAGGACCAGACCTACAACACGCCGGCGCTCGCCACGCTGCTGCTGCTCGCCGACCAGGTCGAGTGGATGAACAGCGGCGGTGGCCTCGACTGGTGCGTCCAGCGCACCAGCGCGTCCTCGCGCCACCTCTACGAGTGGGCCGAGGCGTCCCAGCACGCGACGCCGTTCGTCGCCGATCCGGCGAAGCGCTCGCTGGTAGTCGGGACGATCGACTTCGGCGACCACATCGACGCGGCCGCGATCGCCGCCACTCTGCGCGACAACGGCATCGTCGACACCGAGCCGTACCGCAAGCTGGGCCGCAACCAGCTGCGAATCGGGATGTTCCCGGCGATCGAGCCGGGGGACGTCGAGGCGCTGACGGCCTGCATCGACTGGGCTATCGAGAACGTGGGGGAGGTCACCCGATGAAGGTGCTCGTCAAGGAGAAGATCGGGGACTCCGGCGTCCAGCTGCTGCGCGACGCCGGTCTCGAGGTGGAGTTGGGAGCCGACTGGGAGGACGGCGAGCTCGAGCGCAGGATCGGCGAGTTCGACGGCATCCTGATCCGCTCGGCAACGAAGCTGACGCCGGAGCTGCTCGAGCAGGCGGACAACCTCAAGGCAGTCGGTCGCGCCGGCGTCGGCGTCGACAACGTCGACATCCCCGCGGCCACCCGTCGCGGCATCGTCGTCGCGAACGCGCCGCAGTCGAACGTCGTCACAGCCGCCGAGCACACGATGGCGCTGCTGCTCTCGCTGGCGCGCAACGTCCCACAGGCCCACGCCTCGCTGGTCGGCGGCGCCTGGGACCGCTCGAAGTACAGCGGCACCGAGCTCTACGAGAAGACGCTCGGCATCATCGGCTTCGGCCGCATCGGGCAGCTCGTCGCCCAGCGAGCGCGCGGCTTCGGCATGCGTGTGCTGGCGTTCGACACCTTCATCGCGGAGGAGCGCTTCCGCGAGTTGGGCGTCGATCGCGCCGATAGCGCCGAGGAGGTCTACGCCGACGCCGACTTCCTGACTATCCACCTGCCGAAGACCCCTGAGACCGAGGGCTGGCTCAACGCCGAGGCGTTCGCGAAGATGAAGGACGGCGTGCGGATCCTCAACGTCGCCCGCGGGCCGCTGCTCGTCGATGCCGACCTCCAGGCCGCGCTCGACTCCGGCAAGGTCGGCGGCGCCGCACTCGACGTCTTCCAGTCCGAGCCGATCACCGAGCACCCCCTGTTCGGATACCCCAACGTCGTCGTGACGCCGCACCTTGGCGCGTCGACGGCGGAGGCCACCGACCGCGCCGGCTACCAGGCGGCGGAGCAGGTGATCGCGGCGTTGACCGGCGGGACCGTCACCAGCGCCGTCAACGCGCCAGCCGTCGCCGGCGAGGACCTCGAGGCCCTCGGGCCGTTCCTGCCGCTCGCCGCCAACCTCGGCAAGATCGCCGCGACGCTCAGCGAAGGCACGTCGGTCGACGCGATCGAGGTCGAGGTGCTCGGGCGGCTCGCCGAGCGGGACACCCGCTTGATCACCATCCAGGTGATCAAGGGCGTGCTCGCCGGCCACACCGAGGAGGAGGTCAACGACGTCAACGCGCCGACGCTCGCCGAGGAGCGCGGCATCGCCGTCAGCTCGACGACCAGTGAGCGCGCACGCGACTTCACTGACCTCGTCAGGGTCACCGTCGTCAGCGGCGCCGACCGCTCGCGCGTCGTCGGCACCGTGCTCGGCAACCGCGACCGGCCGCACCTGCTCGAGGCATGGGGCTCGCGCTTCAACGTCCAGCTCGAGCCGTACCTGGCGATCTTCCGCTACCGCGACCAGCCCGGGATGATCGGCCGCGTTGGGACCGTCCTCGGCGAGGCTGGCGTCAACATCGTCTCGGCCGCTGTCGGCCGCCAGCCCGACGGGGCCGACGAAAGCGAGGCCGTGATGGTCGTGACCGCCGATTCGAAGGTGTCACAGGACGTCGTCGACTCGATCGTCGCCTCAGACGGATTTATTGCTGGGCGCAGCGTCAGCCTGTAGTACCCTGGGCTGCGATGTCGTTCCAGCTCGACCTGCGACTTCTCCTTCTCCTCCCCCCTCGGGGGGACTAATGCGTGGCGGCCGCTAAGCCGCAAGCACAGGAGAAGCAGGTCGAGAGCTAGAAGGAGTAGACGACATGGCAGCACGTGACGAGGCGAATCGCGTACGTATCTTCGATACGACGCTGCGCGACGGCGAGCAGTCGCCAGGCATCTCGCTGAACACCCAGGAGAAGCTGGAGATCGCACACCAGCTCGCCCGTCTCGGTGTCGACATCGTCGAGGCCGGCTTCCCGATCGCCTCGCCCGGAGACTTCGAGGCTGTCCAGGCGATCGCCCGCGAGGTTCATGGCCCGGTCATCTGTGGTCTGGCGCGCACCGGCGTCCAGGACATCGACGCGGCCTGGAACGCGGTCAAGGACTCCGAGCGACCGCGGATCCACACGTTCATCTCGACCAGCGACATCCACATCGAGCACCAGCTGCAGACGACTCGCGAGGACGTCAAGGGCCAGGCCCGTGCCGCCGTCGCCCACGCCAAGGGCTACACCGACGACGTCGAGTTCTCGCCGATGGACGCGACGCGCGCCGACCTGGAGTTCACCGCCGAGGTGCTGCAGATCGCGCTCGACGAGGGCGCGACGACGATCAACGTTCCCGACACCGTCGGCTACTCGATGCCGGAGGAGTACGCGGCGATGTGGCGCGAGCTCTACCGGCTGGTGCCCGACCTGGCGAACGTCGTCACGTCGGTCCACTGCCACGACGACCTGGGCCTCGCGGTCGCCAACTCGTTCGCCGGCGTCCAGGCCGGCTGTCGCCAGGTCGAGTGCGCGATCAACGGCCTGGGCGAGCGAGCGGGCAACGCGTCATTGGAGGAGATCGTGATGCTGCTCTCCGTCCGCGCGGCCGAGCACGGGCTCCAGAGCGCAGTCGAGACGACCGAGATCGCCCGCACCAGCCGCCTGGTCTCGCGCCTGACCGGCTACCAGGTGCAGCCGAACAAGGCGATCGTCGGCCGCAACGCCTTCGCGCACGAGTCCGGTATCCATCAGGACGGCGTGCTGAAGGAGCGCTCGACCTACGAGATCATGGACGCCAAGACGATCGGCCTGGAGTCGAACTCGATCGTCCTGGGCAAGCACTCCGGCCGTCACGCGCTGCGCAAGGCGCTGGAGGAGCTGGGCTTCACCGTCGACGGCGCCGCCCTGAACACGGCCTTCAAGCGCTTCAAGGAGATCGCCGACCGCAAGAAGAACGTGACCGCGCTCGACCTGGAGGCGATCGTCTCCGACGAGATGCGCCAGTCCGAGAGTGCCTACGTGCTCGAGTCGTTCGACATCGAGGCCGGCTCCGACCGCTCGCCGTTCGCCCGCGTGCGGGTCCAGATGCCCGCCGGCGACGTCGCCGAGGGCGAGTTCACCGGCGACGGTCCCGTCGACGCGTTCTTCAGCGCGCTCAACGTCGCGACCAACCGCGAGGCGCGGCTCAAGGAGTACCACGTCTCTGCCGTCACGGCCGGTCGCGACGCGCTGGCCGAGGTCACCGTCCTGCTCGAGCTGGACGGCGTCACCGCTCAGGGGCAGGGCGTCTCACCCGACACGATGGAGGCCTCCGGCCGCGCCTACCTGCGCGCGATCACCAACGCCCTGGCGGATTCGCCCGTGGCGGAGGCCGAGCACCACATCGACGCGGCCGTCAAGAGCGCGACACCGTAGGGCAAGGATGTCCGGGTCCTTCACCTGGATCGACGGCGAGCGGCTGGTCCGGTTCGGCGCCGGCGCGCTCGACGACGCGCCGGGGCTGCTCGCGCAGCGGGGCTTCGAGGGCTATGCGCTGCTGACGACCGAGCGGGCAGAGGCGAGCGCGCCGCACCTGGTGGAGGCGGCGGCGGTCGTCCTGCACGTCCCGTCGGGCTCTGTGCCGGACGCGGCGGCCGCCGTGCTGGAGGGCGTCCAGGATCGGCCGGTCGTGGCGCTCGGAGGAGGGCGTGTGGTCGACGCGGCCAAGGCCGTCGCCGGGGTCGAGAGCCTTGGCTGCGCCGCAGTGCCGACGACGCTCGCGGGCTCGCCGATGACGCCGTTCCACCGGCTGCCGACGGGAACCCGCGGCGGCCAGCTGATCCGGCCGTCGCTCGTCGTCTGGGATCCGCGGCTGGCGGCGAGCCTGGAGCGCGCGCAGCTGGTCGCCACGGCGATGAACGCGCTCGCGCACGCCTTCGAGTCGCTCTACGTGCCGCACGCCAATCCGGTCGCCGAGATGGCGGCGCTGCGCGCGGCGGCGCTGTTCGGCGGCCAGCTCCCGCGCGAGCGCCCGGACGTCGAAGAGGTGGCGCTGGCGGCGCTGCTGGCGGGCTACGCGGTTGGGACCACCGGCTTCGCCGTCCACCACGCGCTCTGCCAGACGACCGTGCGGGTAGCCGATCTACCGCATGCCCAGGTCAACGCCGTGATGCTGCCGCACACCTCGGGGCTGATGGCGATCCGTGCCCCGACGGCCGTGGGGCGCTTCGCCGAAGCGCTTGGCGACCCTGACGGCGACCCCGCGAACGCGCCGGTCCGAATCGCTCGGCTGACGGCTGAGACGGGCGTGGACGGACTCGGCGAGCTGGGCCTCGACCCGGACCTGATTCCGCAGATCGCCCACGCGGCGGTCGGGCATCCCGCGCTCGGCAACACTCCCGGTGGCGCGCCGGTCGAGGCCGAGCTCGAGGTACTGCTGCGCGCCGCGCTCTAGGCGGCTTGGCGAACCTGGCGCGCCGGTCCCTCGGCGAGCCGTTGCTGCTGGCGCTCCGGGGAGATCGTGATGACGTTCCAGGCGAGACCGAGCTTCTCCATCGCGCGGATCGTCAGGCCGGAAATGTCGACCTCCCACCAGCGCAGGCCCTGGACGGCGGCGCGCGGGAAGGCGTGGTGGTTGTGGTGCCATGCCTCGCCGAGCGAGGGGACGGCAAGCCAGGCGACGTTGGTCGAGCGGTCGTCGGTCTCGAAGCGCCGGCTGCCGAAGAAGTGGCAGATCGAGTTGATGCTCCAGGTGATGTGGTGGACGAAGAAGACGCGCACGAAGCCGCCCCAGAACAGAGCGAGCAGGGCGGCGGTCAGCGTCCCGCCGATCGCGTAGCCGAGTCCGAACGGGATTGCCAGGCCGAGCAGCACCCACCAGAGGAAGTGGCGGCTGATGAAGCGCATGCCCGCGTCCTCGAGCAGGTCCGGCGCGTAGCGCTTGGCGTCGGCGGTGCCGTTCTCCTCGAAAAGCCAGCCGACGTGCGCGTGATAGAGGCCGCGCAGGCCGCTGCCCTCGCCGACGTGCGGGCTGTGCGGGTCGCCTTCCTCGTCGGTGTGGGCGTGGTGCTTGCGGTGGTCGGCGACCCAGCCGATCACCGGGCCCTGGACGGCCATCGACCCCAGGATCGCGAACAGGTACTTGATCGGGCGGTAGGTCTCGAACGCGCGGTGGGTGAGCAGCCGGTGGAAGCCGATCGTGATGCCGAACGCGGTCGCCAGGTAGACCGCGACCATGATCCCGAGGTCGGTCCAGCCGACGAGCTCGTTCCACAGAAGCGGGATCGCGGCTATGACGGCGACGAACGGGACGATGACGGCGGCGATGTTGGCATTGCGCTGGAGTCGGGTCATGAACATGAGGCTATGACGCATGTTCCGTCAAACCTCAACCGATTCGGAACGACTTACAGTCCAGATTTTGTAGCTTTCACACAATGGAAGTCCTCGACGAGCGGCCTTGGGAAGCTCTACCGCCTGCGCTCGCCGAGGTGCTCGCTCCCGAGTTGCCGCGGATCGCGGACGAGATCATCGATGCCGTCAGTCACGGTGTCCCCGACTACGTACGGCCGCTCGAGGGTCCGTTCGGTGCGGGCCTGCGCG
>DASQKP010000009.1:0-63483 GCA_035630455.1 Thermoleophilaceae bacterium
TAGGTCGTCGCGGCCGGGAAGTACGCGTAGCCGGAGATGCTGGCGTTGTTGACGACCTTCCCGCTGCCGCGCTTCAGCATCCCGGGCAGCAGCAGCTTGGTCAGGTGCATGACGGCGGTCAGGTTGACCTGGACGGCCGCGTAGATCTCGTCGGTCTCCTGCTCCTCGAGCAGGCCGCCGGTCATCAGCCCCGCGTTGTTGACGAGCACGTCGATCTGGCGCGCGTCTTCGCCGAGCCCGGCGACCGCCTGCTCGATCGCCTCCCGCGAGGAGAGGTCGAGCGCGACCGGGCGGATCTCGCGCGCGCCGCCCGCCGGCCGCTCGAGCTTCGGATAGTCCTGCGGCAAGCGCGTGCCGCAGAGCAGCAGTCCGACCGGCCTGGCCGCGACCGCCTCGGCGATCGCCCGCCCGATGCCGCGATTCGATCCGGTGACGAGGACTGTGCGGCCGGTTAGGTCCATCCGACGAGGTTACGCTCAGTGATCGTGTCGCTCGCGTTCTCACGCACCGGCTCCGGCGAGCCGCTGCTGCTGGTCCATCCGCTGGGCGGCGACCGTCACGTCTGGGATCCGGTCGTCCCGGACCTGTCCGCCGATCACGACTGCATCGCGGTCGACATGCCCGGCTTCGGCGACTCGCCCGAGCTGCCGGCCGACGTCCCGGCCACCGCCGCGGCGATCGCCGCGCGCGTCGTCGACACCCTCGACGCGCTCGGCGTCGACACAGCCTATGTCGCCGGCATCTCGCTCGGCGGCTGGGTCGCGCTCGAGCTCGGCAAGACCGGCCGCGCCCGTTCGGTCACGGCGATCTGCACCGCGGGTCTCTGGGCGCGCCCACTCGGCGAGCGGCGCAACAGGGCCCGCGACACAGCACGCGCGCTCCAGCCGCTGCTCCCGCTGATCGTCCGCTCGAAGCGCCTGCGCACGCTCGCCTTCACCGGCACGGTGGTCAACCCGGCCGAGGTGACGCCCGACCAGGCGCTGCACCGCATCCGCGCCTACGCCAACGGCCGCGGCTTCGACAGCGCCAACGCCGAGATGCGCGCGTCCGTCTTCACCGGCTTCGACGAGATCCCCGTCCCCGTCACGCTCGCCTGGGGCGAGCACGACCGCCTCGTCCGCCCTCCCTCGACCCCTCCCGCCGTCACCCGCACCGTCATCCTCACCGGCTGCGGTCACGTCCCCACCTGGGACGACCCCGCCCAAGTCGCCGCCCTCATCCGTGCCTCCACGACCGGCGGATAACCTGCCCCGCATGACTGACGCGATCGCTGAGCCGCGCGACGAGGCCCTCGAGGCCGCGCGTTGGGACCTTCAACCGCTGGTCGGCGGCCGAGGCGCGGATGGCGTGCTGGCGCTGATGGCGGAAGCGCAGGAGGCGGCCGACGCGTTCGCCGAGCGCTACCGCGGCAAGGTGGCGGAGTTGGATGCCGCCGGGCTCGCCGAGGCGCTGCACACGTTGGAGGAGCTGTCCGACAAGGTCGGGCGCGCAGGCTCCTACGCGGGGCTCGATTTCTCCACCGACACCCAGGACCCCGCGCGCGGCGCGCTGATGCAGGAGGCCCAGGAGCGTGGCGCGGCACTCCAGACCGCGCTGCTGTTCTTCGACCTGGAGTGGAACGAGCTGCCCGACGAGCAGGCCGAGCGGCTGATCGAGTCCGACGAGCTGGCCTTCTGCCGCCACTACCTGCGCACGCTGCGCCGCTACCGCCCGCACCAGCTCTCAGAGCCCGAAGAGCGGGTCCTGACCGAGACGGCGGTCACCGGCAGCGCGGCGTTCAAGCGGCTGTTCACCGAGCAGGTCGCCAGCCTGACCGTCGACCTGCCGAACAGCGACGAGCCGGTCCAGCTGATGGAGGCATTGAGCCTCTTTCAGGGGCCCGACCGCGAGCTGCGCAAGGCGGCCGCCGACGGCGTGACCGCCGCGCTCCAGCCCGGCCTGCGCACGCGGGCCTTCATCTTCAACACGCTGCTCGCCGACAAGTCGACCAAGGACCGCCTGCGCTCCTACGGCAGCTGGATCGCCTCGCGCAACCTCGCCAACGAGGCGAGCGACGAGTCGGTCCAGGCGCTGATCGACGCCGTCCAGTCGCGCTACGAGCTGGCGCGCCGCTGGTACCGGCTGAAGGCGAAGCTGCTCGGCGTCGAGAAGCTCGCCTACTACGACCGCGCCGCTCCGGTCGCCGAGAGCGAGCAGCGCGTCTCCTACGAGGAGTCACGCGAGCTGGTGCTCGACTGCTACCGCAGCTTCTCGCCGGAGATGGGCGCGGTCGCCGAGGAGTTCTTCACCGGCAACTACATCGACGCGCCGCCGGCACCCGGCAAGCGCGGCGGGGCGTTCTGCTCCTACACCGTGCCCTCGGCCCATCCCTACGTGCTGCTCAACCACACCGGCCGGATCGGCGACGCGCTGACGATGGCCCACGAGCTGGGCCATGGCGTCCACGCCGCGCTCGCCCGCCCGCGTGGCGTGTTCGAGTTCACGACGCCGCTGACGGTCGCCGAGACCGCCTCGATCGTCGGCGAGACGATCGTCCTCGAGCGCCTGCTGACCCAGGCCCCCGACGCCGCGGCGCGGCTGTCGCTGCTGGCCGAGTCGCTCGACGGCGCGATCGCGGCGGTCTTCCGCCAGGTCGCGATGAACCGCTTCGAGCACCGCGTCCACAACGAGCGTCGCCAGGCCGGCGAGCTGTCGGTGGAGAGCATCAACGCGGCGTGGCTCGACACCCAGGCCGACCTGCTCGGCGACTCCGTCGAGCCGTCGGAGGACTACGGCACCTGGTGGTCCTACGTCCCCCACTTCATCGACACGCCCGGCTACGTCTACGCGTACGCCTACGGCAACCTGCTCGCGCTGTCGGTCTACCGCCGCTACGAGGAGCAGGGCGACTCGTTCGTCCCCTCCTACGTCGAGCTGCTGAAGGCCGGCGGCTCGATGCCGCCCGAGGACCTCGGCAAGATCGTCGGCGTCGACCTCACCGACCCGGGCTTCTGGTCGTCGGGCCTCGACCTGATCGAGCGCCAGCTCGAAGCCGCCGAGGCGGCAGCGGCCGCGGCCGGCAAGCTCTAGCTCGCCGAATCAGCGCAGGGTGAGGATCGATACCTCCGGCGGGGCGCCGAGACGTAGCCGCGGCGCCTGACCGCGCTCGACGCCGATGCCGCGGCTGACATAGATCTGGCGCCCGCCGAGCGAGTGCAGCCCGCCCGCCGCGACTTCGCGCGGCACGTCGGACGCGGTGGTGAGCGGGCCGACGAATGGCAGCTGGAGCTGGCCGCCGTGGGTGTGCCCGGCGACGACGAGGTCGACGCGGCTGTCGGGGGCCAGCCACCTGGCCGCGTCCGGGCGATGGGCCAGCAGCAGCCTGACGTCCCGCGTTCCCGGCCGGGCCTCGAAGCCCTCCGTGAGGGCGCGGGCGCTCGGGCTCCAGTAGCGCAGCCGCAGCCCGGCGATCGAGATCGCGCGGTCACGCACCCGCGTGGAGGCCTGCTCGTCGACGAGCAACCGGATGCCGGTGCCGGAGAAGACACGTCGTGCCTTGGCCACGCTCTCGGAGTCACCCTGGACGGCAAAGACGCCACCCGGCGCCCGCAGCCGGCCCAGCAGTCGTCGCAGACCCGGCAGCTCCTCCCCGAAGGAGTCGGCCATCCCCTGGTGGTAGTCGCCGGACAGCAGGATCAGGTCGGGACGCTCGGCGACCACCCGCGCCACGGCCTCGCGCTCGTGATCGCCGAGCCGCTCGAACTGCAGGTCGGAGATCACCGCGACCCGCACGTGGGCGTCCCCGGCTCGCTGCGGCGCGAGCTCGACGGTCGCGCGCTCGACGACCAGGCGCTCAGGCTCGACGAAGCTCGCGTAGGCGCCCACCGGAGCCAGCAGCAGGCCGAGCACCACCAGGGCACGCAGACCCTTGCCGCCGGTCCGCCAGCCGAGCACGCCCAGCAACACCGCCGCGAGCGGCAGCACCACCACGAGGTCGAGCCACAGCACGTGCATCACCCCAAAGGGAATTCCGAGCCCGCTGGCCACCAGCGCGACGCCCTTCGCTGCCAGCAGGGCGAGAACCAAACCGCACGCCAGAGCGACCCTCAGCCAGCCCGGCCGCGCCCGCACGGCCCAGACCACCAGGCCGCACACGACCAGCGCGTCGACCGCCGCCGAGACGGCGAACGCCCAGTTGCTCTCGAACCCCACCGAGGTAAGTGTTGCGGACGCCGACCGGGTTCGGCGCGATTGCAAGCGCCGTTACGGCGAAGAGGCTCCGGCCGGTTGGCCGCCTCTGACACCGGCGACGTCCTCGAGCACCTGCGCCACGTCTCCCGCCAGGGCCGGCCAGGTCCACCGCTCGCGCACGGCCCGGCGTGCCGCGATGCCTCTCCGCGCACGCTCCTCGCCGTCGTCGATCGCCGACACCATCGCCTCGGCGAGCGCGGTCTCGTCGTCGGGCGGGACGAGCCAGCCGGTGTCGCCGTCCTCGACGATCTGCGCGGGGCCGAAGCGGTCGACCGCGATCGCCGGCAGCCCGCACGCCATGCCCTCGACCAGCACGAGCCCGAACTGCTCGCGCACCGACGCCATCACCTGGACGTCGGCCGCGTTGAGGAACTCCGGCAGCTCGTCGTGGTCGTGCCAGCCGGCGAGATAGACGTCCTGGGCGCCGACGCGCTCGATCGCCTCGAGCGGGTGCTCGCCCTCCCACTCCCCGGGATAGCCGCCGATCAGCACCAGCGCCGCCGGCCGGCGTGCGGCACGCCGCGCGCGCTCGAAGGCCGTGACCAGAAGCGGCAGCCGCTTGACGCCGGTGAACCGCCCCACCGCGACGAGCACCACCCGCTCGTCGAGCCGGGCGGCCTGCTCACGGCTGTACGCGACGCTGCCCGCGTTCTCGCCCGGCCGCCAGCCTCGCGGCTGCTCAGCCAGCTCGCGGCGCCAGAACGCCGCCCGGTCGACCGGCGCCGGACGGAAGCTCTCGCTGTCGAAGCCGTTGCCGATCACCACGCAGGCGCGGGGATCCACGCCGAGGAGCGCGACCGCGCGCTCGAGCTGGCCCTCGGCGAGCAGGATCAGCCGCTCGCAGCCTTGCGCCCAGCGCCGCATTCGGCGCGCCCACGCGTCGGCGTGGCTCCAGGTCGCGGGAGCGCCCGAGGCAATCTGCTCGAGCATCAGCAGCTCGGTGCCATGCAGATGACCGACGATCGGCACGCCGGGGGCGGCAATCGTCGCCGCCTCGTTCAACGGCGTGAGGTGGTGGAGGTGAAGCACGTCCGCGGAAGCGGCGCCGGCGCGCTCCAAGGCCAGTGCCCATGCCTCGACGTGCTGGCGGTAGGCGCGATCGTCGATACACGCGAAGCAGCTGTCCGGCGCGCCCGGGCGATCCTCGTAGGAGGGGTGCATTGGCGCGTCGCCGGCGTCGAAGTCCACCGCCCGCACGTCGAGGCCCGAGTAGAAGTCGCGCGCGTCGCCGCGACCGCCGCCGAGCGACCCCGAGAGCAGGGTTACGTCCCATCCGCGGCCTGGCAGCTCACCGGCCAGCGCTCTCGCCACCTGCGCCGATCCACCACGAGGGAAGAACAACAGGCCTGAGAGCACTCGCATCACGGCCAATCAATGTACCCGCACGCCGCTGGGGCTAACCGGCCCTATCGCTGCGCGAAGACCAGCGCGGTGGCGATCGGCCGCCCGCCGGTCAACGGCACGCCATGCGACTCGCGTGGCACATTGCGCAGAACCCCGCCGCTGACGAGCGACGTCGAGCCGCCCCCGTCGAGGTTGAGCGCGTCGCGAACGCCGAGCTGGATCATCGCCGTGCCGAGCTCGTCGAGCGTCAGCCCGGCCTCGTCGTCGGCGCGGCCGTCGCAGGCCAGCGCGATCAGCCGCTCGTCGTCGCAGCCCAGCGCGGCGCGCGGGTAGCGGCCGACGGTGATGTCGGAGTCGAACTGATCGGCGCCGACCGAGAAGCCCTCGTCGGCATGGTCGACCGGTCGGCCATTGCGCACCAGCAGCGGGCCGCTCTGGAGCAGGTCGCCGATCGGCTCGTCAGGCAGCTCCTCACGCCGCGCTATCTCCACCTGCCCCGGGGCGGGTGCGTGCACGCAGGCCCGGCGCGCATCCCACGGCGGGCTGAAGGGCAGCGAGTCGCGGACGACGCCGTGGGTGCGCAGCTCTCCGAGCGGCGTGCCCGCCGAGGCCACCCCGCCACCGGTTCGGAGCGAGCGAACGTAGAAGCCGCCGACCATCGCCTCCTCGACCCCCTCCGCCCGGCACCAGGCTTCGAGCGGCGTCGGTCCCGGCAGAAGGCGTACCCCGACCGAGAAGCGCTCGAGCGGATAGGACGCGACGTGCGCGGTCGTGAGTACGCCGTCGCCGAGCTTCAGCCGTAGCCGTCGCAGGTCTGCGCTCAACTGGCTCGCGCCGTCCCGCGCTCGGACGGGCCGACGTGACTGCGCAGCCAGCGCACCAGCGGCGCGGCGGCGTCGAGCTGGTCGTGGATGCGCTTACCGGCCGCGGGTCGTTCGAGCCAGCGTCCGGTGTCGTGGCGCTTGGCGACGACCAGGCGCCGGCGACGCAGCAGGTCGTGCCGCGGATGATCGGCGGGATAGCCGCGCGGTCCGCGGACGAGGTCCGGCTCGTTGAGCTCCAGACCAGCCGCCTCGGCTACCCCGATCGCCTTGGTCAGCGACCCCGCGAGTCGCGGCTTGTCGATCGCCGCGCGCATCCGCTCGACCTGGTCCGACGCCGGGCTGTGAAGCCCCGCGGCGACGAGCAGCCCGTCGAGCGACAGCTCGACGTAGAAGCCGCCGGCGCCCTCGTAGCCGATAGCCAGGCCGACGTGCTCCTTGATCGGAGGCGCCGCATGGAAGCGCGTGTCGTTCCACGGCCGGAACAGCTTCGGCCGCCCGAAGCTCGACAGATCCTCGCCAAGCGCCGTCGCCGGAGCAACCAGGACCTCGTCGTAGCGCGCCCGGTTCGCCTTGAACCACTCGCGGTCGTTGTTCGCCTCGAGCTCGGTCAGGAACTCGAGCGCCCCCGCCGGAAACCCCCTGAACGCGGCCATCGCGGAATTAGACCATCACGTCGCGACGGTCGTCTACTACGGCGGCGCGATCGCGCCACACTCAGCGATCACATAGCCCTCGGCGCACCACGTCTTCGCGCGATAGCGCTTGCGGAAACCCTCGATGAACCGGACGAGGGTGATCTGGTCACGTGTCGCGTGAGGCGGTTCTGCAAGGTGTCCAGCCGGATCCGGTACAGGATGTCCGTCTCGGTTGCGCCGCTCTCGCGCAGGAAGCGCTGGTAGCCACGCTCGTTGGAGAAAGCTGCTCGCTTCTGCTTCTCGAAGATCTGCTCGACACGCCGCTCGCTCACCGCAACACCGCGAGTTGCAGCCTCCTGTTCGACCCACTGACCCTGCACCAGGAACTGCATCACCTGGCGCCGCACGTCGCGATGGTCCCGAGCACAGCGCGACCGCAGCTCACGCTCACTTAGCTTCCGCCATCCCTTCGCCGCGCGCAGCTTCCGCTTGGCCGCCGTGCAGCGCTCGTACCCGGGCGAGACGAGCTCCATCGGCCGTCCGAACTGAGAGTGCGAAGCCGAAGCGAACCAGTGATCGAAATCGGTCCGCGAGATCGCGACGGCGCCGACCTGGGCTACCCGTTCGTCCGGCGGCGGAAGCTCCTGCGCGGTCGCCGACACGCAGCTCAGCGCCGCGACCACGATCCCCGCCAGAACCCCCTCCCGCAATCTCACGTACCTGACCCTAGCTTCAAGACCAGGGATGGGCGGTACTGGGTTCGAACCAGTGACCCCGTGCTTGTAAGGCACGTGCTCTACCAGCTGAGCTAACCGCCCTCGCTGCCCTGAACCTATCGCGTCGGTCGAGGCCCTAGTATCGGCGACGTGGACAAGGGGCTGTTTCTACGTGCGCTCGTGGTGCAGGCGCTGGCCGTCGGAGTCGTGTTCGGGGTCCTGATCGCTCTGCCGCTCGGCGACGACTTCTTCAAGGACTACGGCTGGGTCACCGGCCCTGTCGCCTGGATCGGCTGCTCGCTGGTGACGGCGCGCGTCCTGTCGATCCCAGCTGGCCTGGTCCTGTTCGCCGCGCTGGCCGGCGCCGTAGCGGGAGCCTTGGTGGCCCTTGTCACATCGCATACAGTTGGTCTTGTGATCAGCTTGCTCGTCTTCGCCGCGTCCTGTGGGGGCTACGACCCCGAACGTGACGAACGCGACGCCGCCGCGACCGCTTAGATCACGCGGACGCACCCAACGGCGCTCTAGACTGGTCCACATCCCTCCAGGCCCCGTGGTCTAACGGTTAGGACAGCGGCCTTTCACGCCGCAGGCGGGAGTTCGATTCTCCCCGGGGCTACTTCGAAGTCGACCACATCAGCGGGGTCCGGCATCATTCGCCGGGCCCCCGTAGCTCAGTGGCTTAGAGCAAGCGGCTTTTAACCGCAAGGTCGTCGGTTCGAATCCGACCGGGGGCACTGCTCCAGGCGTTAATGCCTGAAGTGCCTACGCGACGTGAAGACCATTGCGATGCCCGCGGCGTCGCAGGCGGCGACGACCTCGGGGTCGTTGCGGGAGCCGCCGGGCTGGACGATGGCGCGGATGCCGGCCTCGATGGCCATCTCGGGGCCGTCGGCGAAGGGGAAGAAGGCGTCGGACGCGAGGACGGCTCCGTCGAGCGAGCGGTCGGCGTCGCGCGCCTTCTCGACGGCGAGCCGAACCGAGTCGACGCGGCTCATCTGGCCGGCGCCGATGCCCGCGGTGGCGAGCTCGCGAGCGAGGACGATCGCATTCGAGCGAACGTGCTTGGAGACGCGCCAGGCGAACAGCAGCTCGCCCCACTCGGCCTCGGTCGGTTTGCGCTCGGTGACGGCGATCATGTCCTCGCGGGCCTCGGAGCTGAGGTCGCGGTCCTGGACGAGGATGCCGCCGCGGACGCGCTTGAAGTCCTGCTCGGTGACCTCGGGCCGGCGACGCTCCTTGTCCTCGAGCAGGCGGATGTTCTGCTTCTGCTTGAGGATCTCGAGCGCGTCGCCCTCGAAGGACGGCGCGAAGACCAACTCCACGAACATCGAGTTCAGCCGCTCGGCGAGATCGCGCTCGATCGGCCGGTTGAAGCACATGACGCCGCCGAAGGCGCTCAGCGGATCGGTGGCCAGAGCCTTCTCGAAGGCGTCCTCGACCGTCGAGCCAACGCCGCAGCCGCACGGGTTGTTGTGCTTGATGATCACCGCTGCCGGCAGCTCGAACTCCTCGAGCAGGCGGCGGCCGGAGTCGAGGTCGAGCAGGTTGTTGAACGACAACTCCTTGCCGTGCAGCTTCGAGACCATCGACAGCAGGTGGGTGCGCGTGCGCGCGTCGGCGTAGTAGGCGGCGCGCTGGTGCGGGTTCTCGCCGTAGGAGAGGTCGAGCACCTTGACGAACGAGCGCGTCACCTGACCGGGGAAGTCCTCCTCACGCTCAGCGAACCAGCCGGAGATCGCGGCGTCGTAACGGGCGGTGTAGGAGAACGCCTCGAGCGCGAGCGCCTCACGGGTTGCCGCCTCCAGGTGACCGTCGGACGATTGGAGCTCCTCGAGCACCGCGTCATAGCTCTCGGGGCTGACGACGACGGCGGCGAAGCGGTGGTTCTTCGCGGCGGCTCGGATAAGCGTCGGGCCACCGATGTCGATGTTCTCGATCACCTCGTCCTCGTCGACGCCGCGGCGGCCGGAGACGCGCTCGAACGGGTAGAGATTCACGCAGACGAGGTCGATCGGCTCGATCTCCTGCTGCTCGAGCGTCGCGACGTGCTCGGCATTCGTGCGGACGGCCAGCAGACCGGCGTAGATGCGCGGGTTGAGCGTCTTGACGCGGCCGTCGAGGATCTCCGGGAAGCCCGTGTAGTCCTCTACCGAGCGCGTCTCGATGCCGGCGTCGGCGAGCGTCGAAGCCGTACCGCCGGTCGAGACGATCTCGACGCCGAGCTCCTGCAGGCCACGCGCGAAGTCGACCAGGCCGCGCTTGTCCGACACCGTCAGCAGGGCCCGCCGGAGGCGGACGCCGCCGGGCTCGGCGGGAGTCTCGGCCGCTGGGCTCATGCCGTCTCGTCCACCCGCACGACGCGCGCGTTGGACGGGTCGCGGGAGACCGCGCCGGTCGCGATCAGCCTTACCGCGCGCGGCAGCAGCCGGTGCTCGATCTCATGCGTCGCCCTCTCGACTTCCTCCACCGCGCGAGCATATGGAAGCTCGAACGCCTCTTGCAGTACGACCGGCCCTGTGTCAACCCCCTCGTCCACGTAGTGGACGGTGACGCCGCTGACCTGGACGCCGTAGTCGAGCGCCTGCTCGATCGCGCGCACGCCTGGGAAGGCAGGTAGCAGCGACGGGTGGACGTTGATCAGGCGCCCCTCGAAACGGCGGATGAAAGGCCCGCCGAGGATCTCCATGAAGCCTGCGAGCACGACCAGGTCGACCCCGTGATCGTCGAGCCAGTTGCCGAGAGCGGCATCGCGAGCGTCGCGGGCGGGGTGGTCGGCCTTGGCGAAGACTGCGGTCTCGACACCCGCCGCCGCGGCCCGCTCGAGCCCGCGCGCCCCGGCGCGGCTCGACGCGACGCAGGCGATCTCGACCCCGTCACGGCCGTGCACCTGGTCGAGCAGCGCCTGGAGGTTGCTCCCCTCACCCGAGATCAGTACGCCGACGCGGAATGCCATCGTCGTCAGGCTGCCAATTGCGCGGCGGGAACGCTGAGGGTGGGCCGAATCCCGCCGGAGACCTCGATCGACCCGGCGGCGATCAGCTCGTCGACGCGGGCGAGGATGTCGGCGCGACGCATGTGGGCGCCGACCGCGTAGCCGGGCAGGCCGTCGTAGGAGTTGCGCTCGATCTTCTGGCTGCGGCCGCCGTGGACGATCGCCGCACAGGTCGTCCGGCCGATCGCCGGCTTGGCGAGGCGTGCGATGGAGACGATCGCGTCGTCGAGGTTGGCGACCTCGTGCTTGGGCATTGGAGGGAGTTTGGGGATCAGCTCTTGGGTGCAAACGTCGCAGCAGGGGACGGGAGACGAGTCCCGACTACGCTTGGGAATCGCGCCGCCGGGACTCGTCTCCCGTCCCTCCACAGCTGGTCGCGGTTCGCCGATGGCGCGGTCGCCGAAGTGCTTCAGGATGGCGGTTCGGCGGCAACGGTCGGACTCGACGTAGGCCCAGATCTGGCGGTACTGGCGCCAGCGGGCGCTGGCGCCCTCCTCGACCGACCGGCGGCACTGTGCGGCGACGAGCCGCTCGTACGGGGCGACGATCTTGCCGGCAACGCGGTCCGGCGATGACGGCGACGGCGAGATCGCGCCGGCGCGAGTCAGGTGGCCGAGCACGGCTCGCAGGCGGTCGGGCATACCGCCCACCGCCCCGACCAGGGCGCTCGCGTCGATGGCATAGCGGCCGTTCTCGTTGGCCCCGGCGCGCAGTTGCTCGTAGAGCCTGGCGGGCAGCTTCTCGTCGACCTCCTCACGCTTGATGAAGTGGACGTGCAGCGCCTTGTCGCGGTTCTCGGCAAGCAACAGGGCGCGCGCGGGTTGCCCGTCGCGTCCACCGCGACCGGCCTCCTGGTAGTAAGCCTCGAGCGACGCCGGCGTGCTGGCGTGGATGACGGTCCTGACGTTCGACTTGTCGACACCCATGCCGAAGGCGTTGGTCGCGACGATCACTCGCACGTCGTCGGCGAGGAACCGGCGCTGGGCATCGGCGCGCGTCTCGCGGTCGAGACCCGCGTGGTAGGCGAGCGCTGGCTCGCCGAGAGCCTCGGTCAGCTGCTCGGCGATCTCCTCGGTGCCGGCGCGCGTTCCCGCGTAGACGATCGCCGGCAGCGCATCGGGCTCCGCCAGGGTGTGCGCGATCAGCGCCCGCTTCTCGTGGCCGCCCGGACGCGCGACGACGAACGAGATGTTCGGCCGGTCGAAACCGGTAGCCACCTTGACCGGGTCGTCGAGGCCGAGCCGGCGCGCGATGTCGAGCGCGACCTGCGGCGTGGCGGTGGCGGTCGACGCGACGATCGAGCCCGCGCCGAGGTAGCGCGCCGCATCGGCGAGGCGGAAGTAGTCAGGGCGAAAATCGTGGCCCCACTGGGAGACACAGTGGGCCTCGTCGACGACGAACAGGCCGATCCGCGCGTTCTGCATCGCGTCGAGGAAGCCGGGCGATGCGAACCGCTCGGGCGCGACGTAGAGCAGGCTCAGGTCACCGCCGGCCGCGCGCCGCAGCGTCTCGGCGTTCGTCGACGCGTCGCGCTGCGCGTTGACGAGCGCAACCCGGTCGCCGAGCCCGCGTGCCTGCAGCGCCTCGACTTGGTCCTGCATCAGCGCCACCAATGGCGATACGACGATCGTCAGGTCGTCGCGCATCAGCGCGGGAAGCTGGTAGCAGAGCGACTTCCCCGACCCTGTCGGCATCACGACCAGCGTGTCGTGACCCGCCAGCGCCGCCTCGCACGCCTCTCGCTGCCCCGGCCGGAAAGCCGAAAATCCGAAGTACTGCTGCAGCGCCCGTTCCAACTCCATCGCCCGCCCACAGTACCGCCGCGACCGGCCATGACCCGCCGTGTTACCGAGCCGTGGCTCGCACGCGTTGTGCCGTTACACGCCACCCGCAAGGCTCGCTGGCATGGACCTGCCATCCCAGCTAGCCGCAGCCGCCATCGGCATCGTCGCCGGCGCGACGCTGAGCGAAACGACCGATCCGCTGGTCAGGACAATCGGCGGCTGGGCAGGCTTGGGGACAGCGGTGATGTGCGTGGTAGAAGCCGGGAGAGAGGATCCCCGTTGGGACCGAGCGGCAGGCACCGGGGCCGCCTGGGGCGCCCTCGCGGGGAGCCTCGTGGTGCTCCACGATGTCGTCAGCGCGTAGTAGCGTATATGCAATGCGCCAGTCGGCTCTCTTCATACTTCCCACGCTGTTCTTCGGCATCGGAACGATCTTCGGGGTGCAGGACGCCCTTGGATTCCGTGACCCGGTTCGGGACATGCTTGTCGCCCTGCTCCTGATCGCCACGCTCGTCATCGACGACAAATATGGCCCGAGCGCCGCCCAGCGCGAGCGCGAAGGCCGGCGGTAGCTCAGCCTCCGCTGACGACCGGCAGCTCGAAGGCGTACTTGCCTTGAGCGTCGCCGGTGCCGTCGAGCGGGTACTCGCCTGAGAAGCAGGCGTCGCAGTGGGTGCCGCGCTCGCCGCGGATCGCCTCGTAGACGCCCTCGAGCGAGAGGTAGGCGAGCGAGTCGCACTCCAAGTGCTCGGCGATCTCCTCGACCGTCCGGCCGTGGGCGACCATCTCGTCGGTCGTCGACATGTCGACGCCGTAGTGACAGGGGTAGCGGATCGGCGGCGCGGAGATCCGCATGTGGACCTCGAGCGCACCGGCGCCGCGCAGCATCTGGACGATCTGGCGCGTCGTGTTGCCGCGCACGATCGAGTCGTCTACGACCACCAGCCGCTTGCCCTCGACGACCTCGCGCAGTGGGTTGAACTTCATCCGCAGGCCGTGCTTGCGCAGCTCCTGGCCCGGCTGGATGAAGGTGCGCGCGACGTAGCGGTTCTTGATCAGGCCCTCGTCGCGCGGGATTCCCGACGCCTTCGAGAACCCGGCGGCGGCGGGGTTGCCGGAGTCCGGCACGGCGACGACGACGTCGGCCTCAGCAGGCGACTCGCGCCAGAGGATCTCCCCCATCTTGCGCCGCGAGACCTGCGTGCGGTTGCCCTCGAGAATCGAGTCCGGGCGCGCGAAGTAGATGTGCTCGAAGACGCAGAAGGCCTTGCGCGGCGAATCGATCGCCTGGCGCGACTCCATGCCCGACTCGGAGATCACGATCATCTCGCCCGGCTCGACTTCGCGCACCAGCTCGGCGCCGATGATGTCGAAGGCGCAGCTCTCCGAGGCAACGCACCAGCGCTCGCCGATCTTGCCGAGCGACAGCGGCCGCAGTCCGGCACCGTCGCGGAAGGCGACGAGCTTGTCGGTCGTCATCACCACGGTCGAGAACGCGCCCTGGAGGCGAGGCAGGGTGTCGGCGAGGGCCTCCTCGATCGTGTCGGCCTCGTGGGTCGACAGCAGCGCGGCGATGATCTCCGAGTCCGATGTCGAGCGGAACGACACGCCCCTGTCGAGCAGCTCGCCGTGCAGCTCGACGGCGTTGATCAGGTTCCCGTTGTGCGCGAGGGCGAGGTGGCGGTGGTCGGATCGGTAGACCGGCTGCGCGTTCTCCCACGCCGACGACCCCGTCGTCGAATAGCGCACGTGCCCGACCGCCATGTGGCCGGTCAGCGCCTTCAGCTTCTGCTCGTCGAAGACCTGCGACACCAGCCCCAGGTCGCGCACGGTCATGATGTGCCCGTCCTCGCAGGCCGCGATCCCGGCCGACTCCTGCCCCCGGTGCTGGAGCGCGAACAGCCCGAAGTACGCCAACCGCGCCACCTCCGACTCGGGAGCGAATACGCCAAAGACGCCGCACTCGTCGCGCGGCCCGTCGCGATCGGGGATCGGCGGTTGGGAGGTCATCAGTACAAGCTCGGGGACGGCAGCTCACCCTACCCACCGCAGGGTACCAGCGGCGTAGGCGGGCTCCGCCTGCTTGGACCTGGGCGCCAAGTCCGTCGTGGTCGTGGCCCTTGCAGGATTCGTCCCACTAACTACACCAAAAGTTGCGTCAAATGGCATACCAGAATACGGTGATGCTCGCATCGCATAACCGGAACTGAGCGATAGTGCCGTTTCGGAGGGGACGGAGGGGCATGAGCACTACTCAGCATCGGGTAAGCGACTACCTGCAACACGACCTGTACCACTCGCTCGGCGCGTACCGGGTCGCGGAGACCGGACTCGGCAGGCTCGCCGAGCGCATCCGCGCGAGCCAGGCCGACGCCTCGACTGCCGCCGCGAACGACACCACCGTTCCCAACATGCTGCTCGATCTCGTAGACATGGGCGAGCGCTATAACGCAGCCATCGGGGAGCACCGCAACGCGGCGAAGGCCGAGCAGCGCCACCCCCTCCCCGAGCGGCTCCCCCTCTCGACCGCAAACCGCTTCACGATCGACAGCCGTCATGAGACGGGCGACGACCCTTGGGGGACGTTTCTCACCTGGGCATGGGTGCCGCAGTTCTACTCAGCGGCGATCTATGTGCTGAGCAACACCAGCTTCGACTCGAAGCGCACGCTCGATCCGGGAAGCCCCGAGTGGAATGCCCACACGCTCGCCACGAACCTCGTGTTTCCGAGGGACGGCTCCACGCTCGATGACGGCGACGAGCGGGAGCGGCGGCGCGAAGCACGCCTCGCCCGCTATCAGGAGCGACGCAAGCAGGCGATGGCGCGCCTCTCGGGTCCTCCTCTGCGCGGTCAGTCAGAGGAGGCGCAGCCCGCGAAGCAGAGGGACGACAAGCTCAACTATCCGCCCAACGTCGAGGAGATGGTCCAGAGCATCGCCACCTACAACCTTGACACCGGTGGCTTCACCGCCGGAGCCATGTCGCTGCCGCTCTTCGTGCTCAGTGCCCATGCGGAGGCGCATCTCGCCATGCACTCGGTCGAGACGTGGAAGTCGATGTCGCTCGGCAATCACGCAGCGATCGCCGAGCGCGAGCGGACTTGGCTCGACCAGGAGCTCAAGCGCTGCATCGCGCTGGACACCTTCGCTTACAGCGTTGGCCGAGCGGCCCCCTGGATCTTTGCGCAGGACGATGTCGAGTGCCGGAAAGTCTTCGGCGACCTGGACAATGCGTGGAGCAACGCAGTGCCGACTCGGTGCATGTGGATCGCCAGCCAGGTCTACCTACTGGCGCTTCACCGCCGCGCTTACGCCTATGCGCTGAGCGGCGACAGAAATGCCGCCTACAACGACTACCACAAGCTGCAGCGCCTGATACGCGACACCGAGCGTCGCGTTCAACTGGCGCCCGTCCACGTCGGCGGGGCGCTCGAGTTCCTCAGCGCGCTGTACGGCCAGACGCACCACCACATCGGCGAGCTCTACCGCGCCGAGCATGCGCATCAGCCCGCGCTGAACCACTTCCGAGCGGCAGGCGACCGACTGGAGCGCGTGCGCGATCGAGACGAGATCAAGGAGGCCATGACCGACTCGCGCTGGCAGGTCCGCTTGCACATCAGTAGCGGCAAGGCGCACTACGAGCTTGGGAGCCACAAGGAGAGCCTCCGCTGCCATCTCGAGGGCTGGCGCAGCTTCCTGCGGCTGCTTGCCGCCAACACGAAGACCGAGACCAGTACCGGCGCGATCGAGGAGGCGATCGAGTGGCTCGAGAAGGTGAGATTCGAGCCGGAGATCCGCAAGTACGAGGTGCATCAGTACCTGAAGCCGGTGGTCGACCAACTGGACGGGATCGTCGTCGACGACCGGCTGACTACGCTGGCGGCGGAGATCCTCCTGCGTCTCGGCCATCTGCTGTTCGTGCTCAACATCCTGCCCCCCGATCGGATGAAGGGCCGTCCAATGGGATCGCGCTCGTCCGAGAGGCTCGACTCGATGCGGCTTGGCGGTGCGATCCGAGACACCCTCGCCTTCCACTGCCTGCACAAGGCCGCAGAGTGCGATCCGCACAGCACCCTCGTCGGCGCTGACGAGATGAAGGCCAGGTTCCGCACAGGGGGCAACTTCGAGGGCGCCTTCGAGCACAAAGATCTCGAGATCCAACGGCTTGCGGACGTCGCCGACCAGTGGCCGCGTGGCGAGGACAACTACGAGCGCCTGGCACGCGTCGCCGAGTACCTGATGCTGCGGGCTCTCTCCGACCGCCACGACGAGAAGCGGCGCGTGGCCGCGGAGCACGAGCGCCTGAAACAGCAGGGACTCGAGCCTCCTGCCGAGGAGCTGACCCCAGAGGAGGCGGTGAGCCGCGAGAACGCCGAGATCGCCGACCTCCTCCTACACAACTTCTTCACTCATACCGACAGCATCAATGTCCGCAAATCGCAAGCCCACAGCTTCCTGATGCGGAACACCGACCTTCGCCGCCCGCCTCGAGATGCCGGCGACCCAGCGATCGAGTTCGTCTCGATGCGCCGGTACAGCTCGGCGTTCCCGCTCTTGCCGCGGCCGTCGGCGTTTCGCGCGCTGTGCGGCGGCTACCTGGTGCGTCTCTACAAGCCGCGCCCTGCCACCGCGTCCGGCGTCTCGAAGACCCCCGCCGATCCGAAGCCGTTCGGCATCGTGGTCGATCCGGGCGCGGACTTCGTCGAGAACCTCTTCCGAAGCGACTGCTCGCTCAGCGACATCGACATGATCGTCGTCACACACGATCACGTCGATCACATGGGAGCGCTCGACTCGCTGATGTCGCTTTTGCACGAGCGCGGTCAGCTCCGCAAGCACGAGAGCCAACCCGAGGCCCCGAGGCCCCGTGGACCGATGCTGCTCGTCAACGACTCAGTCCGCGAGCGCTACCGAAGCGTCTCCCTGATCGACGAGGACAGCTTCATCACCTTTGATGAGCTCATCGCGGCCACCGCGCGCGGCGAGAACCTGCTCGAGCGAATCCCCCGGTTCCCCGCGGACGAGTTCACGATCATTCCCATGTCCACGGAGGCGGTCGACGGCGACGGTCACCGTGATCTGAGCTACAAGCCCTCCTACGGCGTCTGCTTCATGGCGCGGAAGGAGGGCGGTCCGTCGCTGGCGATCGCCGGCGACACCCCGCAGCCAGCTCGAAGCGGGAAGCAACGAGCCGACTGGCTGGAGAGCTGGGCTCCGGCGCTCGAGGCCGATCTGCTCGTCACGCACCTCAGCACCATTCCACTCACCGAGCTTCGTCAGCTCGCACGACTGGACGCGACTCGCGAGCAGGTGCGGGAGGCGGACAGGGAGCGTCTGATCACGCAAGCGACGCAGTTGGTCGAGCTCGGCGAGCCGTTGCTCAGGGTCACGAGAACCGACGAGTTGAGATCTCTGGGAGAGCGAATCGTCGACACCTGCGAGTCCGCCAAGTTGCTGCGGACGGCACTGGAGGGCACGCCTTCGCGGGACATGCTCGTCGAAAACGCCCACGTACTGGAGCGAAGGATCGGGCTGCTGAAGGAGTCCGTCCGTCGGTCGTCCGCCGACTTCGCAACTCATCCCGATCTTGATCACTTCGTCGCGGAGGCCCGCATGCTTGGGGCCAACGCACGGCTTCCCACCACCGACGCCTCGGAGCTCGAGACGATTCGCAAGCAGCTGCAGAAGCGCGATCCCGACTTACAGGGCCGAATCGAGTTTGCGCTCTGGCTGCGGACCAGGCGCGAGGCAGGCGCGGAGGGGCTCCCGGAGAGCCTCATCGGGCGAGTCTCCGAGAACTGGCAACCTCCTCAAGGACACTCGTATCTGCATGGCCTACTCGACTGGGCACGCGAATACAGGAAGACCAGGGAGCTGCGCGGCAACAAGCCGGGGCTCTTCGTGATCGGCGAGCTGAGCGAGGAGCTCGGTACCGTTCGCCGCCAAGTTGCCGCCCGCCTCAACGAGACGGTTTTCGAGCCCGCTGACCAGGATCCTCTGGACAAGGCTGAGGAGACCGAGCGAATCTGGGCGATGACCGCCGACATCGGGCTGCGCGTGCTGATCTCGTGTCCATCGGAGGCATTCGACGAGGAGCCCGTCGCGTCTCCGCCGGTTGACGGCGACCATCCGATCGTGCAGGTGCTTTGCACCACCTGCAAGCTAGACACCGATCGCGTCCCCGAGGAGCGCTTTCACGCGCCGAAGAACATCCGCGAGGTGTGCGTAAAGGGTGAGAACGAGGGGATCTTCTACAACTGCTTCGAGCACGACCCGGCGTCACAAGACGACCATACGTTCCTCGAGCAGCTCGAGCGGTTCGACGTGTTCGGGCGCTGAGTAGCGCGGCTACGCGAAGACCGAGGCGAGCGCAGCGGAGGCCGAACGCAGCTGGGCAGTGCTCACGCGCGCCGTGCGCTCACCCGTTGCCAGCTCGAGCATCTGGCCGCCAACGGCGCCGAAGACGTCCGTCGGCACGCGTTGGGCCAGCCGCTCGATCGCCTCGCGAGTGCCCGAGACGATGAAGCCGCCGACGGCCTCGCCGAAGAGGTAGGGCTCGAGGTCGGCGTAGGAGGCGTCGGCGCTGTCGGGGAACTCGAGCTTGGCGCCGATGCCGCCGGCGAGGCAGCACTCGGCGATCGCGACGAGGAAGCCGCCCTCTGCGATGTCGTGGGCCGAGGCGAGGTCGCCGGCGCGGACGGCGTCGCGGACGGCATCCTGGGCTTGCATGACTGCGGCGAAGTCGGCCTGGGGCAGCGCGGTCGGCAGCGGCTCCCCGCGCAGCTTGGCGAGCTCGGAGCCGGCGAGCGAGGGCTGCGGGGTGCCACACATGGCGATCACGTGGCCCTCCTCGCGGAACCCTAGGCCGATGGCGGCGGCGCGCTCGGCCTCGGGGATCAGGCCGACCATCCCGACGACCGGGGTCGGGTAGATCGGGCCGTCGCCGGACTGGTTGTAGAGCGAGACGTTGCCGCCGACGACCGGGACGCCGAGCTCGTTCAGCGCAGCCGTCATGCCATCGACCGATTGCGAGAGCTGCCAGGCAATGTGCGGGCGCTCGGGGTTGCCGAAGTTGAGGCAGTTGGTCAGGCCGAGCGGCTCGGCGCCGACGCAGGCGAGGTTCGAGGCGCACTCGAGCACCGCCTCGACGGTTCCCCAGTAGGGGTCGCAGGCGACGCGGCGGCCGTTGCCGTCGATCGAGACGGCGATCGCCGTCGAGCCGCCTCCGGTGTCATGGGCGAGCTGGAGCACCGCCGCGTCGGCGGCCTCGGGACGGCGCACCGTGCGCGACTGGACCATGCAGTCGTACTGCTCGAACAGCGGCCGACGCGAGGCGATGTTCGACGAGCCGAGCAGGGCGAGCAGGTTCTCCGCGAGGTCCTCGCTCGGCTCCAGCGTCCGCTTCGGCGCCGGGTAGATCTGCTCGGCCGGCTCCTCGGGCGCGAGGTCGTAGAGCGGGCAATCGTCGACGAGCGCGTCGACCGGCATGTCGCCGACCAGCTCGTCGCCGGAGAAGACGCGCAGGTGGCGCGTGTCGGTGACCGACCCGATCACCGTGCAGCGGACCTCCCAGCGCTCGCAGACCGCCTCGACCTCGGCCAGCCGCTCCGGCTCCACGACCGCGAGCATCCGCTCCTGAGACTCGGAGACCATGATCTCGAACGGCTCCATGTCGGCCTCGCGCAACGGGACCTTCGCGACGTCGATGTCGAGCCCGACCTTGCCGCCCGACGCCATCTCCGACGACGACGAGGACAGCCCGGCGGCGCCGAGGTCCTGCAGTGACGCCAGCAGCTCGCGGTCGAGCAGCTCGAGGCAGGCCTCCATCACCTTCTTCTCCTCGAACGGGTCGCCGATCTGGACGGTCGGCCGCTTGTCGGCGTCGTCGTCGCCGAACTCGGCGCTGGCGAGCACCGAGGCGCCGCCGATCCCGTCGCGGCCGGTCCGGGCGCCCATCAGCACGAGGTGGTTGCCGAGCCCGGCGGCGGCGCTGCGCGTCAGCCGCTCCTGCGGCGCGATCCCGAGGCACATCGCGTTGACGAGGCAGTTCTGCTCGTACGGACCCTCGAAGTAGACCTCGCCGCCGACCGTTGCGACGCCGATCGAGTTGCCGTAGTGGCCGATCCCTGAGACCGCGCCGTCGAGCAGGTAGCGCGAGCGGGAGGAGTCGAGCTCGCCGAAGCGCAGCGAGTCGAGCACGGCGATCGGTCGCGCACCCACGGCGAAGATGTCGCGCATGATGCCGCCGACCCCGGTGGCCGCCCCTTGGAACGGCTCGACCGCGCTCGGGTGGTTGTGCGACTCGACCTTGAAGGCGATCGCCAGCCCGTCGCCGACGTCGACGGCGCCGGCGTTCTCGCCCGGGCCCATCAGCAGGTGCGGCCCCTCGACCGGCAGCCTGCGCAGCAGCTTCTTCGAGTGCTTGTAGGCGCAGTGCTCCGACCACATCAGCGAGAAGACGGCCAGCTCCAGCCCGTTCGGCGGGCGGCCGATCTTCTGCGCGATCAGGTCGTACTCGGAGTCCGTCAGCCCGAGCGCGCGCGCCTCCTCGCGGAGGTCCGGCGACGTCGCTTCGGCGCTCACGCCGCCACCGCCCGCGCGGCCGCCGACGCGAACAGGAGGGCGCCGTCGGCCGAGCCGGTCAGCGGGTCGACGGCGTGCTCGGGATGCGGCATCAGGCCGACGACGTTGCCCGCCTGATTGCTTACGCCCGCGATGTCGCGCGCCGATCCGTTCGGGTTCCAGCCCTCCGCGTAACGGAACACGATCTGCCCGTTGGCCTCCAGCTCGGCCAGCGTGTCGTCGGGCGCGTAGTAGCGGCCGGTCGTGTGCTTGACGGGGATCGACAGGACCTGGCCCTGCCCGCAGGAGCTGGTGAACGGCGTGTCGGCGTTGACGACCTCGACGTCGACCTGGCGGCAGAGGAAGCGCAGCTCCGTGTTCGGCAGCAGCGCGCCGGGCAGCAAACCGGCCTCGCAGAGCACCTGAAAGCCGTTGCAGATCCCCAGCACCGGGCCCCCGTCGCGCGCGAACTCGGCGACGGCGTCCATCACCGGGGAGAACTGAGCGATCGCACCGACGCGCAGGTAGTCGCCGTAGCTGAAGCCGCCGGGGACGACGATCGCGTCGGCGCCCTTCAGGTCACGGTCGCCGTGCCAGAGGATCTCGGCCTCGCCCTGCTGCTCGCAGGCGAGCACGGCGTCGACCTCGTCGCAACTACCGGGGAAGCGGACGACTCCGAACTTCACTCGACCGTGAGAACTTCGTAGTCCTCGATGAGCGGATTGGCCAACAGCCGCTCGCACATCTCGGGCACCCGGGCCGCGTCGTCGACGTCGAGCTCGACGAGCCGACCGACATGGACGTTCGCGACGCCGTCGAAGCCGAGCGCCGGCAGCGCCCGCTCGACCGCCTGACCCTGCGGGTCGAGGATGCCCTCCTTCGGCCGGATCAACACGCGCGCCCTCATGCGGTGACCCCGCTGCGCTCCAGCCAGGCCGTGAACGGCTCGTCGGCGATCCGCTCGTAGGCGTCGACGTAGCGCTCCCGCGTGCCCGCGACGACGTCGTCGGGGATCGGTGGCGCCGGCGGCGACTTGTCCCAGCCGGAGCCCGAGGCCCAGTCGCGCACGAACTGCTTGTCGAAGCTCGGCTGACCCAGCCCCGGCGCATAGCCGTCGGCGGGCCAGAATCGCGACGAGTCGGGTGTCAGCACCTCGTCCGCCAGCACGATCGTGCCGTCGGCGCGGCGGCCGAACTCGAACTTCGTGTCCGCCAGGATGATCCCGCGCTCACGCGCGTGGGCGGCGCCGAACTCGTACAGCGCCAATGACAGGCGCCGCAGCTCCTCGAGCAGCTCGCGGTCGCCGAGGATCTCGGCGGCTCGGTCGAAGTCGACGTTCTCGTCGTGGTCGCCGACGGCCGCCTTGGTCGCCGGCGTGAAGATCGGCTCCGGCAGCTGCTCGGACTCCCGCAACCCGGACGGCAGCTCGATCCCGCAGACCGCCCCGCTGCGCTGGTAGTCCTTCCAGCCCGATCCGGTGATGTAGCCGCGCACGACGCACTCGACCTGGGCCATCTCGAGCCGCTCGACGAGCAGGCCGCTGCCGCGGACCTCGGCGGGAACGTCGGTGTAGGAGACCAGGTGGTTCGGGACGATGTCGCCGGTCCGCTCGAACCAGAAGCAGGACAGCCCGGTCAGCACCTTGCCCTTGTCGGGGATCGGCGTCGGATGGACCGCGTCATAGGTCGAGATGCGGTCCGAGGTGACCAGCAGCAGCTGGTCGTCGCCGACCGCGTAGATGTCGCGAACCTTGCCCTGCGCGATCGGCTGAAGGTCGGCGAGAGAGGTGAGTTCAGTCACCCCCGCGAGGCTACCAATGGCGGCGGGGGAACTAGCCGTCGAGCGCGTCGAGCCGACCGACGATGTCGGCGGCGTGGCGGGTGAAGGCGGTCGGGTCGAAGATCGCGTCGAGGTCGAGCTCCGGGGCGGCGGTGGCGAGCAGCTCGCGGAACTGGATTCCCTCGTCCCAGGCACGCTGGGCGTTCTCCTGGACGATCCGGTAGGCGTCGTCGCGCGAGCGGCCGGACTCGACGAGCGCGAGCAGCGCGCGCTGCGAGAACAGCGCGCCGTGGGTCAGGTCGATGTTCGCGCGCATCCGGTCGGCGTCGACGACCATGCCCTCGGCGACGCGCGTCGCGAGGTGGTGGCCGTAGTCGAGCAGGATCGTCGCGTCGGGCAGGATCACGCGCTCGACCGACGAGTGCGAGATGTCGCGCTCGTGCCAGAGGGCAACGTCCTCGAGCCCCGCCTGGGAGTAGCCGCGCAGCAGTCGCGCGATCCCGGTCAGCCGCTCCGAGACGATCGGGTTGCGCTTGTGCGGCATCGCCGAAGAGCCCTTCTGGCCGGCGCGGAAGGGCTCACGCGCCTCCAGCACCTCGGTCCGCTGCAGGTGGCGCAGCTCGGTGGCGAAGCGCTCCAGGCCGGCGCCGGCGAGCGCAACCGCCTCCAACAGCTCGGCGTGCCGGTCGCGTGCGACGACCTGCGTCGAGACGTCCTCGCGCGCCAGCCCGATCCGCTCGAGCACCGCGGCCTCGAGCTCCGGTCCGTTGGCGGCGTAGGTGCCAACGGCGCCCGAGAGCGCCCCGACCGATGCCTGCTCGACCGCCCGCTCGAGCCGGCGCAGATTGCGGTCGGCCTCGAACGCGAAGCCGGCGAGCTTCACACCGAACGTCGTCGGCTCGGCGTGGATGCCGTGAGTACGGCCGACGCAGAGGGTGGCGGCGTGCTCGCGTGCCCGCGCGACGAGTGCGTCGCGGTAACCGCGCGCCCCCTCGACGAGGATCGCCCCGGCCCGCGCGATCTGCAACCCCAGCGCGGTATCCAGCACGTCCGAGGAGGTCAGGCCGTGGTGGACCCAGCGGCCCTCGTCGCCGACCGAGGCGGCGACGACGTCGACGAAGCCCGCGACATCGTGGTCGGTGATCTGCTCGCGCTCCTTGACGGCCTCGACCGTGAAGCTCGCGCGCTCGCGCACGACCGCCGCGTCGGCGGCCGGCACCGCGCCGGCCTCGGCGAGGGCGTCGACGACCGCCAGCTCGACCGCGAGCCAACCGTCGAGCTTCGCCTGCTCCGACCAGACCGCGCCCATGGCCGGGCGCGTGTAGCGGTCGATCATGCGTCGAGGATCCGCGCGGCGAGCACCGCAGCGTTCTTCGCGCTGTCGATGCCAACGCAGGCGACCGGCACGCCGGGCGGCATCTGGGCGATCGCCAGCATCGCGTCGAGCCCGCCCGCGACCGAGGTGCGCGAGGTCAGCGGCACGCCGATCACCGGCAGGTCGGTGTGCGCGGCGACCGTGCCCGGCAGCGCGGCCGCGAGGCCGGCCCCGGCGATGATCACGCGCAGCCCGCGCATGCGCGCGTTCTTGGAGTAGTCGGCGACCACGTCCGGATCGCGGTGGGCGCTCATCACGCGAATCTCGAAGCGGATGCCGCGCTCCTCGAGCTCCTTGCCGGCCTTCTCCATCACCGGCATGTCGGACTTCGAGCCCATGACGATGCCGACGTGCGGCGCATCTACCGCGAGGTCGTCGAACTGGTGCTCGACCTCGGTCTGGGTGACCGGCTCGGCGCCACCCTCTTGCTGTGGATCGTTCATCCCGCTACCTCCTCGACACGCGCGACCGCCCGTTCGGCGATGTCGCGGCGCATCTGCTTGCCGTCGAACTGGATCTTCTCCGCCGCCCGGTAGGCGTGCTCCCGGGCCTCGGCGGGCGTGGAGCCTATCCCGGTCACGTTGAGTACCCGGCCGCCGGCCGTGACGATCCGGCCGTCACGCTCGGCGGTGCCGGCGTGCAGCAGCTCGACCTCGATCGAGTCGACCGCCCGCATCCCGCTGATCTCGTCGCCGATCGACGACGAGGCCGGGTAGCCGCCGGACGCCAGCACGACCGTCACCGCCCAGTCCTCCGACCACTCGATCTCGACGCCTTCGAGCCCGCCCGGCCGCGTCGCGGCGTCGAGCAGCTCGAGCAGGTCGGAGCGCAACCGGGTCAGCACCGCCTGGGTCTCCGGGTCGCCGAAGCGGGCGTTGTACTCGAGCACCTTCGGCCCGTCTGCGGTCATCATCAGCCCGGCGTAGAGGACGCCGTGGAACGGGGTGCCCCGCCGCTTCATCTCGTCGACGATCGGCTGGTGGACGGCCAGCGCCAGCGCCTCGGCATGCTCGCGGTCGATGCCCGGCACCGGCGAGTAGCTGCCCATGCCGCCGGTGTTCGGCCCCTCGTCGCCGTCGTAGATTCGCTTGTAGTCCTGGGCCGGCGCCATCGGGATCGCCCGCTCGCCGTCGCAGAGCGCGAGCAGCGAAAGCTCCTCGCCCTCGAGGAACTCCTCCATCACGACGTCGGTCTTCCCGAACCGCTGCTGGGTGAACAGCTCCTCGACCGCCGCCCGCGCCTCCTGCTCGTTCTGGCAGATAACGACGCCCTTGCCGGCGGCGAGCGTGTCGGCCTTCAACACCAGCGGGTAGGCCGCCGACGCGATCCGCTCGAGCGCCTCGGCGCGCGACGTGAGAACCGCGTACTCGGCCGTCGGCACTCCGACGGCCGCCATCAGCTCCTTCGCGTAGCGCTTCGACCCCTCGATCTCGGCCGCCGCGGCGGTCGGGCCGAAGGCGCGGATCCCGGCCTCGGTGAGCGCGTCGACGATGCCCGCGACCAGCGGCGCCTCGGGCCCGACGACCACGAGGTCGACCTCGCGCTCACGCGCCGCCGCCACGAGACCTTCGACGTCGTCGACCGCGATGTCGAGGCACTCGACCTTGTCCCTGGCGATGCCAGCGTTGCCCGGCGCGCAGAGCAGCTCCGGGTGCTGCGGGCTGCGCAGCAGCCGCCTGACGAGCGCGTGCTCGCGCCCGCCGGCGCCGATGACCAGAACCCTCGCCACGTCTACAGCGAGGCGATGAAGTCGTCGACGGGGATCGCCGTCAGCGACTCGTAGCGTGCTGTCCCGCGCGACCCGAGCTCGAGCGAGACGCGCGCCATCGTGACCTCGTCGGGCGCCTCGACGACGTTGATGAAGTCGTAGCGGCCGAGCACGGCCCACTGCGCCTTCACCTCGGCGCCGAGCTGCTCGATCTCTCGGTTGACCTCGAGAATCCGCTGCGGGTTGTTCTTGATCGTCTGAACCCCCTCGGGGGTCAGCGTGCTGAGCAGTACGAACGTAGGCAAGGCATGTCCTTTCGCATCGACGCCACCACGGCTGTTTGTCGCAGTTTTCCCGATCCGGTGCAAGGCGGGTAGCCTCGCCCCATGTCGGGGAGCATCTACGACGCTACCTGGGGCCGTGCCTTCGCCTTCGGCTACGACTTCTTCTTCATGCGCGCGGAGCGCGGCGGGCTGCGTGAACTGCGCCGCCGAGCGCTGGCCGACGCGAGCGGCCGCACGCTGGAGATCGGCGCCGGCACCGGCCTCAACCGCGATCTCTACCCGCCAGCCGTAACCGAGCTGGTGCTGACCGAGCCGTTCGAGCCGATGGCGCGACAGCTGCGCCAGAACGCGGCGGACCTGACGATCCCGGTCGAGGTGGTCGAGGCCCCGGCCGAGTCGCAGCCCTTCCCCGACGCCAGCTTCGACACCGTCGCGCTGACGCTGGTCCTCTGCACGGTTCCCGAGCCCGATCGCGCGCTGGCCGAGATAGCACGCGTGCTGAAGCCGGGCGGGCGCTTCCTGTTCCTCGAGCACGTGCGCGCCGAGGATCCGGGGCTCGCGCGCTGGCAGGACCGGCTCAATCCGCCCTGGCGCCTCTTCGGCCACGGCTGCAACTGCAACCGCGACACCCTCGCGACGATCGAGCGCTCGCCGCTGACGGTCGAGCGTGCCGAGCGCGGCCGGATCCCGAAGATGCCCCCGCTCGTCAAGCCGATGCTGACCGGCGTCGCGCGGGTATCTTGAGCATTCCCCCCTCGGCCCCGGACAGAAAGCCTGCCTTGAAGCTGCGTACCGCTGTGCTCTCCACCCTCGTCGCCGTCGCGCTCGCGGCGCCCGCGACCGCGTCCGCCGCCTCCTTGAGCGTGAACAAGTCCTGCTACGGACCCGGCGAGAAGATCGCCTTCTCCGGCAGCGGCTTCACGCCGAACGGCGAGGTCGCGCTCAGCGTCAGCGGCCGGCAGCTCGGGGTCACCACCGCCAACGGCGTCGGTGAGATCGCCGCCAGCACCGGCGCGCCCGCGATCAGGGGCAAGCGGCGCTCGGACTTCTACACGGCGGTCGATCAGACGAACCTGTCCCTGAGCGCAGGCGTTCCGGTACGGCTGACCTCGCTCAACGTCAAGGTGACGCCGAAGAACGGCAATCCGGCGAAGGCGAAGCGCGTCGTCGCGCGCGGCTTCACGACCGGCAAGGTCCTCTGGGCGCACCTCCGGCGCGGCGAGGCCAGGCGCAACGTCAAGATCGGCAGGCTGAAGGGCGCCTGCAAGACGCTGACCGTCAAGCGCCAGCTGTTCCCGGCCAACGCCAAGGACGGCCTCTACAGCGTCTCGTTCGACACCAAGCGGACCTACTCGGCGAAGCAGCGTCCGCAGGTCTCGTTCCTGGTGACCGTCTTCCACACCTACAAGCCGGCCAGCGCCAGCTCCTCCGAGAGCTGGATTCAGATCGACTAGATCTCCAAGTCGGGGTAGCGCGCCCCGAGATGCTCGGCGAGCGCCGCGCGCACAGCGCGGCGCTCGTCCGGCGACGCCATCCGGTAGCGGCCGAGAAGCTCGCGCTGGCCCTCGAGCGGCAGTCCCGCGAGCTCCCAGCGGACCGCCAGCCGCTCGAACAGGTACTCGACCCGCCGCTGCCAGCGGTCCTCCGCGCTTGCCGCTGGCTTCGCCTCCATCCGCTCCAGCCCACGTAGCGTCCCGGCACTGAGCTCGTCGCGCAGGGTCAGCACGTTGTCGTCACCGTCGCGGTACTCGCTGACCGACGCCGGCGCAGCGTCGCCGCCACCCTTGCTCCGCTTGCGTCCGCGCTTGCCCACCGGCTAGGCCGTCGTCGTCGCGGCGACGCTCGCGAAGGTCAGCTCGCCGCCCTCTGCGTCGACGGCCACGGTGTCGCCCGGCACGAACTCGCCCTCGAGCAGCTTCAGCGCCAGCTTGTCGACGAGCTGCTTCTGCACCACCCGCCGCAGCGGGCGCGCGCCATAGGCCGGGTCATAGCCGAGGTTGCCGATCAGCGTCTTCGCCGCGTCGGTCAGCTCGATCTCGATGCCCCGCTCGCTCAGGCGACGTGCCAGATCGCCGACCGTCAGCTCGACGATCTCGCCGATCTGGTCGCGGCTGAGCGCCTCGAACTGGACGATCTCGTCGAGCCGGTTGACGAACTCCGGCTTGAACGTCGACTGGACGCCCTCGAGCCCGCCGGCGACGTTCGAGGTCATGATCAGCACGGTGTTGGTGAAGCTGACCGTGCGGCCCTGGCCGTCGGTCAGCCGGCCGTCGTCCATCACCTGCAGCAGGATGTTGAAGACGTCGGCGTGAGCCTTCTCGATCTCGTCGAGCAGCACGACGGCGTAGGGCCGTCGCCGCACCGACTCGGTCAGCTGGCCGCCCTCGTCGTAGCCGACGTAGCCGGGCGGCGCCCCGACGAGCCGCGACACGGCGTGCTTCTCCATGTACTCCGACATGTCGATCCGGACCATCGCGTCCTCGGTGTCGAACATGAACTCCGCCAGCGCCCGCGCCAGCTCGGTCTTGCCGACGCCGGTCGGGCCCATGAAGAGGAACGTGCCGATCGGGCGGTTCGGGTCCTGCAGGCCGGCGCGCGAGCGTCGCAGAGCGTTCGAGACTGCGGAAATCGCCTCGTCCTGGCCGATCACCCGGTCGTGGAGGCGGTCCTCCATGTGGATCAGCTTCTGGACCTCGGACTCCATCAGCCGCGAGACGGGGATGCCGGTCCAGCGGGCGACGACCTCGGCGATGTCCTCCTCGTCGACCTCCTCCTTGAGGAACTTGTTGCCACTGCCGTCCGCGCGCCCCTCGGCGTCGGCGAGCTTCTGCTCGAGCTCGGGGATCGACCCGTAGCGCAGCTCGGCGGCACGCTGGAGGTCGGTCTCGCGCTCGGCCCGCTCGACCTCGCGGTTGGCCTCCTCCAGCTGCTCGCGGATCTCGTTGATCGCGCCGATCGCGTCCTTCTCGGCCTGCCACTCGGCGTTCATCGAGTTGAGCTGCTCGCTCAGGTCGGCCTTCTCGCGCTCGATCGCCTCGCGGCGAGCGACGCTCGCCTGGTCGGTCTCCTTCGCGAGCGCGGTCAGCTCGATGTCCAGCTGCATGACCCGCCGCTTGACCTCGTCGATCTCGGTCGGCACCGAGTCGATCTCGATCCGCAGTCGCGACGCCGCCTCGTCGATCAGGTCGATCGCCTTGTCGGGCAGGAAGCGGTCGGCGATGTAGCGGTGCGAGAGCGTCGCCGCCGCGACGATCGCCGCGTCCTGGATCCGCACGCCGTGATGGCTCTCGTAGCGCTCCTTGAGCCCGCGCAGGATCGCGATCGTGTCCTGCTCCGACGGCTCGTCGACCTGCACCGGCTGGAAGCGCCGCTCGAGCGCCGCGTCCTTCTCGATGTGCTTGCGGTACTCGTCGAGCGTCGTCGCGCCGACGCAGCGCAGCTCGCCGCGCGCCAGCATCGGCTTGAGCAGGTTGGCGGCGTCGACGGCGCCCTCGGCGGCGCCCGCGCCGACGATCGTGTGCAGCTCGTCGAGGAACAGGATGATCCGGCCCTCGCCCTCCTGAACCTCCTTGAGGACGGCCTTGAGCCTGTCCTCGAACTCGCCGCGGTACTTGGCGCCGGCGATCAGCGACCCGATGTCGAGCGCGACGACCTTCCGGTCGCGCAGCGAGTCCGGGATGTCGCCGTCGACGATCCGCTGGGCGAGTCCCTCGACGATCGCCGTCTTGCCGACTCCCGGCTCGCCGATCAGCACCGGGTTGTTCTTGGTCCGCCGCGACAGCACCTGGATCACACGCCGGATCTCGTCGTCGCGACCGATCACCGGGTCGAGCTTGCCCTCCTTCGCGACCGCGGTCAGATCGCGGCCGAACTGCTCGAGCGCCTGGTACTTCTCCTCGGGGTTCTGGTCGGTGACGCGGTGCGGGCCGCGCACCTCCGCGACGGCCTCGGCGACCTGCTCGCGCGACGCGCCGACGTCGATCTTCGGGTCGGCGGCGAGCGCCAACAGCAGGTGCTCGGTCGAGACGTACTCGTCACCCATCCCGCGCGCCTCGTCGTCCGCCGTCTTCAGCGCCTCGATCAGCTCGGCGCCGATCGCCGGCGTCGCGCTCGGCTCACCGGTCACGGTCGGCAGTGCGTCGAGCGCGGCGTTCGTGATGCGTCGCACCGTCTCGGTCGACGCGCCCGCGCGTTCGAGGACCGGCACGACGATCCCGCCCTCCTGCTCGAGCAGCGCGACCAGCAGGTGCTGGGGAACCACCTCGGAGTTGCGCCGCGCGCCGGCGAGTCGCTGCGCCGCGGCGAGCGCCTCCTGGGACTTGACGGTGAAGCGGTCTGCCTGCATGGCTCTAGCTCCTCCTTACTCGTACGTGCACCGCGGCAAGGCTCTGCGGCGGCGCCGTGTAGGGCACCAGCTCCGCGCGGTACGACCTTCGCACGCGCTCGAGCTCGGCGCTGACCTCCTCTCGCATCTGCTCGGCCTGGCGTTCGAGCCCGTGGATCCGCCGCTCCATGCGGCCGATCTGCTGCTCGAGCTCGAAGACCTTCTCGACCCCGGCGAGGTTCATGCCGAGCTCGGTCGTCAGCTCCTGGATCCGGCGCAGCCGCGCGACGTCCTCGTCTGAGTAGAGGCGGGTGTTCTTCGGCGAGCGCTTCGGCGTGATCAGGCCGCGCGCCTCGTAGATTCGCAGCGTCTGCGGGTGCATCCCGGCGAGGTCGGCGGCGACCGAGATCATGTAGACGCCGCGCTCGCGGCGCCCGTCGGGCGAGACCGCCATCAGCTTCCACCCCCCCGCAGGATCCGCTCGCGCGGATTCCCGTCGAGCACCGCCGCGAGGTCGTCGACCGCCGCCAGCTGCTCGTCGGTCAGCTCGCCCGGCACGTCGATGTTCAGCCGGTAGTGGATGTCGCCCTTGCCGGAGCCCTTGAGCTTGGGGGCGCCCTCGCCACGCAGCCGCTGCAGCGTGCCGTGCTTGGTGCCAGGCTGGACCTTGATCCGCTTCGTCCCGTCGAGCGTCGGCACCTCGATCGTCGCCCCCTTGATCGCCTCCGGAATCGTGATCGGCACCTCGACCTCGAGGTTGTCGCCCTTGCGCCGAAACAGCGGCGAGTCGTCGACACGGGTGACGACATAGAGATCGCCCGGCGGACCGCCGCGACGACCAGCCTCGCCCTTGCCAGCCAGCTTGACGCGGCTGCCATTGCGCACCCCGGCGGGGATGTTGACCTTGTAGCGCTTGACCTGGCGCGTCTGGCCGGCGCCGCTGCAGGTCGGGCACGGCTCGTCGATCTCGGTGCCGGTGCCGCCGCACTGGGCGCACGGCTGAGTGATCGAGAACAAGCCCTGGGACTCGGCCTCGACGCCGCGGCCCTGACAACGGCTGCAAACGCGCGGCGAGGTTCCCGGCTTGGCGCCGGTCCCTCGACAGGTCGGACAGGGCGCGGCAAGCGCGACGCTGACCGGCACCTGCGCGCCGTTCATCGCCTGGTCGAACGAGACGTGGACCTCGGTCTCGAGGTCGCGGCCGCGCTCGGGTGGTGGCGGTCCGCCGGCACGGCCACCGGGTCCGCCGCCCCCGAAGAGGTCGCTGAGGATGTCGCCGACGTTGCCGGCGAACCCACCGCCGCCGCCCTGGCGGAACGCGCCCGGGTCGAACCCGCCGCCGCCACCGAAGATCCCGCCGCCGGAGTCGTACTGCTTGCGCTTCTCCGGGTCCGACAGGATCGAGTACGCCTCCTGGATCTCCTTGAAGCGGTCCTCCGCCGACGCGTCGTCCGGGTTGGTGTCCGGGTGGTACTTGCGCGCAAGCTTGCGGTAGGCCTTCTTGATCTCCTCGTCGGAGGCCTTCTTGTCGACGCCGAGCGCCTTGTATGGGTCGGTCGCAGTCGCCACGCGCTAGCTACTCCTCAGCCCGAGACCACCACGCGCGCCGGACGCAGGACAGCGCCGCTGAGCCGGTAGCCCTTCTCTACGACGTCGAGCACGGTGCCGGGCTCGGCCCCCTCCTCGGAGCGCATCGACAGCGCCTCGTGGAGCTCGGGGTCGAACTTCTCGCCGCGCGGGTCGAACGCCTCGACGCCGTTGCGGGCGAGCACCGCGACCAGCTCGGAGTGCACGAGTCGCACCCCGTCGGCCAGGTGCTCGGCCGGCTGTCCGTCGCCACGCTCGCCGGCGCTCGACGCGTCCAGCGCCCGCTCGAGGTTGTCGACGACGGGCAGCAGCTCGCGCACGAGCCCGCTCTTCGAGCGTTCGCCCGCGGCGGCGGCGTCGCGCGCCGCGCGCTTGCGGTAGTTCTCGAAGTCGGCCTGCGTGCGCTGCGCGAGCGCGAGGTACTCCCCACGCTCGCGCTGGGCGACGGTCAGCTCGTCCTCGGGCTCGGCCACCGGCTCCGCCTCGACGACCCGTTCGGCCTCGTTGGCCGGACCCTCGCCGCCCGCCGTCTCGGCGGTCGCGTCCTGCTCGGTCGGCAGCTCGTCGGGCTCGGCCCCAGGATGCTCGGAGCGCTCCATCAGCCCTCCTTGTCGTCCACGACCTCGGCGTCGACGACCTCCTCGTCGTCGGTGCCGCCGGTCTCGGAGCCGTCACCGCCGCCATCGGCCTGCTGCTGCGCGGCGGCCGACGCGTACATCTGCTCGGAGACCTTGTGGAAGGACGCCTGCAGGGCCTCGGCCTTGGCGTTGATCTCGGCCGGGTCCTCGGACTCCAGCACGCCGCGCACGTCGGCGATCGCGTCCTGGATCTCCTTCTTGGAGGCCTCGTCGACGGAGTCGCCGAGCTCGGTGAGCTGCTTCTCGGCCTGGTAGGCCGCGTTCTCGGCGTTGTTGCGGGCCTCGACCAGCTCGCGCTGGCGGCGGTCCTCGTCGGCGTGCGACTCGGCGTCCTTGACCATCTGCTCGACCTCGGCGTCCGAGAGTCCGGAGCCGGACTTGATCTCGATCTTCTGCTCCTTGCCGGTGCCGAGATCCTTGGCGGTCACGTTGACGATGCCGTTGGCGTCGATGTCGAAGCCGACCTCGACCTGCGGCACGCCGCGCGGGGCCGGCGGGATGCCGGTCAGCTGGAACTTGCCGAGCGACTTGTTGCCCGACGCCATCTCACGCTCGCCCTGCAGGACGTGGACCTCGACCGAGGTCTGGTTGTCCTCCGCGGTCGAGAAGACCTCCGACTTGCGCGTCGGGATCGTCGTGTTGCGCTCGATCAGCTTCGTCATCACGCCGCCCTTGGTCTCGATGCCGAGGGTCAGCGGGGTCACGTCGAGCAGCAGCACGTCCTTGACGTCGCCGGCCAGCACGCCGGCCTGGATCGCGGCGCCGACGGCGACGACCTCGTCCGGGTTGACGCCCTTGTGCGGGTCCTTGCCGGTCAGCTGCTTGACCTTCTCCTGGACCGCCGGCATGCGCGTCATGCCGCCGACCATCACGACGTGGTCGATGCCAGCGCCGTCCTTGGCGCCGGCGTCTTCGAGCGCCTGCTTGGTCGGCCCGACGAGCCGGTCGAGCAGCGCGCCGCAGAGCTCGTTGAGCTTCGCGCGGGTCAACCGCTCGTTGAGGTGCTTCGGCACCGAGTCGACCGCCGTGATGAACGGCAGGTTGATCTGCGTCTCCTGCGCGGAGGACAGCTCGGCCTTGGCCTTCTCGGCCTCCTGGTAGAGGCGCTGGAGGGCCATCTTGTCCTGCGAGAGGTCGGTCCCCTCGGCCTTCTTGAACTCGCTGACGAGCCAGTCGACGATCGCCTTGTCGAAGTTGTCGCCGCCTAGGTGGTTGTCACCCGCGGTCGACTTGACCTCGAAGACCCCGTCGCCGATCTCGAGCACCGACACGTCGAACGTGCCGCCACCGAGGTCGAAGACGAGAATCGTCTGGTCCTCGCCCTCCTTGTCGAGCCCGTAGGCCAGCGAGGCGGCGGTCGGCTCGTTGATGATCCGCTTGACGTCGAGGCCGGCGACCTTGCCGGCGTCCTTGGTCGCCTGGCGCTGGTCGTCGTTGAAGTAGGCCGGGACGGTGATCACCACGCTGTCGACGGTGTCGCCGAGGTACGCCTCGGCATCGGCCTTCAGCTTCTGGAGGATCATCGCGCTGATCTCGGGTGGCGAGTACTCCTTGCCGGCCGCCTTGACGCGCGCGTCGCCGTTCGGGCCGCGGACGACCTCGTACGGGACGATCGTCTCCTCCTCCTTGACCTCCGCCTCCTTGCGGCCCATGAAGCGCTTGATCGAGAAGATCGTGTTCTCGGGGTTGGTGACTGCCTGGCGCTTGGCCGGCGCGCCGACGAGGCGCTCCCCGCTGTCGGTGAAGGCGACTACGGACGGGGTCGTCCGCGCGCCCTCCGCGTTCTCGATGACCGTGGGCTCACCGCCGTCGAGCACCGCCATGCACGAGTTGGTCGTCCCCAGATCGATTCCGATGGTCTTGCCCATCGCGTCTGCTCCTTCTGCTGGCTTTCAATTTCTCAAGGAAGAAAATCTAAGCCTCACTATGGCAGATCGACGCGCGAGCGTCCATAAGGGCAGACGCTCAGGAGCGGGCACTCCCCGCATTGCGGCTTGCGCGCGTGGCAGATGCGCCGGCCGTGGCGGATCAGGGCGACATGGGCCTCGATCGGGTCCGCTCCCTTGCTGAGCCGGAGCATCTCGTCATGGCACTCGTCGAGCGATGCGCTCTCGCGGAAGAGCCCGAGCCGGGTGCCAACGCGGTGGACGTGGGTGTCGACCGGGACGTCGTGGCGGCCGTAGGAGAAGAGCAGGACGCAGGCGGCCGTCTTGCGTCCGACGCCGGGCAGCTCGCAGAGGTAGTCGCGCGCCTCGCCGAGCGGGGCATCGGCCATCCACGAGAGGTCCATCGAGCCGGAGTCCGAGATCGCGTCGAGGATCTTCTGGATCCGCGGCGCCTTGGTGACTGCCAGGCCCCCGGGGCGGATCGCCTCGACGATCTCCTCCGGCGGTGCCTCGCGCACCGCCTCCCACGACGGGAAGCGGTCGCGCAGCCGCTCGTAGGCGACGTCGCGGTTGCGGTCGTTGGTGTTCTGCGAGAGGACGGTCAGCACCAGCTCGTCGATCGGGGAGCCGTGGATACGCGTCGACGGACGCCCGTACTCGGCGCGCAGCCGCTCGAGGATCGTCCGCAGGCGCCGCGGCGGCGGCGGCTTCCAGTCGGCGCGGCGCGGCATGGCCAAAGCCTATGGCGGCGACGCCCCTGATATGAAACGTCGCCATGCCAGCGGTCGCCGACAAGCAGGGGAGCGTCGACGGGATCGAGTCGCACTGGCTCGAGGCGCCGGTCGAGGGCTCGCACGCGCCTGTGCTCTACGTCCACGGCGTGCCGACCGCGGGCTGGGAGTGGCGCGAGTTCCTCGAGCGCACGGGCGGCTACGCGCCCGACCTGCCCGGCTTCGGCAGCTCCGACAAGCTGGCCAGCTTCGACTACTCGATCGAGGGCTACGCGCGCTGGCTGCGCGCGTTCGTCGATCTCCAGGGGCTGGAGCGCTTCTCGCTGGTCGTTCACGACTGGGGTGGGGTCGGGCTCGCGCTGGCGCAGGCGATGCCCGAGCGGGTCGAGCGCCTGGTGATCTGCGCCGCCCTACCGCTGATGTCGGGATACCGCTGGCACTGGATCGCCCGCATGTGGCGGCGGCCGGTCGTCGGCGAGCTCGCGATGGGTTTCACGTTCAAGGCATCCGCGCGTGCGCTGCTCAACCGCGCCAATCGCGAGCCGATGCCGGCCGAGTTCGTAGACCGGGTCTGGGAGCACCAGGATCACGGCACCCAGCGGGCGATCCTCAAGCTCTACCGCTCGGGGAACCCAGAGCTGTTCCCCGCCGCCGGCGCTCGCCTCGGCGAGCTGCGCTGCCCGGCCATGGTGGTCTACGGCGGGCGCGACCCCTACATCGGCCCGGAGTTCGCACAGCGCTACGGCGACGCGCTCGGCGGCCCGGCGACCGTCAAGGTGCTCGACGACGCCGGCCACTGGCCGTGGTACGACGAGCCTGCGCTGGTCGACGAGATAGCCGGCTTCCTGAAGAGCTAGCCGAGCGCGTCGGCAAGCGCCTGGAGCTCGGCTGCCACGCCATCGGCGATCGGCTGGGGCGAGCCGATCGCGTCGGCGTCGGCGCAGAAGCCGAAGCCGATCCGGCCGTTGGCCGAGACGACCGCGATGCGCAGCGCGTGCCGGTGACCGATCTCGGCGAGCGAGTGCATCGACGCAACGGGTGCGCCGAGCACCGACAGCGGACCGCGCGGGCCGGGCACGTTCGAGACGTTTAGCGTGAACACGCGCGGACTCTCCGCCCAGTGCTCGGCGAAGCGCTCGAGCGAGCTCGACATGTGCGAGAGGTCGCGGAAGAAGGCGTCGAGCGTCTGGGCGTCGTGGTCGCGCTTGCGCTCGCGCGTCTCGGCGGCGACCGCGAGCAGGCGAGCGACCGGGTCGGCCTCGTCGATCGGCAGGTCGACGCAGATGAACGAGTCGCGGTTGCCGTCATCGTCGCCGGGCCGGTGGAGGCTGACCGGGACCTTCACCCGCAGGACTCGGGGATGCGCGTCGAGACCGTCGAGCCAGCCGCGCAGGCCGCCGGCGACCGCGGTCAGCACGACGTCGTTGACGGTCGCGCGCTCCGGCAGCGCGTGGGCAATCCGCTTGACCGCGTCGAGCTCGACGTCCACGAAGGCGACCGCCCGCCGCTCGCCGATCTCCGCGTCGAGCGCGGTCTCGGCGCCACGGCGGGCGAGCTCGCGGTGCAGCGCGGCCGGAACATGCAGCGCGGATCGCAGGGGAGTCAGGCGCGAACGTCCCGAGCGGTGGGCCTCGACCGCGCCGTCACCCGCACCGGGAACCGGGCGGCTGGGGGGCGCGGCTAGCGGCGCAAGCGCCTCGGCTGGATCGTCGAACAACACGTTGCGCGCCATTCGCATCGCCGTCGACCCGTCGGCGAGCGCGTGGTGGATCCGCCAGACCAGCGCCGTCCGCCTGTCGTCTATCGCGACCACGTCGAGCGCCCACAACGGCCGGTCGCGCGGCAGGCGCTCGGCCATCAGCGCGCCGACGGTCTCGGCCAGGCCAGCCGCGTCGACCGCGCCCGCGTCGCGGACCTGATGCTCGATCCGCACGACGGGGTCCAGCTCCCAGGCGGGAGCGTCGCCCTCGACCAGACGGACCCCGAGCCGGTGCTCTCGGTCGAGCCGCGACCCGACGTGCTCGCGCAGCTCGTCCACCCCACGCACGCCGTCGAGCAGCACCAGCTTGCAGGTGTGCCCACGGACCGGTCCCTCCTCCAGCGCCAGGATGCGCGCGTCCTCGACGCTCAGCGGCTCCGGGGCGGCAGAGGGCATCCGCTAGCTAGCCTACCCGCGTGTCGCGGCTCCGCCGAATCGACTGGTGGCGGATAGCGCCGACGCTGATCTCCGTCCTGCTGGCGGTGGTCTACCTCTACTTCAAGCCGCGGTCGCCGGACCTCGCGGCGCACATCTTCCGCTCCGAGCTGTTCGGCCGCGAGGGCTTCACGGTCTGGAACGGCCAGTGGTACGGCGGCCACCACACGCCCGCCTACTCGATCCTCTCGCCGCCGCTCGGCTGGCTGCTCGGCCCGCAGCTGATGGGGGCGATGGCGGCCGTGGCGGCGACCGCCTGCTTCACCGAGCTGATGCGCAGGGCCTACGGCCCCGTCAACGCCCGGCTCGGGACGATCTGGTTCGGGATCGGCTCGGCGACGCTGCTGTTCACCAACCGGCTGCCGTTCGCGCTCGGCGTCGGCTTCGGCATGGCGGCGGCGCTCGCGGTGCAGCGCGAGCGGCGGCTGCTCGCGCCTCTCCTCGCCGTGCTGAGCGCGATCTCGAGTCCGGTCGCCGGACTCTTCCTGGCGATGGGTGGCGTCGGGCATGCGCTCGCCCACTGGCGCGGCGACCGCGCGGCACGACGCGACGGGATCGTCCTGGCGATCGCCGCGTTCGTGCCGCCGGTCGTGCTGACGGTCGTCTTTCCCGAGGGCGGCTGGGCGCCGTTCCCCTTCTCCTCGTACCTACCGATTCCGCTGTTCGCGCTCGCCTGCGTGCTGCTGCTGCCGCGCTCGGAGGGAACTCTGCGCTGGACGGCCGCGCTGTACGGGATCGGCGCGACGCTGGCGCTCGTGCTGCACACCGCGATGGGCGGCAACGCCGTGCGGATCGGGGCGCTGGTCGGCGGCCCGCTGCTCGCGTGCGCGCTCTGGCCGCGGCTCGGCCGCCGTCCGATGATGCCGATGATCGCGCTGCTCGGGGTGCTCGCGTTCTGGCAGTGGTCGCCGGCGGTGCGCGACATCTACAAGGCGATCGACGATCCGGTCGCCAAGGCCTCCTACTTCGATCCGCTGCGCGAGTACCTGGCGCTCGAGCCTGGCCAGTGGCGCGTCGAGATCCCGTTCACCTTCGGCCACTGGGAGGGCGCCGAGGTCGCCTCCGAGGCGCCGCTCGCGCGCGGCTGGCTGCGCCAGCTCGACACCGGCCGCCATCCGATCTTCTACGGCGACCGGATCAACGAGCTGACCTACGCGAGCTGGCTGTCGGAGAACGCCGTCCGCTTCGTCGCGCTCCCCGACGCGAAGCCCGACTCCAGCTCCTACCGCGAGCGCGCTCTGATCGAGAGCGGGCTGCCCTACCTGCGACTGCGCAAGCGGTTCGACCACTGGCGTATCTACGAGGTGACGCTGCCGGCGCCGTTCGTGATCCCGGAGGGCGACGCCGACATCCGGCTCGAGCAGCTCGGATCGGACCGCGTGCTGTTGCGCGTCCGCCGACCCGGCAGCGCGCTGGTCCGCGTTCGCTGGACGCCCTACTGGCTCGCCAAGGGCGGCTGCGTCGAGCGCGCCGGCGAGTGGACGCGCATCACGGCGACCAAAACCGGCTTCCTGCCGCTGGTCACCCGCTTCTCGCCCGAGCGGATCGTCCAGCGCGGCCAGCGTTGCAACGACAAGTAGTCGTTCGAGGCGCGGAGCGCAGACGGACCGGTCCTGCCAACGCGTAGCGCGCCCTCGCGGGAGCGAGGTCCGGCGAGCACCGCAGCCATGGCTCTCGGTACCCTGCTCTGATCGTGCGCCAGGTCTACGACGACTTCACCCTGCAGTTCCGGCGCGCCTGGCGAGTCAGCAGCCGCTGGCTGCCGCAGGGCTGGATCGACGCGCTGCGTCAGCTCGCACTGTTCGCCGGTGCCTACTACGTCTACCGGATCGTCCGTGGCCTGGTCGACGGCCGGGCGGCGCTGGCGTTCGAGAACGCGCGCACGCTGGTCGACGTCGAGCGAGCGGTCGGCCTCTTCTTCGAGCCGGGGCTCCAGGCATGGGCGCAAGACCACGCCGACTGGCTGGTGACCGGCGCGAACTGGATGTACGTCAACTCGCACTTCGTGATCACCACGACGTTCCTGATCTGGCTCTACATCTTCCGCAACCAGAGCTACTACTTCGTTCGCAACATGTTCATGATCGCGATGGGCCTGGCGCTCGTCGGCTACATGGCCTACCCGACCGCACCGCCGCGCTACCTGCCCGAGTGGGGCTTCAACGACACCGTCTCGGCGCTGGTCGGCCCGCAGGCCGAGGCGAGCGCCAACGTGCTCTACAACCCGTTCGCCGCCGTCCCGTCGATGCACGTGGCGTTCGCGCTGATGGTCGGCATCCCGGCGATGCGGATCGCCCAGAACCGCTTCGCCAAGATCCTGTGGGGGATCTACCCGGCGGTCGTCACCTTCGTGGTCATCGTGACTGCCAATCACTTCTGGCTCGACGCGGCGCTCGGCGCGCTGGTCGCGGCCATCTCGGCCTGGGGCGCCTATTACGCGCTCGGCCGCGCTCGTCCCGATGCGTGGGCATGGCGTTCCGGACGCGCGCAAGCGGTGGCCTAGGTGGGAGTCGGCGGTGGTGAGCGCGTGGCCGGTGGCCGCGCCGCCGGGATGCGCTTGCAGGCGCGCAACCGGCTGATCGAGTCGCGCCTGACGCCGAACGCGATCTCGATGACCGGCCTGGTCGGCAACGTGATCGCGGCGGTGCTCGTCACCCAGCGCCTGTTCTTCCTCGCGGGGATCGCGTTCATCCTGGGCTCGGTGATGGACACCCTCGACGGGCGCTACTCGCGGATGTCGGGCAAGGGAACTCCGTTCGGGGCCTTCCTCGACTCGACGCTCGACCGGGTCGAGGAGGGAATCGTGCTGACCGCGGTCGCCGCCTACTTCGCCGCCGAGGGCGACGAGCTCGCCGTGGCCGCCGTCGTCGTCGCCGTCCTCTTCTCCCTGATGGTCAGCTACACCAGGGCCCGCGCCGAGGCGCTGGGCGTCGAGTGCAAGGTCGGCCTCGCGACGCGCGCGGTGCGCGTGGTGATCATCTCGGCCGGCCTGCTGTTCGCCAAGGGCGCCGGCCTCGGCGACTTCGAGCTTCTCGCGCCGGCGATCTACCTGCTCGCGGCGCTGACCGTCATTACGACCTTCCAGAGAATCTTCCATGTCCGCCGGGCGCTAGGCTCGGGCGTGTAACGCAAACCCCGCGCCGGGGTTCGTATCCCCTGTGCGCCGGCCCTCGACGAGGGCCGCCCCTCCTTTCTTCTTCCTCAGACCCCTTACGGAGGCTCAGTGAGCGACAACGTTTCAACCAACGGCGCTTCGCGCTACCAAACCGAGAAGGTGCGCGTCGCGATCGTCGGCGTCGGCAACTGCGCGTCCGCCTTCGTGCAGGGCGTCGAGTACTACAAGGACGCGGACCCCAACGAGGACGTCCCCGGCCTGATGCACGTCGACCTCGGCGGCTACCACATCAGTGACATCGAGTTCACGGCCGCGTTCGACATCGACGCGGACAAGGTCGGCAAGGACCTGTCCGAGGCGATCTGGTCCGGCCAGAACAACACGATCAAGTTCGCCGACGTGCCGAACCTCGACGTGCCGGTCTACCGCGGCATGACGCACGACGGGCTCGGCAAGTACCTCAAGGAGAAGATCACCAAGGCGCCCGGCGAAACCGCCGACATCGTCCAGATCCTCAAGGACACCAAGACCGACGTCGTCGTGTCCTACCTGCCGGTCGGCTCCGAGGACGCGACCAAGTGGTACGTCGAGCAGGTGCTCGAGGCCGGCTGCGGCTTCGTCAACTGCATCCCCGTGTTCATCGCTCGCGAGGAGTACTGGGGCAACCGCTTCCGCCAGAAGGGCCTGCCGATCGTAGGCGACGACATCAAGTCGCAGGTCGGCGCGACGATCGTCCACCGCCAGCTCGCCCGCCTGTTCGGCGACCGTGGCGTGAAGATGATGCGCACGTCGCAGCTCAACGTCGGCGGCAACATGGACTTCTACAACATGCTCGAGCGCGAGCGGTTGGAGTCCAAGAAGATCTCGAAGACCAACGCGGTCACGTCGATCATGGACCACGAGCTGCCGAAGGACGACGTCTACATCGGCCCGTCGGACTACGTGCCGTGGCTGACGGACCGCAAGTGGGCGCACATCCGCGTCGAGGGCCAGGCCTTCGGCGACGTGCCGCTCAACGTCGAGCTGAAGCTCGAGGTCTGGGACTCGCCGAACTCGGCGGGCATCGTGATCGACGCGACGCGCTGCTGCAAGCTGGCGCTCAACAAGGGAATTGGCGGGCCGCTCGAGGCGCCGTCGTCCTACCTGATGAAGTCGCCGCCGGTGCAGGTGCAGGACTCGATCGCGCGTACGAACACCGAGCAGTTCATCGCCGAGAACGGTGGCGCGCCGAAGCTGCCGGGCGACGTGCCGGTCAGCAGCGAGCCGGCTCAGTCGTAGCCGCGAGGGCATCCGAGCAGTACGAACGGGGCGGCCTGCAGGCCGCCCCGTTTCGCGTTCTACACCTATCCTGAGCCATCGTGGGTGAGTCGTTCTCGATCGCGCAGGTGACGCCCTACCCGTGGGACCAGGACCACGACGTCAACCGTTACGTGGAGCGAGTGTCCGCCGAGCTCCGCGAGCGGGGCCACCGGGTAGTCGTCGTCGCACCGGCGGACTCGCGCAAGCTGGTGCGTGACGGTCGGGCGCGCGTCAAGCGGATCGTCGCCGGCGACCAGGACGCGCTGTTCGACGGCGACGTGCTGGCAGTCGGCCAGAGCCTGCCGTTCCGCCGCGGGCGGGCGGTCGCGCTGCCGATCGACGTGTCGCGGACTCTGGAGGACCTGCTCGACCACGCCGAGCTCGACTTCGTCCATGTACACGAGCCGTTCGCCCCGAGCGCGGCCTCGGCGGCGCTGCGGCACTCCCGCACGCTGAACGTCGGGACCTTCCACGGCACCACCGAGCGCTTCCTCTCGACGCAGGTCGCGCGGCGCGTCGTCCAACTGCTGTTCGGGCGGCTCGACGCACGCACGGCGACCTCTATCGCGACCCGCGATCTCCTCGACCGGTTCTTCCCAGGCCATTACGCGGTCGTGCCGCCGGGCGCGGATCTGGTCGAGGCGGCCAAGACCGGCGACACGACCGAGATCCTCTACTCCGCCGACGAGGACCGTGGCGCGTTGCGGGTCCTGCTGCGGGCGCTGCGCAAGCTGCCCGCGGACGCGGACTGGAGGGCGACGATCTGGCTGCGCGACCCCGCCGCGGTGGCGTCTCCGCTGCAACTTCCGCGCCGGCTGCGCGACCGGGTGCGGCTGGCTGGGCCGGCGGACGGGACCGAGTCCGAGCACCTGGCACGGGCCGACATCGTGGTTGCGGCCTCGACGGGCGTCGCCCCGTCTTCACAGCTCGTGTTGCGCGCGCTCGGTGCCGGCGCGGTTCCGGTGGTGTCGAATCTGCCGCAGTACTCGGAGTTGCTCGACGACGGCGAGCTGGGACTGCTGTTCGACCCGCGCGATGCGATCGCCCTGGGAGCACAGCTGGAGCGACTGGTCTCGGATCCGAACCTGCTCGCCCAGTTCGCGGCGCGCGTCGGGCGGGCACGCGACAGCCTGTCGTGGTCGCGGGCGGCCGACGAGTTCGAAGCGATCTATACGACGGCCGCGGCGCGCCGTCACGACCCGGTCGGCAAGCCGGCGGTCCGCAAGCGGCTCGCCGATCGCGACTTCGTCAACGTCGACCTGCACATGCACACCGACCACTCGAGCGACTGCGCCACGCCGGCCGCGACGCTGCTGGAGGCGGCCAAGGCGGCCGGGCTCGACAAGATCGCGATCACCGACCACAACGAGGTCTCCGGCGCCCACGAGGCGCGCGCGCTCGCCGAGGAGATGGACGGGATCGAGGTGATCGTCGCCGAGGAGGTCAAGACGGCCGACCAGGGCGAGGTGATCGGCCTCTTCATCGAGGAGAAGATCCCCAAGGGGCTGACGCTGGAGCAGACGATTGCCGAGATCCGCGCCCAGGGCGGGCTCGTCTACGTGCCGCATCCGTTCGACCGGATGCACTCGGTGCCGGACTACGAGAACCTGCTCGCGGTCGTCGAGGACGTCGACGCGATCGAGGTCTTCAACCCGCGCGTCGCGTTCTCCACCTTCAACGAGGAGGCGGCCCGCTTCGCCGAGAAGTACCGCATCGTCGCGGGCGCCGGATCGGACAGCCACGTCGCGGCCGGACTGGGCTCGGTGAAGATCCGGATGCGCGACTTCAACGGCCCGGAGGAGTTCCTCGAGTCGCTGCGCGACGCCGACATCGTGCGCAAGAAGACGTCGCTGCTCTACGTGCAGGCGTTGAAGTTCATCCAGACCCGGGCGACGCCCGAGGCCGCCCGCCGGCGGACCGCTAAACCAGGCCGCGGGGCCACCCGCGCTGAGAACCATCATGCAGCCAAGAGGACAGCGCCGCCCTCCGTCTAATCCCTCGGTCGTGCCGGCGACCGACGACGAGATCCGCGAGAAGTACCTCGAGCGCGCCATCCGCGAGCTCAACCAGCTGACCCACGAGATCCAGGGTTGCGACCACTGCCCGCGTGGCAGCCTGATGCCGGTGCTCGGATCGGGTCACCCACAGGCCGACGTCTTCATGCTCAAGTTCGCGCCGCGGCCGTCGGAGATCGAGGAGGGCGTCGCCTTCTACGGCCGTTCGGGCAGCGCGCTGATGAAGAGCTTCAAGCGGCTCAACATCGACCCGCTCGCCGTCTACGGGACCGTGGTCGTCAAGTGCCCGGTCCACGACACCGACCTCGCGGCGCCGGAGTGCAAGGCGCGCGTGCTCGACGAGCTCGCCGTCGTCCAGCCGCGGATCGTCGTCGTGATGGGCGAGGAGGCCTGCGAGGAACTGAACGCGCTCCAGGTGCCACTCGCCGCCCAGGTCACCACCACGCCCGGCGGGATCCAGAAGCTGACGGCAAGCTGCGACGCGCTCTACGTGCCCGACATCGACGCCTCGCTCGACGACGAGCGCGCCAAGCGCGCCTTCTGGAGCGCATTCCGGTCGCTCGGCGACTGGTACGCGGACTTCCCCCCTTACTAGGAGACTCGCGACGAGCTTCGTCGCTCAGGAGGCTGGGTAGGTTCGACCTGGGAGTCGAGCGTAGGAGGAGTCGTGGCGAAGGTGCTTGTGGTGGCGAACCAGACCGCCGAGTCGGACGACCTGCTGGCGGCGATGCGCGAGCGCGCGGCGCGGGGGGACTACGAGTTCACGGTGCTGATCCCGGCGACTCCGCACGGTGTCGCATGGGCGGCGAACATGGCCTCGGACAAGGGGCGCGCGGAGGCGGAGAGGCATCGCGACGCGCTGGTCGAGCGCCTGCGTGCGACGGGTCTGCCGGTCAAGGACGCGATCGTCGGCGACCCCGACCCGCTGGCGGCGATCACCGACGCCTGCAACCGCGACAGCTACGACGAGCTGATCGTCTCGACGCTGCCGCACCACCTGTCGAAGTGGCTCCACCTCGACCTGCAGCGCAAGGCCGCACACGCGACCGGGCTGCCGGTCACGAGCGTCGAGACGAAGGCGGCTTAGGGGCCGAGCTCGGCGCGCAGGGCTCGTAGCTCGCCGCTCAGCTCGGCGACCTGGCGCTCGAGGCTGTCTACTCGCTCCTCGAGCTCGGATCGTGTGACAGCGGCCTGTCCGGCGACTGCGTCGGCAGGGGCGGCCTCATGCGCGAGCGGGTCACCGTGTGGCGCCGCCACCGGCCGCGTGGCGACCGCCGCCGGCGCGCCGTCCTCGCCGCCGTCGAGCAGCTGGACGTAGCGCTGCTCCTTCTGGCCGGGACGGCGCGGGACGACCGCGACCAGATCGCGATCGATCAGCGCGAGCAGGGCATCCTCCACTCCCGCCAGATCGGAGAAGCGGTGCAGCCGATCCGTCCGCTGCTTGAGCTCGCCGGGGGTCTGCGGGCCGCGCAGCATCAGCACCGCGAGCAGCGACAGCTCGTCGTCGGACAGTTCGAGCGCATCGTCGAGCAGGTGGCGGTACTTGCGCGACCGGCTGCCGGCGCCACTCGCGAGTCGGGTCCAGCCGCGCCGGCCGAGCCGCTCCAGCGCGTCGAGCACCACGTGCTCGTCGTACTCGACAACCGGGTCGCGATTGGTCGCCTGATTGCATGCCAACCGCAGCGAGTTGACACTCAGCGGATACGCGTCCGGCGTCGTCCGCCGCTTCTCGATAAGCGCGCCGAGCACGCGCAGCTCAGGCGCGTCGGGCGGGTTCGGTCCGGCGTAGTAGGCGCTCATCGACATGAGCAATCTAACTTGCGGTCGAGTGACAGGAGCCGGTCGTCACGCGGCTCCCGGGTCGGTCAGCGCGGCGACGTCCTCGAGGTCGATGCTGCGTCCGCGGGCCAACTTCATCCGAATCAGGTCATCCAGACCGACGACCGGGACCTCCATCTCGCCGAGCCGAATCCGCAGTGCGCGTTCGCTGAGCTGCTCGAACGGCGCGCCCGCGGGCACCTCGTGCATCACATCGATATCCCCATCGCGTGTGGCGAACTGCCAGATCGTCGCGCGCGGAAGCATATTTGCGTCGATCGCGATGCCCTCGTTGCCAGGGTTCAGAACCCTCGCGTCAAGCGATCGCAGGGCCGCTGCCAACCGTTCGAGGTTCGCCGGATCGGGCGCCGGAATGAGATCGACATCGTTGGTCATCCGCACGTGACCGTGGGTTTGCACGGCGATGCCGCCGATCAAGACGTAGTCGACACCAGCCTCCGCCAGGGAGCGAAAGATGCGCTCAGCGTCGAGCGGCTGGTCAGGCCCGTCCACGGGACTCCCGACCGGCCTGGGCGAAGCGTCCCGCCATTCGATTCCAGGAGATCGCCAGCGCGAGCCGCTCCTCAGGCGAGCGTTCGGCGTTGGCCTGACGATGAAGGGGGTCGTAGCGACGCTCCAGAGGAGCGCCGTCTAGCTCGAGGCGCTCACCCATCGCATTGAGCAACAACTCCAGAGTCTCCACCGTCGGCGAGATCTCGCCCCGCTCGAGCCGGCTGATCGCGGACTGTCGCGTGCCGGCACGACGCGCCAAACGCTGCTGACTCAGACCGTGGCGCTCACGCGTCTCACGGATTAGCTGGCCCGGGTCCACACCCGTATCCTATCACTTATAAGTGATATCTAGCTAGGCTTGCGCAACAACGCGACGGACTCGATGTGCGGCGTCTGCGGGAACATGTCGACCGGGCGGACGGTGACGAGCTCATAGCCGGCGTCGACCATCTGGCGGGCGTTGGGAGCGAGGGTCGTGGGGTTGCAGGAGACGTACACGATCGTCGGGGCGCCGACCTCGAGCACCCGGCGGACGACCTTCTGCGACAGGCCAGCGCGCGGTGGGTCGACGACGACGACGTCGGCGGTGCCCTCCTCCTCGATCAACGGACGCATCGCGGTGCGGATGTCGCCCGCGTAGAAGCGGGCGTTGTCGATCCCATTCAGCTCGGCGTTGGCGATCGCGTCGGCGACGGCCTCCTCGACGATCTCGACGCCGATCACCTCGCGCGCCTCTAGCGACAGCGCGATCCCGATCGTGCCGATGCCGCAGTAGAGGTCGAAGACGCGCTGGCGGCCGGTCAGGCCGGCGAGCTCGGTGGCGATCCCGTACAGCCGCTCGGCCATCTCGGTGTTGGTCTGGAAGAAGGCCTCCGGCGAGATGCCGAAACGCAGCTTGTTGCCGCCGACCTCGAGCTCCTCGAACAGCTTCTTCTGGCCCTTGACCAGCGACGTCTCGCCGCCGAGCGTCGTCTCGCCCAGTCCCTCGATGTTGGTCGTCAGGAAGCTGTCGGCGGGAACCGAGGCGGCGAGGACATCGGTTTCGAGCTCCTTGCGGCGGGTGACCAGGCGCGCCTGCAGCTCGCCGGTTCGCCGGCCCTCGCGGATCACGAGGTTGCGCAGCACGCCGGACTGGTCGCGACGGTCGTAAGGCGGCACCTCCTGCTCCCGGCACCAGTCGGCAATCGCGTTGCGCAGCGCGTCGACCCGCTCGGAGGCGAGCACGTCGACGGTCAGCTCGTCGATCACGTCCCAGCGGCCGGCGCGGTGCGAGCCGAGCACCATCCGGCCGTCGTCTTGGGCGCCGAACGAGTACTCGACCTTGTTGCGGTAGCGCAGCTGCTCGACGGCTGGGACGATCGGCTCGACCGGCGGCGCCTCGAAGCCCCCGAGCCGCTCGAGCGCCTCGACGACCTGGGCCTGCTTGACCTCGAGCTGGCGCTCGTAGGGCAGCACCTGCCACGGCGCTCCGGCGTGCGGGACGGCCGGCTCGATCCGGTCGGGCGCGGGCTCGAGCAGCTCGACCATCGTCGCCTCGGCGTAGGACCGCTTCGACTTGCCGACGCGGGCACGGACGCGGTCGCCGGGCAGCGCGCCGCGGACGAAGACGACGAAGCCGTCGGAGCGGCCGACGCCGGCGCCGCCATAGGCGAGCGACTCGATCGTCACCTCGAGCTCCTCGTCCCGCTTGGGACGCGGTCGCCGTGCGGCCGGAGTTGCGGGAGTCTCGGACACGACTACTTGAGCCGCTGGTCGATCGAGCGCAGGACGGTCTTGCGGTTGGCGTGGCGCTTCTCGTGCTCGCTGACCTTGCGCAGGTCGGCGGCGGAGAGACCGTCGAGGCGCGCCTGGACCTGCGCCGCCGTCAGGTCCTCGTAGCCGGCGATCGGGAAGCTCGCCCCCATGCCGGCCGCGCGGCGGGCCTTGTCGGCCGCCTTCGTGCGAGCCTTGTCGGCCTTGGTCGAGACGATGTCCTCGAGCTCGCCGAGCACGTCGTTGGTCTGGCGCCGTCCGCGCTCGATCAGGCTGGCGACGAGGTCCTGGGCGTCGTCGGCGGTCACCCGGCCGCGGCTGACGGCGTCGTTGAGCGCGTCCTCGATCCGCTCGCGGGTGAGCATCACCATCCCGAGCGGGTCGATCAGACCATGGAGCGCCTCGCGCAGGTCGGGGCCGCCACCGGTCGCGGCCTTCTTCGACGTGCCGCCCGTCTTGCTTCCCGCGCCGTCACGCCCTTGCTCCGCCATCTGAACTGCCTCCTGGTCCGAGTCGGTTCGCCAGTCTGCGAAGGGACTATCGCAGGCCGAACGAGGCGACGACAGGGGCGTGGTCGGACAACCTGATCGCCAGCCCGCCGGGTCCGGCGACCTCTCGCTCGGCGGCCGGCAGGACGGCCGGCCGCGCGACCACGTCGAGCGAGCGGGCGAGCAGGTGATCGATCGCACGCGGGCCGGTCGGGGCGGCGAGCCCGAAGCGGTCGTGGAGGTCGTCGAACGCCGCGCGATGGTCCGCCGGACGCAGGTTGAGATCGCCGCCGAAGACCAGCGGATCTCCGCCCGCCCACTCGGTGGCCAGCGTGGCGGCGCGCAACGCCTCCGCCATCCCTCGACTGGTGCTGGGGACCGACAAGTGCATGCAGGCGACGACGAGCCGGCGATCGCCGGGGAGCTCGAGTCGCGCCATCGCCAGGCGCCGCCGCTCGGGCCGCGTCGCGAGCGTCTCCGTCCGCGTGGCGACGATCCGCGCCGGCGGGCGGACGAGCAGCATGTTCGATCCGCCCTCGTTCGAGGCGATCAGGTCCGGGTTCCGCTCCGCGACCCATGCGCGCAGTGGCGCGAGCGAGTTGCGCGAGGTCAGGTCGCGGACGCCGGCGGCGCCGGTCGCCTGCTCGAGGTCGGGCAGCCAGCGCGGCGGCGCCTCCTGGAGCAGGGCGACGTCCCACTTCCAACCGGCGAGGCGGGTGGCGAACTCGGCGCGCAGCGACCGGTTGACCTGGAGGTGCGTGGCGTCCCGCTCGGCGCGGCGCAGCCACCGCGAGCGCCGGGTCAGCAGTCCGGCGTTCGGTGGGAAGTCGCGCCCATGGAAGAGGTTCCAGGTGAGAAGCCTCAATACGATGCCTGGGTGACTCGCCATTTCCTGACCGGCGCCGAGCTTACGCGCGACGAGCTGACCGCGTTGCTCCGCCGCGCGGCGGAGCTGAAGGCCGACCGGCTGGCCTCGGACGCGCTGGCGGGCAAGAGCGTCGCCCTGGTCTTCGAGGCTCCGTCGACCCGGACGCGCGTGTCGTTCGAGGTCGGCGTCGCCGAGCTGGGCGGAACGCCGGTCGTCCTGCGCGGCGACGAGCTGCAGCTCTCGCGCGGCGAGTCGCCGCGCGATACGGCGATGGTCCTGTCGCGCTTCGTCCACGCGATCGGCATCCGCACCGGCGACCACGCGCCACTCGAGGAGCTCGCCCAATTCGGGACGGTGCCCGTCGTGAACATGCTCACGCGCGACCACCACCCGTGCCAGGCGCTCGCCGACCTGCTGACGCTGCGGGAGCGCTTCGGCAGGCTCGACGGGCTGCGGCTCGCATACGTCGGCGACGGCAACAACGTCGCGGCGTCCTTGATGGTGCTCGGCGCCAAGGCTGGCGTCGACGTCGTCGTCGCCAGCCCCGGGGAGCTCGCGCCGGCGCCAGCCGCGGTCGAGCTCGCACAGGCCGGCGCCGAGGGCTCGGGCCGCGCGACCGTCGTGACCGATCCGCAGGAGGCCGCCGCCGGCGCGCACGCCGTCTACGCCGACGTCTGGGTGAGCATGGGCGACGATCCCGCCGAGGCCGCCGCGCGCCGCGAGACGCTCGCGCCCTACCGCGTCGACGACGCGCTGCTGGCCGCCGCGCGCGACGACGCGATCGCGCTGCACTGCCTACCGGCCCACCCCGGTGAGGAGATCACCGCCGAGGTCCTCTACAGCCCGCGCTCCGCCGTCTGGGATCAGGCCGAGAACCGCCTGCACGCCCAGAAGGCGCTGCTGGAATGTCTGGTCGCATCCTGATCTGACGCCTGCCGCCGGCGGGAGTACGCTGGTCGCACACGTCCTGAGGAGATCCGGTATGAAGCAGTTCCTTGCAGCGACCAGCGCCTGTCTGGTCCTCGGCCTGGTGGCCGTCGGCTGTGGCGGAGATGACGACGGCGATTCGGGCGACAGCGGCAGCGCGACGACCGCCGAGCAGACGGCGACGACCGAGAAGAAGCAGGCGGCCGGAGGCGGAGCGGCGGCCGGCAAGCAGGTCGCGATCGAGGTCGTCGACATCGACTACGACCCGAAGGAGGCGACGGTCGAGAAGGGCGTCACCGTCAAGTGGACGAACACCGGCAAGCTGCCGCACACGGTCACCAAGGACGACGGCCCCGGACCGGACTTCGACTCGGGCACGCTGCAGCCGGGCGACACCTACGAGCAGACCTTCGACACCGCCGGCAAGATCGGCTATCTCTGCACGATCCACTCGGGCCAGACCGGCTCGCTGACGGTCCAGTAGCTAGCGCCTGAGGCCGAATCCGCGCAACAACATCAGGGCCTGCTCCCCCCAGCCGCCGCGCGCGGGGAGCAGGCCCAGCTGCGTCGCGGCGTCGTAGAGGTCGAGGAAGCCGCGAGCGCGGCGGACGCGGCCGTCGGTCAGCTCGAGGTAGTGCAGGCCATGGAGGGTCACGAAGCGGTCGGTGGCGGGCAGCATCGCCAGCGGGCCGCGGTTGGTTCCGGCCAGCTTCCAGGGGACGCAGGCGTAGTCGCCGCGACCTAGCGGCGGCGCCGTCTGCTCGACGCGGGCGTCGGGAAAGGCGTCGCGCAGCTTTGCGGCGTGGGCATCGAGCTCGACGAGGCCGACCAGCGGCTGCGCGGCAAGCGGGTCCTCGTAGGTCAGCTCGGCGCTGCAGCAGGCCGCGAAGCCACCTTCCACGGTCCAGGCGGTCGTCCAGTCCGCGGCAAGCCGGTCCAGCGCGGTCCGCTCTGGGAGGTTCTCGGAGTCGTCGGAGCTCACGTGAGCTCCGCCACGCCTTCGACGGGGCTGGACGCCTCGCCGTAGAGCCGGCGAGGGATGCGTCCGGCGTGTCGGGCGGCGTAGCCGGCCTCGACCGCCTTGCGCATCGCGGCCGCCATCGCGGCCGGGTCCTGGGCGCGCGAGACGGCGCTGGCGAGCAGCACGGCGTCGCAGCCCGCCTCCATCGCCAGCGCGGCGTCGGAGGCCGTCCCGATGCCGGCGTCGAGGATCACCGGTACGCGCGCCGACTCGAGGATCAGGCGCAGGTTGTAGGGGTTGGCGATGCCCATGCCGCTGCCGATCGGCGACCCGAGCGGCATCACCGCGGCGCAGCCGGCGTCCTCGAGCCGTCGGGCGAGGATCGGGTCGTCGCTGGTGTAGGGCAGGACGGTGAAGCCGGCGGCGACGAGCTCCTCGGCCGCGTCGAGCAGCTCGGAGGGATCGGGCAGCAGCGTCTTGTCGTCGCCGATCACCTCGAGCTTGACCCAGTCGGTCTCGAGCGCCTCGCGGGCGAGCTTGGCTGTGGTGACGGCGTCGCGCGCGGTGAAGCAGCCGGCGGTGTTCGGCAGCACGAAGCAGCCGCAGTCGTCGAGCACCTCGAGGATCGAGCCGCGCGAGGCGGGATCGACCCGGCGCAGCGCGACGGTCGCCATCTCGGCCCCCGAGGCGCGCACGCCGTCGTGCATCGAGTCGAGGCTGCGGAAGCCGCCCGTGCCGATGATCAGGCGCGAGTCGAAGCTGCGGCCGGCGATCTCGAGAGCGCTCATCGGCTCATCCTCCCTGAACCGCCTGCAGGACCTCGACGCGGTCGTCGGGGGTCAGCGCGTGCGACGCCCACGTGCTGCGCGGGACGACCTCGCCGTCGACGGCGGCGGCGACCCCCCGGCCGTCGGCGGGCGCACCGACCGCTTCGACGGCGTCGGCGACGGTGGCGCCAGCTGGCAGCTCGCGCGGCTCGCCGTTGAGCGTAACCGTCACCGTCATGCCCGTACCCCGCCTTGGAAGCGGTCGGCGGCGAACGGGCGGAACGCGGCCGGCAGCTCGCCGTCGGCGAGCAGCGCGGCGATCGCGCGGCCGGTCGACGGGGCGAGCATCACTCCGTTGCGGTGGTGGCCGGTCGCCCACAGCAGGCCGTCGATCTCGCCGGGCCCGATCGCTGGGGCGTTGTCAGGGGTTCCAGGCCGCAGACCGGCACGGGCGGCGACCAGCTCCAGCTCGCCGGCGTCGGGCAGCACCTCCCAGGCGGCCTCGAGCAGGCGGTGGACGCCGTCGGCGGTGATGGCGGTGTCGAAGCCCTGCTCCTCCTGGGTGGCGCCGAGCACGACGCGGCCGTCGGGCCGGGTGACGAGATAGCAGCGCGGCGTGCGGACGATGTGGCGGGCCGGCGGCCGGTAGCCGCGCCGTACGCGCAGCTCGAGCAGCTGCCCCTTGACGGGGCGGATCGGCGGCGCCGAGGCCTCGGTCGCGAGCGCGCCCTCCGCGCTCCAGGCGCCGGCGGCGACGAGCACGGCAGCGGCCGGGATCGTCTCGCGCTCGTCCAAGCCGGAGACGCGCAGCTGGTCGGGGTCGGGATCGCCGTCGACGGGCACCACCTCGACCCCGCCGACGCGGCCGCCCGCCGTGTCGATGCCGGTGACCTCCAGGCCGGTGCGCAGCTCACCGCCGGCCGCCCTGAACGCGAACACGAGCGCCCGGACTACCGCGGCCGGATCGACCTGGCCGTCCTGGGGCGCGTGGATGGCGCCGCCGATCCGCGGCGACAGCCCAGGCTCGCGCTCGCGGGCGGCGCGCGGCGCCAGCCACTCGGCGTCGAGCCCGAGCTCGACCTGGAACGCGTGCAGCCGGCGCAGCTCCTCGGCGTCGTCGCGGTCGGCGGCGACGACCAGCGCGCCGCAGTCGGCGTAACCGGTCGGCAGTGCGGTCGCCTCCTCGAGCTCGGCGGCGAACGCCGGCCAGAGGGCGCGCGCCTCGAGGTTGAGCGCGAGCAGCGGCTGCTCGCCGAAGGTCGCCTCGGTCACCGGGGCGAGCATGCCGGCGGCGACGCCCGACGCACCCGCGCCAGGCTGCTCCCGCTCGACCACGAGCACGGACATCCCGGCCTGCGCACAGCGCCAGGCGCAGCTGAGGCCGATCGCCCCGGCGCCGACCACTACGAGGTCGTAAGCGCGTTCCATCGCCTACAAGGTACCCCTGCAACGCTTCGCTCCTCTGCGAGGATGGCGAGAATGAGGACGGGAGCGCAACGGCGCGAGCGGCTTGCCGCGGCGCGCCTCTATCTCGTCGCCGACGGCGGCATGCACGACGGTGCGCTCGACTCGGCGCTCTCCGGCGGTGTCGACATGGTCCAGCTGCGCGACCCGGAGCTCGACGACGACGCTCTGCTCGCCCGCGCCGCGGTCTGGCGCACGCTCTGCGACGTCCATGGCGCGCTGCTGTGGATCAACGACCGCCCGGACCTCGCGCTGCGTGCGGGCGCCGATGGCGTCCACGTCGGGCAGGATGACCTGTCGGTCGCCGAGGCGCGCGAGGGCGGCGGGCCCGAGCTGCTGATCGGGCTGTCCACGCACAGCCCGGAGCAGCTCGAAGCGGGTGTCGAGGCGGGCGCCGACCAGCTCAGCGTCGGCCCTGTCTGGGAGACGCCGACGAAGCCGGGCCGCCCCGCGACGGGACTGGAGTACGTCCGCGCGGCCGCGGCCCTGCGACCGCCACAGCCGTGGTTCGCGATCGGCGGCATCGACGGCGGCAACGTCGACGAGGTCGCGGCGGCCGGCGCCGAGCGGGTCGTCGTGGTGCGCGCGATTCGCGAGGCCGCCGATCCCGGCGCGGCGGCGGCGTTCCTGCGCGCCGGACTGGAGGAGGCGAGCCTTGGCGCAGCGCAGTAGCCGCAAGCGGCGCAAGCAGCGCCAGCGCGCCGCGACTTCGGACGACCAGATCGTCGCCAACGGCGCCGCCGCTCCCGAGGAGACCGACCAGGACCGGATGGCCCGCGGCTACGCCCGCGGGCGCGCCAAGGACGAGGCCGCGCGCGCCGCGCTGAAGCCGTTGGGACAGGACGAGCGGCCGCTGCCGGTGACGATCGCCGCGGTGCTTGCCTTCGCGCTCGGCGCGGGCAACTTCATCTCGTGGATAGTGGGCGTCGAGGTCCAGGGCGAGCAGCCGGCGCTACTCGGAATCGCGATCTACTCCGGCCTGATGTTCACCGTCGCATACGGCTGCTTCCGCATGCGTTACTGGGGCGTTCTCGGCATGGAGGCGGTGCTCGCGCTCGCGCTGGTGATCTTCGGCGTGCTGCTGACGCGGGCCGAGAGCGTCGTCGCGTTGCTGATCGCGGTGGCCGTGATCGCGGGGGCCGGAACGCTGTTCTGGAAGCTCGTCAAGGTGATGGCCCGGATCCAGATGCCGGAGCGGCCTGGACAAGACCGCTGAGGCGGCTCGGATAGTCTGGCCGCATGCCTGACTCCTCCTACGATTGCATCGTCATCGGCTCTGGTCCAGGCGGCTATGTCGCCGCGATCCGCGCAGCGCAGCTCGGCATGAAGACCGCCGTGATCGAGCGCGCCGACACCGTCGGCGGCCGCTGCCTCAACGAGGCGTGCATCCCGGCGAAGGCCGTCCTGCGCGCCGCCGATGCCTACAAGGAGGTCACCACAGCTGACCGCTTCGGCATCTCCACTGGCGACGTCAGCTTCGAGTTCGCCGGCGCGGCCGGCCACCGCGACAAGGTGATCGAGACGATGGTCGGCGGCGTCGGGATGCTGCTCGACAAGAACAAGATCGAGGTCATCAAGGGCCACGGCTCGCTGACCGAGGACGGCAACGTGAAGGTCGGCGGCTCGTTCGACGGCCAGGAGATCGAGGCCGGCAAGGTCGTGCTCGCGACCGGCACGGTTGCCAAGCCGCTGCTGGGCCTCCAGTTCGGCGGGCGGATCCTCGACACCGCGGCGATGTGGCTGACCGACTCGCAGCCGAAGCGACTCGCCGTGATCGGCGCGGGCGCCTCGGGCACCGAGGTGGCCTCGGCGTTCGGCCGGCTCGGAACCGAGGTGACGCTGATCGAGGCGCTCGACCAGATCCTGCCGCTGGAGGACAAGGACGCGGCGCGGGCCTGCGCGCGCGAGATCGCCAAGCAGAACGTGAAGATCGTGACCGGCGCCAACGTCGAGTCCGCCGAGGACACCGGCGACGCGGTGAAGATGACGATCAACGGCGAGCAGCACGAGTTCGACCTGCTCTGCATCGCCGCCGGGCGCGGCACCGACATCGAGGGCCTCGGGCTCGACGAGGCCGGCGTCAAGACCGACGAGCGTGGCCTGATCGTCGTCGACGGCGCGCTGCGCACCTCGAAGGAGAACGTCTACGCGATCGGCGATCTGGTGCCCGGTCCGGCGCTCGCCCACAAGGCCTCCGACGAGGGAGTCATCGCCGTCGAGGACGCCGCCGGCCTGCCGACCCATCCGATCGACTACGACTACGTTCCGCGCGTCACCTTCTGCTCGCCGCAGGTGGCGAGCTTCGGGCTGACCGAGGCCCAGGCCAAGGAGGCCGGCCACGACGTCACGGTCGGCAAGATCCCGATGGGCGCGGTCGGCGCGCCGACCGTCTACGGCGACCGCACCGGCCTCGTCAAGATCGTCGGCGACAAGCGCTACGGCGAGATCCTCGGCGCCCACATCGTCAGCCCGAAGGCGGCCGAGCTGATCCAGGAGCTGGTCGTCGCCCGCGACCTCGAGGGCGGCTACCCCGAGCTCGCCCGCTCGATCCACCCGCACCCCGCGTTCGCCGAGACGATCCTCGAGGCGGCGCGCGCGACGGATGGCTGGTTGATTCACGGTTGAAGTTAGGGGGGCTACTTAGCCCCAGGCGTCCCTTGGTGGGGAGTGCACCCCATCGAAGGAGACGTCGTGTCGCGCCTCACCTGCCTCGTCGCCGTACTCATCCTCGCCACCCTCGCGGCAGCTCAATCCGCCACGGCCGGCACCTACACCGTCCGCCAGTGCGACTGGGCCGCCGACAACGGCCACCACGACTTCGGCTGGCAGGCGGCGGGCGTACCGGCGGTCGACCAGTACTCCGGCAGCGGCTGCGGCGAGTTCGGCCTGGCGACGCGCAACGGTGGCGGCGGCACCCAGCGCACCTATCCCTCCGGTGGCTACGGCGGCTGGTTCGCCTACGCCCCGAACGGCACCGTCTTCACTAGCTTCTCAGGCTCGTTCGGCGCGCTCGAGAGCTGCTGCGTGAGCGGCATGACGAGCTACGCCGAGGCGACGCAGCAGCCCGACGGCCAGGGCGGTCGCGCCTACCTGTTCCAGGGCCATCTGGGCAACGGGACGTGGGGAGCGCCGTCGGGATTGGCTGGCCCGGTCGGGCGTAGCTGGAGCTCTTCCACGACCGGCTTCGACGCGCGCCGCGTCGGCTTCTACCTGCGCTGCGGCCCGGGCTTCTCGTGCTCGCAGGGAGCTCTCGGCGACCTGCGCCTGCGCGGCCGCTCGTTCGACTTCGCGCTGCGCGACGACGCGACGCCGACGGTCGGAGAGCCGGGCGGATCGCTGCTGCATGGCGGCTGGCTGCGCGGGGCTCGCAGTCTCACGTTCCCTGCCCACGACACCGGCGGCGGCCTGGGCGGGGTCGAGGCGGCGTTCGACGACGGGACGCTCCTGCGATCGCCATCGAGCTGCGCCGTCGTCGCCGGCCGCTACGCCCGCCTGCAGCCTTGCCCGGCGGGCCGGGCCGGCGAGTGGACGTTCGACACGTCACGCCTGCCCGACGGCATCCGCACGCTGGAGCTGCGCGCCACCGACGTCGGCGGCTCGACCGCGCGGAGGTCGCTCTCCGTCCGTGTCGACAACCACGCGCCGTCGGCGGCGCGAGACGTGACCGTGGCGGGCGGCGAGGGCTGGCGGCGCGCCAACGGCTTCGAACTGCGTTGGGCGAATCCCGGCGGCCAGCACTCCCCGATCGACCGTGCGCGCTGGCGGGCATGTTCGGCGGCGCGGGGAACCGCCTCCGGCTGCGTCGAGGGCGACAGCCGAGCCGCGGGCGTGACGGCGTCGGGACCGATCGCGCTGCCGGCGCCCGGCGAGTGGGACGTCGGAGTCTGGCTCGAGGACGCCGCCGGCAACGTCGACCCCGGGACCGTCTCGTCGCCGCGCCGCCTGCGCTACGACCCCGATCCGCCCGCGTTGCGCTTCCTGCCGCCCCACCCCGCGACGCCCGAGCGCTTCGACGTCGCCGCCCACGACCTGTCCGGCCTCGCGAGCGGGACGATCGAGCTGCGTCGCTTCGACACGGGCGACTGGTTCCCGCTGGCCACCGAGCGCCACGGCGACCAGCTCGTGGCCGTGCTCGACGAAAGCCGCCGCCCGGCCGGCGGGATATTCGACCTCCGGGCGCGCGCGGTCGACGCGGCCGGCAACGAAGCCGTCGTCTACGGCGGCGGGCGCACCCTGCGCGAGCAGCCGGCGACGGCGCCCGCGCGGCCGAAGCCCCGGCCCCGCGCGCGAGCGACGATGAAGGTGCGCGTCGCCAAGAAGCGCATTCGGCGAGCGGGGGCGACGCCCACCCGTCGCTGGAGCCGCGGCCTGCGCAAGCGCACCGTCGCCGGCGGCCAGCCGGTGCTGTTCGAGGGCCGCGTCGGACGACCGGTTCCGCGCCACGGAAAGCTGGTCGAGGTCCAGGCCCACTTTCGCGGCCGCTGGCGGACGATCTCCGCTGTCCGGGCACGGCGCGACGGTCGCTGGCGGTTCCGCTACGCCTTCGCCGCCACCAGCCGGCGGACCGGCTACCGGATGCGGGCCCGTGTACCGGTCGAGGCCGGCTATCCGTTCGCGCCCGGCGCCTCGCGGCCGGTGCGCGTTACGGTGCGGCCCGGATGACCGACGACCGCCCCGTCTTCTACTACGACCTCGCCTCGCCGTACGCCTGGCTCGCCGCCGAGCGGATCCACGACGCGATGCCCGTCACGCCGGTCTGGCAGCCGATCCTGCTCGGCGGGATCTGGCAGCAGACGGGCGGCGGATCCTGGGCCCTGACCGAGGCCCGCGACGAGAGGGCCGCGGAGGTCGAGTCGCGCGCGCGCAAGTACGGGCTGATGGAGGTCCGCTGGCCCGACCAGTGGCCGGCGAACTCGCTGCTGGCGATGCGGGTGGCGATCTTCGCCCAGCAAGCGGGGCGCGCGGTCGCCTTCTCGCTGGCGGCGTTCCGGCAGGCGTTCTGCGCCGGCCGCGACCTCTCCCAGCTCGACAACGTGCTGATCGCCGCGGCGGCCTGCGAGCTGCATCCGAAGGCCGTGACCAGGGGCGTCGAGAGCAAGTCGGTCAAGGACCGGCTGCGTGCCGCGACCGAGGAGGCCGCGGCGCGCGGCGTGATCGGCGTCCCGACCGTCGCCGTCGGCGACGAGCTGTTCTGGGGCGACGACCAACTCGAGGCGGCCGCCGCGGCAGCGTCCGCGCGCTACGACACGGCCTCCTAGCGCCTGCCCGTTGCACCAGATGCGCATTGGCGCTTAGGATTCGCCGCCTATGCGCACTCGATACCTGATCGCCTGCGGCCTCGCCGCCCTGTCCTTGACGGTCGTCGCCGGCTGCGGTGACGACGTCGAGACCGCCACCTTCACCGTCGACGCGCCTCCGGCCGGGAGCGACAGCGCCCAGGCCGCGGAGGAGCCGGTCAGCTCAGGCAAGAAGCCGAAGGTGACCGTTCCGGACGGCGCACCGCCGAAGAAGCTCGTGACCAAGGACCTCAAGGAGGGCACCGGCCCGGCCGCGAAGTCTGGTGACAACGTCACGATGGACTACGTCGGCGTGTCGTACTCCACGAAGAAGGAGTTCGACAGCTCCTTCACTTCCGGCCAGCCGTTCGACGTCACGCTCGGCCAGGGCGCGGTGATCGCCGGCTGGGACGAGGGCATCGTCGGGATGAAGGTCGGCGGACGGCGCGAGCTGATCATCCCGCCCGACATGGCATACGGGGCGCAGGGACGGCCCCCGAGCATCAAGCCGAACGAGACGCTCGTGTTCGTCGTGGACCTGCTCGCGATCAACTAGGGCACGCCGGAACGCTCCCCCGAACGTCTGGAAAGCCAGACGGCGCTCCTTCGCGGCTGTCGGCCGCCGCTAGGGTGTGGCGCAGATGGCTACCCAGGACACAGCGGGCGGCCGCGGCCCGGATTCGACGGGAGTGGAGACCGCGACGCACCCCCTTCCGGAGCGAGCGGCCTGCGAGCAGATCCTCGCCCGGATGCAGCTGATTCGCCGCTTCGAGGAGCGGGCCGGCGAGATGTACGCAAAGGCGAAGATCGGCGGCTTCCTGCACCTGTGCATCGGCGAGGAGGCGACGATCGTCGGCTCGGAGCAGGCGATGCGCGACAGCGACTACCTGCTCTCGACCTACCGTGAGCACGGCCACGCGCTGGCGCGCGGCACCTCGCCTGGCGCGGTCATGGCCGAGCTGTTCGGCAAGGTCGACGGCTGCTCCGGCGGACGCGGCGGGTCGATGCACCTCTTCGACGTCGAGCGGCGGCTGCTCGGCGGCTACGGGATCGTCGGCGGCAACCTGCCGCTGGCGGCCGGCGTCGCGCTCGCCTCCGACTACGAGGGAACCGACGACGTGACGCTCTGCATGTTCGGCGACGGCGCCACCAACCAGGGCACCTTCGGCGAGTCGATGAATCTCGCGGCGCTCTGGAAGCTGCCGATCGTCTTCATGGTCGTCAACAACCAGTTCGGGATGGGCACGGCGCTCGAGCGCCACTCGGCGGTGACCGACCTGTCGCGCAAGGCCGCCGGCTACGGCGTTCCCGGCAGCCGCTGCGACGGCATGGACGTGCTCGACGTCGAGCGCTGCGTCGGCGCGGCGCTGGAGAAGGCGCGCACCGACCGCGAGCCGCAGCTCGTCGAGGCCGTCACCTACCGCTACCGCGGCCACTCGATGGCCGACCCCGAGGAGTACCGGACCAAGGACGAGGTCGAGGACTGGCGCCCGCGCGACCCGCTGACCACCTTCCCGGCGCGACTGGTCGACGAGGGCGTGCTCAGCACGGAGGAGGTCGAGCAGCTGGACCAGCAGGCGACGAAGACCGTCGACGAGGCCGTCGAGTTCGCCGACCGCTCGCCGTTCCCCGACCTCGCCTCGCTCTACGACGACATCTACGTGATCGGCGAGCAGGTCCGAGACCCGTGGTGGTCGACCGACTCGCGCTCGCCCGACGTCCACCGCGGCGAGCAGGAGCGCGAGGCCGGCGAGGTCGCCCAGGAGCTGGCGGAGGCCGGCGCCGCCCATGCCGACGAGACCGACCCCGAGACGCGCGCGGCGCGCGCCCAAGGGGAGGGCGGCTAGATGGCGACCATGCGTTACCGCGAGGCGCTCAACCTGGCCCTGCGCGAGGAGATGCAGGCCGACGAGCGCGTCTTCCTGATGGGCGAGGACGTCGGCGTCTTCCAGGGCGCGTTCAAGGTGACCGCCGGCCTGCTCGAGGAGTTCGGCGAGCGGCGCGTGCGCGACACGCCGATCTCCGAGAACACGATCGTCGGGATGGGCGTCGGCGCGGCGATGGCCGGGCTGCGACCGATCGTCGAGCTGATGACGATCAACTTCTCGCTGCTCGCGCTCGACCAGATCGTCAACAGCGCCGCGTCGATCCGCTACATGTTCGGCGCCCAGGTCAAGGTGCCCCTGGTGATCCGGATGCCCCAGGGCGCCGGCCACCAGCTCGGTCCGACCCACTCGCACTCGTTCGAGGCGCTCTACACCCACATTCCCGGCCTGCTGGTCGCGGTCCCGACGACGGCGGCCGATGCGCACGGCCTGCTGAAGGCGGCGATCCGCGACGACAACCCGGTGATCTTCATCGAGCACGAGACGCTCTACGGCCGTCGCGGCGAGGTGCCCGACGACCAGGAGCCGCTGCGCTTCGGCGAGGCGGCGGTGCGGCGCGAGGGCGGCGACGTGACGATCGTCGGCATCTCGCGGATGGCCGAGACGGCGCTGAAGGCCGCCGAGACGCTGTCGTCGGAGCACGGGATCGAGGCCGAGGTGATCGACCCGCGCACGCTGCGCCCGCTCGACCTCGACACGATCCTGACCTCGGTGCGCAAGACCAACCGGGCGGTGATCGTGGAGGAGGGCTGGCCGCACGGCGGCGTCGGCGCCAACATGTCGGCGCTGATCCAGGAGCAGGCCTTCGACGACCTCGACGCGCCGGTCGCGCGCGTCACCGGCGCCGACATCCCGATGCCCTACTCCAAGCCGCTGGAGCAGGCGTCGTTCCCGCACGAGGAGCACGTCGTCCAGGCCGCGCGTGCGACCCTTGGCGAGATCTGATGGCGACCGACGTACTGATGCCGCGCCTGTCCGACTCCATGGAGGAGGGCACGGTGCTGAAGTGGCTCGTCGAGCAGGGCGGCGCCGTGAAGCGCGGCGAGCCGCTCGTCGAGATCGAGACCGACAAGGCCAACATGACCTACGAGGCAGACACCGACGGCTTCCTGATCGAGCTGCTGGCCCAGGAGGGCGACACGCTCGAGGTCGGCCAGCCGATCGCGCGGATCGGCGCGGAGGGCGAGGCTTCCGAGGCTCCGGCCGCCGAAGCCGAGGCGCCCGCGGAGCAGGCGGAGGCCGAGCCCGACGAGCCCGCGGCCGAGGCACCCGAGGCCGACAAGGCCGAGGTCGCGAGCTCGAACGGCGGGGACCGAGCGCCGACGCCGGTGACCAAGGCGAACGGCGGCGGGCGCGTCAAGGCCTCGCCGCTGGCACGGCGGATGGCCGGCGAGCTGGGCGTCGAGCTCGCGCGGATCGAGGGAAGCGGTCCCGGCGGGCGCGTAGTGAAGGCCGACGTCGAAGCGGCCGCCGAGAGCGGCACGGCAGCGCCTTCGGAACCCGCCGCCGCAGGGAGCCCGCAACCGACGTCCGAGGGGCGGGAGACGAGTCCCCGAGCAGCGGTTCCTGAGCGGAGCGGGGACTCGTCTCCCGCCCCCGCCACGGCTGGCGCGAAGGGCGACGTCGCGACCCACGAGCCGACTCGCCTGCAGCGCACGGTGTCGCGGCGGATGGCCGAGGCGAAGGCGACGGTGCCCGACTTCTCGCTCGAGCTCGACGTCGACATGACGCTGTGCATCGAGCTGCGCGAGCGGCTCAAGGCCCAGACCGACCGCGCGCCGTCATTCAACGACATGGTCGTCAAGGCGGCCGCGCTCGCCCTGCGCGACCATCCGCGCGTCAACGGCGCCTACCGCGACGGCAAGTTCGAGGCCTACTCGCGCGTCAACGTCGGCTTCGCGGTCGCCGCCGACGACGCGCTCGTCGTCCCGGTCGTCCTCGACGCCGACCAGAAGTCGCTCGGCGAGATCTCACGCCAGGCGCTGCGCCTGATCGAGCGCGTCCGCGACGGCTCGATAACGCCGCCCGAGCTGTCGGGCGGCACGTTCAGCGTCTCGAACCTCGGCATGTTCGGCATCGAGCGCTTCACCGCGATCGTCAACCCGCCCCAGGCGGCGATCCTCGCCGCCGGCGCGCTGATGAAGAAGCCCGCCGTCGACGACCGCGGCCGCGTAGTCGCCCGCGACCTGATGACGCTCACGCTGATCTGCGACCACCGGATCCTCTACGGCGCCGACGGCGCCCAGTTCCTCGCGCGGGTTAGGGCCCTGCTCGAAGAGCCGCTGGGGCTCGCCCTCTAGGGGAGTACCGGTGGGGATCGGGGAGAAGGAGCGGCGGCTGATCGACTTTCCGCTCGAGGAGCTTCCGTCGATCGACGAGCACGGGACTCTCGTCCACGCTCCTGTCGATGTGACCTGGCAGGCGCTGCTCTCGGTCATCCCACGCTCGTTCGCCGGGAGGGCGAGCGAGCGGTTCGTCAGCACTCTGGGCTGCACCCACACCGAGGAGGAGGGCCCCGTGGACCGGATCGGCTCGACGATCCCGGGCTTCATGGTCGCCCGGGTGATCGAGCCCGCCGTGCTCGCGCTCGAGGGCGAGCACCGGTTCTCGCGGTACGGCCTGATCTTCCGGCTCGAGCCGACCAAGGACGACCGCACCCTCCTGCGGGCGGAGTCGCGCGCCGAGTTCCCCGGCTTCAAGGGAACCCTCTACAGAGGGCTCGTCGTCGGGACTCGCGGG
>DASQKP010000010.1:0-2153 GCA_035630455.1 Thermoleophilaceae bacterium
ACTCGGGCGCGGCGTAGAGGCGGCCCAGCCGCTCGTCGAGCTCGTCGGCCTCCAGATGCCCCGCCACGTAGTGGCGGCCGAGCTCGGCCGCAGCGGCGTCGGCGCCGTTCACCGTGCGAGCTTCACCGCGGTTCCGTACGCGAGGATCTCGGTCAGCTTCTGACCCATCTCCGAGGAGTCGAAGCGGACGGCGATGATCGCGTCGGCGCCCAGCACGTGGGCGTTGGCGATCATCCGGTCGACCGCGTGACGGCGCGAGTCCTCGAGTACCTCGGTGTACTGGCTGACCTCACCCGACCGCAGCGCCGAGAAGCTGGCCGTGAAGCCCTTGCCGAAGCCCATGGACCGCACGATCAGGCCGAAGCAGAGGCCGAGGTTCTCAGCGACCTGCGCCCCGGGCAGTTCCTGCGCGGTCGTGAGGGGCAGGTCTGCTTGAACGGCGCCGGTGGAGGTCATGGCGGGGTTGTACCCCACGGGCCGCCTCGCCCAGCGGACCGAAAGCGGACCCAGGGCTATCCGCCTGAGCGGAGGGCGCCTGCCGCCAGGCGTTGGACGCGCCGAGTCACGAGATCGATCAGCGCTTGGGTGCCGGGCCTGCGCGCCACTGGCCGTCGCGACGGTGACAGCAACCGAAATTGACGTCGCGCTCGGGCTGCCGCAGCGTCGACAGCAGCCGCTTGAGCCGCTTGATCATGCCTGAGCGTCCTCCCAGTCGCGGGGGAGCGTCCGCGGGTCGTGACGGTGGACGACGCGGGCCGTCATGGCTTGCGGGCGCGGATGATCGCCGAGCCGGCGTGCTCGTGGACGCGGTGCGTCGGGAGGATCTCGACGTCGGTGAGGCCGGCGTCGGCGAGTGCGGCGCGGAACTCGGCCTCGGTGAGGGCGCCGGCGATGCAGCCGGTCCACTGCTGCATATCGGTGCGAGTCGTGTCGTCCATGCCCTCGTCGGCGATGACGTCGGAGACGGCGAAGCGGCCGCCGGGGCGCAGGACGCGGCCGGCCTCGGCGAGCACGACGCGCTTGTCGGCGGCGAGGTTGATTACGCAGTTGGAAATGACGACGTCGACGGACGCGTTGGGGAGCGGGATGTCCTCGAGGTAGCCCTTGACGAACTCGACGTTCTCGACGCCGGCCGCGGCAGCGTTGGCGCGGGCGAGGGTGAGCATCTCGTCGGTCATGTCGAGCCCAATGGCCTTGCCGGTCGCTCCAACGCGGCGGGCGCTGATGAGGACGTCGGCGCCGGCTCCGGAGCCGAGGTCGAGCACGGTCTCGCCCTCGTGCAGGTCCGCGACCGCGGTCGGCACCCCGCACCCCAACGACGCGCCCAGCGCAGCGTCCGGCGCGCCCTCGGTCTCCGCGCCCTCGTAGAGGGTCACGCCGAACACTCCTGTCTCATCTGCTTCGGCGAGCGTGATCGAACCGCAACAGGACGGCGATGCGGACTGCTCGGTAACCGTGCGAGCTGCGGCGGCGTAGCGCTCGCGCACGCTCTCGCGGATGTCTTCGGAGGCTCCGGCCGAGCAGCCGCAGCTTCCGCCGGCGGCGCTTTCGCCGCAACACGAGGCCTTGTCTGACGGCTCGCAGCAATTCGCCTGCGCGTCGGTGGAGCAACAGGAGGAGGGGGCGGGCGTCGGTTCGGTGCTCAGCTCAGCCATGCGGACAGCTCCTGGAGGGCGTCGGGGAGGACGTAGTAGTAGGCCCACAGGCCTTGGCGCTCGGAGTCGACGATGCCGGCCTCGCGCAGCTTCTTGAGGTGGTGCGAGAGCGTCGGCTGTGAGATGTCGAACAGCGGGACGAGCTCGCACACGCAGACCTTGCCGGCGTGCTTGCGCAGCACGTCGACGAGTTGCACGCGGATTGGGTCGCCGAGCGCCTTGGCGACCTCGGCCATGCGCACCGCTTGGGCGCGTTCGACGTCGGGATAGACCACCGGCTCACAGCACGGCGCGCCGGCCGCGCGCTTGGTCTTGGGGGAGAGCTCCAAATCGATCGCCATCAATCTACATATATCGATTGAAGTGACGAGTGTCAATGCTTAGAATCCGCGCCATTCCCTGTCGAGGCGAAGGAGCCGATCGCTGATGGCCACCCAGTTGCGCGAGCTCGAGGTCGACCTGATCACGCGCGGGCACCTCGAAAGAGGTATCGACGCC
>DASQKP010000011.1:0-38264 GCA_035630455.1 Thermoleophilaceae bacterium
GCGAGCGCCTGCTCGCGCAGCCCCTCGAAGGTCTGCGCGACGACGGTCTTCTTGCCGTGGCGGAGGGTGAAGGGCGGGAGACCGCTTGCGGCAGCGACCTTCTCGTAGGCCTGGCGGAGGCGGGCGTAGGTCCCCGACTCGACGAGCTCGGCGGTCAGATTCACGTGGCGGGCGGCGCTCGTCTCGACCTCGACGACCTTCAGGCGCAGCTCGCCGTCGGCGCGCTCGAGGACGCTCAGGTCGTAGCCGTTCTGCGGCGCGCCGTCGATGACCGCCTCGGCGGCGGCAAGCGACGCCGCGTCGTTCTCCACGAGCCGGTGGGCGACCACGAACTGCGCTCCCTCGCCGAACTCGGCCTGGAGCCGGGCCCGGTAGCCCTCGAAGGTGGCGAGCTCCTTCACGAAGCGTCCGTACCGATGCTCCGTGAGCGAGACCCGCTCGCCGCTCCGGTCCGTGATCTCGATCGCCTGGACGCGCTCCCGGACGAGGAGCTCCTCGAGCTGCGACTCCTTCTCGAGATAGACCTCCTGGTTCCCCCGCTTGACCAGGTAGAGGGGCGGTACGGCGATGTAGACGTGGCCGCGCTCGACGAGCTCAGGCATCTGCCGGTAGAGGAAGGTGAGGATGAGCGTCCTGATGTGGGCGCCGTCGACGTCGGCGTCACACATGATGATCACCTTGTGGTACCGCGCCTTCTCGATGTCGAACTCCTCGCGGATACCAGTCCCGATCGCTGTGATCATCGCCTGGATCTCGTTGTTCGACAGCACCTTGTCGATGCGGTTCTTCTCGGCGTTGATGATCTTCCCGCGCAGCGGTAGGACAGCCTGCGTGTTGCGGTCGCGGCCCTGCTTGGCCGAGCCGCCGGCCGAGTCGCCCTCGACCACGAAGATCTCGGCGAGCGCGGGGTCGCGCACCGAGCAGTCGGCGAGCTTGCCCGGCAGCGTCGAGTTCTCGAGCGCCGACTTGCGCCGGGTCAGGTCGCGCGCCTTGCGCGCCGCCTCGCGAGCGCGTGAGGCGGAGACCGCCTTGGTGATGACCTGCTTGGTGTCCTGGGGGTTCTCCTCGAGGAACTCGGCGAGGCCCTTGTTGACGGCCTGCTGGACGAAGCCCTCGACCGGTGGATTGCCGAGCTTGGTCTTCGTCTGACCCTCGAACTGCGGGTCGGGGATCTTCACCGAGATGATCGCGGTGAGCCCCTCGCGGATGTCCTCGCCCTGGAGGTTGCCGTCCTTCTCCTTGAGCAGGCCCTTCTCCTTCGCGTAGGCGTTGATCGTCCGCGTCAGCGCCGAGCGAAAGCCGGAGAGGTGCGAGCCGCCCTCGTGGGTGTTGATGTTGTTGGCGAAGGAGAGCAGCGACTCCTGGTAGGAGTTGTTCCACTGCATCGCGACCTCGACTTCGCCGACGTCGCCGGAGTCCTCGATGTAGATGACCTTCTTCTGAACCGGCTCCTTCGTCCCCTGGGAGTGCAGGTAGGTGACGAAGTCGCGGATGCCGCCGTCGTACTTGAAGTCGACCTTGGTGCCCTCGCCGCGCTCGTCGGTGAAGGTGATCTTCAGGCCTCTGGTCAGGAAGGCCATCTCGCGGAAGCGCGTCTCGAGCGTCGAGTACTCGTAGTCGATCGTCTCGAAGATCTCGAGGTCGGGCAGGAACGTGATGCTCGTCCCGCGCCGCTCGGTCTTGTCGCCCTTGACCAGCGGCCCGGTCGGGGTGCCGCGCTCGTAGCTCTGCTTGTGCTCGAAGCCGTCGGTCCAGATCGTGAGGTCGAGCTGCTCGGAGAGCGCGTTGACGACGGAGACGCCGACGCCGTGCAGACCGCCGGAGACCTTGTAGCCCCCGCCGTCGCCGAACTTGCCGCCCGCGTGGAGCACCGTCAGCACGACCTCGGCCGCCGGCTTCTGCTCCTTCTCCATGATGCCGACCGGGATGCCGCGCCCGTTGTCGGTCACCGTGACGCGGTTGTCCGGGTGGATGACGATGTCGACCGTGTCGGCCTCGCCGGCGAGCGCCTCGTCGACGGAGTTGTCCATCACCTCGTAGATCAGGTGATGAAGGCCGCGAATGCCGGTCGAGCCGATGTACATCCCGGGGCGCTTGCGCACCGCCTCGAGGCCCTCGAGAACGCTGATGTCCTGGGCGCTGTAGCTCTGCGCCTTGCCGTTGTCCGAGCCCTTGTCCGCCAAGCGATCCTTCCGTCAGTCCAACATGAGAAGACCCCGGCGCGGCGCGGTTCGAGCGCAACGTCGGGGCGCAGAAACTCCGGCAACAGATACTAGCAGAGTAGAGGTCGCCCCGGACGGCTCACAGCCTACGAAAACTCCTGCAAATCGCAACAAAATCAGGACAGCTTGGCAACCTTCGCGCGCAGCTCCTTCAGCTGGCCCCCGCCAGGGTCCGTCAAAGCTCCGTTCAGCTTCTCCAACAGGTCGGGCGCCAGCAGCTCCAACTCGCTCGCCCAGGTCGCCGATCGGCATGCGACGGTGACGGTTCCCGCACGCTCGGCGACTGGCTGCGCCTCGGCCGCGATCGCCGCTCCGACGACGTCGGACCAGACCGCCTGGATCCGCGCGAGCAGGGTCGGCGGCGTCGCCTCATGGCCGATCTGGCGCAGCGCCTCGCCGATCGGGCGTGGTCCGCGGCGCCTCACGACCGACCCACCTCGCGGGCCTCGACCGCGCCCGACTCGACGTGCAGGACGACCGTGCCGGGCTCGTCATGGCCCGGGACGTGGTCGAGCTCCGTCGCCGTGATCACGCCCTGGCCGCCCTCCCGCAGCAGATCGGCAAGCAGGCCGCGACGAGCCGCGTCGAGCTCGGACATGACGTCGTCGAGCAGCATCAGCGGCCGGCGGTCGCGCTCGGCCGCCAGCAGGTCGCGCTCGGCGAACAACAGCGCGAGCAGCCCGACCCGCTGCTGACCCTGCGACCCGAATCCGCGTAGCGGCTCTCCGGCGTGCAGCAGGCGCAGATCGTCGCGGTGCGGACCGTGCGCGGTGAACCCGCGCTCGAGATCGGCCGGGCGCCGCTCCAGCAGCTCGTCGGCCAGGCCCGCTGCGGAGTCGGCGGGCGAGCGCGGCCGGTAGACGACCTCCGCCCGAGACGGCAGGCCGAGGTCGGCGGCGCGCGACGTGAAGCGCGGAGCGAGCAGCTCGACGGCCTCGGCCCGGGCGGCCATCAGCTCGGCGCCGTGGCGTGCGAGCTCGGCATCCCAGGCCCCGAGCGAATCGGGCGAGGCGGCGCCGGCGCGGACCCGGCCGAGCAGCGCGTTGCGCTGCGCGAGGGCTCGCGAGTAGGCGGTCCGAGCGGCGGCGCGCGACGGCCAGAGTGCCGCGACGAGCTGGTCGAGATGGGAGCGGCGGCTGGCGGGTGCGCCTTTGACCAGCTCCAGCCGCTCGGGCAGGAAGACGCTGATCAGCGGCCGGGCGTCAGTAGCCCACAGGTTGTCCACAGACGATCCGTCGAGCCGCAGCAGCTTGGGCTCGCCAGGCTGGAAGGCAGCCTCGAGCGTGTGGTCGGCACCGTCGCCATCGGTCGTGGTGACCGTCACGCGTGCCGCGGGCGCGCCGCGGCGCAGCAGGTCGCGGTCGTTCGACGTGCGCGGCGACCGCCCGGTGCAACCGAAGTAGATCGCCTCGAGCAGGTTTGTCTTGCCCGCGCCGTTCGGGCCGACGATCACCGTCAGCCGCTCCCCCAGGCCGACGTCGGCGCGCTCGTAGTTCCGGAAGTCGCTCGCTGTCAGCCCCGTGACCCGCACGGCGCGGCGGCTAGACGTTGAGGCGGATCGGCATGACGAGGTAGATGAATCCCCCGTCGGCGCCGGACTGGATCAGGCCTGGGCGCAGCGGGCTGATCAGCTTCAGCACGATCTCGTCGGTCTCTGCGCTGTCGAGCCCGTCGCGGAAGAACTCCGGGTTGAAGCCGATCGCGAGCGCCTCGCCCTTGAACGGAACCGGCAGCGACTCGCTCGCCTCGCCGATGTCCGGCGTCTGAGCCGAGACCTCGAGCTGGCCGTCGGCGAAGGCGAGCCGCAACGGCGCGTTCTTCTGCGCGAGCAGGCTGACGCGGCGCACGACCTCGAGCAACTCGCCGCGGTCGACACGCAGTTCGTGCTCGTAGGACTCGGGGAGCAGCTGCTGATAGTTCGGGAATCGACCCTCGACCAGTCGCGAGGACAGGACGACGTCCCCGACGCTGAAGACGACCTGGTTCTCGAGCGCCGTAACGGTGATCTCGGAAGCCTCGACGGCACCCGCGATCCGGCTGAGCTCCTGCAAGGTTCGGGCCGGAACGTTCACCTCGAGCTCGCCGCCGAGCTGCTGCTCGAGCGCCGTCTCCTTGACGGACAGGCGGTACGAGTCGGTGGCGACCATCCGCAGCGTGTTGCCGGTCGCCGTGACGAGGACCCCGGTCAGGTGCGGACGTGTCTCGTCGCGCGAAGCGGAGCGAGCGACGCGATCGACCGTCTCGATGAAAGCCGCGGCCGGCACTGCCACAGTCGCCTCGGATCCCGCCGCGGGCAGCTTCGGGAAGTCGTCGAGTGGAAGCGTGCGCAGGTGGAAGGTCGCGGAGCCCGACTTGACCTCGACGTCCTGCTCCGACGCGCGGTACTCGAGCGAGATCGAATCCGCCGGCAGCGAGCGCGCTACGTCGAGCAGCAGACGGCCAGGCACGACGACCGCGCCGTCGCGCTCGACCTGGGCGTCGACACTGGCCCGGATCCCGAGCTCGGTGTCGGTCGCCTGGAGCTCGGCGGAGCCACCCTCGACGCTGAGCAGAACTCCCGAGAGCGTCTGGATCGCGCTTCGCGTGGAAACGCCGCGGGCAACGATGCCGAGACGGTCGAGAAAGGATTCACGTGAAAGAACAAGCTTCAACTGATCTACCTACTTATAGAAGGGGTAGGTGCTGTGGATATGTTGATGGAGTCCTGAAGAGGGCTTGGTAGAGCGAAAGAAGGCTGGCGCACAGCCTGTGGGGAAGCGTGGAGTCTTGCAGCAACGTCGGTCATCAAGCCGGGGTTGCGAGTTGACGCTTGAGCTTGTCCACAGCTTGCGCGAGCTCGCTGTCGCGCTCGATGTCGCCCGAGAGGCTCCGAACGGCGGCGAGGATGGTGCTGTGATCGCGCCCTCCGAGGCGGCGGCCGATCTCCGGCAGGCTCTTGCCCGTCAGCTCGCGTGAGAGGTAGATGGCGACCTTGCGAGCCTGGGCGACGACGGGCCGGCGGTCGCGGGCTAAGAGCTCTTTCGACGTGAGGCCATAGAGGCTGGCCGTGGCGATCAGGACGTCCTCGACGCTGGGCTTCGCGGAGCGGCGATCGGGACCGAGCTTGTCGAGCAGCTTGCGGGCGATGTCGGGCGTCGGCGGTTCGCCACGCAGCGACGCATAGGCGACGACCTGGATCAAGGCGGCCTCGAGCGCGCGCACGCTCGTGGTCACGCGGCCGGCGATCTCGGAGACGAGATCCGGGGAGGCGTCGACGGAGTCGAGACGCGCCCGCTTCTCGAGGATCGCCCGCCGAACGTGGAAGTCGGGTGGCTCGACGGCGACCACGAGGCCGGAGCCGAACCGCTCGCCGAGGCGGTCGGCGATGTTCTCGAGCTCGGAGGGGCTGCGGTCGGAGGTCATGACGAGTTGACGGCCCGAGTCGTGCAGCTCGTTGAAGGTATGGAAGAGCTCCTCCTCCGTGCGTGCCTTGTCGGCGAGGAACTGGACGTCGTCGAGCAGCAGCACGTCGACCCCTCGGAAGCGCTCCTTGAAGGCTTGGGTGTCGCGGGCGCGGACGGCGTCGACGAACTCGTTGGTGAACTGCTCGACGGTCGCGTAGCGAACCGAGAGCCCGGATCCGTAGCGCTGGACGTAGTTGCCGATCGCGTGCAGGAGGTGGGTCTTGCCGAGCCCAGGGCGGCCGTGGATGAACAGGGGGTTGTAGGCCTGGCCGGGCATCTCGGCCACGGACAGCGCCGCGGCATGGGCGAAGCGGCTGCCCTTGCCGATCACGAACTGCTCGAAGGTGTACTTCGGGTTGAGGTTGCTGGCCGCGGGCGCCTGCGCGGCCGGTGCGGTGCTCGTCGACGCTGGCTCCCACTGCTCATCGACGATCTGGACGATGGCGTTGGGCGTGTAGCCGCGGGTTGCCGCGTCACGCACGAGTGGCAGGTAACGGTCGCGCACCCAGGTTCGGATGTGGTCGGGCGCCCTGACGAACAGCGTCTCGCCCTCGACGCCGGCAAGCTCGAGCGGATCGAGCCAGATGTGGAACTTGAAGTCCGCTACGTCGCGACGCATCTCGGCTCGGATGCGGTCCCATATTGGCTCGAGCTGATCGCGCACGGAAGTATTCGGCCCTCCCGGACCTGTTCGGCAGACTTCTGGGTTGGAGAGGGCTCGGCGTGAGCGTCGTCCTCGGCGTTGGCGAGTGTACATCCGTGCGCTCCGCGTTTACCCGCCGCATCGGACGACACCCGCAAATCGCGAGGAATTCCACCGACGGCTCACGCCCCCGGTCCCCCGCGACACCTGGCCGGCCAGCGTGGATATGCCTATACTCCGCCAGCCGAGAGGAGCACTGAATGAAGCGCACTTACCAACCGAAGAAGCGCAAGCGGGCCCGTACCCACGGATTCCGTGCGCGCATGAGCTCGCGTGCCGGTCGCGAGATCCTCAAGCGCCGTCGTAGCAAGGGCCGGCGCCGCCTCACCGTCTAGCGATGGGCGGTGCGGCCGAGGGCCGTGGCGGTAGCCGGCGCAAGCGGCGGCGGTTGTCGCGCAGCGGCGACTTCGATCGCGTCTATCGCGACGGTCGCTCGCACGCCAACCGCTTTCTCGTCGTCTACTCGTTTCCACGGACGGGTGGGGAGGAACCGCGGCTTGGGATATCCGTCGGTCGGAAGGTCGGCGGGGCGGTCGCGCGCAACCAGGTCAAGCGCATGCTGCGCGACGCCTTCTGGGCCTGCGGAGACAGCCTGCCCGACGCCCACGACTTCGTGATCGTCGCGCGTCCGGAGATGGCTGCCGTCGCGAGCGAGCGGGGTGCCGCCGGCGTCGAGGAGGAGCTGCGCGACGTACTGGCGAGCGCGGGCATCCCGGGGAACCAGAAGTGAGCGCGACGCGCTCGGCGGCCGTCGCGCCGGTGCGCTTCTACCAGCGCTTCATATCTCCGGCGATCCCACAGCGCTGCAAGTACCACCCGTCGTGTTCGCAGTACTCGGTCACCGCGATCCGCCGATACGGCATACTCCGCGGCCTGGTCCTGTCGGCCTGGCGGCTCTTGCGTTGCAACCCGTGGAGTCACGGCGGGGTCGACTTCGTCGAGGATCAGACGCTCTTCGGCCCGCGCGCCTAACCCTCTATGCAACACCACTTCGCGATCATCCCCCAGCCGTTCCTGACCGTCCTGGAGGACGTGCTGACGTTCTGGCACGACCTCGTCGGCGGCAGCTGGGGCTGGGCGATCATCCTGCTGACGTTCACGATCCGGATCTTCATCCTGCCGCTGACCTTCAAGTCGGTGAAGTCGATGCAGAAGCTCCAGGTTCTGCAGCCGCAGATGAAGAAGATCCAGGAGCGCTACAAGGACGACAAGCAGCGCATGAATCAGGAGATGATGAAGTTCTACCAGGAGAACAAGGTCAATCCCCTTGGCTCCTGCCTCCCACTGCTGCTCCAGATCCCCTTCTTCATCGCGCTGTTCGAGCTGCTGCGCAGCGAGTCGTTCAAGGCGGACATCGCCGGCAACGCGGCCTTCGGGCCGATCGAGAATCTTGCCGAGCCCCTGACCGGTCAGCCGGTCGTGCTCGCGTTCATGATCGTGCTCTACGTCGGGACGCAGCTGATCGCGACGATGATCACGTCGATCGGCGGCGACAAGACGCAGCAGCGGATCATGATGGCGCTGCCGTTCGTTTTCGTCATCTTCATCGTCAACTTCGAGGCCGGTCTGATCGTCTACTGGATCACGACCAACGTCTGGACCATCGGTCAGCAGCTCGTGGTGCGCAAGCTCTACCCGCGGCCGGATCTCACCGACGATGCGGCTCTGCCGGCTGGCGCCGCCGCGCTGGCGGGGAAGCCGTCCAAGGACTCCGACTCGAAGGGCGACGCGAGTGGCAATGGGTCCGCCAAGGCCCCCCCGCCCTCGCCGCGCAAGAAGAAGAAGCGCTCCGGCCGACGGCGGTAGGCTCCCACTCGATGGGGGACGGAGCGGATACGCCAATCGAGCGCAGCCCTGAGATCGACATTCATGTCGAGGCGGAAGGAAACGGGGTCGGCGAGGCGAAATGGAATGCACTGAAGCGGCTCGAGCCGCGCTTTCCGGGGATCACGGCCGAGTGCGTCAAGTTCGTCGTGGTGTCTGAGGGCGGCGATGGACCCGCCCGTGTCGTTGGTGAGGTTGACGAGGCCACCTGGCGTGAGGTCGCAACGACCCTGCCGGAGGAGCCCGCGGAGCGCCTGCGCGCTCTGGTGATACGCGTTGTTCAGGAGCTCGGCCTCCGCGCCGAGGTCGACATAACCGAGACCGACGAGGAGCTTCGAGCGACCGTCAACGGCGACGACCTCGGCCTGCTGATCGGAAAGCACGGCGCGACGATCGACGCTCTGCAGCATCTCGCCATGCGAATCGCCTTCCCCCACTCCGAGCGCGACAAGCGGGTCGTCATCGACGCCGCCGGCTACCGCGATCGCCGCGAGGAGGCGCTCCACCGTCAGGCGGACCGCGCGATCGCCGAGGCACTCGAGTACGACCGCCCCGTCGAGCTGGAGCCGATGCGTGCGCTCGAGCGCAAGGTCGTCCACCTCTACGTCCGTGATCGCACCGACGTCGAGACGCACAGCGAGGGCGACGAGCCAGACCGCCGCCTCGTCATCACCCCCGCGGCCCACCGCACGCCCTGACCGTTTCACGCGAAACGGTCCAGGCCCTTGCGACCCAGCACGGTCTGCCCCACCGAGCCGCGCAGCGCCTCCTCACCCAGGCGAACAAGCACGACCTATCGCCAGAGGTCGTCACCAAGCTCGCTCGCCTCCTCACGGCGCTCGCTGCCGAGCCAGCCCCACCAACAACGGTCACCGATCCCGCCGAGGCCATCGACGTCCACATCGCCGACGGCCTGTCGGGGCTGGAGGCGCCACAGCTGTTCGAAGCCACGCGGATCGCGGATCTGGGTGCTGGCGCGGGCTTTCCCGGCCTGGTGTTGGCCGCCGCGCTCCCCGAGGCCGAGGTAGACCTGATCGAGTCGACCGCCCGCAAGTGCGAGGTCATCGCGCGCCTCGCGACTGCCGCCGGCATCGACAACGCCACCGCCGTCCCGGCCCGTGCGGAGGAGTGGGCCATGAGCGAGGGCGCGAGCAGGTACGAGGCTGTAACGGCCAGGGCCCTTTCGTCTCTGGCGGTCCTCGCCGAGTACGCCGCCCCGCTGATGGAGATCGACGGAACACTCATCGCCTGGAAGGGGGCCCGCGATCCCGAGGAAGAGCAGGCCGGCGCCGCCGCGGCCGGGCTCCTCGGCCTGACCGCGCATCTACCCATCCCCGTACGCCCGTTCAAAGGCTCTAGAGAGCGAAATCTCTACATTTACACCAAGACCGCCCCAACCCCAGCCCGCTTCCCCCGGCGCCCGGGCATGGCCACCAAGCGTCCCCTGAGCCACGGTTCGCCCTTGAACTAAAGTGCCCCCCGCACCCCGTCCGACCGCGTCCAGGGGTACCTTCAAGGCCGATGGGAACCGTCTTCGCGATAGCGAACCAGAAGGGTGGCGTGGGCAAGACCACGACCGCCGTCAACGTCGCCGCCAGCATTGCCGACGCGGGTTACGAGACGCTTCTCGTCGATCTCGACCCCCAATGCAACGCCACGGTCGGCGTCGGGCTGGCCAAGGATCTCGAGCCGAACGCCTACAGCTGCCTCAGTGGCGAGCTGACGATCGCCGAGGCCGCCCAACCCACGCCCTTCGAGAACCTGTCCGCTGTGCCGGCCACCCCGGACCTGGCCGGAGCCACGGTGGAGCTGCCCCGCCTGGAGGGATCCGAGACCTGCCTGCGCGAGCAGATGGGCGACGTGCGGGATCGCTTCCTGTTCACGATTCTCGACTGTCCGCCCTCGCTCGGTCCCCTGACCGTCAACGCCCTCGTGGCCGCCGACCAGGTGCTGGTACCGGTTCAGACCGAGTATTTCGCCCTCGAGGGCCTCGCGGGGCTGCTCGACACGCTCTCGCTCATACAACGAGAGCTGAACCCGAGCCTTACGGTTGCGGGCATGGTGCTCACTATGCACGACGGTCGCACCCGTCTCGCGCAGGACGTCGAGCGCGAGGTTCGCGAACACTTTCCGGACCTCGTCTTCGACACCGTCATCCCGCGCAACGTCAGAGTGGGAGAGGCCCCGAGCTATGGAATGCCGGTAGTACGGCACGCTCCCCAAAGCGCCGGTTCGGCCGCCTATTTCAAGCTTGCAAAGGAGGTAGCAGCCCGTGCTTGACCGTGAGCCTGAGCCTAAGGCTGGGCGTAGAGGGATGGGTCGCGGCCTGTCCGCCATCTTGCCGACGGCGAAGGACGAGACCGGCCTCCGCGAGGTGCCGGTCGAGCTGATCGAGCCGAACCCGCGCCAGCCGCGGCGCGAGTTCGACGAGGAGGCGTTGGTCGCGCTCTCGGAGTCGATCCGGTCCCGCGGCCTCCTGCAGCCGGTCGTCGTACGGCCGCTGCCCGGTGGGAGGTACGAGCTGATCGCCGGCGAGCGGAGGCTGCGGGCCTCCCGCCTCGCCGAGCTCGAGTCGATCCCGGCGGTCGTCCGGCAGACCGAGGACTGGGAGCGGCTCGACCTCGCGCTTGCGGAGAACATGGCGCGGGTCGACCTCAACCCGATCGAGGAGGCACGCGCCTGCTCGATGCTCGTCGACGACCTCGGGTTGTCGAAGGCGGAGGTCGGGCGCCGGGTCGGCAAGAGCCGCGTCGCCGTGTCGAACCTCGTGCGGCTGCTCGAGCTTCCCGACGAGGTGCTGGAGTCGATCGAGGCTGGCGAGCTGAGCGAGGCCCACGGCCGCGCGATCCTGACCTGCAAGGACCACCAGGACCGAAAGCGCCTGGCGCGCGACGCCCGCGAGCACGGCTGGTCCGTCCGTGAGACCGAGCGGCGCGCCCGGGAGCTCGAGTCCGGCGGACCGCCGGAGCGCAAGTCGGCGGACGTCCATCCCGACCACGCCGCGGCCGTCATCGCCGTCGAGGAGGCGCTGTCCAGCGCACTCGGCCGCCCCGTCAAGGCCAAGCCCAAGGGCGACGGCGTCCGCATCGAGCTCGATTTCGACACGCCTGCCGAAGCCGACGAACTCGCCCAGCTCCTCCGCCGGGCCACCCTCCGCGCCGCCTAGCCAACAAACTCGGGCCGTAGGACAAGGCTTGGCAAGGAAGAGGGGGCCGATGCGTACTTCGTACGTGAGGCTCCCGCCTGTGCCCCGAACGGGGTGATGACCGGCCGCCAAACGCAGTCCTACGGCCCGAGTGGGCGATCCTGGATTCGAACCAGGGACCTCGTCCTTATCAGAGACGCGCTCTAACCGACTGAGCTAATCGCCCGGGGCCGGCGATTCTAGCGAGCCAACGGGGGACCGGCCGTGCGGCGCGTCTAGACTTTCGCGCAATGCAGGAGATGGTCATCTACGGCGTCAGCTTCGACATGGTCGGCAAGCAGCCGATCGTGCTCCTCAAGACGCGCGACGGGAACAAGTTCCTCCCGATCTGGATCGGCCACCCGGAGGCCGCCGCGATCCTGATGAAGCTTCAGGGCGCGAACACGCCACGACCGATGACCCACGACCTGATCAGCGACGTCCTCGGCGAGCTCGACGTGGAGTGCACGAAGGTCTCGGTGACCGAACTGCGCGAGAACACCTTCTACGCGTCGATCACGCTGCAGCTCAACGGCCGTGAGATGGAGATCGACTCGCGGCCCTCCGACGCGCTCGCGCTCGCCGTCCGCACCGGCGCCTCGATCTTCGCGGCCGACGAGGTCATCACCGAATCGGCTATCGAGTTCGAGCACGAGGTGGAGGACACCGAGGAGGTCGTCGAGAAGTTCAAGGACTTCCTCGACAATGTGACCCCGGAGGATTTTCAAGCAGACAGCTAGTCAGCGTCTAGCGAACGCTGACTGCAGGATCCGGTCGACGAGGTCGTCGAAGCCGATGCCGGCTGCCTCGGCGGCCTGGGGGAGAAGGCTGGTCTCGGTGAGGCCGGGGATCGGGTTGGCCTCGAGGACGTAGAGGTCGCCGGCGGCGTCGAGCATCAGGTCGACGCGGCCGAAGCCGAAGCAGCCGAGCAGCTCGTAGGTCTGCAACGCGAGCTCCTGGGCCCGCTCGGTGACGCCCGCGGGCAGCTCGGCGGGGCAGATGAACTCCGTGCGGCCGATCTCGTAGCGCGCCTGGAAGTCGTAGAAGTCGCTGTCGCCGCCGCCGGTCGGAACCGCCTCGACGACGGGGAGCGCCTCGGGCCCGTGCTCGCCGTCGAGCACCGAGACCGCGAGGTCACGCCCGTCGATGTGGCGCTCCAGCAGCACCTTCGCGTCGTAGGAGAACGCGGCGACCAGCGCGGCGGGGACGTCCGCTGCTGTGCGCGCGAACTTGATCCCGAGCGCCGAACCCTGGCTCGAGGGCTTGACGACGATCGGGAAGGCAAGCCGCTCCTCGATCGCCGGCAGCGCGTCGGCCGCGCCGAGCTCGCGAAACGCCGTCTGGTTGAAGGCGAAGAACTCCGGCGTCGGGACGTCATGCTCGTCGAGCAGGTGCTTGGTCAGCACCTTGTCCATCGCCCGCACGCAGGCCGGAACTCCCGACCCCGTGTACGGGAGGCCGAGGATCTCGAGCAGCTCCTGGATCGTGCCGTCCTCGCCGTCGCGGCCGTGCATCGCGACGAACGCGGCGTCGGGCCGCTCGTCGCGCAGCCGGCGGATCAGGTCCTGGCCGGCGTCGATCGCGATCACCTCGTGTCCGAGCCGCTCCAGCGCATCCTCGACGCGCGCACCGGAACGTAGGGACACCTGGCGCTCGAATGAGCTGCCGCCCGCGAGGACGGCGATCCTGCTCACGAGCCGCGGGCTCGGCGCTCGCGGTCGTCACGGCGCGGTAGCTCGACCACCCGGGCCCCCTGGTCGTCGTCGCGGGTCGCCGCGGCGTCGGCGACGGCGTCATGGCGCGGTGGCGCCTGTGCCGGCTCGCCGGTCAGCGTGCCGTAGAGCGCGACCTGCTCCTTGACCACTTCGCCGATCCGGCGGATCCCCTCGCGGATCTGATCCTCGTTGGCGCCAGAGAAGTTGAGTCGCATCGAGCTGCGTCCGCGTCCGTCGAGAAACGCGCCCTCGCCGGGCACGAAGGCGACGTTGTCGCGCAGTGCGGCCGCGAGCAGGTCGCCGGTGTCGATGAAGTCGGGCAGCGTCGCCCAGATGAACAGGCCGCCACCGGGTCGCGTCCATTCGGCCTGCGGCGGGAAGTGCTCGGCGAGCGCGTCGAGCATCGTGTCGCGCCGCGCGCGGTAGAGCTCGGTCAGCGAGCTGACGTACTCCTGCCAGTCGTGGTGCTCGAAGTAGGCGTGGACGAGGATCTGCGACAGCGTCGACGTGCAGAGGTCGGCCTGCTGCTTGCCGAGGTTGATCCGCGCCAGCACCGGCGGCGGGGCGACGACCCAGCCGAGGCGCAGCCCGGGGGAGAAGATCTTCGAGAACGTGCCCAGGTACATCACGTAGATGCCGCCGTCCAGCGAGTGCAGCGTCGGCAGCGGCTCGCCCTCGTAGCGCAGCAGGCCGTAGGGGTTGTCCTCGAGGACGAGCAGCTCGCGCTCGCGCGCGACCGCGACGAGCCGTTTACGGCGCGGCAGCGACATCGTCACTCCGCCCGGGTTCTGGAAGCTCGGCACCGTGTAGATGAACTTCGGCCGCTTGCCGTCGCGCTCGAGCCGGTCGAGCGTCTCCTCGAGCAGGTCGACGCGCATCCCGTCGGAGTCCATGTCGACCTGGACGACGTTCGCCTGGTAGGCCTGGAAGGCGTTCAGCGCGCCGGGGTAGGAGGGACCCTCGGCGACGATGATGTCGCCGGGATCGATCAGCGTCTTGGTGACGAGGTCGAGCACCTGCTGGCCGCCGGTCGTCACGAGGATGTCGTCTGGATCGACGGTCATCTGCTCGGCCGCCATCACGTCGACGATGCAGCCCTTGGTCTCGGCGAGTCCCTCGGTCGGGCCGTACTGCAGCGCTCGCGCGCACGACTCGTCCGCGATCCGGGCGGTCATCGACGCGAAGATCTCCGGCGGGAAGCTCGAGGTGTCCGGCAGGCCGCCGGCGAACGAGATGACGTCGGCCCGGTCGCTCATCGCCATCAGGTCGCGGGTCGCGGAAGACGTCATCACACGCGTGCGGGCGGAGAAGAGCCCGGCGTAGCGCTCGAGGTCGCGACGCGTCGAGCGCTCGGGCGGGTCGTCTATCGTCACGCGCTCCAGCGTACCGACCCTGGAACTCGCCTAAAGCTCATGAGCCTAGTAATGGACATCGGAACCGGCGCCGGCCTCGCCGGCTCGGTCGGCGTGCGGCCGTTCCTGCCGCCACTGCTGACCGGCGCCCTCGCGCGCGGCGACATCGGCATCGACTTCAGCGGCACCGACTGGAGCTTCCTCGAGAGCTCGGCGTTCCTGTTCGCGATCCTGGTGCTGGCGGTCGTTTGGTACATGGCCGAACGTTCGGGGGCGAACCGAAGCCTCATGGCGAGAGCTGGCCTGCTGCTGAGCGTGACGCTCGGCGCGCTGCTGTTCGCCGGCTCGGTGGCCGCGGGCGGGCATTCGGGGATTCCAGGCCTGGTCGCCGGCGTCGCCTGCGCCGCGCTCGCCTACCTGGCTGTCTTCAGCCTGCTGACACGCGCGGCCCGGCGTCTCGACGGGGAGGCCGGCTTCCTCACGATCTACGCGGATGCGGCGGCACTCGTCCTCGCGGCTGTCGCGATCTTCCTGCCGCCGGTCTCGTTCTTGGCGCTGATCGCCTTCGCGCTGGTGCTCGTCAGGGGCCGCGCCGCCGCCGACCGCAAGTACGCGGGTCTGCGGATCTTGCGGTGACCGGCGCGCCGAAGAAGCTCGTCCTCGCGGTCATCGACGCACTCAGCCCCGCCGCGCTCGACCGCGCGGTCGCCGACGGCCGGGCCCCGGTTCTCGCCGAGCTCGTGCGTCGCGGCGAGTACTCGCGCGACTGCGTCTCGACCTTCCCGTCGCTGACGCCGGTCGCGGCGTCGGCGATCACGACCGGGCTCGGCCCCGACCAGCACCTGATCCCGTCGATGAACTGGTACCACCGCGGCGAGGAACGCTACGTCGAGTACGGCTCGTCGTTTCCCGCGACGCGCGCCTTCGGGGTCTTCCGCTCGCTGCAGGACACCGTCTACAACATGAACCTGGCCCACCTCGTCCAGGACCGCCGGACGATCTTCGAGCAGCTCGACGACGCCGGGCTGAGGACCGCCTGCACCACGTACCTGATCTACCGCGGCCGGCACCGCCACGAGCCGGCACGCGACTCGCGCTACCGGCGGATCGCCGAGGCGGCGCAGTTCCGCCACCCGACGTGGGGCGCGCGCGAGCTGTTCTACGCCGACCTCTTCGACTCGCGCCACACCGGTTGCTCGTCGACGCTCGGGATGCCCGGGCAGCGCGATCGCCACGCCGGTTGCGTCGGCTCCTACCTCGTCGAGCACGACCTGTTCGACTTCATGCTGCTGTCGCTGCCCGACAACGACACGTACTCGCACCGCGCGGGCCCCGACGCGCAGCCGACCTCGATCGCGGAGGCCGACCGCGCGCTCGAGCGCGTGTTCCACGCGGCGGGCGGCGTCGACGACTTCCTCGCCGGCCACGCGGTGATCGTGATGTCGGACCACTCGCAGAGCCTCGTCGAGCAGCCGCTCAACCTCGCCCTGCATCTCGGCGACTGGCGCGTCCTGACGCCGAGCGACCAGGCGCCCGAGGAGGCCGAGCTGGCCGTCTGCCCGGGGGCGCGGTCGGCGATGGTCTACGTCCTCGACCCGGGGCGACGCGAGCGGATGCTGCCGCGGCTGATCCGCCAGCTGCGCGGCATCGAGGGCGTCGACCTGACCGCCTGGCGCGATGGCGACGACGCGGTCGTCGCCGGGGTCGTGGGGGAGCTGCGCTTCCGCCCGTCCGACGGCCTCGCCGACGGCCGCGGCGCGCGCTGGACGCTCGACGGCGACCTGTCGGTTCTGGACCTCTCGGCCGGCGACGGCGAGATCGGCTTCGGCGACTACCCCGACGCGCTCGGGCGGCTCTGGTCGGCGCTCACGTGCCCGCGCTCGGGCGACGTGCTGCTGTCCGCCACGCCGGGCTACGAGTTCGTCGACTGGGGCGGGTCGCACCACCAGAGCGGCGGCAGCCACGGCTCCCTGCATCGCTGCGACTCGCTCGGCGTGCTGCTCACCTGCGGCGTCGACGCGTCGCCGCCCGCGCCGGCGCAGCGGCATCTGCGCGACGTGACCCCGATGATCGCGGCCCACTTCGGGCTAACCTCGTAGCGTGGGAGATCAGCCCGAGTCACCGCTGGCCCGCGGCATCGAGCCCCCGGCCGCCGCGACCGCCCCGGCCCCGCCCCTGGCGGCCGGCGCGCGTTTGCGGGCCGGCGTTCGCAAGCCGCAGAACTGGCTTCAGCTGGCGAAGTTCTGCGCCGTCGGCGGCTCCGGCTACGCGGTCAACATCGTCGTGTTCGCGCTTGCCGTCGAGGTGGGGGACGTGCACCACCTCGTCGCCGCCACGCTCGCGTTCCTGGTCGCCGTGACGAACAACTTCTGGTGGAACCGGGCCTGGACGTTCGGCGCACGCGATGGGCACGCCGGGTTCCAGGCGGCGCGCTTCCTCGCCGTCAGCGTCGTCGCCTTCGTCTTCGCCGCCACCGTTCTCGAGCTGCTCGTCACCAGGGCGGGCATCTCCGAGATCCCGGCGCAGGCGATATCGATCGTCGTCGCGACGCCGCTCAGCTTCCTCGGGAACAAGCTGTGGAGCTTCGGGTCCGGGGACTGGCGCGCCTGACGATGCGCTTCGCGCTGGGGCTCGTGCTGGCGTCGCTCGCCTTCGCGGGGCCGGCGCAGGCGGCGCCCGAGCTGAAGGCCCCCGAGTCGCAGACGGTCGCCCCGCCGGGCTATGAGCTGACCGCCGAGCAGGCGATCCGGATCGCGTCGCGGTCCGAGACGATCCGCGCAGAGCGCGAGCGCCACGACGACTTCCGTCCCGCCGCCTACACGCGCGGTCCGGGCCGCTGGCAGGTGAGCTGGTTCGACGGCGACCGCGAGGTCGCCCAGGCGCGCGTCGACGACCAGCTCGACCTCGTGCTGGAGGCGTGGACCGGCAACCAGGTGGCGTGGTCGATGGCGCGCGGATACGAGGGCGCCTTCGGCCGCAAGCTCAACGCGCCGTACGTCTGGATCCCGCTCTGCATCCTCTTCCTGCTGCCGTTCGTCGACCCGCGCCGGCCGTTCCGGCTGCTCCACCTCGATCTGCTCGTGCTGCTCGGCTTCGGCCTGTCGCACATCTACTTCAATCGCGGCGAGATCGGCGTCTCGGTGCCGCTGGTCTACCCGGTCCTGCTCTATCTGCTGGGCCGGCTGCTGTGGTCCGGCCTGCGCGGGCGCGAGCGACCGCAGCGGCTCGTTCCCCATCTCCCGATCAGCTGGCTGGCGTTCATCCTGATCTTTCTCGTCGCTTTCCGCGTCGGGCTCAACGTCGTCGACTCGAACGTCATCGACGTCGGCTACGCGGGCGTGATCGGCGCGGACAGGATCGCCGACGGCGACGGCCTCTACGGCCCGGGGTTCGCGCCCGACGTCGAGCACGGCGACACCTACGGCCCGCTCACCTATCTGAGCTACGTCCCGTTCGAGCAGGCGCTTCCCTGGAGCGGCGCCTGGGACGACCTGCCGGCGGCGCACGGCGCGGCGATCGCCTTCGACCTGCTGACCCTGCTCGGGCTGCTGCTGCTCGGACGGCGGCTGCGCGCCGGCCCGGCCGGGCGGGAGCTGAGCGTCGCGCTCGGCTACGCATGGGTCACCTATCCGTACGCGATCTTCGCGCTGCAGACCAACTCGAACGACACGCTGGTCGGGCTGCTGACCGTCGCGGCGATGCTGGCGCTGACGCTCGCCCCTGCACGGCGGGGACTGTCGGCGGCGGCGCGTGGCGGGAGCATTGCGCTGGCCACAGCGGCCAAGGTCGGTCCGCTCGCCCTCGCGCCTCTGTTCGCGACGGCCGAGCTCGGGCCGACGAAGCGCTCGGCGCTGCGCAACCTGGCGATCTTCGTCGCCGTCCTCGCCGTCGTGCTGGCCGCGACCTTCCTGCCGTTCATGCCCGACGGCGGCGTGCGCGAGCTCTACGACCGCACGCTCGGCTACCAGGCGTCGCGGCGGTCGCCGTTCAGCGTCTGGGGCCAGCTCGACAACGGCGAGACCTACCGCTCGATCATGACCGGGGTGGCGGTGCTGCTCGCCGTGGTCGTCGCGTTCGTGCCGCGCCGCAAGGCTCCGCTCCAGGTCGCGGCGCTCGGCGCCGCCGTGCTGATCGCGGTCCAGCTCGCCGCGTCGCACTGGTTCTACCTCTACGTCGTCTGGTTCCTGCCGCTGGCGCTGATCACCCTGCTCGGCGTGCACGCCGGCTCGCGCGAGGAGGACTCAGATGTTGGCCGGCTCGAGGATCTGGGCGATCCCCGTGGCGCGCCCGTCGCCGTCGGACTCGACGATCACGCCGTTCAGCCACGGGTCCTCTGACGACGTCTCGAAGCGCACCTGGGTCATCGTCAGGAAGCGTTTCAGCGCAAGCTCGCGCTTGACGCCGATCACGCCACCGCGCGGACCGGTCATCCCGACGTCGGTGCAGTAGGCGGTGCCGCCGGGCAGCACGCGCGCGTCGGCCGTCGGGATGTGGGTGTGCGTGCCGAGGCAGGCGGTCGCGCGGCCGTCGACGTGCCAGCCCATCGCGACCTTCTCGCTCGTCGCCTCGGCGTGCATGTCGACCAGCACGTGGTCGGCCTTGCCGCGCAGCTCGCCGAGCGCGGCGTCCGCCTCGGGAAACGCAGACCGGGCGGCCTCGACGAAGAGGCTGCCCGAGAGGTTGACGACGCCGAGCTTCAGCGGGCCGTTCTCGACGACGGTGACGCCGCGGCCGGGACTGCCCTTCGGGTAGTTGGCGGGCCGCACGATCCGCGCCTCGGTGTCGAGGTACTCGTAGACCTCGGCGTGGCGGTAGGCGTGGTTGCCGAGGGTGATCGCGTCGGCCCCGGTCTCGAACAGCTCGTTCGCGGTCCTGCGCGTAATGCCGACGCCGCCGGCCGCGTTCTCGCCGTTGACCACGACGAAGTCGGGCGTGTGTCGCTCGCGCAGGCCGGGCAACAGCGCGGCGAGCGTCTGACGGCCGAGCTTGCCGACCACGTCTCCGACGAACAGCAGCTTCATCCCGCGCAGTCTGCCACTCCTACGGGTACCGGAGGCGCTACCGTCCGGGCCGAATGGGGACCGCGACGAAGCAGGCACTCGTCGCCGATGGCATCGCCAAGCGGTTCGGGACGCGCGAGGCGCTGCGCGGCGTCTCGCTGAGCGTCGATCGCGGTGAGCTCGTCGCGATCATCGGCCCGAACGGCGCCGGCAAGACGACGCTGCTCTCGATCCTCGCCGGCATCCAGCGTCCCGACGCCGGCAGCGTCGACCGCGATCCGCGCGAGGTCGGCTGGGTTCCCCAGCAGGCGGCGCTCTACGGCAAGCTGACCGTCGCGGAGAACCTGCGTCTGTTCGCGCGGCTGGAGCATGTCGAGCAGCCGGACACGGCCGTCGCCGAGATGCTCGAGCTGACCGGGCTCGGAGAGCGCGCCGGCGACCTGGCCGCCGAGCTGTCGGGCGGCAACCGCCAGCGCGTCAACATCGCGATCGGGCTGCTGGGCCGCCAAGACGTCCTGCTGCTCGACGAGCCGAGCGCCGCGTTGGACCCGCGACAGCGGGCGCGCGTCTGGGAGTTCGTGCTTGGTCTCGCGGCGCGCGGGACGGCGGTCGTCTACTCGACCCACGACCTCCAGGAGGCGGCGCGCCATGCCGACCGCGTCGTCGTCCTCGCCGACGGCGAGGCGCTGTTCGAGGGATCGCCGGCGGCGCTCGGCGAGGCGGTCGAGCGCGAGGGCGGCAGCCACAGCGACTTCGAGGAGGCGTTCGTCGCCTTCCTTCGGCATCGAGGGCACTGACCCCGGTGCGCTGGCTGCTGCTCAAGGATCTGCGCATCCTGCGCCGCTCACCCGGGCTGGTCGCGCTGCTGATCCTCTATCCGGTGGTCCTGTCGGTGTTGATCGGCTTCGCGCTGTCGGCCGGTCCCGACAAGCCGAAGGTCGCGTTCGCGAGCCTCGTGCCGCCCGGGGAGACCGCCGTCGAGCTCGGTGGAGAGCGGATCGACCTGGCGCGCTACCAAGATCGGCTGTTCGAGTCGATCGACCGCGTGCCCGTCGACTGCGACGGCAAGACGGCGCTGCAGTGCGAGCAGGCCGCGATCGACAAGGTCGAGTCCGGCGAGGCGCTGGCGGCGGTCATCGTCCCAGAGGACTTCGCCACCCGGCTGGGCGGGCTTCAGACGCTGGCGCTCTCGGGGCCGCCCACGATCAAGGTCTTCTACAACGCGGACGACCCGGTCAAGGCCGCGTACGTCGAGGACACGCTGCGGGCGCGGCTGAGCGAGGCCAATCTGGCGCTGGCCTCGCGCTTCACGGATGCCGGGCTGTCGTATCTCGACCGCGTCATCGACGGGGGGACGATCGCCGCGCCGGGGACCGGCGGGATCGAGATCCTCGGGCTGAGGGGCGCCGAGCGGATCGTCGAGCGCGTGCGGCCGAGCGTGACATCCGCGCAGCGGGCCGAGCTCGACCGGGTGATCCGCTTCTCGCGCCTGGCGCGCGAGAACCTCGGAATCTCGGAGCCGCTGCTGCGCTCGCTGCGTGAGCCGCTGCGCGTCGAGCAGGTCGCGCTCGACGGCGGCGACACGTCGCTCAGCTCGTTCGCGGTGGCGCTCGCCGTCGCCGTCTCGCTGATGTTCGTCACGCTGCTGCTCGCCGCCGGCTCACTCGCGCTGGAGCGTGAGGAGAACGCCTTCGCGCGCCTCGTGCGCGGACTCGTGTCGAAGACCGGGCTGCTGGTCGAGAAGGCCGGCCTGGCGGCGGTCTGCTCGCTGGTCATCTGCCTTGCGATGCTTGTCGGCCTGGGCCTGTTCGTCGATCTCGACTGGGGGCGGGCGCCGCTCTGGGTTCTCGCGCTGGCCGTGTCGGCCCTGGCGTTCGGGGCCCTCGGCGTCGCCGTCGGCGCCGTCACGCGCGAGGTCCGCGCGGCCTCGCTGCTCTGCGTGATGCTCTCGCTCCCGCTCGCCTTCCTCGCGCTGGTCCCTTCGGGCTCGGTCACGCCAGCGGTCTACGACATCGCCCGCGCGATCTCTGCCGTGTTCCCATTCCGCCCGACGCTCGACGCGCTCGACGCCGCGCTCAACGACTCCGGCGGTCTCGCCACCGCGCTCGCTCACCTGGCGGCGCTCGCGCTGGCCTTCGGGGCCATTGCCCGGCTCGCCCTCCGACGCTTCGTCTGAGCCTTCCGATCTTCTTGCACGATTGTGGGGGCCCCGACCCGTACAACCGTCGAACATCGTCCGAGGACGCCCGGCTCGCGGTTAGGATCGCGGCGTGGCCGCCGTCGATCGACGTAGCTTCCTGACCGGCACGGCCGCGGCCGTCGCCGCGGCTACGTTGCCGCTCGACGCGCTCGCGACGGCGTCGGACCTGCTGACCGGCGAGGCGTCGATCTCGAACCGGGCGCTGCGCGCGTTGCGGTCGGCTGTCGACGGGCCGGTGCTCGCGCGCGGCAGCCGCGGCTACGGCACCGCGCGGCTCGTCTACAACGAGCGCTTCGACGGCCTTCGCCCGCAGGCGGTCGTCGAGCCGCTCAACGTCCGCGACGTCCAGGCGGTGGTGCGCTGGGCGCAGCGCTACGGCGTCCGGATCGTCGCCAAGGGCGGCGGCCACTCCTACGCCGGCTACTCGACGCTGGCGAACGGGATCGTCGTCGACATGAACCGCATCGCCGGTGTCTCGCCGAAGGCGGGGAACACGCGCGTCAACGTCGGCGCCGGCGCGCAGCTGATCGACGTCTACGCCGGCCTCGCCCGGCGCGGCGTCACAGTGCCGGCCGGCTCCTGCCCGTCGGTCGGCGTCGGCGGCCATGCCCTCGGCGGCGGGATGGGCCTGGCCGGTCGCCGCTTCGGCCTGCTGTCGGACAACATGACGGCGCTGACGATCGTCACCGCCGACGGCCGGATCCGCCGCGTCGACCGCGACACGAACCCTGACCTCTTCTGGGCCTGCCGCGGCGGCGGGGGCGGGAACTTCGGCATCGTCACCGGCTTCCAGTTCAAGACCCACCGCGCCCGCAGCGCCAGCTGGTTCAACATCACCTGGCCGTGGGCGGCGGCGAGCGAGGCGCTCGAGGCGTGGCAGCGGCTGTTGCCCGGGGCGACCGACGAGCTGACCGCGATCTTCCACCTGATCACGAGCGGCAGCGGTCCGCCGCAGGTCAGCTGCGACGGCCAGTTCTTCGGATCCGAGAGTCAGCTGCGCGCCACGATCCGGCCGCTGCTCGAGCACGGGGCCCAGCTCTCGATCGGCACCGAGGCCTACCTGCCGCTGATGCTGCGCTGGGCCGGCTGCCTCGGCGACCCGCTGCGGTCCTGCCACACCAAGCACACAAGCGGCGGCGGCACGTTGCCCCGCGCCGCATTCTTCGCGAAGTCGGACTACGTGGACCAGCCGCTGTCGAGCGCCGGCCGCCGCACGGCGATCGACTGGATCGAGCGTCGCAACGCCAACCCCTCGCTCGGCTCCGGCGCGCTGCTGCTCGACTCCTACGGTGGCGCGCTCAACCGCCCCAAGCCCGGGGCCACCGCGTTCGTCCACCGCGACGAGCTCTTCTGCATCCAGTACGGCGCCTACTTCGAGGGCGCCACCGCCCAGCGCGCCAGCAAGTCCTGGATCGCCGGCGCCCACAAGGCAATGCGTCCCTACGTCTCCGGCCAGGCCTACCAGAACTACATCGACGCCTCCCTACCCAACTGGCAGCGCGCCTACTACGCCACCAACCTCCCCCGCCTCCGCCAGGTAAAGCAGACCTACGACCCCAACTTCTTCTTCCGCTTCCCCCAAGCCATCCCGCCCGCGGGCTAGTCGTCGCTCGGAAGCGGGAAGCCGATCGCCGCGGCGATCGACCGCGCCTGGGCCTCGGTCGCCTCGGCGCGTGCGGGCTCGCCAGCTTCGCGCAGCCCGCCCGCCATGTTGTAGAGCGTTCGCACGTAGTCGGGATGAGACCGTCCGAAGCTCTGCGCGGTGATCTCGAGCGCTTCCTCGTACACCTCGATCGCGCGACGTGCATCGTCGGACGCGACCAGTGCGTTGCCGAGGTTGCTGAGCGTGCTCGCGATCTCTGGATGGCCAGTCGGGTACAGCTCGCGAGCGTCGGCGAGCGTCCGCTCGTGCGCTACGACCGCATCGTCCGCCCGCCCGAGGTCCAACAGCGCGTTGCCGAGGTTGGCTCTGATGCGGAGCTCGGCGAGGCGTTGGTCGCCGGCCGCGGCGGCGAGAATGGCCAGGGCGCGCTCAAAGGTCCGCAACGCGACTCCAGGCTGCTTGTCGTCGAGCATCAGCGTGCCGATGTTGCTGAGCAGCATCGCGAAGCGAGGATGGTCGTCGCCGTAGGCCTCGACGGCGACCTCGGTGGCACGGCTGTAGAGGGCCCGCGCCGAGTCGAGCTCGCGCCTCGCGCGCTCGACCTGGGCGAGGCTCTCCAACGAGCTGAGCAGGAGCGCCGGGGGTCCGCCCAGCTCCTCCTTGATCTCGAGCGCAAGCCCGAGGGCAGTACGGGCATCGTCAAGCCGGTCCAGCTGGCGCAGCGCGATCGCGTAGTCGTTGAGTACTCCCGCGTGGGCGCGTGAGTGATCGCCGAATGCCTCTACGACCAGCGGCAGCTCGAGCTCGTAGAGCTCGAGCGCGGCCGATAGGTCGCCCGCGCTGGCGAGGTAGGCGGCTGAGTTGTGCATCAAGTTGAGCAGGGCGTCGGATGCTCCAAGTCGCTCCAGCCCGTGCTCGATCAGCGAGCGAGCGTGATCGATCAGCCGGCGTCCTAGCTCCAGCGCGGCCAGGTCGTCGTACTGCTGTGGCAGCTGCTCTCTGAGCACTTGGATCGTCAAACCGAGCGGCTTGTCGGCGTCGCCCCGCTTCGCGATGCGCTCGCGTGCCACGAGCGCGAGCAGGTCGTGTCGCGCGATGCCATCGTCGGTCGGTTGGACTAGCGAGAAGCCGAGCAGGGTCTCGAGCGCCCGGTCGACGTCCAGCTCGGTGCGGTCGACCGCGTTCGCGATGCCCGTCAGCACCGAGCGCGGGATCGGCGCCCCGGTCATAAAGCTCGCGCCATGGAGAATCAGCGTCGCGAGCGGGTCGGCGTCCACGATCTCCAGCGCCAGGGTCCATGTCGTGCGTACGGTTTTGTCGTAGGCGGGCGGGCCGTCGCCGGCGAGTAGGTCCAAGCCGTGCTCGTCGAGCAGCTCGGCGTATCGGGCGAGGCTGGTGGCCGTCCGGTCGCAATACGCCGCGGCTTGCGCGAGCGCGAGCGGAAACGACCCGAGGATCTCGGCGACGTCTCGTGCCGCGTCGCAATCGTCGTCGCCGGAAAGCGCGCAGAGGTACTCGACGGCGTCCTGCTCGGAGAAGACATCGAGGGCGACCGGCGCCGCCCCGAGCGCTCGCCAGCCACCGTGGTGCCGTGACGTGACAAGGATCGTTCCGCCGCCGGGCGGGGCCACCTGTCGCAGGTCGTCGGGCTCCTCCAGGTCGTCGAGGACGAGCAGCCAGTCCGAGCGCGACACGAGCACCTGCGCCAGCCAGTCGATCGCCGCCTCGTCGCCGTGATGCTCGCCAGACAACTGGCGTGCGGCGTCGGCCAGGGCCGCCCTGCGCGCTGCCGTGCCGCCGGGCGGGAGCCAGACGCCGAGCCGGAATCGCTCGCGATTGCGCTCTGCCCACGCAGCGGCCAGCTCGGTCTTGCCGACGCCGCCGAGCCCGTGCACGGCGATGCGGGGGGAGTTGGTCGCGGTGGCCGCGCGGTCGATCTGGCGCAACTCGTCGTCGCGGTGCGCGAACGCCGGGGACGAGTAACGGATTGCCCACAGCGGCGGGATGTCGGACTGCGGATCGGTGTCGCAGAAGCGCTCCACCCACGCTTGGCCGAAGAACCTGCGTACCAGAGCCGGCTCCGCCCGGAGCCGCTCCGCGAGCGTGTCCGGCCCCCATGTCACGAAGACCTTCTGGGCGTTGCGCAGCCGCGCATGCTGCGCCTGGATCTCCTCGGCGGTAGCGACGGGCCCTAGGTCCGCGCTCGTGCAGAGCACGAATGTCGACGAGCGGTCGAACCACTTGGAGGCGAAGTAGTCATCGACGGCCTTCCTGATGTCCGCCGGCCCCATTCGTGCCCAGCGACGGCACTGCAGGACGTGGTAGTCGCCGTCGCCCAGGCGGGCGAACAGGTCGATTCCCTCCTGACGCTCGCCGGGGACGCCGTACAGGCCCGCGTCCTCGACCTCGCCCGTGCGCTCCACGAGGCGGAGGCAGAGCCGCTCGAACTCCCTCCAGTCCATGTCGCCGAACCGAAGCGAGTCCTGGAGTGGGGCGATCGGCGGTGGCTGCTCCGCGCCGTCGTCCTCGTGCAGGTAGGCCAGCGACTCCTCGTCAAGCGGATGCGGCATGGGTCAGCGGTAGTTCTTGCGCGGGAAGACGTCGCGGGTGAGGGAGTCGACGCGGTCGAGGAAGAGGATGCCGTCGAGGTGGTCGATCTCGTGGAGCAGGCAGCGGGCCTCGAAGGCGTCGGTCTCGATGCGGAGCGGTTTGGACGTGAGGCCGTCGCCGGTCAGCTGGAGCGCGTCGGCCTCGACGGCGATCCATGTCGCGCGGCGGACGTTGGCGGTCAGGTGGGGGATGCTGAGGCAGCCCTCGCGGGCGACCTCGGCGCCGTCCTCCACGACGACCCGTGGGTTGGCGAGCAGCAGCAGGCCACTCTCGGTCTCCGCCTTCTTGTGACCGGTCACGTCGACGGCGACGATCCGCGTCAGGTCGCCGAGCTGGGTTGCGGCGAGGCCGACGCAGTGCCCGAAGTCGACCATCGTGTCGAGCAGATCGCGCGCCGCGCGCTCGGTGTCGGGCGACTCGAGCGGCGCGGGCTCCGCGACCGTCTTCAGCGCCGGGTGCGGGTAGCGGAGCACCTCGCGAACGGCCACGGCGTACTTCCCTAGAGCTCGTGGCTGTCGAGCTCGCGCAGGCTGACCTCGACGACCTCGCTGGCCGCGATCTCGGCCAGCGCGCGGTCGACGTCCGCGGCGTCGACGTCGGCCGGGACCGCGACCTCGATCAGCAGCGCGTACAGCGACGGCTCGCCGTCGCCCTCGACGAGTCGGGTCTCCAGGTCCGTGATGTTCACGCGGTGCTCGGCGAGTACGCGCGTCGCGTGGTGGACGATCCCGGGGTGGTCGACGCCGTAGATGCTCAGGAGATGCGTCGGCTCGGGCGCCGCTTCGGCGAGCGGCTCGACGGCGCTCAGCGCCAGCGCCTCCAGGCCCAGGTCGGCGGCCACGATGTCGAGGTCCGCTTTCAAGGACTTGCGGTCGCCGTCCTCCGGAACGCCGAGGATCAGCGTCATCGCGAAGTGGCCGCGCAGGATCGACATCCGCGAGTCCTCGACGTTGACGCCGTGGCGCAACAGCACGGCCGTCGTCGCGGCGACGATGCCCGGCCGATCCCTCCCGACGGCTGACAGCGCAAGCTGTGGCATGGGGCGAGCATAGCCGCGCCCGGGCGGTCGCCGCCTACACTGACCGCGATGGCTTTTCCAGCGACCCGCATGCGCAGGCTGCGCGGTAGCGGCCTGCTGCGCGACATGGTGCGCGAGACCGAGCTGACGCCGGCCCACCTCGTCCAGCCGCTGTTCGTCGAGCTCGGCACCGACAGCCGAACGCCGATCGAGGCGATGCCGGGCGTCGAGCGCCTGTCGATCTCGCACGCCGTCGAGGAGGCCGACACGATCCAGGAGCTCGGCATACCCGCCGTGCTGCTGTTCGGCGTCCCCGCGGAGAAGGACGAGCAGGGCTCTGGCGCCCACGACGACGAGGGAGTCGTCCAGCTCGCCGTGCGGGCGATCAAGGAGGCGCACCCGGAGCTGCTCGTGATCACCGACGTCTGCCTCTGCGCCTACACGTCGCACGGCCACTGCGGAGTAGTCCGGCCCGACGGCGCGATCGACAACGACGTCACGCTCGAGCTGCTCGCCCAGACCGCCATCTCGCACGCGCGCGCGGGAGCGGACGCCGTCGCGCCGAGCGACATGATGGACGGCCGCGTCGGCGCGCTGCGCGGCCAGCTCGACGCCGAGGGCATGAAGGAGACGCCGATCGTCGCCTACTCGGCGAAGTTCGCCTCCGCCTTCTACGGACCGTTCCGCGAGGCCGCCGACTCGACCCCCGCGTTCGGCGACCGCCGCACCTACCAGATGGATCCGGCCAACTCCGACGAGGCGGTCCGCGAGGCGCTGCTCGACGCCGAGGAGGGCGCCGACATCCTGATGGTCAAGCCCGCGCTGCCCTACCTCGACGTGATCCAGCGGATCAAGGAGGCCACCGGCATGCCGCTCGCCGCCTACAACGTCAGCGGCGAGTATGCGATGGTCAAGGCGGCCGCCGCGGCCGGCCAGATCGACGAGCGCGCCGCCGTGCTCGAGGCGCTGACCGCGATCCGCCGCGCCGGCGCCGACATCGTGATCACCTACCACGCGAAGGACGCCGCGCGATGGCTTCGCTGAGAGAGGCCGCCGCGATCCCCAAGACGCGCAGCCGCAAGGACGGCGCGGCGATCCCGCTCGACGACCTCGACAAGAAGCTGCTCAACCTGATGCAGGGCAGCTTCCCGATCGCGCCCCGCCCCTACGAGCACGTCGCCGGGCTGGCCGGCATCTCGGAGGACGAGGCGATGCGCCGCGTCCGGCGGCTGCTCGACGGCCGGATCGTCCGCCAGGTCACGCCGATCTTCGACACGCGCGTGCTCGGCTACAGCTCGATGCTCGTCGCCGCCAAGGTCGACCCCGAGAACCCGCACCGCGCGGCGAAGGTCGTGAACTCGCACCCGGGCGTCTCGCACAACTACCTGCGCAACCACGACTTCAACATGTGGTTCACGATCGCCACCGAGCCCGGCTCGAAGCTCGGGCTCGACGGCACGCTCGACGTGCTCCAGGAGCTGACCGGCGCCGAGTCGATCCGCCAGCTGCCGACGATCAAGCTGTTCAAGATCCGGATGGACCTCGAGATGGAGAAGGGGACGAAGGACCTCGCGGCGATGGGCGTCGCCCAGGACCCGATCGAGCCCGATCCGATCGAGCCGACCGAGCTCGACGTCGCGGTCATCCGCGCGCTGCAGGGCGACATGCCGGTGACCCCCGAGCCCTACGCGCCCGCCGCCGCCGAAGTCGGCATCTCCCAGGACGAGCTGCTCGCCCACCTCGAGTCGATGCGCGAGCGCAAGGCGCTGCGCCGCGTCGCCGCGATCCTCTACCACCGCCGCGCCAGCTTCTCGGCGAACGGCATGGGCGTCTGGAACGTGCCCGAGGAGCGGATCATGGAGGTCGCCCCACTGATGGCCTCCTTCCGCGGCATATCTCACTGCTACCAGCGCCCGACCTACGAGGACTGGCACTACTCCGTGTTCACGATGGCGCACGGTCGCTCGAAGGACGAGTGCGACGCGATCCTCGATTCGATCGCCGAGGAGAGCGGGATCGAGGACCGCCGCACGCTCTACTCGTCGACCGAGTTCAAGAAGATCCGGCTGCTCTACTTCACCGACGAGCACCGCCGCTGGGAGGCCGAGCACGCTGGCTGACGATCGTTCGCGGGCGCTCTACGCCCGCGCCGTCGAGCTGCTGCCCGGCGGAGTCAACTCACCTGTGCGCGCGATGCGCTCGATCGGCCGCGACCCGATCTTCGTAGCCTCCGGCGAGGGCGCCGAGATCGTCGACGTCGACGGCAACCGCTACGTCGACTTCGTCAGCTCGTGGGGTCCGCTGATCGCCGGCCACGCGCACCCGCGCGTGGTCGAGGCCGTCGGAGCGGCGGCCGCCCGCGGCACGACGTTCGGCGCCCCGACCGAGGCTGAGGTCGAGATCGCCGCCGAGATCGTCGCGCGGATCCCGAGCGCTGAGATGGTCCGGATGGTCAACTCGGGCACCGAGGCCGCGATGAGCGCGGTCCGCCTCGCGCGCGCCGCGACCGGGCGCGAGAAGCTGCTCAAGTTCGCGGGCGCCTACCACGGCCACGTCGACGGGCTGCTGGCCGAGGCCGGCTCCGGTCTCGCGACCGCCGGGCTGCCCGCGAGTCCCGGAGTGCCGGCCGCGCACGCCGCGGCGACCATCGTCGTCCCCTGGAACGACCGTGCCGCCGTCGAGCGCGCGCTCGACGAGCACGAGGTCGCAGCGGTCCTGGCCGAGCCGTACCCGGCGAACATGGGGCTCGTCCCGCCGCGCGGCGCGCTTGGAACCGAGAATGGGCCCTCGGGAGAGCCATTCCTACCGTTCCTGCGCGAGCAGGCCGACCGCAACGGCGCGCTGCTCGTCTTCGACGAGGTGATCAGCGGCTTCCGCGTGGCTCGCGGCGGCGCCCAGGAGCTCGAGGGGGTCACGCCGGACCTGACCGTGCTCGGGAAGATCGTCGGAGGCGGCCTGCCGGCAGCCGCGTACGCCGGCCGCCGCGACCTCATGGAGCACGTCGCGCCCGCCGGCGACGTCTACCAGGCCGGGACGCTGTCGGGCAACCCGCTCGCGACGGCGGCCGGCCTCGCCACGCTGCAGCTGCTCGACGCCGGCGCCTACGCCCGTCTCGACGCCCTCTCCGCCGGCCTCGCCGAGGGCCTGCGCGCGGCCGCCGCCGACGCGGGAGTCCCCCTGCACGTCACGCGCGCGACCGGGCTCCTGACGCCGTTCTTCCACGCCGGGCCCGTCGAGGACTACGCCGCGGCCCAGGCCGCCGACGCCGAGCGCAGCGCCGCCTTCACCCGCGCGATGATCGCGCGCGGCTTCTTCCTGCCGCCGTCGCGCTTCGAGGCCTGGTTCCCCTCGCTTGCCCATACCAACGAGCAGATCGAACGGACTCTCGCTGCCGCGGCCGAGGCATTCCAGGAGGTTGCCGCGTGAGCGCCCTTCGCGAGGTCGTGGCGGCTGTCGAGCCGGCGCTCGCCGCGCACGCCGTGGCGGACCCGGGACCGGACCGCTTCGCCGCTGTCATCGCCGATCCGGACCGGCTCTTCACCATCGAAGCGGTCCACGAGGGCTACCTGCTCCACTATGGCGAGCCACGCGCCTTCGCCGGGATGGACCCCGATCTGCGCCTGCTGGCGGGCGATGCGCTCTACGCCCTCGGACTGAGCCGGGTGGCCGATCGGGGCGACCTCCAGGCCGTCTCCGAGCTGTCCGATCTGATCACCGCGGCCGCCCGAGCGCATGCCGAGGACGACCCCGGGCGCGCCGCCGCCCTCTGGGCTGACAGCGCGCAACGGCTCGCGTAATTAGAATCCGCTGTCGCGCGTCCGAGCCCCGGGCGCTCGAACTCCCCAGCAGCAGTGGCCGACCTCCCCGACAAGCACAAGCGCAAGTCGCGCTACACCGCCGACCGCAACACGCCGGGCGCCTTCGAGGGCGAGACGGTTACGCGGCGTACCTTCATGACCGGTGGCGCGCTGGCCTACGGCGGCATCGCCTCGGCGATGTTCGGCCTGCCCGCGCTCGGCTTCGCGCTCGGCCCGATGTTCGAGGACGGCACGCCGGAGAACTGGCAGGACGTCGGCGGCCAGGACGACTTCAACCCCGAGACCTACGTCCCGGTCGTGATGAACCTCGTGCCGTCTATCGGCGAGGCCGGCAAGACCACGGTCTACATCCGCAAGTTCGATCCGGGTCGGGACGCGGAGCGCAACTCCGATCTCCCGTACGTCGCGATCTCGACCCGCTGCGCCCACCTCGGCTGCCCGGTCCGCTACATCCAGGCTTCCCAGCGCTTCGTCTGCCCGTGCCACGGTGGCGTCTACGACTTCGAGGGCAAGGTCGACGGCGGTCCGCCGGTCCGCCCGCTCGACCGCTTCTACACGCGCGTGCGCAACGGCCGCGTCCAGGTCGGCGACCGCTTCTCGGTCAACTCCGAGCTGGAGCGCTTCCCGCACCCGCGCGACCCGTCGAACCATCTCGACGGGCTCTGGGAGTACCTCTACCCTGGTAGGCCGAGCACATGAGCCTGGTGCCGAAGTTCCTCCGACCGGCGCCGCCGCGGCCGGCCGAGCGCGATGGCGCCGCCCCGACGCCGCTCGAGCGCGCCAAGCACAACGGCGCCGAGGCCGGTGCTGGAGTCCTCGGCTACCTCGACGAGCGCACCGGCGCCAGCCCGTTCCTGCGCGGCTTCCTCTTCCGCAAGGTCCCGAAGGGGACCAACTGGTTCTACACGCTCGGCTCGGCGACGATGTTCGCCTTCGTCTCGCAGGCCGTGACCGGCGTCTTCCTGGCGATGTACTACGAGCCGGACCCGTCGCGCGCCTACACGTCGGCCGCCCACATCACCAACGACGTCTTCCTCGGCGAGCTCGTGCGCGGCATGCACCGCTGGGGCGCCACGGTGATGATCGTGCTGCTGTTCCTGCACATGGGCCGTACCTTCGTCTTCGGCGCCTACAAGTACCCGCGCGAGCTGAACTGGGTCATCGGCGTCGTCCTGACCGTCCTGACGCTGATGATGGGCCTGACCGGCTACCTGCTGCCGTTCGACCAGCGGTCGTTCTGGGCGACGGTCGTCGGCGTCAACATCAACGCCTCCGGGCCGATCATGGGCCCGTACCTGGCCGACTTCATGCGCGGCGGCGCCGAGTTCGGCGCGACCACTTTGAGCCGCTTCTACGCGCTCCACATGATGTTGATCCCAGGTCTGATCGGCGCGCTGATCGGCGCCCATCTCTACCTCGTCGCGAAGCTCGGCACCAGCGCCCCGCCGTGGCTGAAGGCCGAGAAGAAGTCGCTCAAGCGCGAGGAGATCTGACGTGAACGCGCGCGAGAAGGAGCAGTACCTCCGCGAGTACTCGATCCTCAAGAGCCAGGGCAAGCCGTTCTTCCCGTACGCGGTCGCCAAGGACGGCGCGATGGCGATCGTCACGATGGCCGTGATCATCCTGATGGCGGTCCTGTTCGGCGCCGAGCTCGGCCCCAAGGCAGACCCGACGACGACCACCTACTCGCCGCGACCCGAGTGGTACTTCTTCTTCCTCTTCGAGCTGCTGCGCGTGGTCAAGCCGCCGGCGCTCGTGTTCGTGGCGACGATCGGCATCCCGACGATCGCGCTGATGCTGCTCCTGCTGCTGCCGTTCTACGACCGCAACCCTGAGCGCCACCCGATGAAGCGGCCGATCGCGATGATCGGCGCCGTCGCCACCGTCGCCGCGATGACCTACCTGACGGTGCTCGGCGCGCTCGCCGGCCCGCCGAGCGAGGTCGACATCGAGGTCGCGCCGCAGTACCAGCGCGGCGCCGACGTCGCCGCCGCGTCCGGCTGTCTCGGTTGTCACCGGATCGGTCACAACGGGAACTCGCTCGGTCCCGACCTGACCGAGATCGGCGATCGGCTCGGCCGTGACGCGATCGCCCGGACGCTCATCAATCCGACCGCGCCGATGCCGTCCTATGAGAACCTGCGCGAGAACGAGCCCAAGCAGTTCGACGAGCTCGTCAACTTCATCGCCTCGTTGCGCGCCGAGAACGAGGCCTCCGAGCCCTCCGGCGGCGGCGAGTCCGAGTCCAAGTAGGCGGCGCCGTCCGATGAGCGACGCGCCCGCCAGCGGAACGCTCCCCGAGACCCAGGTCGAGGCGATGTTCGATCGCATCGCGCGGGTCTACGACCGGATGAACGCGGTCATGACCGCCGGCATGGACCGCCGCTGGCGCGCGCGAGCGGCCGACATCGCGAACGTCGGTCCCGGCGATCGCGTGCTCGACGTCGCGACCGGCACCGGCGACCTCGCGATCGAGCTGCGCGGCCGGGTGGGCGACGCCGGTGAGGTCGTCGGCCTCGACTTCTCCGAGGGCATGCTGGAGCTGGCGCGCGAGAAGGCCGCAGAGATCCGCTTCGATCAGGGCAGCGCGCTCGAGCTGCCGTACGTCGACGACGAGTTCGCCGCCGCGACGGTCGGCTTCGGCGCACGCAACTTCTCCGATCTCGGCCGTGGCCTCGCCGAGATGCGCCGCGTCGTGCGGCCCGGCGGGCGCGTCGTCGTGCTCGAGATCACCACTCCGCAGAAGCCGCCGCTGTCCTGGTTCTTCCGCTTCTGGTTCGACACCGCCGTCCCCGCGCTCGGCCGCTTCGCCGGCGACTCCGACGCCTACACCTACCTGCCCAGCTCGGTTCGCCGCTTTCCCGGCCCGAACGAGCTCGGCGCCGAGCTGGCAGCCGCCGGGCTGACCGACGTCCGCTGGGTGCTCACCGCCGGCGGCATCATCGCCATTCACTCCGGGTCAGTGCCGGAGGCGTAGTGAACACGGGCGAGCAGCTCCTGCCCGTGCTTGCGGCCGGAGGTCCTGGCCTGGCGAGCGGACTACGATTGGCCGAGGCGCGGCTCAACGAGGTCGCGGGTGCTCATGGCGAGGTGCTGGCGGGGCATGCCGGCGGCACGTTGGCGGCGGGCGGCAAGCGGCTGCGGCCGCTGCTGGTGTTCCTCTGCGCCGGCCGCACCGAGCCCGACGAGCGCGTGGTGGCGGCAGCGGCGGCCGTCGAGCTGCTGCACATGGCGACGCTCGTCCACGACGACGTGCTCGACCGCGCGCCGCTGCGGCGCGGCTATCCGACCGTCGTCGCGACCGCCGGCCGCGACGCAGCCGTGGCGACCGGCGACCTGCTCTTCTCGCGGGCCTTCGCGGAGCTGGCCGCGACCGGCAGCGCGCCCGCCGTCCAGGCGCTCTCGAACGCCTCGACGGCGCTCGCGCGCGGCGAGCTGATGCAGCGCGACGACGCCTGGTCGGCGGATGTCACCGCGGAGCGCTACCGCGAGCGCTGCCAGCTGAAGACGGGCAGCCTGTTCGCCGCCTCGTGCCGCCTCGGCGCCGAGCTGGGCGAACGCGGTGGCCACACCGCCGACGCTCTCGCCGCGTTCGGGGACCGCATCGGCGTGGCGTTCCAGATCCTCGACGACGTGCTCGACGTCTCGGGTCCCGTCGAGGACACAGGCAAGCACCGTGGCACCGACCTGCTCGACGGCACCGTGACGCTGCCGCTGATCGTCGCCCGCGCGCGCGACGAAGAGTTGCGGGCGCTCGATCTGCGCTCGGCGGCGACGACCCCCCGCGAGGCGGAGGCGCTCTGCGACAGGATCGCCGCCACGGGAGCGCTCGAGCGGTCCCGCACCGAGGCGCTCGAGATCGTCGCCACCGCGAAGCGCGACCTCGCCGCGATCGACCTCGAGCCGTGGCAGCGCGATGCGCTCGACCTCGTCGCCGACGGCGTGGTCGCCAGGTACTCCTGAACGATCGCTGCAGCGCGGCTCTAGAAGTCTTCGGGCAGGATCGCCCCGGCGCGCAGAGCGCCCGCGAAGCGCTCCATTTCGGCGACCAGGTTGTCGCGCACGAGCCGGTGGTAGGCAGTCGTCAGCTCGTCCGCGCCGTCGTCGAGCCGTTCGTCATAGGTGTCGACCACGCGCTGCGAGTAGATCCCCTCGCGACGGTGCTCGCAGTCGGGGCAGCGCAGGCCGACCCGCCACGAACCGCCCGCGGTCTCGTCCCACCACTCCGGCTGGACCAGTCGCGAGGCGCAGCGGACGCACACGTGAAGCCCGACCTCTTGACCTACCGAGGCCAGCGCCGTCTGATCTTGTCGATCGCGTGGCTCCATCGCTGTTCGTATCGGTACTGCCCACCCGATCCTTTACGTACCGTCGGACGGTGCGATCGGCCGGCCCTCTCTGTACGCTGCCGTGGCCGTGGTCCTCAGCGACAAGACGATCCGCACCGAGATCGAGGCCGACCGCATCGAGATCGAGCCCTACGACGCGAGCCTGATCCAGCCGTCGAGCATCGACGTGCGGGTCGACCGCCGCTTCCGGGTCTTTCACAACGCGCGCTACCCCTACATCGACGTGCGCCAGCCGATGGAGGAGCTGACCGAGCTGGTCGAGGTCAGCGGCGACGAGCCGTTCATCCTCCACCCAGGAGAGTTCGTGCTCGGCCAGACGCTCGAGCGCGTCACGCTGCCCGACGACCTCGTCGCGCGGCTCGAGGGAAAGAGCTCGCTCGGCCGGCTTGGCCTGCTGATCCACTCGACGGCCGGCTTCGTCGACCCGGGCTTCTCCGGCAACCTGACGCTCGAGCTGTCGAACGTCGCCAACCTGCCGATCACGATCTACGAGGGAATGCCGATCGGCCAGCTCTCGTTCATGCGCATGGACGGCGCGGTAGAGGTTCCCTACGGCGCCAAGGACAAGGGCAGCAAGTACCAGGGCCAGGGCGAGCCCACGCCGAGCCGCTTCTACAAGAACTTCGACGCGGGGCGCTGATCCAGGGGCGCTGGCGCCCCGCACACTCCCTGCAGCCTCTACCATCAGAGGTGCCCCGATTCCGCCAGGAGCGACATGCCCAACATCGGCCCGCTAGAGATCATCATCGTCCTCGTCGTAGTGCTGCTCATCTTCGGCCCGAAGCGCCTGCCCGACCTCGGCCGTTCGCTGGGTGGCGGGATGCGCGAGTTCAAGGACTCGGTCACCGGCAAGAGCAAGGACCGCGACGAGCTCGACGCCAGCCACATCGACCGTGCCGAGGCCACGCCGGAGCCGGTCCGTGCTGAGCCTTCCGAGCCAGCCCGCCACAGCTCCTAGCCGCCCGCGCGAGACGCAGGAGAGGCGGATTCGATGCCGCGGGTGAAGCCTGTCTCCCATGAGGAGCAGCTGACGCTCGTCGACCATCTCGACGAGCTGCGGTCGCGGCTGATGGTCGCGATCGGCGCGTTCGTCTTCGCCTTCGCGATCTGCGGCTGGCAGAACAACCGCATCCTCGAGATCGTCAACAAGCCGCTGCCGGACAAGTACGACCAGCCGCTCACCTTCGGCGTCACCGAGCCGTTCACGACCACCTTCACCAACGCCGCCTACGCGGCGATCCTGCTCGCGCTGCCGGTGATCCTCTACCAGCTCTACGCCTTCATCCTGCCGGCCTTCAGCCCGACCGAGAAGCGCGTCGCCAAGCCGCTGATGCTGATGTCGCCGTTCCTCTTCATCTCGGGGGTGCTGTTCTGCTACTTCGTCGTGCTGCCGCCGGCGACGGACTTCCTGCTCAGCTTCAACGCGAGCGAGTTCAACACCCAGGTCCGGGCGCGGGACTACTACAGCTTCAGCACGATGACGATGCTCGCGATGGGTCTCGGCTTCCAGGTCCCGATCGCGATCATCGCGCTCGTGCGGGTGAACATCGTCACGGTCGAGCAGTTGCGCCACAACCGCCGCTACGCGATTCTTGCCATTGCGGTGCTCGCCGCGCTGCTGCCCACCATCGACCCGATCACGATGCTGCTCGAGATGGTGCCGTTGGTGATCCTCTACGAGTTGAGCATCGTGCTCGCCGCTTGGATGAGCCGTGGGGCCGACAAGGTGGAAGATGTCGCCGCGCCGGAGAGTTCCTAGCTAGTCTCCGCATCGACATGCTGTTCGATCTTCAGGGGAAGCGGCGCCGAGTCGTCCAGGGCGTCTATCTGATGCTCGCCGTCCTCATGGGCGGGGGCCTCGTGCTGTTCGGGATCGGTGGCGACGTCTCAGGCGGTCTCGTCGACGCCTTCACCGGCGGCAACAACGGCAGCGGCAACGAGATCGTCGAGGAGCGCGTCGACAAGAACGAGGAGCGCGTCAAGGCGAACCCGCAGGCCGCCAACGCGCACAAGGAGCTCGTCCGCGACTACTACTCGCTCGCGATCGCCCAGGCAAACGACCAGGGCGTCTTCCCCGCTGACGCGCAGGACGAGCTGCGCAAGGCCGGACAACATTGGAACGCCTATCTGCGGGTCGAGGACGGCCAGCCCGACGCGTCGCTGGCCCGTGTAGCCCTACAGGTCTACGACCCGGCGGCGCTGAACCAACCCCAGCAGGCGGTCAAGGTGGCGCAGGTCATCGCGGCAGACAGCGACGACGCCGCCTCCTATCTGCAGCTTGCCCAGTACGCGCTGCTCGCCGGCGACAAGCGCGTCGAGAAGCTGGCGAGCGCGAAGGCGATCGGCCTGGCGCCCGCGAGCCAGCGCAAGGCCGTACGCGAGCAGCTGAAGCAGCTCAAGGCCGCGGTGATCGCTCAGCAGCTACAGGAGTCCGGGGTCGAGATCGATCCGACCAAGCCGGGCGGCGCCCAGCCGTCGGGTGGACAGCAGCAGAAGCAAGGAGGCGGAGGCCAGTGAACTTCCACATCAGCGACGAGGAGATCGACGCTGAGACCCAGATCATCGAGCTCGGTGGCGAGATCGACCTCTATACCGCTCCCGAGTTCAAGGAGCGCCTCGTCGCCCTGATCGAGGACGGCAAGAAGCGGATCGTCGTAGACCTCTCCGCGGCCACCTTCATCGACTCGACGACCCTCGGCGTCCTCGTCGGCGGCGTCAAGCGCCTGCGTCCCGCCGGCGGATCGCTCGCTCTGGTCTGCACCGACCAGAACATCACCAAGATCTTCGAGATCACCGGCCTCGACCGCGTCTTCCCGATCCACGCCTCCCGCGACGACGCACTCGCCGCCGTAACCACGCAGTCCTGACCCGACCCCTTACAATGTCTAGCCGGCTCCCCTCCGGAGCCTCCAGGGCCGTTAGCTCAGTTGGTAGAGCAGGAGACTCTTAATCTCAAGGTCGTTGGTTCGATCCCAACACGGCCCATCACCGCCTATTACTTGAACTCGAAGCTGGTCAGGTCTTGGCCGAAGATCGGGCTGTAGATCACGGCGTCGAGGTCGATCGCGTCGGAGACGAAGGTCGAGACCTGCCTCGTCCCGTAGGGAGCCCAGGGTGCTTCTTCCATGAATTCCCGGTCGAGTTCGGCGTAGGCCTCTTCCTGCTCGGGCCCGAGCTCTTCTTCGCCGAGTTTTTCCATCTTCTCGTTCAACTCTGGGACGTC